>JBGPHT010000012.1:0-85520 GCA_041484525.1 Bryobacteraceae bacterium | reverse complement strand
GCATTGACCCTCGGCATCGGTGCGCGGAGATCGTTTCCAGCCGGCCGCTTTCCGCTCATCCACCAGCCGGGACGTTTGCCGCGCCGAGACGATGAATTGTACGCCCCTCTTCTCGTAGGCCTCGACTGCCTCCCCACAGTAGAAGCCCGAATCGGCGCGGGCCTGAATCGTTCTCACTTCCGGAGGCAAGGCCGAGACCGGAAGGATTCGCTGACGAATGAAGCGATTGAGACGGGGAGTAGTCGTGGTTGAACCGACGACGCACTGCGTTGACCGGAAGGATTCGCTGACGAAGAAGCGATTAAGACAGACACGCAAGCGACATTACGGTGAGGCGCCGATTACGGACCGGAAGGATTTGCTGACGAAGGAGCGATTGAGACCAACTTACGACTGCCCGTTGAGGCCCGCCGCCAAATCGGTCGACGGATCGGCGGGACAAAGATGCGCTTGAGCAGTAGTCGCTTCAGGAGTCGCAAAGCCCGGTGTCGATTGGCCTCTGCAAGCCCCGCTCCCGGCGCATCAATCACCCGAGCCGGGAACCGGTTCGCGAACGAAACAGCGCCCTCCACGGCTCTGCGACGTTAGCGAGAAGCGGTGAAGGAATTCGGGGACGCGCCGACTCTACGCGATATGCTGCTGATTTCGCGCAGGCCGCCGGGAGCATCCCTGAATTCATTACTCCACCGTCACCTTCGTCCCGTGCGTCTCTGTCCGCGCCAAGTGCGCGATGCGGTCGTCGATCAGACTCCGAATCCCTTTCAAGAACTCGATCCGCGAATTCCGGAAGTGATCCTTCGTCGCCTCCGACCAGCACCGCTCGAGCAGCGGCAGCGCCGTGGTGCAAATGAAGCAGCCCGGCGCTTCGGTCTTGGTCGTCGTTTGCTCGTCCATCTCAGCTCTCCTTCATCTCCACGGTCAGTACCTTATTCTCCAACTTCGCGCGGCTGGGCGAAAGCCCCGCCATCGATACCGGCAGCCCGATGTGCCGCCGCAGCGTGCCGATCTCCACCACCAGTTCGTCGCCCTTCTTGAACAGCCCCACGTCGCCCTTCACCGCGAACGGCAATTGCAGCTTCACTTCGTAATGCCCGTCGCATTTCACAAACGTGAACGGCGCCTCCGTGCGCGTCACGGCCGCCGGGTCCTCTTGCTCCGTATAGAGCGACCGCGCCAACTCCTCCAAGCGCTCCCGCCCCAGCACTTCGTGCGTGAACAACGGCACCCGCTTGACCGCCACGGGCGCAAAGTATGCGTCGATCTCTTCCAGAATCTTCCCCTGCGACACCCGCCACTCCTTGAAAAACGTGTCCGTGATCGTCTCCGGCAGCACACGGTTCACGATGATCCCGTCCACGGTCAACCCGTGCAGCGAGAAGTAGACGAACGCCCGCTGCGTCTCGCGCAGCACCATCCGCTCCGGGTTCGTAACCAGCCGCACGCTCGTCAACCGCGGGTCCTCCAACAGATCGCCGATGCCGTCGAGGCGCTGGAACAGGCCCTGGATGTTGGCGAAATAGCTGTCCGGCGGCAGTTCCATCGGCGACACGCGGTTCGCCAGCGGCCGCACCGCCTTCAACAACCCGCGCTGGAAGGGGAAAATGTGCTTCATGTACCACTCGAGCGTGGTCGGCATCGACACGAAGCGCATCGATTCGGCGGTGGGCGCGCAGTCCAGCACGATCGTGTCGTAGCGCTGCTCCCGGCGAAACTGATTCACGTACATCATCGCGCTCAGCTCTTCCATGCCGGGAAGAATCGCCAGTTCCTCCGCCTCCACGTCGCTGATCCCCGTGGTGCGCAGCACCGATATCACGTACGACGAGATCTCGCGCCAGTGACGTTTGATCTCCTTCTGAATGTTGACTTCGTGGATGGCGAGGCGGTCGCTGATGTCGTACGGGTCGCCCGTCTGGCTGTGGAACAGGCTGGTCTCGAGGTCGAACGCGTCCGCCAAACTGTGCGCCGGGTCGACGCTCATCACCAGGGTGCGATGTCCCAAGCGGGATAACTGCAGTCCGGTGGCTGCGGCAAGACTGGTTTTCCCGACGCCTCCTTTGCCGCTGAAGAGAAGGATGCGCATATCTAATTGTAGTCCGTGTGTTCTGCGACTATGGCGCGCCGAGTCCGAACATCGCGAAGTATCGCTGCGGCAAGCGCGTCGGCCGTAGCTCCCGCGACAGGAAAATGTGCCGCGTGAATCCCGTCGCCAGCTTGCGGTCGTCCTCCGCCAGACGCATCTCGTACCCGAACGTCACCATCCGCGGATTGGCGGTTTCGATCCACGTCTTGACCGTGACTTCATCGTCATAACGCGCCGGCGACGAGTAGCGGCAATGCGCCTCCGCCACCGCCAGCAGCACTCCATCCTCGCGCTCCATGTCTCGGTAGTTGAACCCGCAGGCCCGGCACAATTCGACGCGTCCGACTTCCATCCACACCAGGTAATTCGCGTAGTAAACCACACCCATCTGGTCGGTTTCCGCGTAGCGCACACGCAGCCGCGTCTCGGTTTCGGGTCGCATTTCCGGGAAACTCGATTGTAACGCACGTGCAACGAAAGGCCTGCGCCAACCGTCTGTTAGACTGGAAGACAACGTCCTCAATGCGCGCGCGTGTGCTCTTTTTTGGAATGTTAAAGGACCTCGCCGGCCATTCCGCCGAGGACGCCGATCTCCCGGACGGAGCCGACCTCCGTGCCGCGTTCGATCACGTCGCCCTCCGCTATCCGCGCCTGCGAGACTTGGCCGGCAGCATTGTAGTGGCCCGGAATCACGAATTTGCCGATCTCTCCACCAAGCTCGAGGAGGGTGACGAGGTGGCCTTCCTCCCGCCGGTGAGCGGAGGCGCCGCCCCCCGCGACCCGCTCGAGATTTCGCGCAACGGTCACTACTTCGCGCTCACCCGCCATGCCATCGGCACCCACGCCACGATCGCGCGCCTCATGTCCGGAGCCGAAGGCGCCGTCGTCACTTTCGAAGGCACCGTCCGCAACCACACCAAAGGCCGTCCCACCCTCTGCCTCGACTACGAATGCTACGAGCCGATGGCGCTCAAGCTGATGGCGCAGATCGGCGAGGAGATCGCCGCCGCTCACGCCATCGGCCGCATCGCCATGGTCCACCGCCTTGGCCGCCTGCTGATCGGCGAAACCAGCGTCGCCGTAATCGTCACCGCGCCGCACCGCCGCCCGGCGTTCGAGGCAGCGCTCGAAGGCATCGACCGCCTCAAGAAAATCGTCCCCATCTGGAAGAAGGAGCATTTCGTCGACGGCGAAGTCTGGGTGGAAGGAGAGTGGGACCGGCATGTGCCAGTCGTGGGCTAAACTCGCGCTGGGCGTGCTCTGTGCCGCGGCCTTCGCGCAACAATCGCCGGTCATCAGGGTCGACGTCAAACTCGTCCACGTCATCGCCACGGTCAAGAATAATTCCGGCGACCTCGTCGGCAACCTGGGGAAGCCGGAGTTCGAAGTGCTCGACCGCGGCGTCCCGCAGGAGATCGCGGTCTTCGAGCGCACCACCGAGCAGCCACTCTCCGTCGCGCTCCTCATCGATAACAGCGGCTCCACCGCCATCGAGCTGAAGTACGAAGCGGAATCCGCCAACAAGTTTCTGAGGGCGCTGTTCAACTCCGGTAATTCGAGCGACGCCGTCCAGCTCTACACATTCAACGACGAGGTGCGCCTCGAACGCCGCTGGACCCGCAACTACCAGTCGCTCGAAAAAATCCTGAAGTCGATGAAGGGCGATGCCGGCAGCTCCATCTACGACGCCATCCATTACGCCTCGCAGGAACTCGAAATGCGCGAGGGACGCAAGGTGATCGTGATCGTCACCGATGGCGGCGACACGACTAGCGCCACCTCCCTCCACAAAGCGCTCCTCGAAGCGCAGCTCGCCGACGCCGTCATTTATCCGGTGGTCGTCATGCCCATCACCAACCCGGCCGGGCGCAATACGGGCGGCGAGCATTCGCTCATTTTCATGGCCGAAGGCACCGGCGGCCGCACCTTCTTCCCCACCGTCGGCGTGGAGCTCGACCGGGCCTTCGCCGACATCATCACCGAACTCCGCACGCAATACCTGTTGGGATTCTATCCGCGCGATGTGCCCCTCACGAAGGACTCGTTTCACGCGCTCACCGTCAAAGTGAAACCGCCTGGTTTGCGGGTGTCGGCGCGCAACGGCTATTATGGGGATTCCGAGGGTGATTCCCGCAGCCAGGCCGGCGGGGTTTCGGTCGCTCCGGAGAGAAAGAAGAAACGGCAGGATCAGTGATTACGGCACAGCATGGTAAACCGGGGCGCGCGCCCGAGCAGACGTTCGAGGAAACCAAGTACCTCAAGCAGCTCATCGACAACGCCACACTCGTCCGGGTGAAGCTGGCGGACGGCGAGGAGGTCGTGGGCACGATCGAGTATTACGACAAGTCTTTCATCCGCATCACCCGCCAGGGCAAGCCGAACCTCTTCATCTTCAAGCACGACATCAAGTACCTGAGCGAAGAGAGCTAGCCGCTTGCCATACCTGGAAACGGCCGTCGAAATCGCGCGCGAGGCCGGCACGCTGCTGGCGAATTTCTACGAACGCCGCATCCCGTTCGAGCTAAAAGGCGAATTCGATCTCGTCACCGAGGCCGACCGCGCTTCCGAGAAACTCGTGGTCGAACGCCTGCGGTCGCACTTCCCCACGCACGGCATTGTGGCCGAGGAAGGCGGCGGGCACGAAGCGGCGTCTGAATACTGCTGGTACGTCGACCCGCTCGACGGCACTACCAACTTCGCCCACAACTTTCCGGTCTTCAATGTCTCGATCGGTCTGGCGCACGCTGGTGAAATGATCGCGGGCGTGGTCTACGATCCGCTGCGCCAGGAGCTTTTCAGCGCCGAGCGCGGCGCGGGCGCGTACCTGAACAACCGCCGCATCCACGTTTCCAAGGCGAAGACGATCGCCGACAGCCTGGCGTCCACCGGATTCCCCAGCCGCAAACGCCGCCACAATATCAATATCCATTTCTATTACCAGCTCGCCATGGCCTCGCACGGCGTGCGCCGCACCGGTTCCGCCGCCATCGACATCGCGTATGTCGCCTGCGGGCGCCTCGACTTCTTTTGGGAATTCGGCCTGAAGTCCTGGGACATGGCCGCCGGCAAGCTTCTGGTGCAGGAAGCCGGCGGGCGCGTCACCGACATGCATGGCCAGCCGCACACGTTAGTTTCAGAATCGACGCTCGCCGATAACGGAGTCCTGCACGACGAAGTCATCGCGTTCTTCGGAGATATATTCCAAGGCCACGCCCCAGTCCCCATCCCCTCGGTCGTGTAGGCGGATCATCGTAGACCGATTTGCGAATCCGCTCCTCCCGAGCCTTACTTTCCGTTTGACGAATAGCCGATGCAGTCTGCGATACCACTGAAAGAGGCGCCGTCTGCACGGGAAAAATGCCGCCAGCCAGGACCCCTGCAATCCCACTCGCTCAACGGGACTGTTCGCGCCGGCGTCAGTTGGTAGCTTTGCGTCTTTCCTTGGATGGTCGCTCTCAAAAGCTGCCGGCGATCCTCGTCGTAGGTGCCGTGATGTTCGATCACTTCCTGAACCAGGCCGGTCCCTTCCTCGAACCAGCGGTCAATCGCCGTTCCCGATCCGAGATGAGACGACAGATGAAACGTCTTGCCTCCCGGCTGCCCGAACGGGTCGGCATTGAGTCCCTTTACGTCCCACACCCACTCGTTGGCTGGAGACGTGACGGGAACCCTGCCCCACGTCATCCCTACGACCATCGGAAAGCAAAAATCGGCCGGTATCTTGCCGCGAACCAAATCGTCCCAGTACTCAGGGCGGACGTGATTGTTCTGATCGAGTGGTCGCAGACACGTGGAGTTAACGATGTTAGGGTCGCATGCCGCCCCTTGGGCATCGATCCCATCCAGCACATAGAGACAGCTTTGATGGATCAGGAGGTGCGATTCGGACAGCACACGTTTAGTGGAATCATTCTGTGGCATGAAACCAGGCGGGACGATGTGGTCGAGCACTCTCGTCCGCTTCGTGACTAGGGTTCCCGCAGGTTCAGGAAGCGCCCGCGCACTGACGATGGTCTCTTCCGTCGTCCAGCGCTCAACGCTAGGATGAGCCATATTCCCATCGCGAGACTCATTCTGATAAATCCATGTGTCACCCGGTTGAAGCGGATACCAAGACGGCATCACGTCTTCGGCGACACCGGAAGTCCAGCTTGCGATCACGACCCCGACAATGATTGCAAACGCGCCACAGCGCGACATTCCGGTAGGCCTCCGAGATCGCGAACGCCGGGGCACCGCCGAAAATCGCCACGGCATGAGGGCATCCGCCTTTGAGAATAGTATGCCACGCTACCCAACCCTGGGCGGATTATATCAACCCCGCAAATTCCCTCTTGCACTCCGCCTAAATTCGTAGTAGCATCAACAACGGAGTTAGTAGAGATGGCCAAACCCCGGATCACCCGTTTCGAACTCGAGCTCCTGGAACCGCTGTGGAAGCTCGGCTCCGCGTCCGTGCGCGAAATCCAGGAGGCGCTCCCGGAAGCCGGGCGGCCGGCCTACACCACGGTCCAGACCATGATCTATCGCCTCGAAGAAAAGAAGGCGGTGCGCCGCGTCAAGAAGATCGGCAACGCCCACATCTTCGAACCCGTGATGACGCGCAAGGCGGTCTACCGCCGCCTGATCGACGATCTTCTCGACCTCTTCGGCGGTTCGGCCGCACCCGTCATGGCGCACCTGGTCGAGTCCGGCAAGCTCTCGCTACAGGACATCCGCGCCGCCGAGACCGCGATGGCGAAGCGGGGGAAAAAGTCATGACCGGGCACTTGATCGCCGCCACCGCCGCCGCCGCGCTGGTCGCGATCGCAGCCGCATTCGTGTTGCGCCGCCAGCGCGCAGCGTGGCGGTACGCGATTCTGCTGGCCGCCGTATTTCGCTTCGCACTGCCCACGCCCTGGCTCGCCCAAGCCGGCGGAATGCTGGTGCGCTACGTGCCGGCGCGCCCGCCGGCGTTCGACGAAATCGGCCGCCTGCTGCTGCGCGTCGAAGGCGCCGCTCCCTTGCCCGGGCGCGTGCCGCCGCGTAGCGCGCCCCTCAACCCTCTGCCGATTCTCTGGGGTGCTGGCGCCGTCCTCTCCCTGGGAGTCTGGGCTCGCCGGCTCCGCACGCGCATCCCTGCAGTTCGCCCACCGTCTTCGCTCGAAACCGAAGCGCTGTAGTCAGCCGCGCATAGCCTCGGCCTCAGCTCCACACCGGAGCTTCGCATCGTCTCACCCGGCCACGCACCCGGCGCCTGCGGGTGGGCTGCGGCCCTCGATCCTGCTCGCCGACGGCCTTTTTACCGCACTCACTGCCGCTGAGCTCGACGCCGTACTCGCGCATGAGCTGGCGCACATCGCGCGCCGCGACAATCTCACCGCCGCCGCGGTTCACGCGATCGTTTCGGTCTTCTGGTTCCACCCGCTCCTCTGGTGGATGGAACATCGCCTCCTGGCGGAACGCGAAGCCGCTTGCGACAAGCTCGTGCTCGCCCGCGGCGCGCGCCCGGAGGATTACCTCTCGGGGATTTTGAAAGTTTGCCGCATGGCGTTCACCGGCGACACCACCTACGCCGGCATCAACGGCTCGAACCTACAACGACGAATGGAGTACATCATGTCTGCCGATCTCACCCGCCGCTCTTCGGTGGCGTTGCGCGCCTGCGCCGCCGCCATTTTCACCGCCGCCACTCTCGTCCCGCTTGCCGGCGGTTTCCTGAAAGCGCAGCAAAACGCGCCGCACACGCAGTCGCCGGATGAGGTGATGTACCAGCGAGGCCTGACGGCGCTCCGCGACAAGAAGTACCAGGAGGCCGAGGAGTCCTTCCGGCAGGCTGACCGGCTGAATCACTCGAATACCCGCGGCCTCATGGGACTGGTCGAAGCTTACATGGACCAGCAGCGCACCGAAGACGCCCTCGCGTTGCTCCAGGAGCAAGTCGATCGGGACCCCACAAACGCCGCCAACCACCTCGCGCTCGGCAACACCGCTACCCGCGCCGGTAACTACGATCTCGCGATCCCGGAATTCCGCAAGGCGCTCGATCTGACGGCGCCGGACTCCCCAAAGCGCGCCGACATCTACCTGCGGATCGGCGAAACCTACCGCCGCAAGGGTGACTCCGAGGCCGCGATAGCGAACCTGCGGGAAGCGAGAGAAATCCAGCCTGGCAATGTGACGGTCCTCACCACCCTTGCCCTGGTGCTCGATGGCGTCGGCCGCCGCGATGAGGCCGGAGAGCTATACCGCGCGGTCGTCAACCTCGATCCCAACAACGGCGTCGCTCTGAACAATCTGGCTTTCCTGATGTCCGAAACCGGCGGCGATCTCGACACCGCGCTCGATCTCGCCGCGCGCGCCAAGCAGGCATTGCCCAACCTCAACGAGATCGACGGCACCATCGGTTGGATACTGCTGAAGAAGAACGATACGGCCGGCGCCCTCACCCTCTTCCGCGATCTGGTCCAGAAGTCGCCCGGGCAGGCCCCCTTTCACCATCACCTCGCCCTCGCCATGCTGCAGAACGGCGAACGCGCCGCCGCCATTCAAGAACTGAACGCCGCCCTCGAGAACAAGCCCACGCCGGCAGACGAGCGGAAGATCAAAGAGCTGCTGCAGAGCTTGGGCCGCTTCTAGCGGCGATGCCCGCGGAGCGCGGTTTGCGCTTGCGGCTTCGTCGCGCCCTGCACCTGGACGCTGAACCCGTTGCTGAGATTTCCTTGGGCTGAAATGCGGAGCAGGCACACCTGTGGGGCCAGGTCCGCCGGGGTCACGACATTCACCTGATAGACGCCGGCGAACCCCGGCGTCAGACCTGCGAAGAACGGCTTCACCGACCGGTCGCCGATCTGCACTTCCACCGGGGCCACGGCCTGTGCCAGTGGCGAAGACGGCGCGGCCTCTCCGGCCGCGATGCTGCCGTCCACTGCTCCCAGGCCGGTCAGGTAGATCACCAGCGTCTCGCCCGCCGTGACAGGCGATGCGTTGGTAACCGGCTTGCCGCTCGCGTGCCATACGCCGCCGGGGAAAATGCCGGGGGCGGTATCCGAAATGGTGATGCCGGTCTCGGCGAATCCGCTGGCCGTGGTCACGCGCAGGACTGCGGTGCCGCGCACGTCGTACGGCATCTGAGCGTTGATCTGCCCTGAGGACGCATACAGCAGCGGAACGGGCTTGTCGTTCACCGTAACCGTGGTACCCAAGAGCGCCAGCGGCAACGATCCGGAAGACTGGCTGGTGCCGTTTGCGAGGCCGGTCCCGAAAATGGACATCAGCCCTCCCGGCGCCACCACCGGCGCGCCCGAGGCGGCATTCAAAACGGGAGTGCTCGCCGAAAGCAGCGGGCGCACCAGGCTGACGCGGTCGAACTCCTTGCCGTCGGTTCCGATCGCATGGATCGTGATCTGCGAGGCGTCCGCTTCCACCCGCAGGTAATGGTATACCGACTCCGCGTGCGCCAGGAAATTCATCGGCACCACCGGATGCAAGGTGCCGCCTCCGCCGCCCGACACCATATACACCGTGCCCATTCCCGAGGAAACCGGCGTGTTGCCGCGCATCGGCTTGGTGCGCTGATACGTATGCTCATGCCCGTTAAATACGAGCTGGACATTGTACCTGTCGAAAATAGGAACCAGTAGCGATTGCGCCGCCACGCAGTTGGGATCGCCGACGTGATGCTCGATGGGATACGGAAGATGGTGAAAAAACGCGACCCGCCACACTGCCTGCGTCGTGCTCAGATCGTTTTCCAGCCACGCCAGCATGCGCCGCGTCGCGACGGCGTCGGTCAGCAGATTCGAGTCGAGAGCTACAAAGTGGACGTCGCCGCGGGTGAACGAATAGTAGCGTCCCACATCGGGAACAGGCACAGTGTCGGCCGGCGGCGCCTGATAGCTCAGATACGGAACCGCATTCGCCGTCAGGTAATCGTGGTTCCCCGGGGCGGAAAAGAACGGCACCTGCCGCATCAGGCTCCAGTAGTATTCAAAGTAGTAGTCGGCATATTCTTCGAACACGCCCACGTATTGCCCGACATCGCCAACGTGCAGGACCAGGTCCGGCTGTTCCGTGACCAGGCGAAGCGCCACTGCCACCTGTCCGGGGTATCCGGTTCCGCTGTCGCCCAGGACCAGAAAACTGAACGCCCCGGGAGCGGCTGTGTGGAACCGGTATTTGGGGTCCTGCATCTGGTCCTGTCCGTCCACCATCACGCGGTACGTGTAATCGGTGCCGGGAGTGAGACCTGTCAGTTCCACTTGATATTGATAGAAGGTGTAACTCAGTCCGGTGACCGAAGGCGGAAACGCGCGGGAGGTCCGAGGCGCGGCCGTTTGCCAAGAGACTTGATCGGCGGAATATTGAACTACACCAGGAAGGTTGTCGCGCATCGACCACATGATCGTCACACGATCGTCGTGCTGGTTTTGCAGATAGGGACGCTGGACCAGAGTAGCGGCCTGGGCCGCTGCTACGAGGAGTCCGAAGACAATCAAACTGGGAACGGCATGCACCACGGGCACCGCGGTCCGTTGCCGTGCGTTAGGTCTAGCACCCATCCAGTTTGACTTTTCCACCAGGCGGACAGTCCGATTCTAGCACCGGGCACGCGCGTTTGTTTGCAAATCCCACGGCTTGCCATGCGCGCGACCGCGGTTCGGTCACGCCACCCCTTTTGGCATTGCAACCATGGGACTTACGGCCCGCCGTGACCGCACCGCGGTCACGGGCACTCATTCCTCCAACATTTCAGCGGGCTGCACCCGAATTGAACTCGCCAGACTGGCGCGGTTGCTTCGAGTGGGCTAGGCCAGCCGGGGGGCTGGCCGCAGGACCGGGAGCCTGCCCTACCAACTGAAGAGGCTCCTCGTTACCTGCGTGCACACTACGGGCGAAGGCGGCAACGAGTTCGCCCTGACGCTGTTTTGCGCGCCGCGATCTCCACGCCCAAAGCCGCCGGCACGCGAGCGCGAGGCCGGTCAAAACCAGCAGAGCTCCGCCGGCGGATGCGATCGTCGCCACCGTCTGTCCGATCGCGCCGCCCGCTTCGCCGGTGTGGACGAAGCGCGCCCAACTACGCAATCTCCGGCCGGCATTGTTAGCCGAGAACGGTTCCCAGCGTACAACTTCTCCCGTCTTCCGATTCAGGGTGAGTTGCGCACGCCGCTGCGGCTGGCCTCCGCTGCCCTCGTCGATGATGAAGGCGACGCCGGCGCCGGGCGACTGGCGCACGCTGATACTCTTCCATGCTGGTGAATGTTGTTTGGCACGAAGCAGCAGCGCCTCCAAGCCGACCCACTGGTCCTGGCTTTTTCGAATACGCTCCGCACCGGGTCGCGCTGCCTGCACTGGCGGTTCAGTCCCGGTGATTCGATAGAGAAGGTTGTTAGCCCATCCATTAAGACATCACCGTCGCGGTGAGAACCACCAAGAAGAGCGGGACGGCGCACCAGATACCGGTCACCGCGTGCCAGTTCCAGTCGCGCGCCCGCTCTCTCAAGCCGCGACGGTATAGCAGACCTGAGCGTAGATTCTGCCAGGTCCACTTGCGCGGCATCCAGATGAAGGGACCAGTCGCGACCACAAGCAGGAAGAGCAGGTTCGACGCACCCGTGACACTCTTGCCAAGTTCGCGATTCGACCCGGTGGCTCCCAGCCAGCGGTGCCACGCCACAACGCGTTCGAAGAATGCGCGCACCGGCTTCGATCCCTCGCCGATAACGGCGCCGGTGTAAGGATCGAGAAACAGCGTCCTCTCGCGGCCGAATGCGACCTCCACCGGGGCCGCGGCATCGGCGCGCACGGTCAGCGTTGCCGGAGAGGCCCCCGCAAATCCGCCCGCGCTCGCGAGCAGATCCTCCGCCGGCAACGGCCGCGCCCCCGAAGCGGCGATCCGCGGTAACGCGCGCGTGTCCGCCCACGCGACGATCTGCCGCTCGAATCCCAACAGCACGCCCGTGATCGACATGATGAGAATTACGCTGCCCGCTGTGACGCCGGCCATCAGGTGCGACCAAAACAGAATTTGCCGCATCCTTTATATCTCCGCCCACCGGCGCAGCAGGTTGTGATAGACCCCGGTGAGCTGGACCGCGGCCGGATGATCGGGCGCGTCCTGACTGATGCGCTGCACGCCCATATCGAGATCGAACAGCAGGGTGCGTTCGCCATCGTCACGCACCATGCTTTGAATCCAGAAAAACGAACAGATGCGGGCGCCCCGCGTCACCGGCGTGACGTGATGCAGGCTGGTTGACGGGTAGAGGATGGCGTGGCCGGCCGGCAGCTTGACGGTGTGCGTGCCGTACGTATCCTCCACCACCAGCTCGCCGCCGTCATACTCATCGGGCGCAGTCAGGAACAGCGTGGCGGACAAGTCCGTACGAATACGGTGTCCGGTGGAACGAACCTGGCGAATGGCGTTGTCGACGTGGGTGTCGAACGATTGCCCACCCTGATAGCGATTGAAGAGCGGCGGAAATACTTTCGACGGCAGCGCCGCGGAGATGAACAGCGTGTTCCGCCCGAGCGCCTCCATGATGGTCTCACCCAGCTCGCGCGCGCATGGATGATCCTCCGGGATTTGCATGTTGTCCTTCGCCCGGGCGGACTGGTGGCCGGCCGTGACGCGCCCGTCCACCCAGTCCGCTTGCGCGAGGAGTTGCCGGGCCCGGTCGAGTTCTAGGCTAGTCAACACATCGGGAATCGGTAATAGCAACTCGGGTCTCCTGGTTTATCGGAATTTGAATTTGAGGCCGATGAGCGCCGACCGGCCTGCGCCGAGAACGATGTGTCCCGAATGAAGCTGATCGTAGTAATAGCGGTTTGTGAGATTGTTCAGGTTCATCTGCAAGTCGACGTACTCGTTCAACGAATGGCTGGCCATGGCGCTGAACACCCAGTAGCCGGGGACCTGCTTCAGCAGGCCCGTGATCGGATCGAGCGGCGCCGTGGCACTGGCGGTCCGGCTGGAGACGAAGTTCGCGCCAACACCCGTCTGCCAGCGGCCGGGCCGCATGTTGCTCCAGAAACTCAGACTGTTGGCCGGCACATTGGCAAGACGTGCACCGATGGCGGCCGGATAGAAGATGGATCTCACGATCTTCGCGTCGAGGTAGGCGTAGCTGGACAGGACATCCCAGCGGCTGAGAATCCGTCCCCTGGCCTCGATCTGCGCGCCGTCGACGCGCTGCGTTCCCGCCAGCACGTTCAATAGAGTGTTGGCCGGATCGGGCTCGCGCGCATTCAGTTTTTCCGTTCTGAAAAGCGCCGTGCGCAGCGACAATGCGCCCTGGTTCAAATCCCACTTCGAGCCCACTTCATAGTTGCGGTTCTTCTCCGGCGGAAGATTGGCGGTGCTGGCACTGAGCGCGAGTGATTCCGCCGACGGGTTGAAGGAGGTGCTGGCCGCGGCGTATATGCTGCCGGTCGCGGTTGGCTTGTAGACTGCCGCCGCGCGCCAACTCGTCATGTTGTCCAGCCGGCTGAAGGCGGCCACGGGCGCCATGCGCTGGTTGTAGTTCACGTCGAAACGGTCCCATCGAACGCCGCCGGTCAGCTCCCACTTCTTACCGAGCTTCATCGTTTCCAGGGCATAGGCGCCAGCGCTGGCCGCCGCGGTATTCACGCGCGACGAGATGGTGGCGGTTCCCGAGAAGGGCTGATTCGGATCCGGATTCAGCAGACTGGTTGTCGGCACGTTTGCCCAGGCGAGCCGCGTGGGATCGGAAGTCTCCCGCCCCGCCTCGATTCCGCCGGCCAGCGTGTGCTCGACGGTTCCCGTCCGAAACCGCACCGTCAAATCCAACTGGTCGTCGAGATACGTCTCGGTGCTGATCGCTGCGAGTTGGTTGCGCGTGAGGACGATCGCCGGCAGAGGCGTCGCCGGTGTGACAGTGGCTGAGGGTTTGGCTTCGGTGATTTGCACATTCCGGCCGTAATGCGAATATCGGACCTGATTGCGCAGAGTGGTCCGGGCATTCAAATCGCGCTCCAGGCGCGCCGTACCGATGCCGGCATAGGTTCGCAGGAAATTGCCGTCTTCGAATCCGTAGTAGTTGTGCCGGTCGACGGGCGCGGGACCGTTCCATAACCACGGAATCCCATAGTCGGGGATGTCGTTGGCCGCCTGGTGAAAGAAGCCGAACGTCCAGCGGGTGGGCGTTCCCAGGCCCAGCGAGAGCGAGGGGGCGACGCCGAAGCGGCGATTGTCCGCCACGTCCCGGCCGGCGACGCCGCCTTCCTGGCCCATCAGGTTGAGGCGAAATGCCGCGCCGGTTCCCAACTTCGCCAGCGGCAGGTCCATGTCGGCCGCCACGCGTCGCGTCTTGTCGGAGCCGAACTGCGCATCGGCGCTCCAGAGCTTCCGCATGTTCGGATATTTGGTCGCCTGGTTGACCACACCGCCGGTGGAGCCGCGTCCGAAGGTCACTGAAGAGGGCCCCTGCAGCACCTGTACTTCTTCCGTGTTGAACGGACCGCGGTAGTAGCTGCCGAAATCGCGCATGCCGTCGATGAACAGATCGTTCCGCGCGCTGAAGCCGCGAATCGTCAGATTGTCACCCTGCGCGCCGCCTTCGCCCGCTGCCAGGCTGATGCCCGCGACGTTGCGCAGAGTGTCGCGGAGCGTGTTGGCTCCTTGCTGCTCCATCACCTGCCGCGGAACCGTGCTGATGGTTTGCGGCGTGTTGCGCAAGGGTTCGGAGTACTTAGGCGAAGAGATCTGGATGGCCGGCGCGTCGGCCGTGACCTCGACCGTCGTGCTCACCGCCGCCAGGTCGACGGTGACCGTTCCGGGCGACGAGAACCGGAAGCCCGCGCTGGTGCCGGTCAGCAGAACGCGCAGCGCCTGCTCGGTGGTGTACATGCCGGAGACGCCGTTCGACGGCACGTCGCGCAATCCTGGATTGGGCGTGACAATCTGCAACTCGGTTGCATGTGCGAAGGCATTCAAGACGCTGCCGAGCGGCCCCGGCGGTATGCTGAATCTCCGCAGCGGCAACTCTCGGGTAGGCGCCGCCTGTTGTCCCGGCGTGCCTGTATCTTTCGATTGTGCTAAACAGACCCTGGTCATTCCGACAGCGGAATGGGCCACCAGCGCCCCCGTCGCCAACCAACGGTAGGCGACCGGCCACGATCCTGTGCTGTCATTTCTTGAACCGCCGCGCGCGCCACGGCGGTGCGCGATGGTCCCGCCCTTCTTTGATTTGCGAGTCCCCGCCACAGCCGTCCTCCGCTTTCCGATTGAATTCCGAGGGCAGGCGACCCTACAATGTGGGATGTCGCCAGCCGTATTGGTTGTCGATTGGCCCGGGTTCTCCGGTGACTCCGCCAAGAGCATCTCCGGAGAACTCGGGTAAGTTTACTTAGTGTCGTTCCGTCCTGAGCAGCGCCGGCAAATTCCTCCCACTTCGAAACGGCTGACTTCCACCTGAAACCGGCGCGAGCTTGCAATTTCCGCCGTCAACTCTTCGTAGAGTGGACTGATAAACTCCTGGATCGTTCCGCAGCGGAAACACGTGAGATGGATGTGGCTCGGCAGGTCCGGAGGCCGGCACCCATCCCGAAGCCACACGCCGCGGCTTCGCAGGCTCTCCAGGAGCGACCCTCTTCGAATCGAAGACTTCAGCATTGCGATTCGCTACCTGAACCAGTTGCAAGCCAACTGCAAAAGAGCCATTACGGTGATTTAAGCCGATCTGCAACTGAGTGTCAACTAGAAAAATTCACAATGTTGTGTGACTGAGGACTACTGACGGCTGGCGGCGGTTCTGGCGGCCACGCACACCGAGCCGTTCACCGCTACAGCCGTGGTGGCGGCAGTAGCGGCGTTGGACGGTGGAAGGGACGGCAATTGCAAGGGGATCAGCGGTGGATTAGTGGATCTGCTGGGCCAGGTATTGATCCAGGCCGATTTCGTTGATGATGTGGAGTTGTCCTTCGAGATAGTCGACGTGGTGATCCTCATCCAGCAGGATCTTATCGAACAGTTGACGCGAGGCGTTGTCGCCGGCTTCCGCGGCGGCCTTCACAGCGGCGTTGAGCCGTGCAACAGCTTCCGTTTCCAGAGCCAGCTCGATTTCCATTTGGGCCTTCACAGTGCTGCCAACATTGATGGGAGACACGTCCGCCATGTTGGGCGTAGCCTTCAGCGACAGGATACGGTCCATCAGAATTTCGGCGTGCGCCATCTCTTCGAGGGACTCTTTGCGATTGTGTTCCGCAAGGCGTTGATAGCCCCAGTTCTGGCACATCCTGGCATGCAGAAGGTACTGGTGAACGGCAGTGAGTTCGGCCTTGAGCGCTTCGCTCAGGGCCATCAAAACTTGTTCGTTTGGGTCAAGTTGCGGTGACATATTCTCACCGTGTCATAGCTCGCCCGGATGGGTCAAGAGCGGGATATCTCACATCGAGTTTTTAGTGTTCTATTGTGCGCACGGTACCAGCAGGATTGTAGCCGCGCCCAGCCGCCGATCAGGACGCAAAAAACGAGGGGAGTTGCGACCGTATCCTGCAACCCAGTGTCAACTGGGTGCGGAGTGCCTGCGGCAGCCACGATTCCGGATTATCCTTGAGAGACGACAATCCGTAGGTTCACACTGCCGATCAACTACAATGCCACGCTCGGAGTTTTGCAGAACAGCCATGCCGAACAGCTTTTCGGATTGTTTGAGAAGAACCGGGCTCGCTTCGAACCCTGGCTGCCGTTCATGCCCGCAACCACTTCGATACGGAGTGCGGACCTTCATTCGATCCACTTTGGAGCGCTTCGGCAGCGAACGGGGAGGCTTGTTCGGTATCTGGTTTCGACGCAGCCTGGCGGGGTGTGTCTCGTTTCGGATTCACGAAGATGGCTACGCCACGTTAGGCTACTGGCTCGATGGCGAGTATGAGGGAAAGGGTCTTGCCACCGCGGCCTGTCGCGCACTCGCGGTTCATCTGTTCGACGATCTGGGAGTACATCGCATCGAGATCCGCTGCGAACCCGGCAATCTACGAAGCATCGCAGTGGCCGAGCGCGCCGGGTTCATCCGCGAAGCTACGCTGCGCGGCGCCATCAACATCAGTGGAGTCGCCCGGGATCTCATCGTGTTCGCACGTCTGAAAACGGACTCCGATTAGCGCGCGAAGAACGCCCGGTCGGCTTTCTCAGCCAGCAGGAAGTCGGCCTCGGTCACGCCGCCCGCGCTGTGTGTCCAGATTTTCACGTCCACGCGGCCCCATGCCAGATAGAGGTCGGGATGATGGCCCTGCTCCTCGGCCGCGGCGCCCACGCGATTCACGAAGTTCAGCGCGGTCACGAAATCCGGAAACACGAATGTCTTCGCGAGGTGCTGCTCGTCCACCATCTTCCAATCCGGCATGCCGGCCGCGCGCTTGCGCAGCGCCTCTCCCGTCAGCCGGGTCACTTCAGTTCCACCCATATTTCCGGCCCCCTCAGTTCCACTCGATACGTCTCGAGCGGTTTCAATTGCTCCTCCAATTCCGGGTAGTCCTTCGGATACACGTTGCCCGGAAAATGGTTTTCGCCGGTGCGAATGTCGTACTGGAAATGGTGCCAGGGACAATCGATCAGGTGATCCCACAGGATCGCACCCTCTAGCGGATTCAGCCGATGCGGGCACAGGCCGTACATCGCATAGAACGTCCCGCCCCAGTTGGCCAGGATTACCGGCGTACCTTCCAGACACGCTGCCTTCGTCCGGCCGGGCGGAATCTCTTCCACCCGGCCCCCCAGATGCCACGTCACGTTGTTCGACAGGCTATGAGAAATCCGCGGTCATGAAGCGCCGCACGTACGGCGAAGCGCCCGGCGCGCCGCGGCGGAAGTGTCCCGACGGTCCTTCGCCCAGGTACTCCGAGAACCACGCCTCGTGCTCGATCTCCTCGTGCAGAATGGACAGCGCCATGTCGTAGGTCCGGTGATCTTTGCCGAACGTCATGTCGCAGATTTCGGTGTAGGTGCGGATGGCGCAGCGCTCCGCCTCCACCAGCACCGCCAGCATGGCCTTCGAGTCCGCCGGATTCGCCGGAAGGTAGGCGTCCGGACATCCCGCGATATCGGCGAAGGCGCGAATGTCGCGCGGCAGCGCGCCGCCCAGCTCGTAAATCCGCGGCGTCAACGCCTCGAAATGATTGCGGTCTTCGATCCGCGCGTCTTCGATGATCTCCTTCAGGCCTTCGCCATCGAAGCCGATCGAATTCACGCGCAGAATCGTGTAGTAGTAAAACGTGGTGAACTCCGCGCCCGCGGCGCGCACCAGTTTATCGAGCAGGACGTCGACGTTGACGCCCGCTTGTTCCACAACCTGTCTGGCTACTTTTCCCATTCTTCTCTCCTCTTATGTGCTGGTGCTTTGGAACAACTTTCGCACAGCCCGCGGAACACGACCTCGTAATTCCGCACGCGCCGCGCGCCCAATCCGATCGGCCGCGTCAGCCGGGATGCATCGAACCCTTCGATGTCTTCCAGGCCGCCGCAAGCCTCGCAGATGAAATGGTGATGATGCCCGATGTTGGCGTCGTACCGCACGGCGCCCGCCGCCAGTACGACTTCCCGGACCATGCCGGCCCGCATCAAAACGTGAAGATTATTGTATACCGTGGCGCGCGAGGCACGCGGGTCCGAACGGTTGATGGCCTGGTAAATCTGGTCCGCCGTAGGATGCTCGTGGTCGCGTAGCAGGTGCTCCAACACCGCGAACCGCTGCGGCGTGCACCGCAGGCCGCTCCGCGAGAAGGCTCGACGGACGGCTTCCTGAGCAGGTCTAGACACAGTATGAGTTTAGATTAAGTCTAAAGAAAAGACCTGTCAAGACTGGAAATAATTCGAGCGGAGTTCGTTGTGCACGGCGGCACACTTGGTGGAATCCGTAGCGCCGGCTTTACGATTAGAAGCATGAGAGCGATGCGATTGACCGATTCCATTGGGTCTTCGGCGCTGGTCGAGGAGAATATTCCTCAACCACGACCCGGCCGAGGCGACCTTCTGATCCAGGTGTGTGCGGCCGGTGTGACGCCGACTGAATTGCTTTGGTATCCAACTTCGCATAGCAAGACCGGCGAGAAGCGCAGCCGCGCGGTACCTGGACACGAGTTCTCGGGCGTCATTGCTGCAATCGGCGAGGATGTCACGGGCTTTGATGCCGGCCAGGAGGTCTACGGCATGAACGACTGGTTTTTCGATGGGGCAATGGCGGAGTATTGCATTACGCAGCCATCCTATGTAGCGCCCAAACCCCGTAGTCTGACTCACGGCCAGGCCGCTTCAGTCCCGATCGGAGCCTTGACCGCGTGGCAAGGGCTGTTCGATCGCGCCCAGCTTCAGCCGGGAGAGCGCGTCCTCGTACAGGGCGGGGCAGGCGCGGTGGGCGTCTTCGCGATACAGCTCGCTCGCTTTCGCGGCGCCCACGTAATTGCTACCGCAGCCGCGCGCAACCTTGCTTTCGTCTCACAATTGGGCGCCGAAGAGGCCATCGATTATCGGGCGACCCGGTTCGAAGATAGTGCCGGCGAAATCGACATCGTGTTCGACACAGTCGGCGGCGAAACTCTGGAGAGATCCTGGGGTGTACTCAAGCCGGGCGGCAGGATAATCACCATCGCTGCCGGTGGTAGAGAAAGCGCCGACGATCGAGTGAAGCAAGCTTTCTTCATCGTCGAGCCGAATCAAGAGCAGTTGGCTGAAATTGGCGACCTGCTGGATACGGGTCATCTCCAACCCGTGGTAGACGCGGTGGTCCCGTTCGCGCAGTCGTCCGCCGCCTACGCGGGACAGATAGAACAGCGGCACGGCCGCGGAAAGCTAGTGGTCGCTCACGAGTAGGAGCTACTCGACAATCAACGCGTCCAGGTCAACGAAGCAATCGGTGGCGTGCGACCTTCGTTCGCCCGTGACACGGATCTCGATCATGTGCGCGCCGGTACCAAGGCTGTCGTATCTGGTTTGGCTCTTCCACACCGTATCCGGGGAGTAAAGGTCGGCGCGGTCTTTGAGCCGGCCGTCAACAAACACCTCTGCGATCCCCCGGTTGGAAGCACGGGTATAAACGTAAGTCACCGCATTCCCATGGAAAGCCAGCGAGGCGGAGGCGCCCGGAACGTTAGAGTAGGTCAGCGTATGTCGATCGGCATCCAGGAACTGTGTGTCGCGTGTCCAGGCGGCGTTCAAACTGATCCGGGCATCGGGGTCATCATAGCTACCGGGCGGGACGGGGGCCGGGAGGATGGCGACAGGATCGATAGGTGGAACGCTGGCTTCAGTCGGCTTCAGAGAGTAGAGACGCGTGCCTCCTGATTCTCCAACCAACTTGATTCCCCACTCGCCGGAGTTATCGCTGAAGTCGTTGGCTCCGAATGCACCCGGTGCGACCAGCAGATAGCGGACGCCGCGCGCCACCAACGCCTGGATAGCCGATCGCCGGAGATTGTCCGTAACATGAAGTGATGAGGTGGACCGTTGAGCGCCTAATAAGCACCATTCGCCGCTCGCATCCATGCCTTGAAGATCCACCTGCGTTTGGTCTGCGTCCGGAGCGGTCACCAGACGCACTTCATCGATGAATACCGGCTTACCAAAATCGACTTCGATAAACATTCCCGGCGTGGCGCGGTCCCAGGATCGCCAACGCGTGACCGGCTTGTCGTCGAAAGCCAGAGGAACATCCCAGGGATTTGGATTGGCATTCAGACGCCAATTCCCTTCGGGCAGCAACCGCGTGCCCCGTGCGAACATCTGGAACTCGGAGACACTCCACATCTCTCCGTTTGGCCGCGCGGTCTGGGTTGCGCGCAGACGGTGCAACGGCTGGGGTTCGAATCGGAAAGCCAATTCCCGCGCGGGAAGCGACTTAGGGCTGAGGGCAGTCCAGACTGTATCCGAAATCACTTCGTTCTGAGCGCCGGTGTAGCTGGCGAGAATCTCCCGCGTGGTCCAGGCTTCGGGAATCTGCTCAAAGGAGAATACTTTCTCCCCGCGCGGGACGGCCCACTCGATCATACGGTCAACCCGGTAGCCCGTACTATTACGCGCCAGGTACACATCCTCCGGTTCAATGCGGAGGGCAGCGCGGAACGGGAACTTAGTGAGGCGCGGTGCATATACTTCGAAGTAGTGAAAGGGCGTTGCGTACCAGGATAGAAATCCGTGCAGAACCGCGATCGCGGGCAGCAATCCAGCGGGATGCCGGAGCGCGAGGGCGAGGGCCAGAGTAAGTGGCGGCAATGCCGGAATAAGGAACCGGGTTCCGATGTTCAGGAACCAGGGTAGAGCGAAGATCGCGCCTGCCAACAAGAGCTGCCGGCCCTCCCGCCTACGGAGCGAGAACAGAGCCAGCGGCATCAACAGGAATAGCGGGCCGAAAAAACCCTGAAGCCTCTCGCCTTTCACCGTCAGTTCCCACGGAGCATGAAGCCAGCCCGTCAAATGGTAGTGTCGCAGATCGAAGCGATACTGCTGTTCGAAAGAAACATGAACGTTTGGATTCGGGAAGAGCCGGTTCGCGAAGGGCGCGAACGGATTACCGGCGAACACTTGATTCTTAATCATCCAAGGCAGGACGAAGAGGGCGGCGACGCCGCAAATCGTGAGCGCCGGGCGAAGCCAGGGCTTACGGGCACGCCACAGCCTCCATGTCACGAGACCAAGCGCGTAGGGAATCCCGATGGCGGCGCTGTATTTCGCGGCGAAGGAGAAACCCGCCAGGATGCCGATCGGGATCAGAAGACTCGGACTCCTCTCAGTGTCCCAGATCCTCAGCAGATAGAGCAAGGCGAATAGGATCGCTGCCGCGGCTACATCGACATAGGCCGAAGTCCCATCCCATCCAAGAGCCGGCGACGCGAAGACAAGAAATGCGGCAGCCGCCGCCGGGACGGGGAATCCAAAACGGCGGCCATATACAATCATCATCAGCGGCAGGTCGAGGAGGAACAGAAAGTGAACCATCGCCGCGGCGGAGGGGCCGCCGAGGGAAAATGCCGGCAGAAACAGGAGTTCAATCCCCTGAGACAGGTTGGCGTATAGATTCTGGCTGATTCGTTCGAACCCGTGCGCGCGAAGGTAGCGTGCCACGAACGGCAGATGATAGGCTGACCCGTCCGGACTCATCTCGGGTGCTAGCGCGTTCACGAGATAGACAATGCCGAAGGCAATGAACAGCACTTCGAACAACCATCTCCAGCGGATGGGGAACTGAGGGAGTGTGATGTGGGTTACGTTTCCC
The DNA here is from genome assembly GCA_041484525.1 of Bryobacteraceae bacterium. Classification (GTDB taxonomy): domain Bacteria; phylum Acidobacteriota; class Terriglobia; order Bryobacterales; family Bryobacteraceae; genus JBGPHT01. Next base: position 63,233 of record JBGPHT010000012.1, on the reverse strand, counting down.
CGAGTACACACGACGGCGATCCCGGCAAACAACCCGAGCGCGACGAACACAGGCGTCCTCGCGAGACCGATCGAGCAAAGGATGAAAATGAGCTGGCTATAACAGGCCGCGCCAGCCACAAATGCCAGCGCAATGTACTCCGCGCGTTCGAGTTCCAGGTAGAGTCTACGAAACAGTAACGTCCCGAAGCAAAAGGAAGTGCCGGTGGAACATAGAGCGCCGAGGAAAATGCCGAGCACTTGCTGCATGGTTGAACCTTTAGCGCGACTCTCTGCTTCGTCTCGTCAATTCACTTACTGCGGCCGCCTTGGGAGACACTTACAGACCCGGTATTGCTGGAGACGCCATTCACCGTTACGATCAGGGGCTGCGAGCCGGCGCCTGTCGCGGGCACAATGAGGTTGATCTGAAAGAGGCCGGCCGAATCCGGGCTTAGACCGGCAAAAGTAACGGTCGCCGGGCGATGTCCCACCGTCGCGGTGACCGGATAGATGGCTCGTGAAAACGTGCCACTCGGAGCGGGCTCCCCAGTGAATACTGGCGGCGCCACCAATCCCTGGCCCGTCAGATACACAGTTACAATCGAGCCCTCACTCGCTGGATTGTCAGACGTATTCCGGGAGCCGTCCGCGTTCCTTACGGCAGACTGGTCCTGGATGTTCGAAAAAACGGCCGGAGCAGCCGCGGCGATCGAGAGTCCGATTGGAACGGGCGGCAGGTCAGCCAGTTGCAACGTCGCAGTAGCCCAACCTTCTGTTACTTCAAATGGAACCTGCGCGTTAATCTGGTCCGGACTTACAAACAGGAGGGGAGCAAGGACGCCGTTAATGGAGAGTGTCACTCCGCCGAGGCTGCGAGGAAGCCACGCGGTCGGAGCCAGCATTGCGGCGTACGCCAGATTGGAACCAAAGATGGTAATCAGGGAACCCGGCGCCACGCTGCCCGGTTGAAGCGATGCGGCATTCACGACCGCAGCCGGCGAAGGTTGGTTGAGTAAACCAAAGACAGCCAGCGCATTTCCAGTGCCGACATACACTCTTCCGTTGGCAATGGTCGGCACGGAAAACCTCACGAACGAGCCCAGCGCATCGCGGGAACTGTTCATCTGGCTGTCATAAAGCTCATTTGCCAGATTGGAGGCATCGTAGGCATGCAGGGTTCCGCCGAAACCGGTTTCGGCAACCCAAATGATGCCATTCGAAAGGCCGTTCGCCGAAACCGCGGGGACGGCGCCAGGGTAGTCGAAGACCTGCAAAGATTCGGAAATAGGCGAAATTCCGATGTGCGCTTCCGAGATCGAAAACGCCTTGAGCGTGTCGCGCGCGGCCGAGAAATAGACGGTGTTGTTGAAGTACGCCGGGCCTCCGAACAGGGGGCCGATGGCGCCCTCGATCGACTGAACGATCTGGCTGTCATCGACAGGATTGTAGCGTCCCATCCGATCGCGATCGACGAGGTAAATGCGGCCTTCCTTGCCGGCACTGACTAATAGATGCCGGCGAGCCACGCTGCCGGCCGCATTCGGAAGTAGGACCGCGCCGCTCGAACCGAGGTCAACATCCGCCCTGTCCAGATAGAGTTGGTTAGACGGCGTAAAGTAGTCGACAACAGTGAGCCGCGGAGAGAGCTTGATGAAGCTGTCTCCGAAATCCACTCCATTCGCATCGGCATCGAATTTCCCGTTACCCGAGATCGCATAAATATTCCCCTCCGCATCGGCGGCCGGTGCAGCGCCGCCCATCCAAATCGCGCCTTGATAGGCATTAGGAGTGGTGTTGAAGGCCGCCACCTGATGCAAGTCCCTGGCATCGTAGGCAATGATCCAGCCATGATACGATCTGGTGTCGCAGTGCGACGCCCAGCTAGTGTAAACGACACCGTTCAGCAACAGAAGACCCGCACGATTCTTGTAAAAGTGAGCGTCGAACTTCAGCGGCGATGAGGAAAAGAAGCCGTCGCCGATGCCCGGCACCGATGCCGCGATGACCACCGGGCTGGCGGGCCGTTCGGCGCCGGTTGTGACATCGAGCGCATGCAGGCGGTGGAAGATCGTGTCGTCTCGCTTGGTCATGGCAACGACGTAAAGAGTGTTCGTGGATGGATCGATCACCGGCGTGCCGGTTATGCCGAGTTCAGGCGCGATGGTAGAACAATTCAAGACATCAGCGACGCCGGCCGTGGTCTCCCCCGCCGCGGCATCGGCGAGGCTCACCTGCCAGAGCGGAGGATCGTTCGGGCCGCTGTTGGAATCCGCGTCGAATGCGTAGACGCTATCGTGTTGCGTGGCCACGAACACAACGTTGTGCAGGCCCTTGCCAGGGATAGCGACGGAGGGCAGGTAGAGTGGCTGAGCGTGGACCTTCCCATCGACTGGCCTGGAGAAAAGCTTGCCGAACTGGGCTGCGTTTACGTTCGCGGGTGTCAGAATCGTTTCCGCCAGATTGTCCCCGGATCGGGCGAGATTGTTGCGATAGGTGGTAACGCCGACCTGGGCGTGAGCGCAAGTAGGGGCACAAAGGAAAACCAGCAGCACCGCAAATTGGCGCAACTGTGACAAGAACGGGCCTTCACTCTGTTGGACTGTCAGATAGAGCCCGCACGCGACGTCTGTAACCGGATTATCAGGCACGCTGACAGCGTAGATGTGGTTGGCGGCGCGTCAGTTGTTTTTAATGTTTTGAAGCTGGTTGGATCTAACCGTACTTAGGTGAACTTCGCCCAGACGTAGTAGAAGATCACAAACACGAAGGCACTGAACGCCAGCACGATCGCGATCTGAACTGGTGTCAACCCGGAAGATGGCTTCGGCACGGCGGCGGTTTCGACGACCGCCATCGCTGCTTTCGGCGCCGGCGACTCGGGATCCGGTAACTGGGGGTCTGGCATTCTTGAGCTTCCCGTAAATACCTCCTCGGCCATCATGTCGGCGCGCTGCAGCTTCACCGAATACGGCAGATATCCGAATGTCTGGTCAGGCGTCACCACCTGGCGAAGATTGCTCGGATCGTTGAACACCACCAGCAGGCTGCCCGCCGCGACTCGCGTCACGACGTTCGAATTCACATCGTCCCGGTCGTAGATCGGCACCGGTCCCGTGGTCCCGGCCACACGGAAGACCCGCCCGGCCGGCATCCCCGCGGTGAGGAACGAAAGCTCGTCCTTCGCCGCCGCGGCAGGCAATCCCTCGGCAGGTGCCGCCGGGTGGTTCGCGGCGAACTCCCGTCCCGACTGCACCGCGGCTTCGATGACCGAAGCCGGTACGCCGGCGTTGAACTCCATCAGGCGCAGGACCCGTTGCTCGATGGGCGGGTGCGTCGCCAGGAGACGGCCGCTGAACCATCCAATGCCAGTGCCCACGGCTGCCGGATCGGCGAAGTAGAGATGCGCCACCACGGGGTTTGAGGCCGCCACCGCCGAACCCGCGCCGCGAATCTTCGCCAGCGCGCGCATCAGCCCATCCGGGTAGCGCGTCAACAGCGCCGCATCCGCGTCCGCCAGGAATTCGCGGTTGCGCGAAACCGCCGAGCGAATGATCGAAGCCAATGCCGGCGCCACAAAGAACACGTAGAGGTAGATGGGCGCGAGCAGCACGCGGTACATACCGAACTGGCGGCTCATGCGCGAATTGTAAGCCGCGCCCTTCCGCGCCTCGATCTCCCGCTGCCGCAGCAGGTACGGCAGCCGCAGGAACAGAGCGATCGCGGCGACGGTGGTATTCAGCCGCGTGTCGCGATTGCCGATGTGCGAAATCTCATGCGCCAGCACACCTTCCAGTTCGCGCCGGTCGAGCAATTGGAGCAGCCCCGTGGTCACCGCTACCACCGAGTGCGCTGGGTCCCACCCGGCGGCGAACGCATTCGGCTCCACAGTATCGATGACGTAGAGTTTCGGCGGCAGCAACCCGGCGCCGATCGCCAGGTTCTCCAGGAGTCGCGCGGCCTCCGCCTCCGCTGCGCCCGCCGGACGCGCCCGCATCATCGTCAGTACCTTCGACGTGGGCGAAGAGAACATCCCCCAGAACAGCACTCCCAAGCCCGCCACAAGTCCCACGGCCACCACCAGCATGATGCGCCAGCGGATCGGCGCACGGCGGGCCGCTTCTTTCTCCTGGTGCCGCTCGTACTCCAGACGGTAGCGCTCGATGCGGGCCTGGATGACGGGATCGTCGACCTGCACCAGCGTAGTGGAGGTATGAGAAACGCGCGGTATCGGCAGCATCATGTCGGCCGCGGCGTAGCTGATGGCGGCCACGAACGGAATGATGGACGCGATCGCGATGGCGATCAGGAGCGCCGTCTTGCGGCGATTTTGTGCGATGCGGTCGTAGACCAGCACCGGCTGCGTGACTGCGGGTGACATGGTCCGATCCCTCTAAGCCGTCGTGAACCTCACCTTCACGTCGGCAGCCGCGCTCTGATCCGCGGCGAAGAACGTCACCGGTTGGAAGCGGAACCAGCCGGCAAACACGTTGCCGGGGAAGCTCTGGATGCGCGTGTTGTAATCGAGTACGTTCTGGTTGTGGAACTGGCGCGCGTAAGCGACACGCTCCTCGGAGTCCGTCAACTCCTCCTGCAACTGGCGGAAGTTGCCGGCGGCCTGGAGTTGCGGATAGTTCTCCGCGACCGCCATGAGCCGGCCGAGCGCCTGCGTCAGCACTTGATCGGCGGCGGCGGACGCCACAGGTCCCGCGGCCTTTACCATGGCGCCACGCGCCTGCGCCACTTCGGTGAAGACTTCATGTTCGTGAGTGGCATAGCCGCGGACGGTTTCGACAAGGTTAGGGATCAGGCTGGATCGCCGCTTGAGCTGCACATCGATTCCCGACCACGCCTCCGTGGTCCGGTTTCGCGCGCGCACGAGGTTGTTATACAAAAAGATCGCCCACATCCCGGCAAGGGCAATCAACAGCAGGGGAGCAGCAACGACGAGTCCGGTCAAGGTAGCACACCTCCGCTCCTCTATGTTCCCGAGGAACCAGGGGTGTGTTAATACTGACTTTAGCTATCGTTCGTTATATACCCTCACTCCGATCGCAGTGACACGGCGGGGTCCACCCGCATGGCGCGGCGTGCTGGAGCATAGGCGGCGAGCAGTGCGGCGACTGGAGCCGCGATCGTGACCACGGCATAAGTGAGCGCATCGTGCGGCTCGACTCCGAATAGCAGCGTGCCCATGAACCGCGAAAGTGCCAGCGCCGCCGCCAGTCCAACCGCCACGCCGGCCGCTGACATCAGGAGCGCTTCCGCCATCACCATGCGCAGGACTTCACCTTGCGACACGCCCAGCGCCATCGACGCCGTCATCTTGGCGCCCGGAATGTTCTCCGGATCGCCGGCGCCGACCAGCGTGAAGGCGGATCCCGTGAAGCCGCCCACTGCCTGAAACGTCTGCACGCGATTGGCGACATCGAGGTAGTTGAGCGGCGAGAAAATATCGGGCTGGCCGTTCGAGGCCGGGTAGCTGGTCCAGAGGGCGACCAGCCGCTCCGCATGGGGAAACGGCAGCGGGCGCAGCACCACGGCATTCACCAGGCTGAAGATGGCGGTGTTGGCGGCGATCCCAACCGCCAGCGTAAGCCCCGCAATCAGCGTAAAACCCGGGCGCCGAAGCAAGACGCGGAAGGCGTAGGCGAGGTCCTGACGGAGCGTGTCCATGGTGCATATTCTAGTGCGACGGCGACTGCGGCCGCCTATCCGCCGCGTGCGGCCGGCGTCCAACGGGAGTATGAAACTCTGGCTCCTGGCATTTCGCACCGTGGCCCGGCGTCCGGCGTTCGCGATCGCAGTAGCGCTGATTCTGGCGCTCGGCATCGGCGCCAATACGGCAGTGTTCTCGATGGTGGACGCGGTCCTGCTGAAGCCGCTTCCCTACCTAAACCCGGATCGGCTGGTGAGCGTCTACGAAGCCAGCGCGGCGAAAAATCAGCGCGACAGCCTCATTGCCCCGGCGCGCCTGGAGGACTGGAACCGCATGACGCGGGTGTTTGAGGCCATCGCCGGGACGTACGCCGAGAACGTCACCGATACCAGTACGCCCGAGCCGGAGCGCCTGGCCGGGCGGCGCGTATCGCCGCGTTTTTTCGCCGTCTATGGGGCGTCGCCGCTGGCCGGCCGCACCTTCACGCCGCAGGAAGAGGCGGCGGGAGGCGCGGGCGCCGCGGTCCTGAGTTATAACTTCTGGACGCGCCGCTACCATCAGGACCCGGGCGCGATCGGCCGCCGCCTGATCCTGGGCGGCCAGGGGTACACGGTGGTGGGCGTGATGCCGCGCGATTTTTCGCCGTCCTCCGAGCTCGACGTCTGGCTTCCGGCGCAGCTCAACGCGTTCATGATGCGTCTGCGCGAAGCCAGATTCTACGGCGGGGCCGGCCGGATGAAACCGGGGGTGACGATCGAGCAGGCACGCCAGGACCTCGACCGCGCGCAGCGGGAGTTGGGCGAGCAATTCCCCCAGACCGACCGCGGCTGGTCCACCGTGGTGCGCGATCTCAAGGAGGCGCGCGTCGGCAACTACCGCCGGGCGCTGCTGTTCATCTTCGGAGCAGTAGCATTGCTGCTCGCGATCGCCATCGCCAACATCGCGGGGCTGATGCTGACGCAGCTTCACCGGCGCGCGCGGGAGCTGGCGATCCGCAGCTCCATCGGCGCGACGCGCTGGCAGGTGGTAGGCGGCGTCATGCGGGAGGTGACGCTGATCTCGGCCTTCGGCATCGGGGTGAGCTGCGCGGTCGCATTCTGGATTGTGCGGTCGCTTTCCACGCTTGTGACGGCACTGCCTGGGGCCGCCCGCCTGGGCGTGGATTGGCGCGCTCTGGCCTTCGCCGCGGGGGCGGGCCTTCTGGCGGCGATGCTCTGCGGCCTGCTGCCGGCGGTGCAGGCGACGCGCGGCGACGTGGCCCGGATCCTGGCGCAATCCGGCCGCGGCGGGGCGGGCGGCCGGCAGCGGTGGCAACGTGTGCTGGTGGCGGGACAGATCGCGCTAACAGTTCTGCTGCTGGCGGGCGCCGGGCTGATGCTGCGTAGCTACTACAATCTGGCGCACGTGGATCTCGGGTTCGAACCTTCGCGCGCGGTCACCTTCCACATGGGCGCGCAGTGGAACGAAGACCGCAAGCGCATCGGCGAACTGCAGATGGATCTTCTCGACCGCCTGCAGCAGCAGCACGGCGTGGCGGGCGCCGGATTCGCGAATTTCCTGCCCGCCACCGGCGCCACGCTGCGCTACCAGCTCACGATGGATGGGCAGTCGCGCACCGAAGAATCGGGCCGGATCAACGTGGGCGAGCGCGGCATCAGCGGCGGATATCTGGCGGCGATCGGCGCCCCGCTCGCGGCGGGACAGGATTGCCCGAATCTGCGGCAGGTGGCGATCGGGCCGCCCAAAGCTCTGGTCAATCGGCGCTTTGCGGAACTCTACGGCAACGGGCAAAGCCTGGTGGGCAGGCACTTCGAGTGGTATCCGGCAGCGGCCAATGCCAAGCCTTACGAGGTCATCGGCGTGGTGGGCAACCTTCGCGAAGACAACATGCAAACCACCACCGGGCCCTACGTCTACGTCTGCCTGGGGCCGGGCAACTGGCCCGATCCCGAGTACGTGGTACGCGCCGCGGGCGATGCGCGCGGGTTGGTTTCGGCGATTCGCCCGCTGGTGCATGGGCTCGCGCCCGATCGCGCGGTGTTCGGACTGAAGCCGGTGCAGGACGTGCTCGACTCGTCGCTCGATCAGCCAAGGCTCAATACAAGGATGCTGACGGTGTTCGCGGCGGCGGCGGTACTGCTGGCCTCGGTGGGGCTCTACGGATTGTTGACGCTGGTGGTGATGGCGCGGACGCGCGAGATCGGCGTTCGCATGACGCTGGGGGCGGCGCCGCGGCAGATCGTGGGAGAGTTGCTGGCTGGCGTGGCGCGGATTGTGGCAGCGGGGGCGGTGGTGGGTCTGCTGCTGACTGCGGTGGCGGACCGGTTCTTACGGTCGGTGCTATTCGGGGTGACGCCGTTCGACCCGTTGACGCTGGGGGCGACGATTGTGCTGCTGGCAGTGGTGGCTGCGCTGGCCACGTTTGTCCCGACCAGGCGAGCGGCGAAGATCGATCCGCTGTCGGCGATACGGGCGGAGTAGTGGCCCGCGACCGTGAGGCGCCGTGAAAGAATGCGGGGACGCGCCTACTTTGCGGATAGGTTGCGGAATTCGCGTAGGTCGCCCGGAGCATCCCCGGATTCTTTCACTACTCTACGGTTGCGGTTCTGTCCACGACAGTTCGGCGTCGGAGCGGCGGATGTAGTTGGCGTCTATGGCGGCGGGGTCGCAGAGCCCGCCGCGGAGATAGTGGGCCAACGCCAGCTTCGCCACCGCGCCGGCCAACATGCGAGGAGACTCGACGAAATCCACGCCTGCGGGCAGACCGGCGCGCCAGGCTTCGGGCTTGATGACTACTTCGGGTTGCACCAGGCGCGCGGCGTCGTCATAGAGGGCGGCGTAGATGTCGCCGCGTCGCGCGTCGATCTGGACGGCGCGCAGCGGACCCGTGCCGAAGGTCGAAATCGCCTGCAGGTTCGACACGGCGACGGCGGGCTTGCCGAGCGCTTCGGCCAGTCCCTTGATGCAGGCAAGTCCTACGCGTACGCCGGTGAAAGAGCCGGGGCCGGAGGCGGCGGCGAAGCAATCCACATCAGCCACCGTCACACCATGGCGATGGAGGAGTTCAGCAAGCTTGCCATAGAGAATGTGCGCGAAGCCATCGGGTGCATGAAGCGCCATCTCCTCACCGGGCAGCAGCGCGATGCTGCCGTGCTCGCTCGTGGTGTCGACGGCCAGGATCACTTGACGATGCCGCACGCTGCGTCGCGGGCGTAGAGCTTTCCGTTGGCGTTCAGGCCGTAGAGCCGCAGGTGCATCACAGCGGGGTAGTTCTTGGCGATGTCGGCGGGCACTGGGAAGTTCCCTTTGGGGCCAGTGGCGAGGACGCGAACGCCTTGCTTATCGGCGGCCACTTCGCCAGTCCACATCCACATCATGCTGCGGGTGGCGCGCGACTCGCGCGTCAGCTTGGCTAGGTAGGCGGCCGGCTTGGCGAGTGAAATATCGCCCGTGGGTTGCTCGAGGTCGAACGGCACCTTCGGGCTGTTGGATTCCACTTCCTGCAGCACGATCTCGCGCGACTCGAACTTGTACGACTTGTTCATGCCCTCGACGTGGCCTTCGCGCACTACGCGCAGAATCCAGTCGTGGGAATTGTTGGGCGGACTGCCGGTGAAATGGTCGCCCTTGAACTTGGCCTTGGTAGTTTCGCCGTCGGCGGGGTTGATCCAATAAACGTCGTAGCCGTGCTTCTGTACCAGCATCTCGATGGGCCCGGGCTTCTCGATATAGGCGAGGTAATCGGCATCTTCGAGCGCCACGGCGCGTCCGCCATCGATATCGAAGTACGGTTCGAGCTCCCAGTGGCGCGTGTCCGACAGCACGTCCCACCAGGCTTGCATGGCCTTGGTGCCGGGCGACGTGAGCGGCGCGGCGCCGGCGGCGTAAGTGGGATACTGGCCGTCCATGGTGACGTTCCACAAGCGCTTCCGGAAGGCGTCGGGGTCGGAGCCCTCGCGACCGAAATCGAGGTTGACGAATGGCACCGGGAAGAGCTGGTGCTCGATCGCGCCCACGGAATCATCGGCCGTTTGGTAAGCCACGAAGTTCATCCAGCCGTCGTCGAGCAAGGGTGACGAGGTGACGTGCGCGCCGGTAGTGCGCGGGTGCTGATACGGGTCGAACTCTTTCAGGTAGCCCCCGAGTTCCCTGAGGAGCGCGCGGCCGTCGGGATAATCTTCGAACACATCCACGCCTTGCCAGGTGACGTTCATGGCGGCGTAGCGCGCGGCGATATAGCGCAGGAAGCGGCGACGCTGCTCCCAGCCGGGGAAGAGGCGCGTGATGGCGCCGGCGCCGGCGGAGAGGATGAGGTCGGCGGTAATGCCCTTCTGGTTCAGATAGAGGACGCGCTGGTCGAGGCGCTGGAACTGTTGCACGTCGGGCGCGTCAGGACCGGTGTAGGCGGCGTCCTGCGGCTGCGCCATGATGAAGCCGCGCACGTGGTTGAACTTCTGGGACGCGCGCGCGTCGGCCATGGCACGGAATGCGGCGTCGTCCACGAACCCGAAACGCAGCTCGCTCGCGCCCATCCAAAGATGCGGGAGATTGCGCTCGGTGTAAGCCCAGTGGTGCACGTTGGCGGTGCGGACGAAGCCGGGCGCCTCGGAGGCGGCGGCGGTGAAGGCGCCGGTCTTGCCATTCCACTCGGCGATGTTGCTGGTGAGGCGGTAATCCCAATCGCCGGCTTCGACGGGCGAGACGCGGATGACGATGCGGCGGCCGCCGTCCCAGTAAGCCGGAAGCATGTAGGTGCGGTGCCGCGGCGATCGGAACTCGGCACGCAGATCCACCGAGACGTACGGGTTGGGATTCGCGGCGGCATCCTTCTCGCTGAGCTCGAACACCAGCTCGCAGGTCGAGTAGGCGGGGGTGTTGGCGCAATCCGCCAGCAGATGCGGCGCGAGGGCGAGTGCGAGGAGCGTCAGCCGTGGGCCCATACATTCAGTGTAAACTGACGAGGAGTGACACTAGGGGTCGTACTTTTCCAACTGGGGGGGCCGGATTCGCTGGAGGCTATCGAGCCGTTTCTGTATAACCTGTTCTGCGATCCGGACATCATTGATTTTCCTTTCGCGCGCATCGCGCGGCAACCGCTCGCCAAGTTGATTTCGACGCGGCGGGCCAAACACGTGGCGCACCACTACGCCGAGATCGGCGGCAAAAGCCCGATCCTCGAGCACACGCGGCGGCAGGCGGCGGCGCTCGAAACCGAACTGCGGCGGGATCTGGACGCGCGTGTCGTGGTGGCGATGCGATACTGGCATCCGTTCACGGCGGAGGCGATTGCCGAGATCGAGCGGCTGCGCGCCGAGCAGGTGGTGCTGCTGCCGCTCTATCCGCAATACTCGAAGACCACCACGGGCAGCAGCCTGAACGAATGGCGGAGGAAGTGGAAGGGCGGCGAGGTCCAGGTCGTCCAGGAGTTTTACGAAGACGAGGCGTATCTGGCGTCGGTGGTGGGGAAGGTGAACGAGACGATGGCGGGGTTCGCCGACCCGCGCGACGTGGACGTGGTGTTCAGCGCGCACAGCGTGCCGGTCTCGGTGATCGAGCAGGGCGATCCTTACCAGCGGCAGATCGAGAGCACGACGGAGCTGGTGTGGGAGCGCGGCGGGTGGCCGGGGCGGCGGCACCTCTGCTATCAAAGCAAAGTCGGCGCGTCGAAATGGCTGGCGCCATCGATGCACGAGACGGTGAAGCGGTTGGCGGCCGAGGGCAGGAGGCATGTGCTGGTGGTGCCGATCTCCTTCGTCTCGGACCACGTGGAGACGCTGCACGAGATCGACATCGAGCACCGCGAGCAGGCGCGCGGCCTGGGAATCGAAGACTACCGGATGGTGGCGGGGTTAAACGATTCGCCCGCGTTTATCCGCGCTCTCGGCGGGTTGGTGCGAACGCGGGTGGCGGTCCCGGCGGGCGGTAGCGGTTCCGGGTCCGTTTAGGTCGGAATCGTACAGACCGGCGCGCGGGGCGGGCGCGAACATGAAAGCAGAGGAGCAATCATGAGCCCGCACCAGACGTTCACGAGGATTCCGCTGCAGGTCGGCAGCGAGTTGCGCATCCGGAATAATGGCGAGGTGAGTGTGAGTAATCCAACGATCGAGGCGGCGCCTGCGCTGGATGCGGCCGACGCAGTGGTGGATTACCGGTACGACCCCGAGACTGGCGAGCACGTGCTGCGGCTGCTGGAGCCTGTGGCGGCGAGGGGCTGGCGGAAAAAGGGGTGAAATGACGAGGACCATCGTGGATTCGATGGTCGTCACTTTGCCTGCTGGCCGCAGGTGAGACAATGGCAGGAATGGCCATAAAGCTGACTGCTGTATACATGAAAGTGCCAGAGGGTTACGTAGCTTTCATAGAAGAACTGCGCGGGGCTAATACCCAGGGCGAGACTCTCGACGAGGCTCGCGAGAATCTCAATGAGGCTGTCGCGCTGGTTCTGGAAGCGAATCGCGCGTTGGCAGAGCAGTCCCTTGAGGGCGCCACCGTAATCCGCGAGACCTTCGTTCTACCCGCGGCATGAAGCGGGTCGACCTGATCCGCCATCTCGAACCAATGGCTGTGAATTCCTTCGCGAAGGAAAAAATCATACCGTTTACGTCAATCGTTTGGCCCGCAAATCCTCATCAGTTCCACGCCACCGCGAGGTGAATGACTTCCTGGCCCGCAGGATTTGCACTGACCTAAGATTTCGAGGCCATAGATGCTAAGTGCGGAGTATTGTAACGGCGTTTCACAGGATCAATCGTCGGGTTTCCCACACGCGGACTTGGCGACCCCGCATCTGCACTCTCCGACAACTCCGTTCTTCGTCAATGGCTGTCGCCCGCGCGATATACTCAGCGGCGGTAGGTTCAAGTCCAAAAACGATTCGGAGGCGTTGCATGCTAGCGTGGTCAATTAGGCGAACGTCTTCTGCCGGGGGCTAGACATTGGTGTGGCGACTACAACAAGGATTTAGGATCTGAAAGCCAGTTACAATCGCAACCATGGAGTTTTGCCATTCCAAGAGGCGAGGAACTACAATGTGGCACAGCCGCGCGGCGATTTGTCTTCTGATGTTCGCCAGCGTTGCCTCCGCTCAACAGTACATTATTTCCACTGTAGCGGGCGGCGCACCTCCGCCCGCGCCGGTAGCGGCAACCAGTGCCTCATTTCTTCCGGCCAATAGTGTGGCGACGGACACATCGGGCAACGCGTATTTCATCGCGTCCTATTGCGTGTTCAAGCTGGATGCAAGCGGCGTGATGACTCGCGTAGCCGGGAACGGTAAGCCGGGATATTCGGGTGACGGCGGGCCGGCCACTAGCGCGCAGCTCTTTCCTGGTCTTTCGAACGGCCTGACCGTCGACGGCCAGGGGAATATCTTCTTATCCGACCGCAGTAGCGTCCGTAGGATCTCGCCAGGCGGAACCATTACGACGGTGGCCGGCAGCGCTTCGGCTGGAGATTCCGGCGACGGAGGACCGGCCGCCAGTGCGCAACTGATCCAACCCTACGGCCTCGCGGTGGATAGCCGCGGCGATCTTTTCATTGCTGACGACAACCGCGCGCGCAAGATATCGCCGAACGGCATCATCACAACTATTGCGGGCAATGGCAAAGCCGGATATGCCGGCGACGGGGGACCGGCCGCTAACGCTCAACTGAGTAGCCCGTCCGGCCTAGCCATCGACGCGGAAGGCAATATTTTCGTCGCTGATTACGGAAACGCCCGCATTCGGAAGATCTCGCAGGACGGGACGATAACGACGGTGGCGGGTGGCGGTACAACTACCGCCGGCGACGGCGGCTCGGCCACCAGCGCCCAGCTCTTCGCTCCCATCGGCCTCGCAATCGACCGGCAAGACAATCTCTTTATCGCGGAGCAGACTGCATCCCGCGTTCGCAAAGTCTCCCCCAACGGGATCATCGCTACGGTGGCCGGCAACGGCAGTGCGACCACTTCAGGGGACGGAGGCCCAACGCTGGTCGTGGGCCCGCGCAGCGTGGCAGTCGACCCGCAGGGCAACGTTTTTGTCACTGACAACCGGCAACTGATTCGAAAAGTTTCGCCGGACGGAGTCATCAGGACAGTGGCGGGCGGAGGCACACTGGGCGCCGTAGTCGGCGGTCCGGCGGGCTCCGCTCAAATTGGCGATGCATCCGGCGTGGCCGTTGACGCGCAGGGCAATCTTTTCATCGCCGATCGTGTTGCCAACCGCGTTTGGAAAGTTTCACCAGCGGGAACCATCAGCACGGCTGCGGGCACCGGGGTGTCAGGTTACTCAGGCGACGGCGGTCCGGCTATTAGCGCCATGCTCGCCGGGCCCGCTGGCGTGGCGGTCGATGCGCAAAGCAACATCTTCATTGGCGATTCAGTCAACAACCGAATTCGGAGAGTATCGGCGGATGGGACCATCACAACCGTCGCCGGCACCGGCACTTCCGGGTACTCAGGCGACGGCGGGACAGCATCCACTGCCCAACTGTCTCGTCCGTCAGCCCTAACCATCGGCCCGCGGGGCAACCTCTTCGTCTATGAGGCCCTTAATTTCGTGATTCGTAACGTCTCCGCCGATGGAGTCATCACCACTGCGGCTGGTACCGGAAAGTCGGGCTATTCCGGCGATGGCAGCTTGGCTACCAAAGCTCAGCTCGGTTCGTCGTCGACCGTGGCTCTCGTCGCCGACGCTCAGGGCAGCCTCTTCATCGCCGACTTGATTAATCAGCGGGTTCGAAAAGTTTCGACGGATGGGATTATCACTACCGTTGCGGGTACCGGGACGGCGGGGTATGGGGGCGAGGGCGTCCCCGCTGTAAATTCCCCACTCTTCAACCCGGCGGGAGTCGCGATCGATGCGGCGGGCAACCTCGTGGTTTGCGAGTCGGGTACCCAACGCATTCGGAAGATCTCGGCCGCCGGCATCATCACGACGGTGGCGGGCAGTATTTACACCCAAGCCTACTCAGGGGATGGCGGTACGGCGGCGAATGCCCGATTCACGCAGCCCGGCGCCATAACGCTGGATGGGCAGGGCGACCTGTACGTGTCGGATGTGATCGGAGTCGCGGTCCGCCGTTTGCACCCAACTAATCGGTCCGTCCTGATCGGTGCGGTACTGGATGCCGCGAGCCAGAGTGCCGGACCACTTTCGCCCGGCAAGATCGTCGTAGTGTATGGCGCTGGCCTCGGAGCGGCAACCCTCGTGCAGAACAACCCCACCGGCGGAGTATATGGCGCCCAGCTCGCCGGAACTTCAGTGAACTTCAATGGAATTGCGGCGCCCCTTGTGTATACATCTGCAACTCAAGTCGCCGCCATCGTGCCTTATGGAATCACGGGCGCGGCTGCGCAGGTGACCGTGACATATCAGGGAGAGACATCGCCTTCGGTCGCTGTTCCCGTGGCCGCCGTGGCCCCGAGTCTGTTCACGCTAAACCAGACAGGTGGCGGACAGGCCGCGGCGGTGAATGCCGCGGATGGGTCGATCAATACCGCAGCGAACCCGGTCAAAATCGGCGACTATATCTCACTGTTCGCCACAGGCGAAGGGCAGACAACACCCGGCAGTGTAGATGGCAAGCTCGCGGCCGGTGCCGTGTTGCCCCAGCCGAACCTCCCGGTGAGCGCAACAATCGGTGGGCTACCTGCGGTGGTGTACTATGCAGGAGCCGCGCCAGGTGAAGTGGCGGGTTTGATGCAGGTCAATCTCCAGATCCCCCGTGGCATCCAGAGTGGTGGTTATGTGCCAGTAGTGCTGCACGTGGGTAACGCCGGCACTGTGTCAGATGCGGTGTGGATCGCCGTTGCAGACGCTACAGCACTTCCAACGGCATCTGGCCGACGGGCAACGTCGATTCGATCCTACTCAGGCGCTGCGCGAACAATAGCCTACGGCATCTGCGGACTCGCGCTCTCGAGAATCTTCGCAACCCAATCGGCGTGCGGGAGACCGCAAGCGGAGAGAGCCTTGAGTTCCCGATCCACGTCATACTCCACGCGCCGGATGGCTGGCTTGGACTCATCCAGCAAGAGGTAGGCAGCGCGGCGATCGCCGTCGTAAGGAAGACCAACGCTGCCCGTGTTGGCGACCATCATTCCGGAAACGCTCCGAATGTAGCAGCGATGGATGTGCGCGTAGATGGCGATCGGCTGGCCGAGCGGTCCGTAGACCGGCTCCAACTCGGCATCGCTCGCTTCCGGCGCGGGTGCGCGCCAGAGACTCTCGGGACGGGCGTGCACGAGCGCCATCGGAGCATGAATCTGATTGCGCGGCAGACCGTGCAGCCAGGCGAGCCTCTCTTCTCCTAACACTTCACGGGTCGCCACTGCCATCTCCTCGATCACCGCGAAAAGGGGCTGCAGCTTGGGCGATTGACTCGCAAATTCCTGCAGCGACTCGGGCCTGAAAAGCATTTCATCCGTATTGCCGACCACGCCTTGCCAGCCGAGATCGCGAATCCGGTCCACGATTTCCACGGGACTGGATCCACCGTCAGCCAGATCGCCACCGTGGAGGATCAGGTCGGGAGAGGTCTGCCGCAGGTCCGCCAGGACTGCCTCAAAAGCGGTTCGGTTGCCGTGGATGTCGGATACGATCACGATACGCATCACACTGCCACCCAGCTTAGCGCTGATACACTAAACAAATCTTTTGAAAAAAGTACGCCAACCTGTCGATCCCGCTGCTCCGCGTTCGACATGTAAGTAGAACCGATTTCAACTCAGAACGGAGACACGACGATGCGATTCATGCTGATCCGAAAGGCCGACAAGGACACCGAGGCGGGCGTCCTCCCGAGCGCGGAGGTCCTGACCGCCATGACGAATTATCACGAAGAGCTCTTGAAAGCCGGCGTCTTGCTCCAGGGCGAGGGGCTGCGGGCAAGTTCGAAGGGCGCGCGCGTGAAGTTCTCTGGTGGGAAGCCGGCCGTGATCGACGGGCCGTTTACCGAGACCAAGGAACTGATCGCAGGCTTCACAATGATTCAAGTGAAGTCGAAGGAAGAGGCGATCGAATGGGTCAAGCGCTGGCCAGCCATCGACTCGGAAGCCGAGATCGAGATTCGCCCGTTGTTTGAGGCGGAAGATTTCGGCCCCGCGCGGAAGCGATCATGAAAAAAGTACTCTCCAAAGACGGAACTCCGATCGCGTTCGATCGGTCGGGTACCGGACCGGCGGTCATACTGGTGGATGGCGCGCTCTGCTATCGAGCCTCGGGGCCGAGTGGGCCGCTGGCTGCACTTCTGTCGGCGCACTTCACCGTGTTCACGTACGATCGCCGGGATCGCGGCGACAGCGGCAACACGGCGCCCTATGCGGTCGAGCGTGAAATCGAAGACATCCAAGCCCTCATCGACGAGGCAGGCGGGCCGGCGTTCGTGTACGGTATTTCCTCCGGTGCGGTCCTGGCCCTCGAGGCGGCGAATCACGGCCTGGCGATTAAGAAGTTGGCGCTGTACGAGGCGCCGTTCATCGTCGACGGCAGCCGCTCTCCCACTCCGCAGGATTTCGTGCCGCGGCTCAACCACCTGATTTCAACAGATCGACGCGGCGATGCCGTCAAGCTCTTCATGAAGTTGGTGGGCGTTCCTGGCATATTTATCGCCCTGATGCGATTGATGCCGGTGTGGTCGAAACTCAAGGCGGTTGCGCACACACTTCCTTACGACATCGCTCTGACGCAGGACAATCAGCGCGGGAAACCGCTGCCCGCCGGGCAGTGGAACGCCGTCACGGCGCCCACGCTGGTGGTCGACGGCGGCAAGAGCCCGGCGTGGATTCGCCACGCCATGCGAGGGCTGGCGGACGTTCTCCCTAATGCGAAGCTCCGCACCCTGGAGGGTCAGACCCACATGGTCAAACCGAAAGCCCTCGCTCCAGTGTTGGTGGAATTCTTCGCCGGCTGACTTGGAAGCGCCTCAAGAGCCCGCCGGCAAGGGCTTGCCGACTTCCCAGTGGTGTCCGAACGGATCGACGATTCGTCCTAAGCGCCAACCATATTGGTTGCTGACGGGCCAAACCACGGTGGCTCCGGCGGCGACGGCGCGGTCGAAAGCGGCATCCGGATCTTCTACGATCATCACCATCCGCACCGTGCCACCGCCGAGAGACTCGGGGCTGAAGTTTTTGTGCTCCGGAGACTCGTCAGCCACCCAAAATTCGGCGGCCCCTACGGACAGCCGGGCGACCACCGCTCCCGTCTCGCTGTCGATTCGGAACAGTTCGCCGGCGCCGAACGCCGCCTTATAGAACTCGATCGCCTTCGTGCCGCGTCGAACCGAGAGCATGGGGGCTATGGAAGTCTTCGGGTCGTGGCTCACCGGAAATCTCCTCGCTGGCTTCGATGCCTGCTGGACATTATGGCATTAACCCCCGGCGATGGCCCCCACGAGCAGAAAGGGCTCCGCCCCCGTCGCGACCGCGTCGGGCAGCGGGGCGTCCGGCAGTTCGTGCGACAGATCCTGCTCGCAGGCGAAGAACCTCACGAATGGCCGGCGCTGTTGCGTGACGTGATCGCGGATCGTCCCACGCAACATTGGATAGCGGGCCTCGAGGGCGTCGAGGACCGACCGCTGTGTGGCCGGACCCTCGACCTCGAGCTGCACCTCGCCGTTGACGTGCGCCAGCATCCGCAGATGTGCCGGGAGGATCACCCGGATCATGGCAGCGTCTGGACCTCGACGGACACCACGGCCGGAAGATCCCGGACAATGGGAGCCCAATTGTCTCCAGCATCGGCCGATGCGTAGACCTGCCCGCCGGTGGTGCCGAAATACACGCCGCACGAATCCAGCGAGTCGACCGCCATCGCGTCGCGCAGCACGTTGACGTAGCAGTCGCTTTGCGGCAGGCCTTTCGTGAGCGCCTCCCACTCGTTTCCGCCCGACCGGCTGCGGTACACGCGCAGCTTCCCCTCGGGTGGATAGTGCTCCGAGTCGCTCTTGATGGGGACGACGTAGATGGTTTCGGGCTCATGCGCGTGAACGTCGATCGTGAATCCGAAGTCGGTCGGCAAGTTCCCGCTGACCTCTTGCCACGACTCGCCGGCGTCGTCGGTGCGCATGACGTCCCAGTGCTTCTGCATGAACAGCACGCCCGGGCGCGACCGGTGCATGGCGATGCGGTGAACGCAATGGCCGACCTCGGCAGCCGGGTCGGGGATGTGTGCCGACCTCAGTCCCTGGTTGATCGGCCGCCACGTCGTGCCGGAGTCGTCGCTTCGAAACGCGCCCGCCGCCGAGATGGCGATGAAGATACGCGCCGGGTCGCTCGGATCCAAAAGGATGGTGTGCAGGCACATCCCACCCGCACCCGGCGCCCAGTGCGGCCCCGAGCCGTGGCCACGCAGCCCGGAGAGTTCCTGCCACGTTTGCCCGCCGTCGCTCGACCGGAACAAGGCGGCGTCTTCCACCCCGGCGTAGACCGTGTCCGGATCGGTCAGCGATGGCTCCAGATGCCAGACGCGCTTGAACTCCCACGGGTGGGGCGTGCCGTCGTACCACTGGTGCGTGCCGGCGTCACCCTCGTAAACGAACTTATTGCCCACGGGCTCCCACGTCTGGCCGCCGTCGTTCGAACGCTGGATCAACTGTCCGAACCAGCCGCTGGATTGCGACGCATAAAGACGATTCGGATCGACGGGCGAACCCTTCAGATGGTAAATCTCCCAGCCGCCAAAGTGAGGGCCGCTGACATCCCACTGTTCACGCTTGCCGTCCGATGTCAAAACGAACGCGCCCTTCTTCGTACCAACCAGAACTCTTACTTTGCTCATTTCTCTCCCTCCCCACAGTTGATCATCCACGGAATACCGAATCGATCGACAAGCATACCGAAACGGGTGGCCCAGAAAGTTTTCTGGATCGGCATCTGCACCGTACCATTCTCCGCCAAGGCGTGAAAGATGCGTTCCGCCTCCTGCGGGTCCTCCATGCCGATTTGCACGCAGAAGCCTTTTATCCCTTTGAAATGCTCAGGCGGAGCGTCAGCGCCCATCAGCACGGTGTTGCCCACGGCGAGGCTGGCATGAAGGATCTTGTTGCGCCATTCGGCTGGGACTTGCTCCTCCAGTGGCGTACCCGCGTGGGGAAGCATGGTCACGATTTTGCCGCCAAGGCACTGCTCATAGAACTTGAAAGCTGTCTCGCATTGTCCGTTGAAAGATAGATAAGGACTCAATTGCATAGTGCACTCCTTTGGTTGGCAAAGCGGCCGTAGGCGACGAACGCCGAGAGGAGCCCCGCCATCAGCGGGACCAGCGCAAGCGCGACCGCGCCGCCCGCCAGAGTGAGCACGGTCGCGCCGGTCATGACGATCGTCAGCCCGGCGGCGGCGAGCGGTGTCAGGTTCGGCTGAATGCGCAGGAGCGCGAGCAATCCCTGAACCGTCCACAGCGTGTAGGTCATGATCTTTCGTGGCGGCTCGCCGCCGCAGTGTTGCATCGTATTCTTCGTCATTGTGGATTCTCCCTAATCCTCCGGCAGGCCCGGAAGCTCGATCATGGGGCGGATTTCGACGGTGCCCGCCCGTGCCCCCGGAATCCTCCCGGCGATGCCGATCGCCTCGTCGAGGTTTTTGGCATCGACTAGAAAATAACCGCCGAGTTGTTCGCGCGTCTCCGCGAACGGACCATCGGTCACCAGCGGTTTGCCATCGCGCACCCGGACACTGGTCGCTGTCGACACAGGCTGCAGCGGGGAGGCTCCCAAGTACTGGCCGTTCGCCTTGAGCTCGTGCGTGAGCTGGGTCGATTCCCTATAACAATGCTCCCGCTCGGCCTCGTCCATGGCCTGCTCGTCCATGTAAATCAGCAGCATGTATTTCACTTGTGTGCCTCCATCATTAGGTCGAACGGCGGGCGTCCGGATCGACACTTCGGCGAAAGAATATTTACAATCCAGGTATGCCTCCGGATGCCGCCACTGCCGTTGAAGAAGTCTATCGCTCCGATTGGGGCCGGATCGTCGCCACACTGATCCGTCTCGTCGGCGATTTCGACCTGGCGGAAGAGTCGGCGCAGGAAGCCTTCGCGGTCGCCGTGGTCCAATGGCGGACCTCCGGAGTTCCCAAGTTCCCGCGCGCCTGGATCATCCAGACGGCCCGGCACAAGGCCATCGACCGCATCCGGCACCAGGCGCGGTCGCAGGAAAAACTGGAATGGTATGCCGCCAGCGGCCTGGTCCCCGCCATCCAGGAGCCCGATTACGACAGCAACGAAATTCCCGACGATCGCCTTCGCCTGATCTTCACTTGTTGCCACCCGGCGCTGGCGCTGGAGGCGCAAGTGGCGCTGACTCTCCGCACCCTTGGCGGCCTCGAGACGGACGAGATTGCACGCGCGTTTCTGGTGCCTCCGGTCACTATGGCGCAGAGGCTGGTACGCGCCAAGCGCAAGATTCGCGCCGCCGGCATTCCCTACGTCATGCCCGAGACGCAAGACATGGTGGAGCGCCTCGACGCCGTGCTGACAGTGATTTATCTCGTCTTCAACGAAGGCTATGCGGCGACTCGCGGCGGCCCGCTGGTAAGGACCGACCTTTGCGCCGAGGCCATCCGCCTGGGCCGCCTGGTCAAGACGTTGACCGGGCCGCAGCCTCCCGCGGAGGTCACCGCTCTCCTCGCCCTCATGCTGCTGCAAGACGCACGGCGCGATGCCCGCCTCGACCAGGCGGGCGACATCGTGGTTCTCGAGGAGCAGGACCGCCGCCGCTGGGATCGACGACAGATCGCGGAGGCGCTGCCATTGGTCGAGGAGGCTCTCCGCGGCGGACCCGGACCGTTCGCGGTGCAGGCTGCGATTGCCGCCCTGCATTGCCAGGCGGCGTGCGCCGAAGATACGGACTGGCCTCAGATCTTACGCCTCTACGATCTTCTCGAGCGCCTGCAACCCTCTCCCATCGTGTCGCTGAACCGGGCCGTGGCGGTCGCCATGGTGCGCGGCCCGCAACCGGCCCTCGCGCTCATCGATGCGCTCGACGATGCCGGCGATCTCGACGGCTATCATTTACTGCATGCTGCACGTGCCGACCTGCTGCGCCGCATGGGGTCCCCGGTTGAAGCGGCGAAAAGCTACGTGCGAGCCCTGGCGCTGGTCACCAACGACAGCGAGCGCCGCTTTCTCGAACGGCGGCTGCGCGAAGTTGAGCCGCCGGCAGCGTGACTTCCGTTCACTCGGTCAGGACCAGCTCTCGTCCGCCGAAGGACCGTACATGCCGGGGATGGGGATTTCATTGAGCCGCAGGTAGACCCCCAACTGCGCCCGGTGGTGGACCAGGTGATTGATGAAACTGCGGATGACTTTGGTGCGAGCCTGTGTGAACGAGAACTGGTCGCCGAACTTGAACGTCCAGTCTTTCTTCATGTCCTCTTCGGTGGCGCAGGCAATAGCGGCCCGTCCTTCTTCCACACTCTTGTCGAAGATCTCGAGGAGTTCCGCCGTCGAAGCCGCGATGCGGGGCTTGAACCCGGGTTGCAGCTCAAACAGCTCGCTGTCTAAAGCCATCTTCGTCCACGAAGGCAGCTCCGCGACATGCGTGGCAAGCTTCTCGAGAGACATCGATTTGTCGTGCGGCTTATAGCCGCGGTGGGCGTCATCCAGCGGGACGCGCTCGAGGAGTTTTCGGGTGCTCTTCATTTCATCGCCGTAGTCGATTGCGATCGTCTGGCAGGTTGTCATGCCGGAAGAATAACAGGCATTGCGGACAACTTCAGTCCTCGACCAATGGCACACTGGATGCATGCTGGAAACATCCGCGCGGCTGCTTCGGCTGCTCTCGCTGTTTCAAGGGCGCCGCTATTGGTCCGGACGCGATCTCGCCGATCGGCTCGAAGTCACCAGCCGCACTCTGCGCCGCGATGTCGACAAGCTCCGTACGCTCGGCTATCCCATCCATTCGACCTCGGGCGCGGAAGGCGGATATCAGCTCGGCGCCGGATCTACGATGCCTCCGCTGCTGCTGGATGACGACGAGGCGGTTGCAGTTGCGCTTGGCCTGCGATGTGCCGCAGCCGGAGCCATCGAGGGAGTCGAAGAGGCGTCGGTGCGCGCACTCTCGAAGATCGAACAGATCCTGCCGCCCCGGTTGGCCCGTCGCGTGGCAGGACTGCAGGCCATGATCGTCACGCCGGCAGCCGCCGGATCGTCCGTGAATGCTCGCACGCTCTCCGTCATTGCAGGCGCCTGCCGCGACCATGAAGCGCTTCGATTCCGCTATCGCGATTATGCCGGGACGCCGAGCGCCCGTTCCGTCGAGCCGCATCGGCTCGTCAATACCGGCCGCCGCTGGTACCTGGTTGCCTGGGATTCGGGCCGCAAGGATTGGCGAACCTTCCGTGTCGACCGCATCCAGACCCGGATGACGACTGGGCCGCGTTTCGCTCCGCGCGATCCGCCGGCGCGCGACCTGGCGGCGTACGTGTCCCGAGGCGTGTGGTGTGCTCCACCCTGCCGCGCTCGCATCAAGCTGCTGGTTGCCGCCGAGGTGGTCGCCGGCCGCTTGCCCCCTTGCATTGGACTGGTCGAGCCGATCGACGAACACAGTTGCTACTTCGATACGGCCACGTCCACCTTCGAGAGTCTCGCGATGCACTTGGTTCTGTTAGGCGTGGATTTTGAACTTACCGAACCTTTGGAACTCGTGGAGCAGGTCCGGCGGCTGGCGGACCGGTATCGCCGGGCGACGGGCGATGGTATTAATACGCGGCCGACCAAGAGTGATACGAGCCAACAATGATACGGGCGATCACCGCAGTGCCGATCGAAGCATCTCCGGAGCGCACGAGTTCGCTATACCCGTACGCAGCAGAGGGCACGTAGACCGCCACTCCGGTGACAACGCCGGGCGAATAAGTGTGGCATTGAACGTGAGCTGGCCGATGAAGATTCCTCCAAGCCGTGGCCCGGCTGGAATACACGTCAGGCGATCGAGGCCAGGTACTCAGCCAGCCTGTCGTAGGTCTCGGCCGCGCCGCGCTCCAGGCCGGACTTGAGGATCTTGTCGCGCACCTCCTGCGACGGGTAGAGCATGGTGCTCGTGAGCGTGGTCTTGCCGCCCTGCTCCACCAGGACGGTGGTTACCAGCACTTCGCCTACGTCCCAGTCTTCCCATTTCTCCGTGTAGACGAGGCGCTCGGGCGGCACGATCTCGCGGTAAACACCGAACTGCCCGATGTCTTTTCCGTCGGCGCGATGCGACACGAAGCGAAAGGCGCCGCCCACCCTCAGGTCGATTTCGCAGACCGCCAGCGACCAGCCGCGCGGTCCGTACCAAAGCTTGAGCAGCTCGGGCTTGGTCCAGGCGTCGAAGACCAGGTTGCGCGGAGCATCGAAGACGCGTGTCAGCACGGTCTCCCGCTCCGTGGGCGTAATGATTTGCACGGTTCCAGTGTTCGTCATCGGCGGTCTCCTTTAGCGCTTCTTGCGCCCACGTTTTTTCCCCTTGGTCTTCATCTCGTCAAGCAGGGCGTCCAGGCGCTGGAAGGAGCCCTCCCAGAATTGGCGGTAGCCTTCCAGCCATTCGGTGGCTTCTGCCAGCGGCTGGGCTTCGAGCCGGCGCGGCCGTCGCTGCGCGTCGACGCCGTGCGAAATCAGGCCGGCGCGCTCGAGCACCTTGAGATGCTTGGATATCGCGGGCTGGCTCATCGCGAACGGCGCAGCCAGTTCCGTCACCGACGCCTCACCTGACGCGAGGCGCGCGAGGATCGCCCGTCGAGTGGGATCGGCGAGCGCCGCGAACGTCGCGTCAAGGTGACCCGGCGCCATCTGCCCATAACCTTGCAGTTGCATAACTGATAGGTAATGTATCGTGGGAACGAGCCGGCTGTCGAGCGCTAAAATCGAACGCCTTGTTAGTTGGCGGCGAGCACGTCCCAGTTCGTCATCCCGTTCTGGAAACCGGCGGGGAGGCTGCGCACCACCATGGCGCCGGTGTCGTCGAACATTACCTGGAAGAGAGGGACATCCTGCGGCTTGACCAGGTAGGCGCCGGTTTGCAGTTGCCAGGAATCCGCATAAGTGTAAGCCACGAACGGATTCGGAGATTCGGCGCGCACGCGGAACTGGCCGGTCGAAGGCTCGTAATTGGCGTAGCTGTAGCAGACGCCGACGCAGGCGCGGTCGATCATGTGGGTGACGGCGTTGATGCGCAGGTACGGATCGTCGATGCCGCTCGCGACGCGCTGGTCTTTGAGCGGCGCCACGGCGGCTTGCATGCGGTCCTCGAGGCGGTTGAGGAGTCTGTCGTCGCGATAGACGAATGCGAAAAAGAGGAGCATGCACGCGGGGAGCACGTAGCGCAGGAACGCGGGCGGGCGCACGCCGCCGAGCAGAGCGCAGTAGCAGATGCCGAGCGCGAGCGACATGCGTTCGGCGATGAAAGTGAGGACGTGCTTGTAACCGGGAATGGCAATGCCGGTGGGCAGCAGGAAAATGCCGGCGGCGGTGAGCACGCAGAAGTGGAATGGGACTTCGGCGAAGAGGCGGCGCGCGCCGGTCTGCCGCAGCAGGCGCACGAAGAGGACGGTCCAGACCAGAAGGAGGCCGAGAAGCACGGCGAGATATTTGCCGTCGTAGATCCAGGCCTGGTCGCCGGCGGTGATGGCGATGAGTTGCTGGGGGGAGCGGCGTGTTTGCGCTTTCTGGCCGAGGACAAACGCCAGCAGCAGAATGGCCGCGAAGGCCCCGGCGAGGAGGCGCGGGCGAGTGCGCTCATCCAGGCGGAGCGCCACCCATCGATACACCAGGAGGGCGACGGCCCACGCTACCGCGAGACCGTGGGCGACGTAGGCAAGGGCCAGCAGCACGGCCGCGGCGGCGATCCGTTGCGGGGTCCAGTTCCAGGCAAGCGCGAGGGCGAAGAAGCAGAGGCCGAGACTGAGATAGAAATTGAAGAAGCCGATATGGAACGTCCAGCCGTACGCCAGGATGGCGATGGCGGGGAGCAGGTTCCACGCGCGGCGTCCGGCGACGGTCGAGACAAAGGCGAACGAGCCCCAGGCAAAGACCAGCACCGAGATCGCGACCGCGATGCGCTGCGCCGCGGACGCGCCGAACGTGCGCAAGAGAGCGCTCAGCATGAGGTCGAAGAGCACGTTGGTGGTCTGCCGCGCGACCACGAGACCGGTGGTCTTGCCGGCTTCGATCGCCTGCGCGAGCCAGGCGTTGTAGATGTGGCTCGAGAGGTCGCCGGCCTGGATGCGCGACTGCCAGAAGCAGGGGATGAGCAGCAGGAGCGAGGCGAGAGCGAAGCCGAGCGGGCTGCGGCCGAGCGCTTGGGCGCGAAGCTTCCAGGCGGAAGGCGGCGGCTCCGTACGGGACGGCGCGGACGCGACGGGGGGCCGCGGGGATTTGGCTCTTGCCTTCTTATTGTCCAATCGTCTCCTCGCGCGAGCGCAGGAATTGCTGCAAGCCCTCGAAGGAGACGGCCCAGGCGATCGACATGCCGTCGTATCCTTTCAATTCGACCTCGCGGCGCGCGAACGGGCCTTGCGGCGGCAGGCCCAGCGCTTCAAATGTCCGCTCGCCCAAGGCGACGCTGAGGCCGATTAGCTTGGTGGCGGCCTCGAGGCGGAATGCGGCGTTCACCGTATCGCCGAGTGCGGTGTAATCGGAACCGCCGATAATGGCCGGGCCGGTGTTGACGCCGGCGCCGATGCGCAGCGGGCCGGGAAGGGGAAGGGTGCGGCTGATCTCGTCGGTGGCGGCGGAGATCTCACCGATAGCGCGGAGGGCGCGCATGAGGTCGGCGGGAACGTCGGCCTCGTGGTCGTGTACCCAAACCGCCATGACGGCGTCGCCGATATACTTCTGTGCCCAGCTTCCGAGTTTCTGGGAAATCTGGCCGACGCGCAGGAACCAGGTGCCGATGGTCTGGGAGAGCAGCGCTTCGGACACCGTTCGGGCGAGCGGCGTGAAGTCGCGGATATCCACCACTACGATCGTGGTGAGCGTGTGGGTATGGAGGGCCGTGGTGGGCGCGTTGCGGGTATTGGTGCCGGGCGCGGTGAGGGCAGAAGCCGCATGCGAGGCGTTGTGGAAGCTGAGTTCCTGATCGCCGAAAACGAGGCGGTCCTTATCGTTCAGAACGACAGGGACACTGACGCGGTGGGCGTTGACGAAGGAGCCGTTGCGGCTGCCGAGATCGACCAGTGAAAAATCACCGGCATCGCGGCGCTGTACGAGCGCATGCAGCCGCGAGACGGAGCGGCTGTCGAGCATGACGGCGCAGCCATCGCCCCTCCCGATCGCCCAGGACTGCCCGTCCGCGAGCGGAAAGCGGCGGCCCGTGGCTTCATGGACGATGTACGCATCGAGAACCAATGGAGTCACGTAAAGACCAGAGTAGCAGAAGGGCGCGCGTCACTTGCTGCCGTATCCGGAATCAGGTGCGCGGCGGTACAGATACCAGGCGGCCGCGGTCAACAGCAGAAACAGGAAGGCAACCGCGACATTCGGAAAGAACAAATGACCGGCGATGCGGGGAACGGCAGACGGCTCTCCGGCCCACAGCGTGGAACCCGGAAGGAGCCACGTGATGTAGAGGAAGGGGGTCCAGAACGACAGCGAAATTAGGGCCGCGACTTTGAGGGCCACCGCCGGCTCTTTGGATTCTCGCCATAGCAGCCACACTCCGGTTGCGGAAACGCCGCTGAGCAGGAACAGCAACAGCGCCCCATGAAAACGGGCATGCGGATGCCAGGCCGGATTGAGCAGGTGGTTGGCGCTCCAGTCCAGGACGAATCCCAATACTGCCTGAGACACCAGCACGAACGTCAACAGCAGCCTCGCAGGTTTCATCCGGCTCCTCGGCGAATTGCCTAAAGAGGAGAGACGAAATCCTGAGGCGCTTATTAATGACCGTGGGCCACCGCGGCGTGAACGACGCATTCCACGTCTGCTAGACTGCATTCGTGCGCTGGCGATTACTCTCCGGCCCGGAGTGTCCATGACGCGTGAGCGGTGGGAGCAGATCGAGCGCCTCTTCCAGGCTGCCACGCAACGTCCTGTTACCGAACACGAAGCGTTCCTGAAAGAAAACTGCGGTGGAGACGACTCACTGCGCCTGGAAGTCGAATCGCTTCTGGCCGGGCCGCCGTCTGGGACTCCGGGCGCCCAGAGCGATCCGGCTGCCGGCAAGATGGCCGGCCCCTACCGTCTTTTGTCCCCGCTGGGCGCCGGGGGCATGGGTGAGGTCTGGCGCGCGCTCGACCCCAGGGTGAACCGGGATGTGGCGATCAAGTTTTGCGGGGCGCAATTCAGCGAGCGATTTGGGCGCGAGGCACGGGCGATTGCGGCGCTCAACCATCCGAACATCTGCCATCTCTACGATGTCGGACCGAATTACCTGGTGATGGAACTGGTCGAGGGCGAATCGCCCGCCGGTCCCCTGCCGCTCGATCGGGCCCTGCAATATGCCCGCCAGGTAGCCGATGCGCTGGAAACCGCCCACGAACGGGGAATCATCCACCGGGATCTGAAACCGGGAAACATCAAGGTCCGGACGGATGGCACTGTCAAGGTCCTCGACTTCGGACTAGCCAAGATGGCAGGCGGCACTCAGAACCTGGCACCCCATTCCGCCACCATCAGCATGGACCAAACACAGGGAGTGATTCTCGGCACGCCGGCGTACATGAGTCCGGAACAGGTACGCGGTCTCGAAGTCGACAAGCGCTCCGACATCTGGGCTTTCGGCGTCCTGCTGTATGAGATGCTCACGGGCGAACGACCGTTCGAGAAGCCCAACGTCCCGGACACGATGGCGTCCGTCCTGACCGTCGAACCGGACTGGGAGCGCGTGCCGGTGCGGGCCCGCCGGCTGGTTCGACGCTGTCTGGAAAAGGACCCGCGGAAACGCTTGCGGGATCTCGGCGATGCATGGGAATTGCTGGATGACGGCGCCACTGCAGCGCCAAGGACTGACCGGCTGCGTTGGGCAGGATGGATCGCCGCCGCCGCAGTCGCGCTGATAGCGGCAGGTGCCACGTGGTCTGGATTGCGATCGCGAATTTCGGAAAGCAAGCCCCTCGTTCGCCTCGACGTGGATTTGGGACCGGACGTATCGCTCGATCTTACCGGCGTACAGAATGTGCTCCTCTCGCCCGACGGTACCCGCCTGGTGTACGTGTCCCGCGACCGTCTGTTTACGCGGCGGTTGGACCAATCTGAAGCCAAGGAAATTCCTGACACCCAGGGCGCGACGAGCCCCTTCTTATCTCCCGATGGCTCCTGGGTCGGATTCTATGGACACGGGGGTCTGCGAAAAGTCTCGTTGGACGGAGGCGTAGCGATTACGCTCTGCAGTACCTCTGCTTACTTCACAGGTGCGAGTTGGGGAGATGACGGCAACATTGTGGCGTCGCTCTCCCCTGCCGGTCCGCTCGTACGCGTTCCTTCCGGGGGCGGGAATCCACAGCCAGTCACCGAAATGGATCGGACTCGCAGAGAGGTCTCGCACCGGCTGCCCCAGGTTCTGCCCGGTAGCCGGGCGGTGATCTTCACCGCGCACACCTCCACTACCGGGTACGACGACGCAAACATCGAGGTCATGACTCTGGCAGACCACCATCGCAAGACGCTGATACGAGGTGGGACCTTCGGACGCTACCTTCCCAGCGGTCATCTGATATACGTGAGCCGGGGAACGCTGTATGCCGTTCCCTTCGACAAGGACCGGCTGGAGGTACAGGGGAAGGCCACGCCGGTGCTGGACCATATTCTCTATTCACCCATGTTTGGTTCCGCGCAAATTGCATTCTCCCAAAATGGAACTGTGATCTACCGCGCCGGGGAATCCGAATACGGCATGGTCACGGTACAGTGGCTGGATAGCACAGGCGCCAGGAAGCCGCTCCTGGCGAGGCCCGGGCGCTACCTCAATCCGCGGCTCTCGCCGGACGGTCGCCGGCTAGTGCTTTCGGCCGGTGAAGGTTCAGTCCGAGGTCTCTGGATTTACAATCGCCAGCAGGACACAATGACAGCCTTGACGCATTCGGAAGGAGTACTGAGACTTCCAATCTGGTCTCCCGACGGGCGCTTTATTGTTTACCGCGAACAGGGCGGGATCTCTGCCATGCGTGCCGACGGCGGCGGCGAACCGTGGCGTCTGATCAAGAATGAAAACGATCAGGTGCCGACCTCGTTCACCGCAGACGGCAAGCGGCTCGCGTTCTACCAATCGCAGGGCGCAGGCGGAGTCGCGGGCTCCGATGTCTGGACGGTGCCGGTCGAAAATGACGGGAGCACGCTGCGAGCCGGCACGCCGGAACCATTTTTACAAACCAGGTTTGATGAATATAACCCCAGCTTCTCTCCGAATGGGCGGTGGTTGGCATACACCTCGGACGAATCCGGACCTTATCAGGTATACGTCCGCGCCTTCCCCGACAATGGGCGGCGATGGCAGGTCTCGAGTAGCGGCGGTCTTTGCCCGATTTTTTCGAAGAGTGGTTCCGAGTTGTTCTTCTTGAACCAGGACAACCAGATTATGCTGGCGAAGTATACGACCAAAGGAGACGAATTTGTACCGGAGCGGCCTGCCGTATGGTCGGAGGGCCGGATCGCAATGATGGGCGTCCCCTTCTGGAACTATGATGTCGCGCCGGACGGAAAGCGAGTCATCGCGCTGATGGCTCCAGATTCGCCGCAGCAGCAGCGCGCGCAGAACCACGTAATATTTCTGGAAAACTTCTTCGATGAACTGCGACGCATCGTGCCTCCGGGCAAATGACCGGGAAGATCAGCGCGCCTTCGCAACATCCTTCAAGTACAGCGCCGCCTGCTCGCAGGTCGCGAACCAGACGCCCGGCTTCGACTTCATATACGCCACGAACTGTTCCAGGTGCTGCATGGGCGCGCGATGCCCGCTCAGATACGGATGCAGCGTCAGGATGAACATCGTGCCCTCCTTGTACGCCCCGTCGAACTCATCTTTGTACAGCTTATATAGCAGCTCGGGCGACGGCATGTGTCCGTTCTGTCCGAGGTACGGCGTCTCCGTCAACGTCCAGTCGATCGCCAGTTCCACGATCCCCGTGTCCTTCCCCCGGGACATGATTACGTAGGGCTCGTCCAACGCCTGCAGGCTGCTGTCGTAGAGGAATCCTTTCTTCTGGATCAGATCGAGCGTGACCGCGCTGAAGGCCCACGAGGGAGCGCGATAGCCAACCGGCCGCTTGCCGACCGCTTTCGTCAGATAAGCGATCGCCTGGTCGAGCAGACGCTCTTCCTCTCCCTCAGCCAGGCGCGGCGGAAACTCATGAATCCATCCGTGCACGCCGACCTCGTGGCGCCCGCTCTTCAAGATCGCCGCCAGCATCTCGGGATGCAGCATGGCGTCCACGGCAGTCACAAAAAATGTCGCCGGGACCTGGTAGTGGTCCAGCATTTTGAGGATGCGCGGCGTACCGCTCTCGGCGCCAAAATCGGACGCGGAAAGTGTGGTCGGCGAAGTCGTGCCGTCGCGCAGCAGGGGCGCTTCGGTATCGTCGTCGAAGCTCAGGCACACGGCCACACGCGCGCCGTTAGGCCACGATTTCGGCGTCAGCTTGCGCCCCACGCGGGCCTCGTCCACGGTCCGGCGAAGCTGCTCTTCGGTCCACTTCGTCCCCGGTTGTCCGCCGCCCTGCTGTCCCAGCGCCAACGCCGCAACAAGAGACGCCAGGCTAGCGATGGCGGCCAGCCGATGAACGAAGTTGCGCATGATCTTACTTCACCGTCAAATTCACCGACGCGATGTGGTCTTCCCAGGCCAACTGAAGTTTGCCCTTGTTGCGGCCGGCACCGGATAGCGTGAACTTCATCTGTTCGACCATGGCGGGCGGCTTACTCATCGTCATCTTGACGCGGCCCAGGTCCTGCTTCGCGTCGTATTCCAGTCCCGATTGGCCGGTCTGTTTATTGACGATGAGATCCCAGACGGCGGGATTCGCCAGGTTAATGAAGAGCGTGTAGTCTCCCTTCGGCACCGCCAGCCCGCCGATGTCGAGATCAGCATCGGTATGCAATGCGGTGGCCGCGTTGGCGCCCGCGCGCCACACCGGATAGCCCGTGTCGGAGCCAATGGTACCGTCCTTGCCGAACAGCTTCCCCTGCCTGCCATTGACCGCCGGCGACGAGTAATTGATGTCGATCTTTTTGCCGCCGATCGTAATCGATTCCGTCTGGCCGTTCTTGGTTTCGGCGGAAGCGAAACCGGCAGCGGCGACGAGAACCGCGGCACATATCCAAGAAGATTTCATGATTGTTTCCTCTCAAAAAGGATAACGCAACAGGAACATCACTCCTTGAACAGCAACGGTGCGTATTCGGCCAGGTACTTCCGCCAGATCGTGTAGTTGTGGACACCATCGGTGGCGCGGAACGTGTGCTTGATCTGATATTTGGTCAAGAGCTCCGAAAGATTCTTCGACCGGCCGAACAGCGAATCCTGCTGGCCGCACCCGATCCAAAGCGCCTTCAGCTTTCCGTTGGTCGCCTGAGGATCCTTCAGCAGATCCGCGAAGCGCGTCTCGAAATCGCCGGGCACAGCACCCGAGAAGGAAGCCACGAAACTAAACCGGTCGAGGTGCCCGAGGCCGATGCGAATCGACTGCCCGGCGCCCATGGAGAGTCCGGCGATGGCGCGATTCTGGCGGCCGGGAGCGACGCGGTACCTGTCTTCAACGGTGGGGATGACGTCCTCGAGCAGGTAGGATTCAAACAGCGCGTCGTTGCTCATCCCTCCCGGCGGAGTCGGGACGCCGAAGGGCGCGGCGTGACCGAAGGGCATCACCACGATCATGGGGACCATTTTCTTGTCGGCCAGCAGGTTGTCGAAAACGAAATTGGCGTTGCCCGCCGTGGTCCATCCGGCGGCGGTGTCGTTGGAACCGTGGAGCAGGTAGAGCACGGGGTAGCGGCGTGTATTCTTCTCATACCCAGGTGGCGTATAGATCCAGATGGCGCGCGTCTCGCCGTTGATGGTCTTCGCCTTTTCCCAGTTGATTTCGACGGCGCCGTGCGGCACGTCGTGCGCCTCCCAGAAGGCGGGCGGATCGTCCTTCACCTCGAGCAGACTGGCCGAAGTGCTGGCACGCAGCTTCATGCGCGGATTGATGGGGTCGGCGATGGAGAGGCCGTCCACGGTGAATGAGTAGATGTAGATGCTCGGCTCGAAGGGGCCGAGCGTGACGCTCCAGATCCCGTTGTCATCCTTGACCAGCTTCGCGGGCGGCGCGTTGCCGAGCCAATCGCCGGCCAGAGTCACTTCCGATGCCTTGGGCGCGCGGATGCGGAAGGTGACGCGGTGGTCGGCCGCAACTTCGGGCGATTTCAGTGTGGCAGGTGTCTGCATGGTGACGGCCGGTTGAAAGGCTCTCTGTGCGAATTCGTAGAGCGAGTGCCGCCAGACCTTCCACTCATGGGCGCCTGGCGTTGCATACCACACGTATCGGATATTGTGCTGCTTCAGAGCATCGCCCAGATCGAGCTGCCCCGGATACCGGGGATCTTCCGTTCCGCAACTCAAGAACAGCAGCTTCAGTTTTCGGTTGGCTTCCTCGGCATGCTCCAGAAACCCCGGCAAGTGCTTGTCCAGTTTGAATTCCGTATCGCTCACCAGCCCCGAGCTGAACTCGCCCACCCACGCGAACTGATCCATGTGCTTCAGCCCCATGGTGAACGCTTGTCCGCCGCCCATCGAAAGGCCCGTGATGGCGCGGTTGTCCGAGCCGGCCGCGGTCCGGTACGTTTTCTCGATCATGGGGATGATGTCGGTCAGCAGCTCCTGGCTGAGAAGCTCGATGGCCTCGGGCGAACTTCCGCCTGTCCAGGTGCCGTCGGTATCGCCGTTCGGCATGACGACGATCATCGGAACGGTCATGCGCTGCGCGATCAGATTGTCGAGGATCACGCCGGCGCGTCCCATGTCGCTCCAATTCTCTTCCGTGTCGCCGCTGCCGTGCCGCAGATAGAGCACCGGAAAGCGGCGGCCCGGCTCGGTGTCGTACTGCGGCGGCGTGTAGACATAGAGCCTCCGCGGCTTCTTCAGAGGAGTCGATTGATACATGCGAATCTGCAGCGCGCCGTGCGGTACGGCTTGCACTTCATCGAACCGCGGCGGATTGCCCGGCACTTCCACGATGCTGGCGTCGAGCGCGCGGCCATTCTTCAGATTCGGATTCCCCGGGTCCAGAATCCTTACGCCGTCGACCACAAAGTTGTACTGGTAGATCTCGGGTGCGACCGGACCGGCGGTCGCGGTCCACACACCACTCGAGTCCTTCGTCATAGGCTTCGACCCCGCGAATGACAGGCTGACCTGTTTGGCCTCTGGAGCGCGCAGCCGGAAGACGATCGTGCGGCCGGGAGTGACTTCCGGCGAAATCAATCGGGGCGCCGCGGACGCACCGCCGCTCGAGTGATAGGTGTTCTTCGGGCGCGGCGAATCCTGTGCCTGTGCAGCCAAGAGGCAGACCGAAGCCAACGCAACGGGGATCGACTTATTCATACGGGTACCTCTCAATGTCGTCTGATGATAACGCTGTTGAACGCGAACCGGCAGCCTCCCGAGCGTCCGGCTCTCATACTGTGATCTCTCTGTTTGCGCGCCGTTCGAACAGGAATACCCAGGCCGGCATGCACGTTCCTCTGCGGATCGCGGCCGGGGGTCGCGACGGCGAGGTGCGCGTGCTCGAATCGGTGCGCAGCCAGATTCGCGCCGTCGACTCGAGGCTGCCGGTGCTGAAGCTGCAGACGATGCGCGATCGTCTCGATGGCAGCTTCGATCTGTGCGTTGTCCGCACCGGCGCGCGCATGTTCGCCATCTTCGGCGGCGTGGCTTGCATTGTCGCTGGTGCTGGGGAAGGTGCTGTCCGTTTCTCTACGAGGTGAGCGGCGCCGACCCGGTCGTCTTCGCCGCCACGCCGATGCTGCCGGCACGCCGGGCATCGCGCGTCGATCCGCTGTTGGCTCTACACCACGAATGATTAACCGAAGTGCCATTGTCCGGACCTGATCGCTGAGCTATAAAGGCTTTACGATGCGGGCTCTCAGGACGCCGGCGATTGCGTTTGTGGTGTGCTCGCTCGTGCTGTTGGGCGGCGGGCTGCAATCGGCGATCGGCAATAATCCGGTGCTGTCGTTCATGCTGCTGGGGACGTTCCTCATCCACATGAGCGTACGGCCGGGGCGGACGGAGTGGATCGCGACCCTGGCACTCGCGGCCCTGCTGCGATTCGGGTACGCCAGTCTTGTGCCGCTGCAGCCGTATTTCCTGTCGCAGTTCATCCATTGGGGTTCGTTTCTGGGGCTGGCGAGCCTGCTGGCCATGCTGGCTCGAAAACGATGGCGCGTGTTTCTGGCGGCGGGCGCCCTTCCTTATTCATGGCTCATCGTGGCGTTCTCCCTGGGGTTCACGACGCACACCGCGCGCACCTATGACGGGCTGCTGCTGCAGTTCGACAGCGGCCTGGGATTCCTGCCGAGCTTCGTGCTGGGCCAACTGCTGGCGGGGCGGCCGATACTCCGCGAGATCACGCATACGGTATACGTCGCGCTGCCCCTCGGCGCGGCATGTCTGCTGGCGTGGGACCTGCGGTGCCAGCGGCGCAACGAGCCGCGGCCGGTGCGGCTGATCCCGATGTACGTCACCACCATGATCCTGGGATACCTGCTGTATTGGATCTATCCGGCGGCCGGTCCCACGTTCGCGTTCGCTTCGGGCTTCCCCAACGCACCACCCGGCCGGTGGGCCATTCTCTACGGAGCTATCCAGCCGTTTACAGCGCCGCGCAACGCCATGCCGTCGCTGCATTTCGGAGCGATGGTGCTGCTGGTCTGGAACTCGCGCGGCTGGCGTCCATGGGCGCGGGCGGCGGCGATGTGCTTCGCGGCGGCGGTCGCCTTCTCGACCCTGGCGCTGGGCGAGCACTACCTGATCGACCTGATTGTGGCGTTCCCGTTTGTGATGGCGACGCAGGCGCTTTGGACGGTGGCCGTCCCGTTCTCATCAAGCGAGCGGTACGGCACCGTGGCGGCAGGACTCCTGGCGACGGCGGCGTGGTTGATCGCCCTGCGATGGGGAGCCTACCTGTTCTTTTCCTGGCCGGCATTGGCCTGGGGATCGATGGCGGTCACGGTGGCGGGTACGATCTGGATGGAGCGGCGATTGGCGCGCGTGGCCGACGGATTGGTACCAGGCAGGACGGTGGTAAAGGAAATCCCTGAGATCCTAGTAAACCATTGATTTCGTACTAGAACAGACCGTGTGAGCTAGTACCGGAAGTACCAAAGATCCACATATTTCGTCCAAAGTTAAGGCTACACTTAAGACAGGTATTACCGATAGTTAGCATTGGGGACAAACGGACCAATGGCAATCAATCAACTCTTTATTTACCTGCAACTTCTGGACCTGCTGACGACGCTGGTGGGGTTCAAGCTGGGCGCAGGGGAGGCCAGTCCGTTCATTCGCGTGCTGATGCACGCCGGGCCGATATGGGGCGTGGCCTTGTCCAAGGTGGTGGCACTGGGCCTGGGCGCGCTGTGCGTCTATACCAACAAGACGCACGTCATCCGCTGGATCACCTATTGGTATTGCGGACTGGTGGTCTGGAACCTGATGGTGATGCTCGCGGTGCCCGGACCCGTCGCGGGTTAATCCAGCCCGAACACGAAGAGCGCGTGGCCTGACGGGATGACCACATACTGCTTACCGCCGCTCATGTAGCTGATCGGGTTGGCGTCGATGCCGCCGCCCGTCTCGAAGCGCCAAAGCAAATCGCCCTTTTGCGCATCCAGCGCGAAAAATGAGCTGCTGTTCGAGCCGAAAATCAGGCCTCCCGCCGTCGACATGAGGCCGGCATGGGAGGGAGCGTGCAGCTTATACTCCCAGCGCAACTGGCCTGTCACGACATCGAGCGCCCGGACTGCGCCGTACGGGTCCTCCTCTTTATAGTCGCGTTGGCCGCCGCCGTTGAAGGCGGCACCCGCCCGGTAGGTCGCGTCTCCCTTGTGATAGACGGCTGCCATCTCCTTCACATTGACGTAATACAAATTGGTCTTCGGATTGTAAGTGGAACTGTACCAGTTGGACCCGCCGGCGAGGCTCGGCCAGATCAGCGTGCCTTCCACCGACGGCTCAGAATTTGGCACACGGATCGCCCGCCCGGCTTCGTCGAGGCCGCTCGCCCAAGTCTGCTTCACGTACGGCCGTCCCGCGATGAACTTCCCCGTGATGCGATCGAGCGAGTAGTAAAACCCGTTCCGGTTCGCCAGCACCACCATCTTGCGCGGCTGGCCCTGGACGGTGCCGTCCACCAGAATCGGCGTCTGCGTGGAATCCCAATCGTTCACGTCGTGCGGCGTGTATTGGAAATGCCACTTCTTCACGCCGGTATCGAGATCGAGCGCGACCAGGCAATCCGAGAACAGGTTATCGCCTTTGCGCACATCTCCGTTCCAATCCGGCCCCGGATTTCCCGTACCCCACAACACTGTGTTGGTATCCGGATCGTAGACGCCGGTCACCCACGCGGTGGCCGATCCTGTTTTCCAACTCTCACCGGCCCACGTCTCGTTGCCCGGCTCGCCCTTCTCGGGGATGGTCTTGAATCGCCACGCCCGCTTACCGGTCTTGGCGTCGTAGGCATCGATGAATCCGCGCGTTCCGAACTCGCCGCCGGCCATTCCGGTGATGATCTTGTCCTTCACGGCGAGCGGCGCTCCGGTGCCTGAATACCCGAGCTTGTAGCCGGCCATCGTCACGTCCCATCTCACTCGGCCGGTGCGCGCGTCGAGCGCAATCAGGTGCGCGTCGGTGCTCGCGTAGTAAAGGGTGTCGCCCAAAATCGCGAGGCCGCGATTCACCTTGCCGCAACACAGCCGGAGATCGCTTGGAAGTTCTTTCTGATATCGCCACAGCGACCGGCCGGTGGCGGCGTCGAGCGCCACGACTGCGTTCGGCGGCTCGCTGATGAAGAGCGTGCCATCCACCACGATGGGAGAGGTCTCAAACGCGTCCAGCTCGTTCACCTGGCGCACCCAGGCGATATGCAGCTTCCCCACGTTTCCCGTATGAATCTGATCGAGCGGCGAGTAACGCTGGCCGGTGTAGTCGCGGGAATAGGTCAGCCAATTACCCGGCTCCTTGGCGGCATCGCGGATGCGCTCGTAAGGCACGTTCGTTTGCGCCAGCAGCGCGGCGGGCGCCAAGAGCCAGATCAGCCTTCTCACTTTGTCTCCTTCAACGAAGCCAGGTACGCCACGAGGTCTGTCAATTCCGCGTCCGAGAGCTGGCCCTTGAACGACGGCATAGGCGATTTTCCCCGCTGCTTGTCGATTTGCGTAACTTCGCTCTTCCAGAAAGAATGCGATCGTCCCGCGCTGTCCTGAAGTTGAATCGAGAACGAATCCTCATTGACGCGGACGCCCGTCACCTTCTCGCCATTCTTCGGAACCACCGTTACCAGCAGATAGCCCTCGGGGACGGCAGCGCCCGGGTCCACCAGAGATTCACGCAGGAATGCGGCGCTGCGGCTGGCGCCGATTCCATCCAGATTCGGCGCCGAGATTCCGCCCGCGCCCGAGATCTCATGGCAGCCGGTGCAGCCTTTGGCATGGTAGATCTCAGAACCGTGGGCGGCGTTGCCGGGCACCGCCTGCGGTGGAATCTTTCCCAGCGAGCGCACGTAGGCAGCGACTTGCTGTATCTCGTGGTCCGACATGGCGCCCGCGCCCGGCATTTCCGTGCCGCGAATCCCATCTGAGATCGTCTGCACGAGTGCCTTGTCGTCCGGTGCGTGCAAGAGTTTGGCTCGGGTGAGCATGGGCCCGCGGCCGCCCACACCTTTCGGTCCGTGGCACAGGGCGCATTGGCCTTCGAAGAGCTTTTCGCCGCGCACCAGGTCGGCGCGGCCGGTGGGAAGCTTCACTTTGGCTTCGGGTCCGGCAGCCATGGCCGCGAAAATCGGGAGCAGACTGAGTAACGCTCGCCTCATGTCCGGGTATCTTATCCTAAAACACAGGGTCCTGCTGTGCGGATGCGCCGGGCAGCGACACCAGCGCGCACACCACGCGAACGGATCTGGCCACACCTTTCGGGGCTCGTCCGCGGCTGCGACAAACGCGTGCGGGTCTTCTACGAAATGACCGGGCGCTTCTTGCCAAAGCCAGTCGCCTGTTCGAACGCGTGCGCCATTTGCAGGACGCTGAAGTCTTCTTTGTTGCGGCCGACGATCTGCACGCCAACCGGAAGTCCTTCAGCCGTGAAGCCGCCCGGCACCGAGGCCGCTGGATTGCCCGTTGCTGAGATATACCAGCAGGACTTCATCCAGTCGATGTAGTTCTCGAACTTTACGCCCGCGATCTCCGTTGGATATGGCGTGTTGACGTCGAATGGCGGCAATTGCGTAGTGGGCAGAACGAAGTACTCGTACTTTTCAAGGAATGCCTGAAAGCGCCGCCAGATCTGGCCGTGGGCTGTTTCGGCGCGGGCAACATCGGTGCCGGTTAGTCGAAGTCCTTCCTCGATTTCACCTTTGAGTGTGTCCTTGAATGCGCCGGGGTGCTCGCGTAGACGCTCGCCATACGAATTCGCCGTGTTCCATGCGCGCAGTATGCGGAAGGCGATCTCGGCGGGGGCGAAGTCCGGCTCCGCCTGCTCGACGATGCACCCCAGGGATTCAAATGTCTTGCGATGCCCGTCCACAACGGTGCGTACGCGCGCGTCGAAGGGCACGCCGCCCAAGTTCTTGAACCAGGCCACGCGCACACCTTTGAAGCTGCGGTCGAGCGGTCGAGCGAAGCGTTCTCCCGGTTCGTCAATGGAGAGCGGCGCGCGGGAATCGGGTCCCGCGATGGTGCTGAGCACGAGGGCCAGGTCGGCTACGGAACGCCCGAGGCATCCGGAGGTACTGAGCGTGGACCAGCCGAACGCGGCTTTGGGGTTCGGCACGCGGCCGATCGAAGGGCGGAAGCCAACCACGTTGCAGAATGCGGCTGGATTGCGCAGGGAGCCGCCGGCATCGGAGCCATCGGCCACGGGCACGAGTCCGCAGGCTAGCGCGACTGCTGCGCCGCCGGAGGATCCGCCGCAGGTCTTGGTCAGGTCGTAGGGGTTGTGGGTCGCGCCAAAGACGGTGTTGAAGGTCTGCGATCCCGCGCCGAATTCGGGCGTGTTGGTCTTGCCGATGGCGATCGCGCCGGCCCGGCGGAGCCGTTCGACAATCAGATCGTTTTCGGTGGGGATGTTGTCTTTATAAAGCGGCGATCCAAAGGTGGTGCGGATGCCGCGGGTTTCCACCAGATCCTTGTGCGCCACTGGCAGGCCGTGCAGCGGCCCCAACTTCTCTTTGCGGGCCTGCATCTCGTCGGCCTTCGCGGCGGCGTCGGCGGCCATTTCCGGCACCAGGGTCACGATGGCATTGACCTTCGGGTTTACACGCTCGATCTGTTTCAGGTGCGCGGCCAGCGCTTCGCGTGCGGACAGCTTCTTCGAGCGGATCAGCCGGGCCATCTCGACTGTGCTCATGAAACACACGGAGGAAGCGGCGGACTGAGCCTCCAAGGTGCCTTCGAGGAGAGGCACCGCAGCCATTCCCAGCAGGATTTCGCGGCGGTTTGGATGATTCTCACTCATGGGTGTGAGTCTATCAGGCGACCGGGTTCGCGCACCGCCGTCATTCGGTACGCGTAACCTCGCTGGCGATCTGTCATCGCCGGAGGTAGAATGCCCTGAGGCTAATCATCGGTCCTCCTGGAGGCGAAGCATGTCGGAACACATCACCCGTAGAGACACTATGCGAGGTCTGGCTGTGACCGGCCTGCTCGCACTGGTGCCGGACTGGCCGGCGCTCGCGCAAGGCGAGACCCTGGTGCCCTTCACCGACCTTCCGGCCAATTTCAACCCGGCACCGAGCCCCGAACGGCGAACTCTCGATGTCCGGACAATCGACGGTCCGTTCACTTCGAAGGATCAGTTCTTTACGACACAGCACTACGGCCATCCCGTCATAGACGCTGCAACCTTTGCTCTGAAAGTCTCCGGACTGGTGGATCGGCCGAAGTCTTTCTCGCTCGATGAACTTCGAAAAATGCGCAGTACGGAACTCGTGTTCGGCTTCGAGTGCTCGGGCAATCGTCGTCCCCTGCAAGGTCTCGCAAGCAACGGACGCTGGACCGGGGTCCCGCTTCGGGCGGTGCTCGATCAAGCGGGTGTGAAAGCTCAGGCCCGCGAGTTCGTCTTCTTCGGCGCCGATCACGGCGAAGAGGACGTGGACTTCCGCGGGAAGATCAACAAGGTTGACCAACAGTTCGGTCGCAGTCTATCGCGCGAAAAGGCGTTGTCCCCTGAGCCCCTTTTGGCGTACGCGTTGAATGGAGAACCGCTCACCCGCCACCAGGGTTTCCCGCTTCGCCTGCTCGTTCCCGGTTGGTACGGAGTGGCCCACGTCAAATGGCTTTCCAACATCCACGTTCAGGAAGATCAGTATCTCGGAAAGTTCCAGGCTCGCTGGTACCGCACTTTGAAGGGTGAAATGATCGACGGCGAGATGAAGTGGAAGGAGGCCGCCATCACCCGCATGCAGTTGAAGTCTTTCATCGCACGCATCACCCGCGACGGCAGCCGGCACAAAGTACTCGGTGTCGTGCTGAACGACGGGACGCCATTGAAGTCGGTCGAAGTCCGCGTGGACGACGGCCCATGGCAGCCGGCGACGATGGATCCGGCTACCAGCAGCAAGTATTCCTGGAAGCTGTTCTCTTATGTCTGGAATGGTGCAACGCCAGGACCGCACACGCTGGTGTCGCGCGTGACCGACGTCACCGGAACAACTCAGCCGACCGAGGAGGACCTGGCTACTAAGAAAACCTTCCTCGAAGACAACTCACAGTTCCCGCGGAACGTGATGATCTCTTGAGTCGGCCATATGCTGCGTCCGGGTACTTACTCAGCCATGGACGAGCCATGAGCAAGTGGCGAGTAAGCCAGCCAGCAGCGCGCCATCTGTCAGGACCTGGCGCCAGCGGGCATCCAGTCCTTCAACGTTTTCCAATAGGTACTTCCACATTGCGTTCCTGCCTTCAAGCTGCGAATGAAGAGGCGGCCCTGATGGTCCAGATCGACTTGATAGAGAGGCACGTCACTGGGCCGCACGACGTAAACGCCGGTCTGTAAGTGCCAGGAGTCGGCGTAGGTCCGGGTCACGATAGAGTTCTCGGCCACCGCGCGGATGCGGAACTGGCCGGTCGAGGCTTCGTAGTTGGCGTAGCTGAAACAGCGCCCGATGCAGACGCGGTCGATCATGTGGGTGACAGCGTTGACCCGCATATCCTCGTCGGCGATGGCGCTGACGACGCGCTGGCCGGGCGGCAGCGTTTCCACGACGTCCTGCATGCGGTCCTCGAATGAATTGAGGGCGCGCTCGTCGGCATAGATAAAACAGAAGAAGATGGCGGCGACGGCGGCCAGTCCCCAACGTTCCAACAGGCGCGGCCGCGCAGCGCCGAGAAGGGCGCAGACACAGATGCCGACCCCCAGCGACATGCGCTCGGCGATATAGCTGAGGGCGTGGTAGAAGCCGGGTATGAGCACGGTGGAGGGGAGAATGAAGACGCCCGCCGCGCCGATCACGCAGATCTGGAACGGAATGCCGGCGACCACCTGGCGCGGCCCGTTGGCGCGAACCAGGCCGATGAACAGCATTCCCCACATGGCAAGCAGGCCCATCAGCACGATGTAATACTTGGTATTGAAGACCCACACTTGGTCGAGGCCGGTGGTCATGGTGATCTGCGCCGGGGACCATCGGGTGATGAGCGTGTGGCCGACTACGGTGTGGATCAGGATCATCGCGAACACGAAGGCGGTGGTAAGGCCGGCGCGGCCGAGCGGCTTGAGGTTGCGCGCCAGGCAGATGTACAAGAGCAAACCAGATGTCCACAGTACCGGTAGGGCGTGGGCAACATAGGCGGCTGCAAAAAATGGAATCGCGAGGGCGAAACGGCGCGGCGTGACGTTCCAGGTAATGGCGAGGGCCCAGAAACAGAGACCGAGGCTGAGATAGAAATTGAAAAAGCCGGAGTGGAAGACCCAGCCGTAGGCCAGCATCGCAATGCACGGCAGCAGGTGCCAGGTGCGGCGGCCGGCAACGGCGGATACAAAGGCGAAAGCACCCCAAATGAAGATGAGGACGGCGCACGACACGGCGATGCGCTGTGCCCACTCGGCGCCGATCATGCGCAGCAGGCCGCTAAGCATGAGATCGAACAATATATTCGTGCTCTGGCGGACGACGACCAGGCCGTCGGCGCGTCCGCTCTCGATCAACTGCGCCAGCCAGGCGTTGTAGATGTGGCTGGAGAGGTCGCCGGCCTGCAGGCGCGGCTGCCAGAAGCAGGGCGCGAGCAGCACGAGGGATGCGAGCACGTAAATAATCCGGCTGTTGGGGAGAGCGGCGATCCGCTGCCGCCAGCCGTCGTGACCGTCTGAGATTCCATCGGGATCGATCGCGTTGGCTTGCATCAGCTCATCTCCAGCCGAAGGTGCGGGAAGTCCGGCGGCGGTTCGAAGGGCGTGGCCACCGACGCGATGGTCTCACCGATCTGTTGAATGTTGCGCTCGGTGACATGGCTATCCATGTCGCCCGACGCCAGACGAAGGTACTCGATCTTTAAGGGGTCGAGGCGCATGACGCGGCAGCAGGTGGCGTCGACTGAAACGGGGTCGGTGCCGGCCACCAGGACGCCAGCGTGCTTGGGCGTGCCCTGGATGGGGCCGTTGCCTTCCATGCCGACGATGCCATCGACAATGGCGAACTGGCGATCGAAGATGTCGTGCAGGTCGGCGATGCACTCGTTGATGCCGGCCCAGTGGAGCACGTTCTTGGGCCAGCCGTAGACGCCGCTGGGGACCACGCCGAACAGGTTCTTCATGGAGAGCGTGGCGCCTACCCAATGATGCGTCTTCATCTTGGCAATGGACACGAGCAGGTCGGCGCCCAATGCGAGATTCGGCAAATACAGCTTGTCGAGACGCGAGAACTGGTGCGCGGGGCGGACACGCGTCACGTCGTCGAGGTTGAGATCGACGAACAGATCCTCGAAGCGCGGGATGGTCTTGAAGTACCCGGCGGCTTCGGCCAGGTCGAGCGTGTTGCGGCGGTGGCCCGGCCCTTCGGCGATGTGGATGGCGGACGGGCCGAGCGCGCGAAATCCTTCGTACACGGCGTGGACCAGAAGCGGATGCGTGTTGATGCTGCTCTCGGGCTCGAACTCGACGAGATTGGGTTTGAGAAGCACGCTCTTCCCCCGCACGTCGAGGCCGTGGCTGGCGATGATGCGGCGGACGGTGTCGTAGAGGGTCTGATCGTAGGCGGGCGCGCGCACGATGGAAACCCTCGAGGGGACGACGCGTTCGAGTTTCGTGCAGCCGGTCAGGACCGCGGCGCCGGCGGAGGCGGCCAACCATTC
The DNA here is from genome assembly GCA_041484525.1 of Bryobacteraceae bacterium. Lineage (GTDB taxonomy): Bacteria > Acidobacteriota > Terriglobia > Bryobacterales > Bryobacteraceae > JBGPHT01. The sequence continues at coordinate 19,161 of JBGPHT010000012.1, read as the reverse complement.
GCGTCTGGTGAATTTCATCGGCATAGGGTCAGGCGAGGAACAGATCGCCTCCATTCAGGGCGTCGGCCACGAGCAGGCCAAGACCGGTTTCGGAAAGCGTGCGGCACTCGATGCCGGCGGGCGGACAATAACCCGGCGGGAGCTGGCCGTGCGCCTTGAGGCCGAGGCGGAGCCAGTTGAGGGCATCGGCGGAGCGGCTCTCGGCGAGGAAGCGGAGAGCGGTCTCGATGGAGCGGCAGATGTCGGGCGTGCGCGTGCCGCGCAGGGCAGCCAGGGCCATGCCGGTGGTTTCGGGGTAGGGCCGGGATTCGTAACCGAGCGCGCGGTTGGAGCCGTGGTTCCAGCCGCCCTCTTTGCAGACGCGGGTGAGGAGAAAACGGCGGCCCGCGTCGAGCCGGGTCCGGATGGCCTGGGAGGAGTTGCGCCGGGATTCCTTATCGAGGGCTAGTATCGCGATGGAGGTCGGGCCCACCCAGGCGGCGGTGTCCGGTACCCAGGGCCAGCCGGGGAACTTCTGGTTGGCTGGCTGGGAATTGCCGAGGAGCCACTCGCGGAGACGGTAGGCAGGGGTGGATTCGCGGCCGGTGGTTCCGAGAAGCCACTGTATGGAGCGGTCATGCGTCCGTTGGCCGACTTGCACCGCGGGGATCAAGGCGGCCAGAGCGGTGACCCAAACGCTTTCGTCAACACCCGGACGCGCGGGCCAACCACCATCGGCGCGCTGGCTGCCGAGCAGCCATTTCAACCCTTTGCGAGCGGGCTCGATTTCACCGGCGGCAAGCAGAGCTAGGACGGCATAGACGGTTGGTTCAGTCCAAGAGCCACCGCGGACGTATGGCCAACCGCCGTCGGCGTTCTGTTTGCTGACGAGGATCCCGATCGACATAAAGATCACGCGGGCCGGCGGGGAGCACCGGCTTCGCCAAAAAGAACTAGCGCGTCACGCGGCGCTTGCGACGACGCGAGAGCAGCACGACCAGAGTCACGCCCGCTCCCAGCCAGATGGCTCCCTGAATGGCGAGGTCCATTTTGTTTCTCCTTCCTTTTAAGAATCGGGGACATACTGCGCCCGCGAGATTCATGGCTGCTTCGGCTAGCTCTTGCGCGAGCGGCGGCGCTTCAGAAACAGAATCATGGCTCCGCCGGCAAAAATCCAGATCGCAGCTTGAATCATCATGTCGTTCATCGTGGCTTCCTCCTTGTTTCTATTAACTTTTTCTATTAACCAATCTGCTTCATCATCGGGAACAGATACTTAAAGATCTGCAAGATGCCAGGGCCGGCCGCGACGATCAACATCGACGGCAGAATGAAAAAGAAAATCGGGAAAACCAGTTTGACGCCGACTTTGCCGGCGCGCTCTTCGGCCTCCTGGCGGCGGGCGATACGCATGAAATCGGAGTGCGTGCGCAGGCTCTCGCCCATGCTGGTGCCAAAGCGATCGTTCTGAATCAGGATGGCGACCAGCTTGCGAATTTCACCTTCGCCGGTGCGCTCCGCGAAATTGCGCAGCGCTTCGGAGCGGCGCTTACCGGCGCGCATTTCCAGCATGACCAGCGACATCTCCTCGCTCAACTGCGGGTGGCTGACTTGAAGCTCACGGGCTACGTGCTGGATGGCCTGATCGAGTCCCAGGCCGGCTTCGACGGAAACCACCAGCAGGTCGAGCGCGTCCGGCAGCGAGAGGCGGAGAATCTCCTGGCGCTTGTGGACCTTCTTCTCGAGCATGAATTTGGGCAGAATCCAGCCCGCGGCGCAGCCGGAGACCATCAGCGCAACCTTCATCACCGGGTTGGGCGGCATGCTGGCCTCCATCATGAGGCTGCCGACGAGCATGAGGAAGGTGCTGATGATGCGGAGGCCATAGAAGACGGGGAGCGAATTTTCCGAGCGGAAGCCGGCGCGGATCAGATCGGCGCGCAGGTTGGCGACTTCGGCGTCCGATGATGGGACGCGGGAGCCGATCTGGTGGAGCACGGTGACGATGGTGCTGGCTTCGGGCTCGGCGGTGGAGTCGATGACGTTGCGCCGGCTATCGGCGGTGATGACGGGATTACCGAGCTGGCGGAGAAATTTTCCGGGCTTATAGAAGATGCGATAAGCGACCCCGGAGAGGGCCACCATCAACATCAGGAAGCAGAGGATCGCGATGAGAAGAGGATGTTCCATATCACACCTTGATGTTGATGATCTTCTTGATGAAGAAATTGCCGAGTATCTGGGCCACGATGGCGCCGCCGATCATCCACTTACCGTCCGGATCTTCAGCCATGCCCTGCAGGTAACCGGGGGCGACCACGAGCAGGCCGAGCATCGTGGCCACGGGCAGCAGCGTCAGGATGGTGGCGGTGAGGCGGCCATGGGCGCTGGCCGCCTTGACCTGGCCCTTGAGACGGAAGCGCTCGCGGATGACGTAGGCCAGGCGCGAGAGAATTTCACTCAGGTTGCCGCCGGTCTGCTTCTGCAGCAGCACTGACGACGTAAAGAAGCGGACGTCGAGGAGCGGCACGCGCGTGGTGAAATTGCGCAGCGCGACATCGATGGGCGCGCCCAGGTTCTGCTCGTTGAATAAGGTACGGAACTCCTGGCCCAGGGGGTCGGCCATTTCCTCGCCGAGCATTTCGAGGCTGATGGAGAAGGCGTGGCCGGCGCGCATGGAGCGCGCCAGAAAATCCAACGACTCGGGGAATTGCTCTTCCAGGCGGTCCAGGCGCTTCTTGCGCTTGTGCCGGACAAACAGGTACGGCATGGCGCCGCAGACGAGCGCCATCACGATGGCCGTAGTGGGACCGTTGAGGAGAAATGGAAGCAGCGAACCGAGGCCGAGGCCGGGGATGGCGGCCAGCCCCATGGCGGCGATAAGCCGGCTGGAGGACCAGCTCAGCCCGGCCTGCTGGATCTGTTCCTGCGCGTGGCGCGAGAACTGGAACGACTTGATGATCGCTTTGATTCCGGTCGGCTTGTCGGGTTCGAGCTCCTTCAGCAGGTTGCTGACGGTAACCACCGTCTCACCGGCCGCCGTGTGCAGCATGTCGGCGACCTGCTTCTTGCGGCGGGCATCGAAGAACTTCAGTCCGAGGCTCACTGCCAGCAGCATGAGCGCGAAGACTACGACGAACGATACGACAACACCGACGGGCATTTTAGCTGATCTCCACCACGGTCTGGAAGAGCTGCGGCGCCAGAGCGATGCCGCAGGACTTCAAGCGCTCGTAGAACTTGGGCCGGATACCGGTGGCGCGGAAACGGCCCAGCACCTTCCCGGACTCGGTGATACCGGTCTTTTCAAAAAGGAAGATGTCCTGGAGCGTGATAATGTCCTGCTCCATGCCGACGACCTCGGTGATGTGCGTGATGCGGCGCGTTCCATCGCTGAAGCGCGAGGTCTGGACAAACAAGTCGACGGCGGACGCAATCTGTTGGCGAATGGACCGGATGCCCATGTTCGAGTTGGCCATGCCGACCATGACTTCGAGACGGCCCAGACCATCGCGCGGCGTGTTGGCGTGGATGGTGGTGAGCGAGCCATCGTGACCGGTGTTCATGGCCTGAAGCATGTCGAGCGCTTCGTCGGAACGGACCTCACCGACGATGATGCGGTCGGGGCGCATACGGAGGGCGTTGATGACGAGTTGGCGGATGTGGATGGCGCCCGTGCCTTCGACGTTGGCGGGCCGCGTTTCCATGCGCGCCACGTGCGTCTGCTGGAGGCGCAACTCAGCGGCGTCTTCAATGGTCACGATGCGTTCGTCTTCCGGAATGTAGGAAGACAGTGCGTTGAGAAGCGTCGTTTTACCGGAACCGGTACCGCCGCAGATGAGAATGTTCAGGCGCGCTTTGACGGTGGCCTTGAGCAGCTCCAGCATGCCTTCGGTCATGGCGAGCTTGGCGACCAGGTCTTCGCCCTTCAGTGCGTGGCGGCCGAAACGGCGGATGGAGAGCAGCGGGCCATCGACAGCTACGGGCGGGATGGCGGCGTTGACGCGCGAGCCATCGGGCAGGCGGGCGTCGACCAGGGGCGAGGACTCATCTACGCGGCGGCCGACGCGCGACACGACTTTTTCAATGATGCGCAACAGGTGGGCGTCGTCCTTGAACTCGACCGGGGTGCGGTAGAGTTTGCCGGCTTTTTCCACGTAGACCAGGTGCGGCGTGGTAACCAAGATGTCGCTGACGGCGGGATCCTGCAGCAGGGGCTCGAGCGGACCGAGGCCGAAGACCTCATCTAGAATTTCTTCGATGACGCGGTCTTTTTCGACCAGGCTGAGAGGCGTTTTCTCTTCTTCGACGAGCTTGGCGACGGCGGAGCGAATCTCCGCGCGTACGCGCTCGCCGGCCATGGAAGAGAGAGCTTCCAGGTTGATGCGGTCCAGAAGCTTGCGGTGAAGCGTGAACTTCAGCTCCTGGTACTCAGGCGTGTAGCCCTCGCGGTTGAAGAGGCGATTGACCCAACCAGTCTCCCGGTTCTCGCCCGGTCTCGGTACGGTATCCAGCACGGCGGCCATTTAAAAAATTCCCCTTTATCCGAATAGTGCGAAGCGTTTCTTGGGATCCTTCTCCTCGAAGCTGGCAAGCTTCATGGCCAGTTTCGCGATGCTCTTACCAAGGTCGGAATTGCGATTCAACATGCGGCCTTCGGCGTATGTTTCATACAGCTCGGGATAGTCGTTCGGAATCATGGCGAAGATGGGAACGCCGAGCATCTTCTCCAGCTCGCTGGTGGTGATATCGAGCCGCTTGGGCGCGCGATTGATGATGAGGCGGATGCGGTTCTTGCCGAAGCCGCTATCCATAAGGGTCTGGATGATCTGCTTGGATTGATGCAGCGCCGGAACCTCGAGCGTGGTGACGAGGCAGGCCTCGTCCGTCTCTTCGAGCGCGGCCATCCCCAGGCGGCTGAGGCTGCGGCCGAGATCGACCAGCGTCCAGTCGTAATGCGGGCGCGCAAACGCCAGCACCTGGCGCACCTGCTCGTCCTTGGGCTGCTGCTTCGAGGCCAGGGCGAGCGGGGAGGCGACGATCTCGACGCCGGGAATTCCGTTCGAGACCAGCGCTTTCCAATAACTGATATCCAGGCGGTGCAGGTTGTTGACCGCATCCAGGATGGAATATACGGACTTGGTCTTGGTGATGAAGCCGACCATGCCGGCGTCGAGGTCGAGATCGGTGAGCAGAACCTTCTGGTTGTGGCGGCCCAGCTCGGCCGCGACGTGCGTGATCAGGGTCGTGGCGCCGCATCCGCCTTTGGCGGACATGAACGCGAAGGCCTTGCCGCCGGTGCCTTTGGTGCCGGTTTCACGGCGCCGGCTGCGCTCGGCGGAACGCTTTTCGAGGGCGCGCTTCAGTGTCTCCTGCAACGGCGGGAACAGGTATTCATTGATGCCCGCGCGCAGCGAGGAGAGGATGGCATCGGCATCGGCCGAGGTGTTCAGGGCGATCAGCATGGGATCGCCGATAGCGCCGCGGATGGAAGAGACCAGCCCTTCGAGCGGTTCCTTCCATCCACTGATATCCACCAGGACCACGTCCGGCCGCATGCGTTCCAGACGATCCAGGAAGTTCGTGATGTCGCCGAGATCCTGATGTTCGACAATGATGCGGAACGGCAGATTGGCGAGACACGCCTGGGCCTGGTCCATCAGATCGCGGTTTTCGATCGCCAGTCCAATTGTCAACGGGTACATGTCGCGTCTCCGATTGCGCGTTTCTTCTACTTCACCGTGCCACCCGCGGGAGTCAGGCCGGGATTGGGATTGGCCTGCGGCGGATTCACGGGCACGGGTACAAGCTGCATGGCCGGCATCGTGGCGGGCGGGGCAGGCTGTCCCTGTTTCTGCTGCTGGATCAACTGCTCGAGCGGCATGGTCTCGGCGGCCGGCTTGGTCACGGGCCCGGTCTTATCGACACCAGGCTGGCGCAGCGGGATGTCGCTGTTCTTGGTCATGAAAGGCCTCGGATAATGCAGGTCGGGCGGCAACTGGCCCGCGGGGACAGGCCGCACGACTTCAGGAGTAACGATGACGAGCAGCTCGTTGTTGTTCTTGCTGGTGGTCTTGCTCTGGAAGAGCTTTCCGAGCAGCGGAATGTTGCCGATGCCCGGGATCTTGGAGAGCGCCTCGGTCATCTGATTATCGAGCAGACCGGCGATGACGAAGCTCTGGCCGCTTTCGAGCTCCACTTCGGTGCTCACGCGGCGCGTCGAGATGCCGGGAACCGTGAAGCCCTGGATAGTGACGGCGTTGGTGTAATCGAGCGAGCTGACTTCAGGCGCCACCTGCAGGCGGATGGTCCCGCGCGGTGTAATGTTGGGCAGGAAGTGAAGGCGCACGCCGTATTCGCGCCACATGATGGTGACCACGCCCACGGCGCCGCCGCCCTGGACCATGGGGAACGGAAATTCGCCGCCCGCGATGAAGCTGGCTTCCTTGCCGTTGATGGCGAGCACATTGGGCTCGGCCAGCATCTCGAGCATGTTCTTACTTTCGAGTGCCTTGATTTCGGCCAGCAGGTTGATGTCGCGCCGCGCGAAGAGAATGTTGACGGCATCGCTGATACTGAACGAGCGGCCACCGTCGACGCTGACGGGCCCGCCGGTGCCGATGCCGGTGGTCTGGTTGAAGGCGCCCGAAGCCAGGCTCAAGCCAAGATTCATGGCGGTGGTGCGGCTGACAGTGGCGAACCGGACCTTCAATAGGATCTGGGTTTCGACAGGCGGCACGTCGACGCGCAGCAGGTTGATGGTCTTGCCGAGCGTGGAGACGATGGCCATGACGCGGTCGGCGGCGATGACGTCTTTCACGGTGCCGCGCACGAAGGCGGTGTCGTTGTCGAAGGTCACGTTGATTTCGTCATCCGGAAAATCGCGCGCGATCTGCTGGCGCGCCGCATCCAGCTTGAGCGGGCTGGGGCGCACGCTGAGCTCGTACATGAGGCGCGGGCCGCCCTGCTGCCAGATGATGATGGTGGTTTCGCCGGGCGTCTTGCCGTTGATGAGAATTTCCTTGGGATTGACGGCCACGGCATCGGCCAGATCGCCGTTGGCGACCGAGATGCGCTGAATGGGCAGCGGGCTATCGATGGTGAGAGACTTGCCGACGGTGACGGTCCACTTGCCGCTGATGCCGCTAGGAGCCTGAGGCGGCTCGGCACGCGGCGTGGGGGCCGAAGGCGCGGGCGCAGGTGCAGGCGCAGGCGCAGGCGCCGGCTCGGGCGGGGCCGGCGCCTGAACGGACGCCTGCTGAGCGGGAGGTTGGACGGCTTCCGGCTGCGGGGGCGCGGCAGGGGCCTGGGCAGGCGCGGACTCTTGCGGCGCCGGCTGGGCGGGTGCGGTCTCCGGCTGCGCCGGCTGCGCGGGAGTCTGTGCGGGCGCGGACTCTTGCGGCGCCGGCTGGGCGGGCGCGGTCTCCGGCTGCGCCGGCTGCGCGGGAGTCTGTGCGGGCGCGGTCTCCGGCTGCGCTATCTGAGCCGGAGTCTGGGCGGCCGCGGTTTCAGGCTGCGCGGCAGGCTGAGCCGGAGGCGTCGCCGGCGTTGGCGCGGGCGTCGCATCGGGCGGCTGCTGCTGTTGGGCCGGCGCCGGAGCCTCCTTATCTTTATCTTTTTCCTTCTCCGGCAGCGGCTGCTGCACCGGCGGGTTATCCTGCTGCGGACGGCCTGCAACTATTGCGGGCATCCAAAGCAGGCTGGCCGCCGCCAGCGAAATCGTAGCGATGTGGCGGACTGGTGACACCTATTTACCCTCCCCGGAGTTCTCGAATTTCTGGTCGACTTTCTTCGTGCCGGAGATGATCTCCATCACGAAGGGCGGTTCTTTCTTGGGCAGCGGCGGCAATTCGCGGATGGCCGGAGGCCGCGTGGAGGCGACCTGGGACCTCGGGCGCGGGGCCGGCGGCGGCGTGCCGCTGTCGGTGTTGGTCCCGAAGTCCGACGGCTTCATGGCTTGGCCGCTGAAAAGGAACTTGAGCGAAGTGCCGGTCGTCTTGGACATCTGGCGATCCAGCGGATTGCGCAGCACAAGCTGGAGCGTCGTCTGGTTGCTCGCCAGGCTCAGAATCTCGGCCTGCTCGGGCGTCACCAGCATGTTGACCACCTGCACCAGAATCGGCTTGCCTTCCGAATCCTTCTTGAAGTCCTGACCGGCGGAAAGCACTTCGAGATTCTGCAGCAGCGTCTTGGTGACGGTGCCGATCAATCCATTTCCGCCCGGTGAGTTGCCCGAGATAAGCACGTCCACGCGCATACCGGGGACGACGAATCCGGCGACGCCCACCACCTCGTTGACACGAATGGCGACGGCGCGCATCCCAGGAGGGATCATGGCGGCGAGTCCGCCACCCGCGCCCTTGGCGGCCAGGCGCGTCTCGAGGATCGGCTCTTTGGCGATTATGGTGTTGATGACGCCGCGGCCGACGAGGTCCTGTACCTTGCTGGTGGCGCCGACTGGAACGGCTCCGGACCACTCTTCGAGCTTGACATCGTCCTCCTTCAACACCCGGCCGAGCTCGAGATCGCGGGTGGCGACGGCGATGTGCACCATCGACGGCTGCGCCGCTTTAGCCGATGGCTGTTTATTCGAGAGGACGCGATAGAGCACCAGGCTGGCGCCCAGCGCAACCACAAATGCGAACATCAAAACGCCGATAAATCTCTTATTCATTGCCGTTCCCCGTTCCGCCGGACAAGCAAGACCGGCGCCGGCCGCCGCGAACCACTCTTCCCGTGAGAATCAGGTCCATCCAATTGAATGCAGTTTCGAATCATAATTGCCTCCCACCGGTTTGGTGCGCCGCCGCAGCGCGCCTCCTCATTCCTCCGAATTCGATCCGCACCACAGCAGCTATTATTTTTGCCGGCATATAACTATCTACGCTTTCCAGACCGGCGGGCTGAGACCCCGATCCGGGTGCGGGCATGCCGGCGGAAGTCAAACCTGCTTTCCGGCACGCCCCACCCGGCGGGCTTAGCTGGCCTGGGAATTGGCGGCGGCCAACTGGCTGTTGGTAACCGACCAGATACCCTTAATGCTGCCGCCGGCGCCGAGGAAAAGGGCTGCCGACGCCAGTGCCACGAACGCCATGAGCAGTGTGTACTCGATGAGGTCCTGGCCTTGTTCGTCGTTCCAGAAATTTCGCAAAAACGTCATTGTGGGTCGCTCCTAAGTCTTGGGTTTGGCTTCCGTGATCCCTCGATCACTGGCTTGCGTTTTCGTGACCTCGCGATCACGGCCTGGTCCGTCACGGTTGGAGGTGACGGAAAACGGTTGGCCCACGGTCTTCTGCACGGACCGGAACACCACGGCAATCCCGTCGTCGTAAACGACGCGCCAGCGGCTGGACTCTTTGAGAGCGCCGGCGAGCGGTGCGGTGGGGGGCAGCAAAATGGTATTAACGCCGAACTGGCCGAGAGTCTTTTCCCAGCCATACTTCACGTTCAGAATGTCGACGTACTTCTCTTCGAAGTCGTCGCCGTAGAAGTCGCTTCGTCCATCCACGAAAACTTTGGTGCGCGGGTAGAGGCGGTAGATCAGATAATCGCCCCACTCGTCGTTGGTGAAGACGCGCGTGGCGGAATCGCGGGAGAGCATGGCGAGGGCGCCGGCCGGATAGCTCTTGGGGTCGAACTCGGAACGGAAGAGCTTGGGCGGGTGCGGGGCGTAGAGCAGGGCCGCGAGCACGAGCGCGCCCAGGACGCTGGCGGCGTGCCACCGCGGGAGGGAATCGATCTCGGCGGTCTCGCCGATTACACGCACGAACTTTTGTGCCGCATTCTTAATCCAGGCGGCGACGTTCCACGCGGGACTGAGCTCGAACCAGGCGTTGAGAGCGGCGGCCACGGGCGGCGCCGCCACGATCATGAAGATCGGAATATTGCGCGCGGCGAGTAGCGCGGCATGGGCCCAGACCAGCAGTACGACGGCCTCGACGTTGCTGCGCCGGGAAGCATTCCAGATGGCGGCGCCGGCCCCCAGAAGCAGCATACTCTCGAAGAAAATCGCCACCGGATGATGGAAGCTCAACGAGAGGAATTCCATGATGTGGGTGGCCTGGTACGGATCGCGCAGGTACTGCACGACATGCACGTGAAGGTGGTAGGAGTAGGGATTGACGAAGCTGGCGACGAAGCACGCACCCGCACTGAACAGGTAGCGGCGAGCCTTGATCCACGCCGGGCCGCGCTGGGAGGCGTCGGGAGAGAAGACGATGTTGAGCAGCTCGGCGACGCCGTAGGAGCCGATCAGAATGATGCCGACGAAGAATCCGCCGTGCAGGTTGACCCAGAGTAGCGTGACCACCGGCAGGACGGCGAGGTAGGGAACGCGGCTCAGGTGGGTGCGGCCGTCGCGCACATTTTCGAGCGCGCGGTAGAAGACAACCAGAAAAAACAGTGTGAACAGGTGCGGCCGCGCCAGCCAGTGAATCGAGGAGCCGGCGGCAGCCACCATGGTAACCGCGATGGCGATTACGGGGTTGGCTTTGCGGCTGACCAGGCGGAACAACAGCGTGAAGGTGGCGCAGATCAGCATCATGCTGAAGAAGACAACGGTGCGCAGACCGCCGTGCGCATTCAACCCGGCCCACACGATTTCGGAGAGCCATTCCCAGGCGTACCAGATACCGTCGGGTTTGGAGAACGAAAAGATATCGTGCAGCGGAACGGCGCCGTTCGCCAGAATCCACTCGCCGGTACGGATGTGCCACCCGGTGTCGCAGTCGCTGAGCAGCGTCTTGACGCCCTCCATGCGGGCGAACAAGAAGATAATGGGCATGAGGAAGGCGAAGTCCGTCAGAGACGGCAGCAGCTTGACCGCGACTTGGGATCGCTGGGCTTGCATAGCTTCCAATTCAGGCCATCCAGGAATTCGCTACCGGCTGGAGAGTTTCGACGGAGCGAATTCTATCGTGAAAAGAACGAAAATCCATATGATTTACGCGCAGCGCAACGCGGGGAAATTCCTCCCCGGGAGTAACGCGCGCCACACTGCCCTGGCAGTGGATGCACTTCTGTCCGAATCCGTGATTGGCCGGCAGTTCCACCTCGACGGTGACGATCTGGCCGATTGCCGGCAGCGGTAGAGCAGCCTCCGCGCCTTTCCAGGCGACAAGAATCCCGCTACGGCTGATGTTCTCCGTATACATGGCGCCTCGCGTCCAAAGCGCCGGAGAAGTGACATGGCACCGGAGCTTAATGTCGATTCGGGGGCTCTCGCGCCTATTAATAGTTTTCATTTCCGTGGTTCGACATCAGGACTTTAGCGCCCGGGGGACCCCGCCATCAATATCGTAAATGGGACATATCCTCCTATTCACGAAGGTTATTAGCTAATAACAGAAGGGGTCATCAGGTGCGGTCCCGATCACCGGAATGACTCGAAAATTAGCGTTTAAAAATGGCTGGAGAACGCTTTAGAGTTTACTCGCGGGAGGTTATTAGCCGTAAATTATCTGATTTTCCCTGGTCGATTATCCATCGGATACAGGCCGCCGGACGGAGACCACAATCCCTTGATAATAAGCTATTTAATGAAAGCAATAAAGGTAACTACCGGCATCAGGAATGGAGGGAAAGTCCGATTAATGACGGATATTTCGTCGGAATTTATCCGATTTGTTATTGACAACGGAAGTAAATAGACGGACAATCCTGTGTGAAAAGCAAAGTCCAGCAAGGGTAAAAAAAACTAGTCTTGGGGAAATTGCAGGGCGAGCTTGACATTGGAAAGGCGGAGAATATGACGCGCATTCTTCTTTACAGCGATGAACCCATCCTGGCGAAAGGGCTGGAGTCGGTACTACGCCAGGTGGAAGGGTTTGAGTTGCTGCCGACCTGCAGCACAGTGACTTGCCTGATGGAGCAGATTACGGGCGGCGCCCCGGACCTGGTTCTGATGGACCTCACACCCGAGATCACCTTTGCCGTGCTGAGTGAAATGAAGCACGCCATGATGAGCTCGAGGATCGTGCTGTGGGTCAATTCCATTTCGACGGAGCTGGCGTTCCAGGCGATGGGCCTGGGAGTGCGCGGCATCCTGCGGAAGACGCTGCCGACGGACCTGCAGGTGAAGTGCCTGCAGAAAGTACAGGCGGGCGAATTGTGGTTCGAAAAGGCACTCACCGACAGCTTCCTTTGCGCGCGCCGCGTGGCGCTGACGCAGCGCGAGGGACAACTGGTGAGCCTGCTCTCACAAGGCTTGAAGAACAAGGAAATCGCCAGCACGCTGATGATTTCCGAGGGCACCGTGAAGGTATACCTGTCGCGGCTGTTCCAGAAGGTGGGTGTGAAGGACCGCTTCGAACTGGCGCTGTTCGGTCTGAAGAACCTGACGACCGGTCAGTTGCCGGTCAGCGAAAAGGGCCACCGTGCGGCGGCGATGCCGGGCCTGCGTTCCCTGGTGCTGGAGCGGCCGGCGGAACGGGCCGATGCGCCGGCGCGGTTTGCGCCTCCGGTGCGTCCGATGGCAAGACACTACTAAGAGCAACAAGCCTGGAAGGGTTGGAAAAAAAGGGCGGCCGGAAACGGCCGCCTTTTTTTATTTGTTTTCGTGGCCGGGGAAGCCGGACGGAGGGAGCATTTCCGATGCAAAACCCCCGCGTATTTCGGGGACAGGCTACACAACCTCGAAATTCAACGACGGATCACACGGGGCATTTCGGGGACAGGCAACGAAATTCCGCGCAAATGCGGCGCGGAAGGTTTCGTAGCCTGTCCCCGAAATGCAGACTTATTCGACTGGCAGTAGGACGGTGTTGCTTTCCTGGCCGTTGATGCGCAGGTGGAAGGATGCATTGCCCGATGGCACGGCGTCGTTGAGCCGGAATTGCACGGCGTCGACTGACACGCGTCCTGGGACCGCGAAGCCGGATTCGGCGTCGATCGAGGCGTCGCCGACCAGTACGGTGGCGCCGTCAGTCAGGTTGTAAGTGGGGTTCGCGGGCAGCGCGAAGCCATCCAGACGCTGGCGGTCGGTGGGGCCGAAACCGGTGCCGTAGACGGTAAGCAACTCGCCGCGGCGCGCCGGCGAATCGGTCGTCACTGGCGAGCCGTCCTGGTGCAACACGACGGCGTACGTTTGGCCGTCGACGGCCTGTTGGAATAGACCGGGCGCGTTGCGCAACACATTAAAGACGGTGCGTGCGTCGGGCTGTCCCTGCATGCTGACCGTGAGGTATTGCTCGCCTTCGGGGATGTCGCTGGGCAGCGCGAAGTTGATTTGCTGCGGCGAGACGAAGAAGAGCGGCAGCAGGCGATCGCCCAGATGGATCGTGACGCCGGACAAAGTCTGGGCGAGCGGGCTGACTGGTCCAAGGGTGGTATCGGTGGCGAGGCTGGCGCCAAACAGCGAGACCACGGAACCGGGAGCGACGCCATCCTGCGGCCGCGCGCCGGCGGCGTTCGAGATGCTGCCGGCAGGCGGGATGAACGGAATGCGATCCAGCATAGCGCGCACGAGACGCGGAGTCGTCATGGGAACGGCGCCCGCGGGATTCGTGCCCGCGAGGTCGCCCGACCAGCCGCGGAAACGGTAGCCGGCCTTGGCGGAAACGCTGACATTGACGATGGTGCGGGCGTCGTAGAAACCATCGGGCGAAGCGGGCGTCACTTGCCAAGTGGCGCCTTCCGCAGGATCGGCCGCGGCGGAGAGCTTGTTCATCGTGCGGTAGTCGATGCTGGTGACGACGGGGTCGGCGCCCAGCGTGACTGTCCAATCGGGGGCGAACGAACCGGTGCCGGGCCATCCATTAAAATCGGCGCGCGCATTCGAGGCCAGCGAGATGCTGGCGAGCGCGGAGACATGCAATTGCGTTCCGACGGGCCGCAGCAGGTCGCAGGGAATGACGCAGTCCTGACCGTCAACCTTCACAGACAGGGTCTGCATGATGCTGTTAATAGTAAGGTGGCCAACCGGGTTGTAAGTGGCCACGATGCGAATGCCGGCCGTGTCGGCGCCGGCGGGCACGGTGATGTCCTGCGCGGCTGGTCCGTCGTTGGACCATCCGGCGAGCTGCCAGGTGCGGCCCTTGTCATCGGTCTGCTGCGCGGGCGCTTCGATGCGGTGCGTTTCTCCGACACCCCAAACAAAATTGTAGGAGGGGTACCCGGCGTTATTGTCGATTTTCAACTTGAGCCCCTGCGGCTGCGTGGCGATGCTGACTTCCGCGCCCGGGATGAAGATAGCGGTAAGCGAGTCATCGCCGATCGTTCCCGGAACCTTGTAGGCGTGAGTCGCCGCGCCGCCATCACTCCATTTGAAGAAGACCCACTTCTTGCTCTGGAGATCGGTGCTGGGAGAAATCACGCCCACGGTGTGAGTAGAATTCCAACCCCATTCCATGACCGTCGGAGTGGCCACCGTTTGGCGGTCGGCGAGCAAGACCAGGCCCGAGGGGACGGTGTCGAGACCAAGGCGCCTAACCACCTGGAAAACGGGAGTGACTACGACCGGGCCATTGAGCGTGACGGTATTGACGAACCCCACGACCTTCTGGTTGATCCCGGTATTCCAGCCGGCGAACACATATCCCGCATTGGGGAAAGCTGTCAGGATGACTCCGCTTCCCGCCGCAAAATAAATGTCGGTATCGGATTCTATGAAGGACCCGGAATTGACAAAGACGCGGCCGGGCGCGAAACAATTACTGGGGTCGGCACAGGGATTAAAGCGGAAGCTGAGCGCGTATTCAATCTGAAATATGGCGGTGTATTGCGAGTAGTTCGCATCCGCCGTCACCACGATGGGGTTGATGGGAGGGATGTCCGGACCTCCCGTAATGGCCCATTTCACGAATGTATAGCGGGCGCCCGCCAGAATACCGGTCTGGACCGGGGTGCTGACCAACAGCGTGTGCTTGGTGCCGATCGGCCAGAACGCGGCGATCGGGCCATTAAAACTCTGGCCGTCCACAGTAAATATCAAGCCTGGGACGTTAGTGCCAATGTGCGTATTCGCACCACTGAATGCCGGGTCGTTCCCCAGTGTCTGGGCGCGGACGAGGGGGGCCGGCAGCAATGCCAGCGCAACCGCGATCGAAAGCTTGAGCAATGTCGACATGAATTTGCGCATGACCTTCCATGTCAACCGGAATTGAAACTCACGTGTTCCGGCGACCCTTTTTTACGAGGGAAGTATACGTGTAAATCCGCAGAAATGCACGGCTAACTTTGGTAATGGCGTAGTTATTAGCCATATCGATTATTGATTCCGGCCGCGCTCCGGAATCTAATCGTAACGTTCGAAGACTCCACTTATGCGCTACGGATTCGTGATCTCGATTTCGCTGGCGGCGGTATTGACTAACGCCGCAGCCCCAATTCAAGCGGCCAGCTTCGGGACCGTGGTTCCGATCGGCGGCCACGCCTCGGACATCGCCCTCGACGAGATGCGGGGCCTGCTCTACATCGCCAACTTCACGGCCAACCGGATTGAAGTCATGTCCACCACGGACAACTCGATCCATACGTCGATGAATGTGGCGGCGCAGCCGGGCTCGCTGGCGATCTCGCCTGACTCGCAGTTCCTGCTGATCGCTCACTACGGCAGCGCCACGCCGGTCGACCCCAGCAAGAATGCGATAACACTAATCAATCTGAATGACAGTACGCGGCAGACATTCGCCACGGGTGACACGCCGCTGTCGGTGGCGTTCGTTGACGACGGCACGGGATTCAGCTATCGCGGCCTGATCGTCACCACCTCGAGCATTCTACTGTTCGATCCGATTTCGGGAGCCATGAATGTGATGGCGACGTTCGCCACGCTGGGCAAGACTCTGCCCGCGGAGCTGGACACGTTCCCCTCGCAGGTGATCCTGGCATCGGTGGCGACGACGCCCGACCGCAAGGTGGCGTACGGCGTAGCCGACGCAGGCTCGGCGCAGGCCTTCTATAGATATGAGAAGGGCCGGATCTCGGCCATCGGCATTGTGGCCTCTCCCAAGCCGCTGCCACGCGTCACGGTGGCCTCCGACGGCTCCTGGAGCATGGTCGGTATGTACAAGATCGACACCCGGTTCCGAGACATGGCGCAATTTCCCAACGCGATCTCGTCGACTAACGTCGGCGGCGTAGCGGTCGATTCCAAGGCTGGGATCATCTACGCTCAAATCCTCACTGCAGCCCCGCCTAGCTCATCAGGAACCCCCGCTACCCTACCGGCGGCATCGGCGTCCTCCGCCGCGCCGCCGGTGCTTCAAGTTCTGGATGCGGACAACCTGTATGTGCGGGAGAGCCTGTCGATGCCGGAGAACATTACCGGCCGGAGCCTGATGACGGCGGCCTCGGACATCATTTATTCGATTTCCGACAGCGGCGTCCTGGTGCTGCCGGTGGGCCGGCTGAAACAGCTTCACCGGGTGGCGGCAACGCAGACGGACCTGGTGGTCCGGGGCAATTTCTGCAACCGCGCCGTAATTTCGCAAAGCCTCACGATCACCGATCCGGGCGGCGGCAACACCGATTTCACGGTGAGCAGTAACGTGACGGGCGTGACCATTTCCCCGTCCTCGGGCATCACTCCCGCGACCGTGCAGGTGCGGGTGGACCCGTCCGCGTTCCAGAACCAGAACGGCACCGTGACGGTATCGCTCAACATCAGCTCGGGGACGGCGGTGAATATTCCGCAGGCCGTGCGACTCCTTGTGAACAGCCGCAATCCGGACCAGCGCGGCACGTTTGTGGACATCCCGGGAACTCTCACCGACATCCTGGCGGACCCGGTACGCAACCGTTTCTACGTGGTGCAGCAGGACCGCAACCAGGTGCTGGTGTTCGACAGCGCGACGCAGACACAGATCGCGGCGTTGAAGACTTCGTCCACCCCGACGCAGATCGCTATGACCTTCGACCGGCAGTACCTGATCGTGGGCCACGACAATTCGCAGTTCGCTTATGTATTCAACCTGGACACGCTGAATGCGGACACGCCGATCGAAATGCCGCCCGGGCATTACCCGCGGCAGATTGCCGAATCCGGAAAATCCCTTCTGGCGCTGTCGCGCAATGTGACCAGCTTAGGCGGGCCGGGCGTGATCGACACCATCGACATGCTGACGCGCCGCGCCACTTTTCTGCCCACCCTGGGAATCTATAACAACAGCGTGAACGTCAACGGCGTGCTGGCCCCGGCTCCGAACGGCGGCGCCATCCTGGTGGCGATGCCGGATGGCAACGTCATGCTGTACGACGCCAACGCCGACACTTTTACTGTGTCGCGCAAGGACGTGCCGTCCTTGCAGGGCGCGTATGCTGCGTCCAGCTACAACCAATACGTCGTAGGAAACAACGTTCTCAACGCCTCGCTGGTTCCGATCGGCACGCTTGAGATAGCCTCGGGGACACCGTCGGGCTTCGCGTTCGTAGACCAGATGGGTTTCCGCACCACGGCTTCGGCGGCCACGAGCGCGGGCGTCATCCAACGCTCCATGCAGAATGCGGCCAACCCCACCCGCATGGTGGAAGCTCCCCTGCTGCCTTCCTTGGCCCAGCCGCTGATTCGGTCGCTGGCTCCGCTCTCAGACCGGAGCGCGCTGATTTCGCTGACGGTCTCGGGCTTCACGGTGCTGCCTTGGAACTACGACGCGGCTGTGGCGCCGCCCAAGATCGCCGCCGTCGTGAACGCGGCTGACGGCACCAAGCCGGTGGCTCCGGGCGGTCTGATCAGCATCTACGGGCAGCAGATGAGCCCGGTGAACCTGGCGACCAAGGAACTCCCGCTGCCGACGGCGCTCGGCGAATCGTGCCTGACGGTGAACGGAATTCCGCTGCCGATGCTGTTCGTTTCGAGCACGCAGATCAACGGTCAGCTTCCCTTCAACGTGGACGGCAACGCGGTTATGACGCTGCGCACCCCGGGCGGCGTGAGCGACAACTACAATTTCACCATCCTGCCGGCGGCGCCGAGCGTTTTCCGCACGGGCTCGGCGGGACCGCTGACGGGTCTCGCGACGGTGATACGCGCCGTCAACAACGAGCTGGTGACGGCTACCAACCCGATCCACCCGAAGGACAATATTGTCATCTACGCCACGGGTCTGGGACGCACTTCGCCGCCGGTCGACAGCGGTTTGCCGGCGCCGTCCGATCCGCTGACCTCGGCGATTATTGTTCCGCAGATCACGCTGGGCGGCATGCCGCTGGACCTCCAGTATGCCGGCCTGGCTCCGGGTTACGTAGGCGTGTACCAGATCAATGCTTCGGTGCCGGGCAACGCTCCGCTGGGGCTGGACATTCCATTGACGATCAACCAGGGCTCGTCGGCCACCTCGCTGAGCGTGCGGGTAGTGAAGTAGCAAGGAACAGGAGAATCAGATGAGAACGCTTGGACTATCAATCGTGCTGCTGGGCGCCGCAGTGACGGGCCACGCGCAGCAGTGGGAAGTTGGGGGATCGGCGGGGGCGGGCTTCCTGAGCGGCCTCGCCGTGACCAGCCCGGCCGGCTCGGCGACCACCGGATTCAAATCCGGCGCCGCGTTCGGCGGCTTCTTCGGCCAGAACCTTTATCCGCACCTCAGCGGCGAACTGCGTTACAGCTATCTGCAGAGCAATCTGAAGATTCAGAGCGGCGGCTCCGAAGCTACGTTTTCGGGCATGGCGCACGCCGTGAGTTACGAACTGGTGCTCCACACCAACAAGCGCGGGTCGCGCGTGCAGTTGTTCGCAGCGGCCGGCGGCGGCCTGAAGATTTTCCGCGGGACCGGCAAAGAGGCTGCGTACCAGCCGCTGAGCCAGTACGCGTACTTTACCAAGACACAGGTGTTGAAGCCGATGGCGAGCGTGGGCGGCGGCCTGAAGTACAAATTGGCCAGCCGGGTCTACCTGCGGACCGAATTCCGCGACTACATCACGATGTTCCCGAAGGATCTGATCGCTCCGGCTCCGGGCGCGAAGTACAGCGGCCTGCTGCATGACTTCGTCCCGATGGTCGGGATCAGCTACGAATTCTAAGGCGAACGAACTCTCTCTCTTTTCTCCACTGGCCGCGGGGCGACAAGCCTCCGCGGCCGGATTTGTTTTTAGGGGGAAGAGGCGCAGTTAACCCGACTTTCGCACTTGGGCTGGTACGCCACCCGGAAGCCGTTTGTTTTCAGTGAGGGTTCCGCTGAGGTCTGCACTACATTTTGAGTTGAGGCATGGTTGCAACGGGAGCGCTGACAAGGCGTGGAAGGGGCTGTT
>JBGPHT010000011.1:0-86274 GCA_041484525.1 Bryobacteraceae bacterium | reverse complement strand
GCGGCTCGCCGGACGCGCGCCGAACGGCATAACCCACAGTCCATCGCCACTATCCGTATCAGGATTGCCAGAGCCCTGCTGCAACATCTCCCCTGCTGCCCCTTTTGTTGCGCGCGCCGTTTATAACACAGTAGTACTAAGTAGCGTGTGAGCCGGACGGGGAATTACGAATGTGACGGCGCGCGATCGCGAGTGCGTCCGCAGGCGCAGCACCGGTCTTCCGACCAGTTGCGCCACCAACGGCACTCGGGACAATGCCAAAGGCGCACCACATTGTTGTCGTAAACCAGCCGGTCGCCGACCCGGGAAAAGCGTTCGGGCGCGCGGTTGACAGGCTGCTCCGGCGTGGGGATCGGTTTGGTAGCGGGGCTCATCTACGCACCCCTACGAAACGGTCGTGCTGGCGGCGTTCACCTGGGAGGTCGACACCGACGCGATACCCGCGACGCTGGCGCCGAAGCCCTTGGCGATGCCGGCTACGGTGAAGACCACAAACGCGAGCAGCAGGCTGTACTCAATCAAGTCCTGGGCCCGCTCGTCCTGGAAAAATTCAGTCAGCACTTCCGTCACCTCGGAGATGATTCTAGCCGGAGGACGGCGCGCGTGAAAGACTGGCACCCGTTAACGGATGAAAGTTGTCTGAAGTTATCAGTGGGATCGGCGCGGGATCGCGCAAGTCATTCGTATCTTAGCGCTACGACGGGATCCAGGCGCGCCGCCTTGTTCGCCGGCCAAATCCCGAAGAACAGTCCCACCCCCACCGACACCGCGATGCCGAGCAATGCCGCCCACAAAGGCACCGTCGCCTGGATCGAGTGGAAGAGCATCTTGCTGATCTGCGAGATGATCCACCCGAAGGCAATCCCGGCTATGCCGCCCAGCGCCGTCAGCGCCGCAGCCTCCAGCAGGAACTGGACCAGGATGTCGCTCTTCCTCGCCCCGATGGCTTTCCGGATGCCGATCTCATATGTCCGCTCCGTCACCGAAACCAGCATGATGTTCATCACGCCGATCCCTCCCACCAGCAGACCGATCGAGCTGAGCACCACCATCACCAGAAAAGTGATGGCGGTGATCTGCCGGAAATCGTTCACCATTTGCTCCGCCGTCGAGAGCGCGAAATTGTCGGGCTTGGTGTAAGGCACATGCCGGTCGATGCGCAGCACCGTCCGCACCTGGTCGATCGCTTCCGGCAGCTTGCCGTTCACTGCCGTAACCACAATGGCGTTCTCGCGCGCGTTCGGGTACATCTTATGCATCAACCCGTAGGGCAGCAGCACGCGATTATCAGTGTCGCCGAAAAACGACGCCGCGGGCCGCACCATAGTCCCCACCACCATCAACTCGTGGCCGTCCACCAGGACCAACTTGCCGATTGGGTCGACGTTGGCGAACAGGCCTTTTTCAATATCCGCCCCGATCACCGCCACCGGCATGCGGTGCCGGCCCTCTTCGTCGCTGAAGAACCGGCCGCGATGAATCTCCACCTGCCCCTGATGCGCGTAGCCCTCCTCCACGCCGAACAGGTTCACGTCGTACATATCGTTCCCGCCCGAGTAGTGTACGTTGATCGGCCCCTTGTTCGGGAACAGCATCGGCGAAACCTCTTCCACGGCCGGGCACCGCTCGCGGATGTTCTGCGCATTCTCGTACGTCAGATTCTTGCGGGTCCGCTCCTCCGGGCTCAGATTGTGTACGCGGAATCCGACGGGGAATTTGAAGACGATGATCGAATTCGGTCCGAAGCTGCGCAGCACCGCCGTCATGGATGCGTCGAACCCGGTCAGAATCGCGCTTACGCCGATGATCGTCCCCGTCCCGATGATCACGCCCAGCACCGTCAGGAACGAGCGCAGTTTATGGCTGCGGATGGTTCCGAACGCGAGTCCGATCGCATTGTTAAAAGCCAGCCGGGTCATTTTTATCTCTCCACGCGCAGCGCTTCGATGGGGTCGAGTTTGGCCGCGCGCTTGGCGGGATAGATGCCGAAGAACATCCCCACCACGCTCGACAGACCGACGCCGGTGACTACCGACGTCCACGGTAATGCCATCGGAACCGAGGTCGTGTTCCGCACCAGAACTGCCGCGAGCCAAGCTATGGTCACGCCGATCAGCCCGCCGGTCCCCGCCAGCACGGACGACTCCACCAGGAACTGGCTCAGAATATCGCGCCGCCGCGCGCCCAGCGATTTGCGGATGCCGATTTCGTGCGTCCGTTCCGTCACCACCGCCAGCATGATGTTCATGATCACGATCCCGCCCACCAGCATGAACACCGAGACGATCCCTACTGCCAGCGCCGCGATGGTCGCCGTCAGCCGTTCCCAAAGATTTACAAAGGTCTCCGACGCGAAGATGGTGAAGTTGTCATCCTGCCCCGGCCGCAGATGCCGGTAGGAACGCAGCAGTACGCGGATCTCATCCTGCGCCTCGTTGAGATGCTCCTGGTCGACCGCCTTGGCGATCATGCGGATGCCATTGCGATTGCCGTAGGTCTTGAAGTACGCCTCGATCGGAATCATCACGAAATTATCCTGCGAGTTTCCGAAAACGCTTCCCAGCGTCTTCGCCACACCGATAATTTCGTAGGGACGCCCTTCCACCTCGATGGCCTTGCCCACGGGGTCCCGGCCTTCGAAGAACCGCTCCCGGATATCGTTCCCCACGAACGCCACCGGCGCGTGCCGTCGCACCTCTTCGTAGGTGATGCCGCGGCCGATGTCCACCTGAACGTTGTTGATCGCCGGGATATTGTCGGTGATGCCGTCGATTTCGACGCCCAGCGCGGAGTCCCCCTTGTACGACACCCGCGCCTGACGCGATGCCATCATCCCGACCTCCCGCACCAGAACGGCTTTGCTCTTTACAAAGTCATACTCATCCGGCCGGATCTGGGGATTACGCTTCTGCATCTCGAAGAACTTCTTCGGGTCCCAATCGCCGAACCACGCCATGCGCACCACGCGGAAACCGTCCGCGCCCATGTTCGACACCTTCTCGGCGATATACACATTCATCCCGTGGATGAGCGCCGTCACAGAAATTAACGTAGTCGTGGCGAGAATGATCCCGAGCAAAGTCAGGAAACTGCGCAGCTTGTTTTTCTGCAGGGAACTCAACGCGATGCGGGCAGCCTCCCAGAACGATGCGCTCGGACGCAGTTTCATCTGTCTTGGGGAGACGCATGTCGCGGGCCGTTTGTTCCCGGAAATCCGCGCGCGGCTCTGTGACGGCCCTTCTGGGTTAATTCTCACCGCCGCTCCTGTGGCGCCAATCAGCCAGGCGGTAGAATGGCGAAAGGAAGTATGCTCAGACTCATAAAACAGGCCCGTGCCGCCGTCTCCCTCTTGAATCCCGCTGAGGTACAAAGCCGCGCCGAGCGGCCGGTGAGCATCGGGTTAGTGGCGAACAGCGGTCAGGGGTACGCGGACATGGAGGATTTTCTCATTCCCGCTTCCCTTCCGCGCAACGTCAGGATGCCGCTGCTCGAAATGGTATTCCGCGCAGGGGATCCGGGCGCACCGCAGAAGGTGGAC
Source organism: Bryobacteraceae bacterium (assembly GCA_041484525.1). Classification (GTDB taxonomy): domain Bacteria; phylum Acidobacteriota; class Terriglobia; order Bryobacterales; family Bryobacteraceae; genus JBGPHT01. Next base: position 82,736 of record JBGPHT010000011.1, on the reverse strand, counting down.
GTGGTTCTGTACGAGGAAGGCGTGCCGTGTCCGGACGGCGCCTACATTTTGTATCGTGAACAACCGGAAACGACAATCGCCGAAATCCTGCACGACCACGATAACCTGTCGCTGGCGTTGGCCCGGCACCTTCTACCGTTCCGCAAACCGGTGGTAGACCGCATCATCAACTCGGTGGCTCGCGAAAACGCGATGTTCGCCATCGTGACGGCGCTGCCCAACGTGGTACCGAACCTGATCGAGATACCGTGGGCCTTCGGCGAGTTCGCGTCGGACACGGCGTTTCTCACGGCGAACCAGGTCCGCATGGCATTCCTGATTGCAGCGGCATGCGGGAAAGACTCCGGTCTGGCGCATCAGAAGGCGGAGGTGCTGGCGATCGGTGCGAGTGCTTTCGGATGGCGCGCCTTGGCACGCGAATTGGCCGGACATATCCCGCTGGGCGGCGGGCTGATTCCGAAAGGTGCGATAGCATACGCTGGAACTTACGTCGTGGGAAAGGGATTGGAGCGGCTGCATAATTCCAGTGCCCGGCTGACGCGTCAAGAACATAGAGAGCTTTACCGGCAGGGCTACCAGCAGGGGCGGGCGGTCGCGGAATCGGCGCGGCGCCGGTAATTCTCTTGAACCGATTTGGTGTGCTTCGCGCGTACAATAGTGAGAGGGAAGACATATGCGCCTTTTACGCTTAGCGATGGTTTTTGTGGCGGCCACGGCCCTGTTCGCGGACACGATTATTTTGAAGAACGGCCGCGTAATCAATGGCACATATTTGGGTGGGACCGCCCGGCAGGTGAAGGTCGAGGTCGGGGACCGGATCGAGACGCTGGATATTTCGGATGTCTCGCGGATCGAATTCCGCGGCACCGCGTCGACGCTGGCGGCAGAAGAGTCGCGGCCGACGCTGCGGCACGCGGATCCAGTGGAAGAGCAGCGTCCGACGATCCGGCGCACGGAGAGCAATGTAATGCGGCCCGAAACGGCCCCGCCTCCTGCAGCCGTGCAACGGGACCTGGTGGAGTTGCCCGCGGGGACGAACGTGTCGATCCGGATGATCGACGGCGTGGATTCGGAAACCGCACGCCTTGGCCAGACCTTCGCCGCCGCCCTGGATGAGCCGGTGATGCTCAACGGCGAGACGGTGATCCCGCGAGGCGCCGACGTCACGGTGAAGCTGGTGGATTCGAAGGAATCGGGCAAGTTGACGGGCCGCGCGGAACTCACGCTCGACTTGGTGTCGGTGCGCGTGAACGGCCGGATGGTGGACATCAACACGCAGACGGTGTCCCGCGAAAGTTCGTCGCGCGGCGAGCGCACGGCGAAGGTGGCCGGCGGCACGGCGGCAGTGGGCGCGATCATCGGCGCGATTGCCGGCGGCGGCAAAGGTGCAGCCATCGGCGCGGGCGCCGGCGCTGCGGCAGGGGCCGGAGCCGAGGTCGTCACCAAGGGGCAGCGCGTGAGGATTCCGTCGGAGACGCGCCTGACGTTCGTATTGGATAACCCCGTCAAGCTGTGACGCAGCCGTTGTTGCCGAAGCCAACCAGCATTGTCACGGGCGCGAGCCGGGGGATCGGCCGCGCCATCGCCACGGAGTTGGCCAAAACCCACACCGTGATCGGAACCTATCGCGGCCGGCGCGATGCCGCCGAGAGCTTGCAGGCCGAAACCGGCTGCGAGATCTTCCAGTGCGACGTGGCGTCGGGCGCGGATCGCGACGGGCTGATGCGGTTCGCGCACGAGCGGTTCGGCACCCTGGATCTGCTCGTGAACAACGCCGGCATGGCGCCGCGCGAACGGCGCGATCTGCTCGATGCCACCGAGGAGAGCTTCGACGAACTGGTGGCGACCAATCTGAAAGGGCCGCACTTTCTGACCCAGCAGGCGGCACGCTGGATGGTAGAGCACGGCGCAGGGCGGATCGTATTCGTGACGTCGATTTCGTCCTACACGGCGTCGGTGAACCGCGGCGAGTATTGCATTTCGAAAGCGGGGCTGAGCATGTCGGTGGCGCTCTATGCCCAGCGGTTGGCGGACGTAGGGGTGAAGGTTTTCGAGATCCGGCCGGGGATCATTCGCACCGACATGATCGCGAAGGTGGAGAAGAAGTATGAGGATCTGATCGCGGGTGGACTGGTGCCGCAGCGGCGCATGGGCGAGGGCTCGGACGTGGCGAAGGCGGTGCGGGCGATCGCCGACGGCCTGCTGGATTACTCCACCGGCCAGGTGCTGGATGTGGACGGCGGGTTCCATCTGCGGAGTTTGTAGGGCTAATCAGCGGATGATGTAGAGCTCCAGATCCTGCAGGTCGTCTTGCGATCCGGAGGCGCGGATCAGCTTGGCGGCGGCGTCCAGGTCGGTTACTTCCGGGGCCTGGAATTCAAACGTGCTTAGGATGCGGTAAGCGCCGGGCGCGAGACCCGTGAAGCGGTATTGGCCGTGGCCGTCGGTGCGGGTGACGCGCAGGTCGGCGAGGCGGCGGCCGGTATCGGGGTCGAGGGTTTCGAGAAAAACTGGCGCGCCGGCCACAGTGTCGCTACCGGATTTCACGGCGCCGTGGAAGGCAGCGGGCGCCGCGGTTAGCGAGAACCGGATGTAGGCGCCGCCGGAGGCCAGCGTCACCGGATTCCACGCGTCAGGGCGCGCTTTCTCGACGACACGCTCACGCGGTATCGCGCTGAACCCCACTACGGCGAAATCCGGCATGGGCGTAACCGTGAACTCCCACGGTCCGGGCGGCATGGGCACAGGAGCGCGCCTGACGCTGCGGACGCGGACGGGCTCGCCTTCACCAGCCAGATCTACGCGGCGCGCCATCACCTGCATGCGCGAGGGATCGACGGCTCCACCTTTGCCATCCAGAAAGCTGACATCGACTTCCCCGTACCTGTGAAGGCCCAGGTTGACTTCGGTGCGGTCGCGATCGAGCGAGAGCATGGTGTACGCGCCGAGTCTCTCCTGGGGCATGTCGGCGAACAACTGGTAGGGACCGGGTGGAAGTCCGCGGAATTCGAAGGTCCCGGCGGCGGTGGTGGTCTGGCGGCCCGTATCCGAAACCAGTGTCAGGTTGACCTGCTGCGGCGGCACGATGGAGCCGGCGAGCGTGAACAACTGGCCCGGCTTGGGGCGCACGTTCACGTTGGCCGTGTCCTGATCGAGCACGACTTCGACGGTCCGCCCCTGATCGAGGGCGGTCGACTCGGGCGAGTAAGTCGGCAGATAGCTGTCCTCGTCATACAGCTTGCCGACGGTGCGCACCAGGTACGTGCCGGGAGCCAGGCCGGCCAGGCGATAGACGCCGCGATCGTCGGCTTTGACGCGCGTCACCAGGCGCGGCGGGCGGGTGTTCAGGTAGGCGGCCACTTCGTGTTCCGGCAGGCCGACATCGTTTTCATCCAGCACGGTGCCGGTGATGGCGCCGAATTTGGGCAAACGAATATTCAAAAACGTGGAGGCGCTTTCCTCGATCACGATCGGCAGGCCAGCGGCCTTGATGTTTTTCTGGCCATACTCGACGCGCGCGAAGGAACGGCGCACCGCAGCCACGACGTAGGCTCCACCAGCGAGCGGCGGGAATTCGAATACGCCGTACTGATTGGTGCGGACGGTGAGATGATCGCCCGCGCCCGAGAGAGGCTGCAGCGCCACCAGCGCGCGGGCTAGCGGCCGCCCGGACTGGTGGTCCACCACGACGCCTCGGATGACGGCCGCCTGCATCGACACGGCGGCCGCCGCCAACAGCAGCCATCTGGTGTTAGCGGATGACATAGAGATCCAGGTCGAGCGGCTCGTCGCGGCCCTCCTCGAGGCGGAACATGCCGGCACCCGAAGCGTCCAGGTCGGAGGATTCGGGAGCGTTGAATTCGAACGTGCTGAGAATGCGGTAGAGGCCGGGCGCGAGGCCTGCGAACGTATAGCGGCCGCGAGTATCAGTGCGGACGGTGCGCAGATCGGCGAGCCGGCGGCGCCGGTCGGGATCGTAGGCTTCGAGATACACGGGCGCGCCGGGAACGGGATCGCCCGCGGATTTCACGATTCCGTGTACGGCACCCGGGTTCGACGAAAGCGTGAAGATCACCGGGAAGGCGCCGTTGCCGGCGACGGAAATTTCGTGCCAGCCATCGGGACCGCCGGTCTCCTCGGCGCGAGGGCCGCTGAATTTCGCCACAACATAGCCGGGCGTGGGAGCCAGCGAGAGGTCCCAGCGGCCAGGCATCAACTGCGCGCTTCCGTCCTTCAGCCGGAGTGTGTTGGGCTTACCGTCACCCGACAGGTCTTTGCGGCGCGACAGTATCTGGATGCCGGGCGCGTCCACGGACTGGCCCCTGGTATCGGCGATCCGCACTTCCAAAGTGGGGAGTGGCGAGAGCGTGACGCCGATGTCGCGGTCGCGGTCGAGGGCGAGCGGCTGGAAAGCAGCGTTGAGGCCGCGCGCGCCGGACGACTGCGCGTAGACCTCGTACTGGCCTGGGGCTTCCGGCTTGAACTGGAAGCGGCCGTCGGAATCGGACGTGGTGGTCTGCGAGCCCATGTCGGAAACCAGGGTCACGGTGGCGGGAGCCCTCGGCGATGTGATGGCGCGTCCCGACACGGAGAACAGGCGGCCGGGCGCGGGACGGACGTTGGCATCGGTCGTGTCCTGGTCGAGCACGACTTCGACGGGGAGAGCGAGATCGACGGTCGCGGATTCGCGCGCGAAAGTGGGCAGGTAGGAACCCTCGTCGTAGTCCCTGGCGGCGGTGCGGATGAGGTAGGCGCCCGGCTCGAGGCCGTAGATGCGGTACATGCCGCGATCGTCCGTGGTGCCGCGCGCGGCCAGGCGCGGAGGGCGTGTGTTCAGATAGGCCACTACCTCATGCTCCGGCAGGGCGACGCCATTTTCGTCGAGCAGGGTACCGGTGATGGCGCCGTAGCGCGCCAGGCGGATGTTGAGAATTGCGGAGCCGGCTTCGTCCACAACTACGGGCACGCCCGCCGCCTTCCACCGTTTCTGGCCGTACTGCACGGGGGCGAAGGCGCGGCGCGAGACGTTGACGAGGTAGGCGCCGGCGGAGAGCGCGGAGAATTCGAAAACGCCGGACAGGTTGGTGCGAACGGATCGCACTTTTCCCGGTGTGCCCGAAACGGGTTCGATTGCCACCAGCGCGCGGGCCAGCGGGTGGCCGGACTGATGCTCGACCACAGTGCCGCGGATGACCGCGGCGTGCAGGACTCCGGCCGCCGCCGCGAACAGCAACCACTTCGGCATAGCTTCTGAGAAGATGACGCCGACAAGCCGCGAAGAGTGCAGAGAGAATGCGGGAGAAATTCAGCGCGGCAAGTTACGGAGCTGCTTCTCCGCCAGCCGGCTCCATCGGGCAGTGAATGGCTGGCGATAGCGCGGCGCGGTTCGTGCGGCTTCGACGGCGCGCGTATACATCTCCCGAGCTTGCGGCGCGTCGCCCAGCCGTTCGAGCACCTGCCCGTAATAGTACAGGCCCTCTGGATCGTACTCGCGGCGCTCCGTATAGAGCGAGAGTTCCCGCCGCGCGTCCTCGATCTGTCCGGCCGCCAGGTAGGCAGCGCCGATCTCACGGTGGATTTCGTGCAAGTTGTGCTTTTCATCCTGCCGGAGAACGATCTGAAAATGCGCGACTGCGTCCGGAATGCGGCCTTGCTCGCGCGCGATGCGGCCCAACTGAAAATGCGCGTCGGTCTCGGTGGGATCGATGGCGACGGCTTTGCGAAAGCGCTCGAGGGCTTCCGAATACTGGCGCCGCTGCTGGTAGATCAGTCCAAGCTGATACTGCGCTTCGCCATCATGCGGATTCACGGTGGCGGCGTCCAACATGCGCCGGAAATTCTGCCGCGCGCGCAGTCCCGCGCCGAGATTATTGAACTCGCCGCCGAGATAATACCAGGCGTAAAAGAGGAAGAACGGCGAGGCCAGGTACATCAGCACCATATGGATCGGCCGCCAGGCCACGGCCACCAAGACCAGCGGAATCCAGGAGAGCAGCGTGGTGACCGCGGCGGCGCCGTTCGACGCGCCGAAGACTGTCCGCACCGCGAAGAAGACGAGCACCAGAAAGTAGACAAGAGCCAGCCCGGCGAGCGCCGTGGCGACGATAGGTTCACGAATCAGCCACGGCAGCGGCACCACAGGAAGGTTGATGGCGGCCCATGCCATGGCGGTGCAAGTCAGCAAGGGCGCATAGTCCCGGCGGAAATCCGGGGCGAATCCCAACACGCGGCCGACGAGGCTCGCGACCAGCAGCAGGCCGGGAACGTAAGCCACTGCCAGGAGCAGCAGCGGCGTGTAGAACGCAACCGACAACTCGCCCTGGATCAACGAAACGGCGAGCACCGCGAGGCTGGCAAAAAGAAGGCTGCCGCGATCCAGGATGGCGCTCATGGCGGCGGCGGGACGCCAGAATAATTGAAATAACAACCTGAGATTGATGGCCACTGTGCCGGATTCTAGCAGACGTTACAGGTGATACAGCATCACGTAGACCACCACGCCGGTGACGCTGACGTAGAGCCAGATGGGAAGCGTCCATCGGGCGATCTGGCGGTGGCGGTCGTAGCGGGCGGCCAGGCCGCGCCGCAGAGTAATGATGGCCAGTACCGGGACGGTGGCGGCGAGAATGGTGTGGGTGATGAGGATGCTGAAGTAGACCGTGCGGATGGCGCCGGTCCCTTGAAACGGCACGCTGCCCACCTGTACGTGATAGACAATGTAGCAAACCAGAAAGAGGCACGACGTGACGAACGCGGTCAGCATTACTTTGCGATGCGTCGCGACACGCTTGCGGCGGATCAGCAGGTAGCCCCAGACCAACAGCACGGCGGCGGTCGCGTTGAGGAAGGCGTTGATGGAGGGCAGGATGGAGATCACGAGCTGTCGCGCTCCAGTTGCCGGATGTCGTGCAGGAGGTTTTTCATGAAACTATCTTCCGCGGAAATGTAGTAGCCGCGGATGCGGCGGCGGCGGTCCACCAGCACGAATCGGGTGCTATGCGTGAGGCTGCCATCGACGCTGTTCAGCTTGAAACCCTTGAGGCCGAGGTCGGACAGGCTGGCCTGGTCCCCGGTAAGGAAAGTCCAGCGATCGGGCTCGGCCTTAAAGTGCTTGGAGTAGGCAGCGAGCACTTGAGGAGTGTCGTGGGCCGGGTCGACGGTGAAGGAGATCAGCCGCACATCGGGCGTCTCGACAGTGCGGAGCTGCACCTGGTGCATCTGCCGACTCATCATGGGGCAGGGACCGTCGCAGGTGGTGTAGATGAAGTTGGCAACCCAGATGCGGCCATCGAGCGAGCGGCCGTCGAAGGGCTGGCCGGTTTCAGCGGTGAGTTGGAACTCGGGGACCTGGCCGAGGATGGGGAGCGGCTTGGGTTGGATGCAGGCGGCCAGAAGAATAACAGGAAGTAGAAAGAGGGTTCTCATGCGGCGCTGCGAGTGGCCTTCTGGCCGGCCATGACGCCGCTGGCCAACAGCAGGACGAGGCCGAAGGCGGCGGTGACGATTAGACTTTCGAGTGCTCCGGGGAAGGCATTCGGCAGGCGCAGGACGTGGGTCAGGAGCGCGATGGAATAGGTCAGCGGGTTGATCCACATGATCGCCTTCACCCAGCCGTGGGCGGTCGCCATGGGGAACAGCGAGCCCGACACCATCCACATCGGGACCAGCAGCAGGTTCATGATGGCGTGAAATCCGGAGGTCGAATTCATCTTCCAGGCGATGACAAAACCGAGGCCGGTGAGTGTGAAGGAAATCAGAAAAATGGCCCCCGCGACGGGCAGGATGTCGAGAAGGCCGATGGAAACGCCGGCCAAAGGTGCGAACGCGAGGAAGATCAGGCCCTGGATCCAGGCCAGAGTGGCGGCGCCCAGAATCTTGCCCAGCACCAGGCTGGTGCGGGGCGCGGGCGATACCAGCATCGAAAGCAGGAAGCCTTCGCGGCGGTCTTCGATGATCGATATCGTGGAGAAGATGGCGGAAAACATCACGGTCAGCACGAGCGAGCCGGCGTAGAAGCGCGCCAGGTCGTTCGAGCCGTAGCCGATCAGCAGCCAGAAGACCAGCGGCGATGCGACCACGCCCATCACGCGGCTCTTTTGGCGCCAAAAACGGATCAGCTCGCGCTGCCAGAGGGTCGCGGCGGGTAGAAAGAAGCTACTCAATGGACGCTCCCGTCTCGCGTACGAAGACATCTTCGAGCGTCGGCTTGTGCAGACCGACGGATTCGATCGAACCTGGAAACGCCTCGACGACCTCGGTGATGAACCGGTGACCGTTGGGGATCTCGACGCGCAGGTGGCCGTCCACGACATTGGGTTGAACGTGAAAGCGCTGCTCGATACGGCCCGCGAGCGATTGCGTGTCGCCGGTTTCGAGCACCACCACGTCGCCGCCGATGCGGGAGCGCAGCTCGCCGGGACTGCCGTGCGCTACGATCTTGCCCTGGTGGAGAAGTGCCAGCCGGTCGCAGCGGTCGGCTTCTTCGAGGATATGAGTGGTGAGCAGAATCGTGACGCCCTCGTGGTCGCGCAGGTCTTCGACGTGGCGCGAGAGATCGCGGCGCGCGGCCGGGTCGAGGCCCGTCGAAGCTTCGTCCATGAGGAGAACCTGGGGGCGATGCAGCAGTGCCTTGGCGATCTCGACGCGGCGGCGCAGGCCGCCCGAGAGTGTTTCGACGAGATCCTTGCGGCGGTCAGCGATACCGAGGCGCTCCATGGCGCGCGCCATCCGCTCGCGCAGGGTGGCGCCGCTGAGGCCGTGCAAGTGGCCCTGGCTGCGGAGGTTCTCTTCAACGGTGAGGGCCTTATCCAGGCTCTGCGTCTGGAAGACGACGCCCACGTGGCGGCGCACCTCGGCGGGGTTCTGCGTCACGTCGTAACCGGCGATCATGGTGCGGCCCTCGGTAGGGACCATCATGGTGGAGAGAATGCGGAACAAGGTGGACTTGCCGCCGCCGTTCGGCCCCAGTAGTCCGAAAATCTCGCCCTTCTTCACTTCGAAGTTGACGTTCGCAAGCGCCACGCGATCGCCGTACCGGTGGGTGAGGTTCTGAACTTGGATCACAAACCAGGCCTATCTAAGAGCATAAGCCCGTAGATGAGCGGCAGGTACAACACGGACGTCACCAGCACACTTCGCGCGCGAGCGATAGAGCGTTCGATCGCCACCCGTACGCCCGAATAGAGGAACCACAGGCCGAGTAGCAAAGCTCCGACCAGATAGACGCGGCCCGACATGCCGAGGGCGCTCGGGACCAGACTGACGGGGATGAGCGCGATGCCGTAGAGCACGATCTGGCGGGCGGTGGAGCGGCAATCGGGTTCGACCACGGGCAGCATGCGGATGCCGGCGCGCGCGTAGTCGTCCTTGTACATCCAGGCGATGGAATAGAAGTGCGGGAACTGCCACAGAAATAAGATTGCGAACAGCACCCACGATTCGCGGGTTAGCGTGCCGGCGGCGGCGGCGAAGCCGATCATAGGCGGCATCGCACCCGGGACCGCGCCGATTGTGGTCGACCACCACGTCCGCTGCTTCAACGGGGTGTAGAGAAACAGGTAGCTGGCAAGAGTGAAGACGCCGATCGAGGCGGACAGCGGATTCACGGCAAGCCACAGATCGAAGAAACCAGCGGCCGAAAGAGCGATACCGAAAGCCAGCGCGCGGCGCGCAGAAAGGCGGCCGGAGGGCAGCGGGCGGTCCGAGGTACGCCGCATGTGACGGTCGGCTTCGCGTTCGTACCATTGGTTGAGCGCGGCGGTGCCGGAGGCGATCAACCCGGTGCCGAGGACCGTGTGCAACAACAGCAGGAGATCGATGTTCCGCAGGAATTGCCACCAGTTCGCGGCGGCAGGAAGGCCGAAGAAATAGCCGATGCCCGTGCTCATGAGGATGAGCCAGGTGATTCGCGGTTTGGTCAATTCAATGTAATCGCGCATCCGGCGGCTACCGCGAAACCAAACCGATGCCGCCACCGTGGGGCGGCATCGATCTACAATCACGCCTTTGTTTATCCACTTACCCCTTGATCGAGAAATCGGCCGTCTTGCTTTCCTTCGCGCCGACTGTGACCTGTTGCTCCTGCGCGCCGTATTTCTCGTGCTTGATCTCGACGGTATAGGTCCCGGGGGGCAGACCTTTTATTGTAAACGTTCCGTCGTCGCCCGTCACGGCGAAGAACGGGTGCGACACCACGTTGATGTAAGAACGCATCCACGGGTGGATGTTGCACTTCACCGGGATCATGATCTCCTGGCGCGCGAAGCTCTTCAGCTTGTCTTCACTGCCGGAGGGCTGCGACTCGTTCCACTCCTGATTGGTTTGCGGCAGCGGGTGGATATTGTGATTGGTCGGGTCGCTATTCTTGACCGCGATGTTCTGCCCCGCCATCACGGCCAGAACATGGGGTTTGTACATGCAACCGCTTTGATCGAGCGCCACGGGGTTGGTCGGGACCTGCCACTGTTTATCGGGCACACCGGATTTCACCCAGACGAACACGTTCTTCAACGTGCCGTTGGCGTTGACCGCGACCTCTTCGGATTTCTGCGCGCCCGAAGCATGCGCACGCATGCACACCGGGTTCGCCGACATATCGATGGTTGCCATCTTGGGCGCGGTGCCGTCGAAGGCGACCTTGCCGGTAATGGTGCCGCCATTGGCCTCGTCGGGAGCCGTACTACCGCCGCCACCCGCCGGAGCCGCGGCGCTTTCGGGCGCCTTGGTCTCGGTCTTCGTCTCGCTTCCGCCGCAACCTGCGAAGGTCAGCACACATGCCAGGCCAACGCCGATCCAAATCTTCTTCATGCTTTGAGAGCCTCCTTAACTTAGACTGATCGACAAAATTATTTTCCCGCGCCCGCACCGCTGGCGCGCAGCCGGTTCAATTCCTCGGGAGTGAACTGGAACATATAGCGTACCAGGAGTTCCGCGTGGTCCTTCGGGTATCCGTTGAAGCTGGCCGGCGTCGGACCGGCGAACACGTAGCGGGCGTCGTCGTGGCGGAAAAGGCCCGACGGCATGGCAGTACCGGGCGCCATCATGGCGGGGTCGAGCATCCAGCGCTTGGTCCAGCCGGGCTTCAGGCGGTCCCGTGCCACCAGAAAACTGGGGGCCGTGGCTTTGGCATCGTGCTTCGCATCGCCCGTCATGTGGCACTTCAGGCAGGGCGCGCCTTCACTGGTGAAGAGCTGCCGCGCCATGGTGCGCTCCTGGTCGGAGAGCGGCTCGAGTTGCTGCGCGATATAGGGCTGCGACTGCGCCGAGAGCGCTTCAAAGAATCGCACCAGCTTGCGCACTTCGCCATCCGAGAAACTGAACGTTGGCATTCGTGCCTTCAGATACTGGCGGACGGAATCGCGATTCGTGTCGGTGTCGCTGAGCGCCGGATTGGTGAGGAAGCGCCGCAGCCAATCGGGATTGACGCGTGCGCCTTCGCCGATCAGCGTGGGCGGTTTCTGGTCTTTCCAGTCGGGATCCTGGTAGCGCGTCAAAGTATCGAACGTCGTGGACTGCCCGACGTGCACCTTGTGGCAGCCCATGCAATTGTACTTGCGGATGACCCACCAGCCTTCCACGATGTCCTGCCGCTGGTCCGCCGGCGCAAAGGCATAGCGCGACGGCAGCACGGGATCGACCGAGCCCTGGAGCAGCGTGGAAACCGCGTCGATCTGCTCTTTCGAGAGATTGAAGTTCGGCATCTTCAACCGATCCTGCGGGGCCTTTTCCTTGCCCTTGTCGAAAACGGCGGGGTCGGCCAGCTTGTGATCGAAGAAGCCCTTGTGGGTGTACCATTCGTCGTGTTCGGCGTCGTGGCCGAGCAGCGCGAAGTCGAGGCGCTCGATCGGCTTCGAGCCTTCCTTGGTCAGCTCGGTGCCGATGCGCTGCTCCTCTTCGAGACCGGCGATCTCATGGCATCCCGCGCAGCCGTAGTTGCGGACGGCGGCAAAGCCCTTGTCCTTGCGGGCAGGGTCGTCCATGAAATCGGCGTTGGCGTAGGAGGCGTTGTCCCGTTTACGCGTCATCAGGTAGGTGGCGATGTCGCGCGCTTCGTCCTCGGTCAGCCGCAGACTCGGCATCGGCGTCATCTGTTGGACCTGAAGCTCATGGCCGTCGTTCGGGCACTTGGTGTGTTCCAGATCGAAGACGAACGGCAGGTTGTGCCGCTTGTAGTCTTCGGCCGTGAGGTCTTTCTTTTCGAACGAGCAATAGGGCAGCGTGCGCTGGCGCGGATTGTGAACCCAACGCACCAGATAGTCGAGGTTGGTCTTCTCCCCTTCGCGCGTCAGGTTGGCGGCGAAAGTTCCACCCTGCGTGGCGGCGCCTTCACCCATCGAGTGGCAGGCCATGCAGCCGCGGGTCTCGAACGCTTCCTTCCCCTTCTCGGCATCGCCCGGCTTCTGCTGCGGCAACTGGCCCGGAACGCCCGCCTGCCAAATGAACGCGGCGATGTTCTTGATCTCCTCGTCCTGCAGGCGGAAGGTGGGCATCTTGGCGTTCTGACGCCAGGCGTGCGGATCTTTCAGCCAGACCGGCACCCACTCTTTCCGCAGCTTCATGCGAACTTCCTTGAGGCTGGGCCCGACCTTCTTCACTTCGCGGACCAGCTCGCGCGAGCGGATGTCGTACTGCTCCAGCTTGGCGTCGAGGCCGGTAGTCCGCACCTTCAGGTCGTCGGCAAGCGCGAAAAGCCGCTTGGCTTCGGTGTCGCTGGTGCGCGGGCTGTTGGCCTTGTCCAGGCTGAAGCCGATCTCGCGCTTCCACTCGGCCTTCTGCTGCTCGAACTGGCGGATCTGCTGGCCGACCGTCGAGATTTCGTCGCCGTCGCGGTCGAAGCCTTCGTAGCGATGACAGCCCACGCAGCCGCGCGTGAAAGTGTAGCGGCCTTCGTTAAGAACGTTCGCCCCTTCGGTGACGACTTCACGCACGTGGCACTGCTGGCAGCCGGCCTCGGTATTCTCCTTGCTGTGCATCGGCCACAGCCAGAACTTGTTCTGGCCGTGCGCGTGGTCGACGCTCGAAACCGCCACGCCGTTGCCGCCGTGACAGGGCGTGCAGCCGAATCGATCGGGGTCGTGGATCTTGAGCAGCTCCTTGGCGCTCTCCGGGTGGCTGGCGAAAACAGCCTGGCCGCCCATGGCCGCGGACGTGAGTCTCACCGGCTCGCGCGTGCCCAGATGGCAGGACTCGCACCGGTCCACCAGGTCGACGTCCTTAATATGGATCTGCCGGATACGGATATCGAACTTGTCGAGCGAATTCTGGACGGCGGCAAGCGTATCGGTGCTGGCTCCGGCGATGCGGTCGGCGAGGTACTTGTCGCGCGATGCACGCAGCTCGGTCGCCTGCTTCATGACCTCGACGCGCTCCTGGAGCAGCTTCGCTTTGTGGTCCTTCATGGCCTGCAACTCGTCGGCCATGTCCTGGAACTTGCGCGGCTTCGCCTCTTCGCCGGGGAGCTGGACGGTGTGCGCCTCGCCCTTCAGCACCTCGATCTGCTTGCGCAACGAATCCTTGCTGCTGTCGCTGTGAGTTACTTCGATCTCGTACGTCAGTGCCCCGACGTGGCTGCGGACTTCCTGGAAAGGATCGTTCAGCGCTAGAATCTTCGGCACCAGATCCTGGTTGACTTCTTTGTCGATGGCCGAAGCGCGCGGCATCGCGGCTTGCTCGGCCGCCTGCATGTCGCGATCCAGTTTCAGATACCCCGGCTCCGACTTGATCCGCTTCTCGACGTCGGCTTCGGGCGCCTTAGCACTGGCCAGAAACTTCGCGTACTCCTTCTCGAAACGCGCCTGGTAGCTCTTCCACGGACGGATGCCGTACATCTCGTCCCACAGGCCCCATACGAGGGAAAGGAGAAGCAGCGCCGACCAGATGAACAGTTGTTTGCTCAGCGACGAATGTACTACCGGGTCCTTGTCTTGGTCGCTCATATATTAAACCAGGGAGTCACCCAAACGTATTTAATGCGGAACAACAGCCGCGCCAGAATCTTCACCGGCAGCGACAGCATGATGACGAGGAACACCTGCATGACCGTGTATTGCAGGACGCTCATACGCGCGTAAATCTTCCGGTTGAACGCCGTCCGCGTGATCAGCTTGTGCATGAGTATAGCTGCGATCACCGAGTAGGCTCCGACCACGATCGCCCCGAAAATGATCTTGGGTACGCGCGTATGGAGGCCGAAGATATCGGGCAGATCGCGGTTCACCTCGAAGATCAGGCGGTTGTGGTCCCACGTAGTGCCCGGCCAGAACCACATCCAGCCAGGCCCGCGGATCAGCGTGCCGATCACGATCATCGACACCCACAGGACGATGAACCCGAAGATGAATGTCAAAATGGAAAACTTGCGCTGCTTGTACGTGTAATAGCCGTTGCCGAGCGGATTGGTATCGATGTAAGGAATGACGATCAGTCCCACGATGATGAGCGAGGGCATGATCACGCCCGCCATCCACGGGTCGAAGTAGACGAGCATTTCCTGGAGCCCGAGGAAGTACCACGGCGCCTTCGACGGGTTCATGGTGAGGGTCGGATTCGACGGCTCTTCGAGCGGCGCATTCAGCGTGATGGACCACACCATCAGGATCACGGTGACGATGATGGCCGCGAGAAACTCGATGCGAAGCAGGTACGGCCAGACGTGGACATCCCTGGCCCAGCCGGGTTTCCAGGGCTGGGTCTTGCGGTGATGCGTCTTGGCCATTTCGGGACTGGCCTCGAGCTGCGCAATCAGCCGGTCATTGGCGAAAGCCTGGCGCATGCCGTACCACGTATAGAACGGAACCACGAACAGCAGCAGCACGATGGGAACGTTGTCCGGCGTGCTGAGGATGGTCCAAAGCTGGTGTAGGTCCATAATTAGTGCCCTTCAATCGCTAGAAAAACTGCATTCACCGCCGAGACGCCGAGGACGCCGAGAGCACAAGAAATAATTCTCAGAGATTTCCGTGTCTTCTCGGCGATCTCGGCGTCTCGGCGGTGAGTACTTGCCCTCAAACTTTCCTAGGCTCCTTAATCTCGCTCTCCAGCATCACAGGCGCGGGACCGGAGATGCCTCCGTCCTTTCGAACGCGCCAGAAATGCACGACCATGAAGGCCGACGCGATGATCGGGATGGCTACACAGTGCCAGATGTAGGCGCGCAGGAGCGCGTTCGAATCCACGATCGAGCCGCCTAGCAGGCCAAAGCGCACGTCGTTGAACGGAGTCATTCCCATTTGCGGACCGAAGGGACCGTCGTGGCCCAACAGCGGTGTCGCACGCGCCATGTTGGTTCCCACCGTGACGGCCCAGAACCCGAGTTGATCGTCGGGCAGCAGGTAGCCCGTGAAGCTGAGGAGCAGGGTCAGCACCAGCAGGATCACGCCCACCACCCAGTTGAATTCGCGCGGCTTCTTGTACGACCCCGTGAGGAAGATGCGGAACATATGCAGCTCCACCATGATCACCATGAGGTGCGCTCCCCAGCGGTGCATATTGCGGAGCAGCTTGCCGAACGGAACGTCGTTCTCCAGGTAGAGGATGTCGCGGAAGGCGATGACCTTCGAGGGGTGGTAATAGAACATCAGCAGCGTGCCGGTGAACACCAGCGTGATGTAGACATAGAACGTCATGCCGCCCATGCCCCAGGTGTAGTTGTACGCCACCGCATCGCGATTGATCTTCGCCGGGTGCAGGTGCAGGAAGACGTTGCTCAGCACGCCGAGAGCGCGGCTGCGCGGGGTTTCGTCGTGCTTGACGCGCAGGATCGACTTGTAGACGTCGGTCTTTTCGGGCGCCTTGATTGTCTCTTTCAATTCCTCGGTGGCGCGCGTCTTGACGGCTTTGGCGCCGGCGAGCACCGTGGCTAACTTGCCGCCGTCACCGTTGCCGCTGCCGTTTCCAGGCGTGCCGCCGGGTGCGCCGGTGGTTGCCGGCTTGCCGTCTTGTCCGTTAGTTTCCGCCATGATGAGACCTCACCCCCGGAGAATGGCGCCCGGGTCGCCGAACTGCGACGGCTCGCCCTTGGGCCATTTGTAGACATGGCTCAGGTCCACCAGGATCTGGCCTTCGGGGTCGAGCTCGACGTGCGCGCGGTCCATGGGGCGCGGCGCGGGACCTTCGAAGTTGACCCCCTCCGGATCGTAGCCGCTGCCGTGGCACGGGCACTTGAACTTGTTCTCGCTGGGTTTCCAATCCGGCGTGCAGCCAAGGTGCGTGCAGATCGCCGAAATCACGAAAATGCCTTCGGTGTTCCGCACCACCCAGATGCGGTATTGCTTCTGGAACTTGGTGTCGACGCCGAAACCGAAATCGGACGGATACCCGATTTTGAATTGCGACTTCGGCTCGTACAGGGCGCGTGGAAAAAAGAAGCGGAGAAACATCAACAGATTCACGCCCAGGCTGCCCAGCACGGCCGCCATCACGAAACGGCGGCGGCGTGGGATTACCTTGCTTTCGTCTTCAGTTTCTTCGCTCTTGGAAAAAATTACCTTTATTGCTTGCGCCAGGGACGGCTTCGGTTTCGGCTGTGGAGCCTGGGCTCCGGCTGGCTCAGTCGTTGGATTCGCCATCTTCTTCCCTAGGCCGGATTGCCCGGCGGATTCCCTCTGACTTCCTGGACCAGCAGATCGTCGAACACGTTGCGCCTGGAGAATGACCCGGCAAGTTAGCAGGCTCGCCTCAACCTAAAAAACAACCCCGATTACCTGGGAATAATGGCCCTGAGTGACCTGAAGTTGAGCCTAGCCTTCTATGCCGTTCCCTCTTATCCGCATCCGGCAGTCTACGGTATCCAGTGGATATCATACAACCCCGGCGTGGCGTTTTGCAAAAGCACACCCCCCGAAAAACGTCAAGGCCAACAGGTTCCCGCGACGTGCGGGTTCCCACACCGGCAGGCCGCCCGGCGCGGAATGTTACGAATGGAACAATCGGAAAGGCGCTCGAAAAAACTACGCGCTGCTCCCATCCGATTGGGCGTCGGCTTTCGTTCTACCCGGTGAGCAACCAAATTTCATTCCGAGGTCAGGAACGTGAAGCAACTTTCTCCGTACCTTGCCGCGCTGCTCTCGGTTCTGCTCGCCGCGCCGGTCCCCACCTTCGCTGCGAGCCACCGGGAAGCGCCATTAACGGCCCTGGACCATCCCGCCGACATCACGGATTTCTTCGCCTTCGTCAGCTATGACGACCCGTCGAAAGTCACGTTCATCCTGAACGTGGACCCGCTGCTCGAGCCGGCCAATGGCCCCAACTATTTTCCCTTCGATCCGGATGTGCTGTACACCATCAAGATCGATAACAACTACGACGCCGTGGAGGACATCTCCTTCGAAGTCCGCTTCACCACCGAAGTGCGGGCTCCGGGCGTCTTCACCGGATTCGTCGGCGCAGGAGGCGGCATTCCGCCGCTAATTCCACCGGCAGTGACCGCTCTCGATGGCGCCGGCGGGGCGGGCCTGAGCCTTCGCCAGAGCTACACCGTGACGCTGGTGAAAGGCTACGGAGAGTCCGCCCAGCGCACCGATCTCACAGGCACAAAGAAGCTGTACGCCGTGCCTTCGAACGTCGGACCGCGCACCATGCCGAACTACCCGGCGCTCGCCAGGCAGGGCATCAACAGCCTCGGGAACGGCGTGCGCGTCTTCGCCGGCACAGTCGACGATCCTTTCTATATCGACCTCGGCGCGGCCTTCGATTCGCTGAACTTCCGCACTGGAGCGTTTATCACCAAGACGCCGCCGCTGCTGACGTCCTACGAAGACGCCAACAACACTACGAACGTCGCCGCCGATACCTTGTCCGGCTTCAACGTCAACTGCATCGCGATCGAAGTGCCGATCTCGATGGTGACCTCCGGTCCGGCCAAGCCCACCATCGGGACCTGGGGCGCCACCTACCGGCAGCAGATGACGGTCCGGAGCGCCGAGCCCAACGCGAACACCGGCCCGTGGGTGCAGGTGCAGCGCATGGCCCATCCGCTGATCAACGAGCTCATCATCGGCACCGGCGACAAGGACAAATGGAGCCGCACGCTGCCCAAGGACGACTCGCAATTCGCAGCCTATGACCTGGACCCGCTGCTCGCGAAGGTGTTCAACAACGTGTTCGGAATTGCGGTGCCGCCGGCCCCGCGCGTGGACCTGCTTCCGCTGGTCCAGTATCTTCCCATCATCACAGGCGACGCCACTATACCCAAGGGCCCCGTGGCCGACCTGCTGCGCCTGAATACCAGCATCGCGCCTGCGTCCGCCGCGACGCGCAGCCGATTAGGCGTGCTCGCCGGTGACAATGCCGGGTACCCCAACGGCCGCCGCGTGTCCGATGATGTCACCGACGTCGCCATGCGCGTGGTCGCGGGCGTTCTTGCCGGCGCACAGTACAACTACCTGCTGGGCGATGGCGTCAACGCCAACGACGTCCCGTACCAGGAGACGTTCCCCTACGTCGCATTCGCCAACAGCGGCCGCGACCGGCGGCACGTCGATCCAGGCGAGACCGGCTGCAATCCGAATTTCTCCTTCGTCGTAAACGGTCTGCCGGGCAAGCTACCTTGTCCAGTGCAGTAGCCCCCTCAGGACAGGCCGTGGGGCACACCCTCTGGTCTGCGGCCGGCCCCCGGGCCGGCCTGTCCAGGCACAGACGAACTGGCGGTGCCGACCGGAGCGTCTGCTCCACGGGCCTGTCCCCTTTCTCCTTGGAGGAACGAATGAAATATTTAGTTGCCATCGCCGTTCTGATTCCCGCACTGCACGCCGCGCATTTCTCGCGTACGGAGCAGCTTCCCACCGACCAGCGGATCGCCGTTTGCCGGAAGGCCGTCGCTGCCGATCTGGCCAATGCCTCGGCGCTCAATGATCTCGCCGCCGCCTATCTCCAGAAGATGCGCGAGACCACCGACTTCAGCTACGTGGAACGTGCCGAAAAACTGGTGACGCAGGCGTTGTCGAAAAAGCCGGGAGACCTGGAAGCGCTGATCCTCACGAATGAGATCGAGCTCAACCGGCACCATTTCGACAAAGTGGTGTCGAACACTCGCCAGCTTGTGAAAACTTCGCCCGACGAAGCGCGGCTGTGGGGCATGATGGGCGACTCCCTGATGGAGATCGGCGACTATGACGCCGCCGCGGACACCCTCGGGCAAATGCTTCGTCTCCGCCCCGGCCTGTCGAGCTACAACCGCGTGGCGTGGTTCCGGTTCGTGACGGGCGATGCACCCGGCGCGATCCAGGCGATGCGCCAGGCCATCCACGTGGGCGGCGCCACTCCGGAGAACGTCGCCTGGTGCCTGGTGGATCTGGGGCACATGTACTTCAAGACGGGTAAGCTCGACGAAGCGCAAGCCAGCTACGCCGCCGCGCTCGAGGTGTTCCCCAACTATCATCCGGGCTTCGCCGGCCTGGGTCGCGTGCAGGTGGAGCGCCGGCAGAGCGCCTTGGCAATCGTCAGCTATCGGCGGGCGCAATCGATTGTGCCGCTGCCCGAATACGCGGCGGCCCTCCGCGATCTGTACCGCGAACAGGGCAATGCAGTGGAGGCGCGCAAGCAGGAAGCGCTGCTCGACGTGGTGGACCGGTTAGCGCGCGCGCAGTACGAGAATACGAATCGCAATCTGGCGCTCATCTATGCGGATGAAGGACGCCACCTGGATCGCGCGCTCGAGCTGGCGCAGAATGAGCTCGCCTTCCGCCGCGATGTGTATACATATGATGCGCTGGCATGGGTGCTGTGCCAATTGAAGCGGTACCCCGAGGCCCAGGAAGCGATGCAAAAGGCCCTGGCGCAGCACACCCCCGAGCCGAGCTTCCAAAAGCACGCCGACGCGATCGCGAAGGCCCTGGGGTCGCTGTAGCCGGCGGGCTCACTATACTGAAGCTTGCGGGACTTCCTCCTCCGCGCATTCGTTCTGCTGGGCGTGGCCACAGCGCTCCTCACGGAGTTGCTCAGCCTGTTTCATTGGTTGCGGCCTTGGCCGTTGGCCATCGCGTGGACGCTGCTGATTACAGCCGCGGCAGTCTGGACGCGCCGCCATCCGCTGAAACTACGCCGCGTACGTTGGCGGCCACTCGAAGCAGCGGCCGGTGTCTCGATCGCCGTAATCGCTGCGGTCGTCGCCTTCACCGCCATCCTCAGCCCGCCCAACAGCGCTGACGCCATGGCGTACCACATGCCACGCGTTATCTGCTGGGCGCAGGCGGGCAGCGTGGCTTTCTTCCCTACCCCGTACCTCAACCAGATCATGCTCCAGCCGCTGGCCGAGTACGCGATGCTGCACACCTACCTGCTGACGGGCGGCGACCATCTGGTGAACCTGGTGGCGTTCAGCGGATTCCTCGGCAGCATCCTCGGTGTTTCGGCGATCGCCGCCGCGCTGGGACTGGGCGCCCGCGGGCAGGTCTTCGCCGCGCTTTTTTGCGCCACCCTGCCGAATGGGATTCTCCAGGCCTCCGGCGCCAAGAACGATTGGCTGCTCACTCTCTGGCTGGTCTGCTTCGTCTACTTCGCCGTGCGACGCAACGCGCCCTTCACCGGACTCTCCGCCGGACTCGCATTGGCGACGAAGGCCACCGCGTACCTGTTCGCTCCTCCGCTATTGGCCGCAGCCCTTCTCATCGGAAGCCAGGTGCCGTGGAAACGCATCGCGCTGTGGTTGGTAGCCGGAGTGCTGCTCGTGAATGCTCCACAGTTCGTGCGCAACATCGGCCTGAGCGGATCGCCGCTCGGCTTCGACTCGGCCCAGGCCGATGGCATCTTCCGCTGGCGCAACGAACGCCCTGGCTGGAAATCCACGATCTCGAACGCTCTGCGGAATACGTCCGAGCAACTCGGCGCGCGCAGCCAGCGCTGGAACCAGGCGGTGTACGACACCGTCCTGCGCATTCACCACGCACTCGCGCTAGATCCGCAGGATCCCGATACGACATGGCCCGGGGCCCGTTACGAACCGCCGCTGAGCGCCAACCACGAAGCCAATGCCAACAATCGCTGGCACCTGCTGTTGCTGATCGCTGCCGCCATCTTTGCCGCATTCGCCGGTCGGGATCGGTGGCTGCCGTATGCCGGCGCGCTGTTAGCCGCATTTCTGCTCTTCTGCCTTTACCTGAAATGGCAGCCGTTCCTGGCGCGCCTCGAATTGCCGCTGTTCATCCTCGGCGCGCCCCTCGCCGCATTTCTACTGGAACGGCTGCGGCCGGCCCTTCTGTCCGCGGCCCTCTGTCTTTTTCTCCTGAGCAACGCGCGCTTGCCCCTCTTACAAAACTGGACGCGACCGCTCACCGGCCCTCACAGCCTGTTCGTCACCACGCGCGATGACGCCTACTTCAACGACATGGTGCAGTGGAACAACCGCGCGCAATACCTGGCGGCAGTCGACCCGGTGGCCCGCTCCGGCTGCAACCTGGTGGGGCTCGACATCAACCCCAACCAGCTCGAGTACCCGTTTCAGGCACTGCTGCGCGAGCATAACCCATCCGTCCGCTTCGTCCACGTCAACGTGAGGAATCCTTCGGCCCGCTACGCGATGCCGGACGCGCGGCGCCCCTGCGTCACAGTGGTAATCGGTCCATTTGCTATACTCGCGCCTTAATGAACCGAATCATTCCCCTCCTGTGCGCAGCCGCGCTCGTCATTCACGCCCAGGCTCCGGGGCGCTCGAAGAGGCAAAACGTCAGCGACGACGAAGTCCGCCGCGTCCATGAGTCCACCATCCTTATTGATACGCACAACGATGTCACCAGCTCGACTGTGGCCGGGCTCGATCTCGGCCAGCCCAACACCAGCCACATGACGGACATCCCACGTATGAAAAAAGGCGGCATGGGCGCGCAGTTCTTCGCGGTATACGTCTCGGCGAGTTATGTGGAGGGTAACCACGCGGCCAACCGCACCCTCCAGATGATCGACACTGTGAAGCACGACATCATCGAAAAGTACCCCAACGATTTCCTGTTCGCGCTCACCGCCGACGACGTCCGCCGCGCCCACCAGCAGCACAAGATCGCCGCGCTCATGGGCATCGAGGGCGGCCATGCCATCGAGGACAGCCTGCGTCTGCTGCGCGATTTCTACGCGCTCGGCATCCGCTACATGACCCTCACGCACTCGAACAGCAATCACTGGGCCGATTCCTCGGGTGATGCCAACAAGCCCAACAACGGCCTCACCGCCTTCGGCAAAGATGTGGTGCGGGAGATGAACCGCCTCGGCATGATCGTGGATATTTCGCACGTCGCGGACAAGACTTTCTGGGACGCGCTTGAAACCAGCGCCGCGCCCCCCTTCGCTTCGCATTCTTCCTGCCGCGCGATTTCCCCCGCGCCGCGCAATATGACCGACGAGATGATTCAGGCGCTGGCCAAGAAAGGCGGCGTGGTGCAGATCAACTTCTCCTGCGACTTTCTGAACCCGGAGATCGAAAAGGAGAACGCCGTGACAGCCGACAAACGCCGCGCCCTGCGCGACCAACTGGCACAGAAGTACGCCAACGATCCCGATGGCCTCCGCAAGGCCATGCTCGAAGCCTCGGGCGCGGTCGGCGGCAGTTCGAAGCGCGCCACCCTGGCCGATGTGGTGAAGCACATCAACCGCGTCGTCGAGCTGGCCGGTGTGGATGCGGTCGGCCTCGGCAGCGATTTCGACGGCATCGGCTGCGCGCCCACCGGCCTTGACAGCGTCGACAAGTGGCCCAACCTGACGCGCGCCCTGCTCGAAGAAGGCTACACCGCCGCCGAGATCCGCAAGATCTACGGCGAGAACATCCTGAGGGTCATGTCCGCCGTGGAGCGCGTCTCCAAGTCGATGCGCTGAGGGTGTCCATCGAGTACCCGCTCGAGCACCGGGCGCATCTGCGCCACGCGTTTCGCCCGCAGCACCCAGTCCCATAGCGGTTCGAATTTCTTCCAACCGGTCGCATACGCAAAGTGCCGCAGGCGCCCCGCCCACGCCGGTTTCGTCATCGCGCCCTCCACGATGGAACCCCATCGGTAGAAATCGCGATACGCCCGCCAATAGCCTTCTTCGAGTTGTTCGGGCGTCATTCGCGCCGGACGGAACACCGTGTGGCGCGTATCGAACAGGTCCCAGTCGCGATGCAGCAGACGGCCCTGCGCCTCCATGCGCGTGAACAGAGCCGTGCTTGGATACGGCGTCAGAATGTGGAACGTAGCCGTCTCGATACCCTGCCCCACGGCCCACTCCACCGTGCGGCCGAACACGTCCGGCCCGTCGCCATCCATGCCGAAGACGAAGCTGCCGTTCACCATCACGCCGAGATCGTGCAGCCGGCGTATGGACGCGCCGTAGTCGCGATCCAGGTTCTGATGTTTCCGTTGCTCCACCAGATTGTCGCGGCTGATGGTCTCGAATCCCACGAAGAGACTGCGCAGGCCGCACGCCACAGCCTTCTCCAGCAACCGCGGTTCCGAGCGGGTCTCGAGCAGCGAGTTCACCGTGCCCGCCGCCTGCCAGATGCGCCCCATACCCTTCATGCCGTCGAACAGAGCGGCTGCGAAGCGGCGATCGCCGAACAGATGGTCGTCGAGAAAGTACAGATGGCGGCCCGGCAGCCGCTCGATCTCGGCCAGCGCGTCGTCCACGCGCTGCGTGTAGTACGAGCGTCCGCCCTCGAAAAACGCCTCCTTGTAGCAGAAGTCGCACACATGCGGACAGCCGCGTGAAACCACGATCGAGTTCGGCACCAGGTAGAGGCGCCGGTCGATCAGATCGCGCCGGATCGGTGGAATCCCAACCAGCGTCCGGGTGCGCGACTGATAGCGGCGCGCCGGACGCCTCGCGCGGAAATCCACCAGGAACTGCGGCCACGTGTCCTCGCCCGGACCGAGAAAAATGGCGTCGGCGTGCGCCTCGGCTTCATCCGGCAGCGAGGTGACGTGCAGCCCGCCCAGCACCACGAAGGCGCCGCGCCGGCGGTAATGATCGGCGATCTCGTACGCCCGCCGCGCGCTCGTGATGTAGACCTCGATCGCGACCAGGTCGGGAGCGTCGTCGAGATCGAGCCGCTCGACGTGCTCGTCGCGGATGACCGCGCGGTCCTCGGGAGCCAGGTAGGCGGCTAACGTCGCGAGGCCCAGCGGTGGAAAGAGCGAGTACTTGATGGGACGGAAAAGCGGGCTGGTTGCCTCGGTCAAGGCCGGGAGAATGAATTTCACAAACATGCTTGCTCGATGCTAAAGTACTTTGTGTATCAAAGTCAAGCTTGGCGGCTATTCTGGTTGGAGATGTCCGCGCCCTCGCGATCCGCCTTCTGGGATGCCGTCCTGCACTTCGACGCCGGGAAGATCTCTCCCTGGATCGCTCTCCGCAATTCGCTGGGTGTAGCTCTGCCTCTCGCCATCGGCGTCATCGCGGGCAACCCCTCGAGCGGCCTGATCGCCGCCACCGGCGCCCTCAACGTCGCCTTCTCCGATGGCAGCGACCCCTACCGCCACCGCGGCCGCCGCATGCTGGCCGCCACGTTCTTCTGCGCCCTTGCCGTTTTTGTGGGCCGGCTGTGCGGGCACAACTCGTCGCTCCGTCGGCCTCGCCGCCGGTTGCGCCCTCGCGGCGGGAATGATGGTGGCGGTCGGTCCGGCCGCCACCGATATCGGCAACATCACACTCGTCTGTCTGGTGGTCTTCCTGGCCCAGGCGGGAACGCCGCAGAGGGCACTCGTATCAGGACTGCTCGCATTCTGCGGCGGCCTGCTGCAGACGGCATTCTCCCTCGCGCTGTGGCCCGTTCGCCCGCGCGCTCCTGAGCGCCGCGCATTGGCCGCACTGTATGCCGAGCTGGCGCGCGCCGCCTCGCAGCCGTCCGCAGCTACCGAAGCTCCGCCCGCCACCGCTCAAAGCACCGAGGCGCAAACCGCGCTGGCCTCGCTCGGCGGCGACCATTCCCTGGAGGCCGAACGCTACCTCGCGCTGCTCAGCCAGGCGGAGCGCATGCGCTTGGCTCTGCCGATCCTGGCGCGTCTGCGCATTCGCCTCAGCCGCGAGCCCGACACCGCGCCCGCCGCGCCGATCGTGGAGAGCGCCCTTACCTTGTCAGCGCGCCTCCTCGACTCGATTGGCGATTCGCTCGCAGCCGGCAAGCCCGCCGAGCCCCGCCCGGAGTGCCTCGAGGAGCTACACGCATTGGGCGAGAAACTCCGCGCCGCAGGCTCGGACAACGCGATGCTGCACGACGCCCGCATCCAGATCGACGCCTTGGCCGGCCAGCTTCGTTCGGCGCTCGAGTTGTCGGCGCGACTCTCGCCAGCGGGCAGCGACGAATTCGACCGCCGCGAATCCGCGCAGCCGTGGTCCCTCCGGCTCGCCGGCGTCCTCGCGCGCGTCCAGGCCAACCTGCATTGGGAATCGGCCGCACTGCGGCACGCCATCCGTCTCGCGGCCTGCGTGGCCATCGCCTTCTCACTCACGCACCGGGGTCGCCGCGCGGTTATTGGGCGCCGATGACCGCCGCCATCGTGCTGCGCCCCGACTTCACGTCCACCTTCAGCCGCGGCATCCTGCGCTTCGATGGAACCTTCGCCGGCCTGTCTCTGGCTACCGTCCTGTTTCACTTTCTGGCGCCCGCGCTCGGCATACAAGTGGCGCTGATTGCGGGTCTGATGTTTGTGCTGCGCTGCTTCGGGCCCGCCAACTACGGCGTCTTTGTCGTGGCGTTGTCCGCGCTCGTGGTCCTGCTGTTCGCGGTGAGCGGAGTGGCGCCTTCCGCCGTAATCGCTGCCCGTGCCCAAAACACGCTGCTGGGCGGGACGATTGCGCTGCTGGCATACATGGCCTGGCCCACTTGGGAGGATTCGCAGGCTCCCGAAGCGCTGGCGCGCCTGCTCGATGCGTACCGTGCCTATTTCCAGGCCATCCGCGATGCCTACCTCCACCCTGATACTTCATACGCCGCGGAGCTCGACCGCACCCGGCAGGCGGCGCGTCTGGCCCGCTCGAACCTGGAAGCGTCGGTCACTCGTCTGCGCTCCGAGCCGCTGGTTCCGGCCGCGCGCCTAGCCGCGATCGATCGCATCCTCGCCAACTCCCACCGCTTCATCCATGCCGTAATGTCCCTCGAAGCCGGTCTCAATACCAGCCGCAAGGTCCCCGCGCGCGCCGCGTTCCGCAAGTATTCCGAGGACGTGGACCTCTCGCTCTACCTGCTCACCGCTGCTTTGCGCGGTTCTGCCATCGAGCCCGGCTTTCTGCCCGACCTGCGGGAAGATCGCCACAACCTGCTCCAGGCCGGCGATCCGCACGTGGACCGCTACGCCCTGGTCAACATCGAAACCGACCGCATTACCAACACCCTGAACACGCTGGCGAGGAAATCCTGGGACTGGTCCAAGGCGTCATATCCTGAGTACATGCACGTTTCCGAAATCGACACGCCCGCCCTGCTGGTAGACCTGGACATCCTCGAACGCAATCTCGAGCGGGTGGCGGATTACACACGCCGGCACGGCCTCCGGCTGCGGCCGCACACCAAAACGCACAAGTCCATCCGCATCGGAAAACGGCAGCTCGCAGCCGGCGCGGCGGGCCTGACTGTCGCCAAGGTGTCGGAAGCGGAAGTCATGTTGGGCGCCGAGCCCAGCGACCTACTGCTCGCCTACCCCATCATTGGCCGCGCCAAACTGGAGCGTCTGATGGAGGTCGCGCGGCGCACCCGGCTCACGGTCGCGCTCGACAGCCCCATCGCAGCGCGCCAGCTTGCCGACGCCGCGCGCGCCGCACAGATCGAAGTCGGCGTGCTGGCGGAAGTCGATGTCGGCCTGGGGCGCGTCGGAGTATCGCCGGGTGAACTGCTACTCGAACTGGCGCAGTCGATCGAAAATCTCCCGCACCTTTCGTTCGAAGGCATCACCTTCTACCCCGGTCACATCAAGGATCTCGACGAGCTTGGCCGCCATGCCCTCGAGCAGTTATCCGGCCTCGTGGCGTCGATCCTGGACGACTTTCGCCGCGCCGGCCTGGAGCCCAAGGTCGTCAGCGGCGGTTCCACGCCCACGCTGTTCCATTCGCACGAGGTGCAAGGCCTCACGGAAATCCGTCCCGGCACCTACGTGTTTAATGACGTCAATACCGTGCGCAGCGGCGGGTGCGCTGTCGAGGACTGCGCCGCCACCATCCTCGCAACCGTAGTCTCGACTTCCCGCCCCGGCCAGATGATTATCGACGGTGGCTCCAAGACATTTTCATCCGACCGCTTGGCAAGCTCTTCCGAAGTGACATTCGGCTCCGTAGTAGAATCGCCCGGCGCGCGCTTCCACAAGATGAATGAGGAACACGGCTACGTGGACATCACCCGCGCCGAACGCGAGTTCTCAATCGGCGACCGCGTGCACATAATCCCCAACCACATTTGCGTGGCCGTGAATCTGCACGAGCAAGTCTACGGCGTGCGCGGCGATACGGTAGAAGAGACGTGGAAAGTCGACGGGCGCGGGAAATTGCAGTAGCCGTTCGCGGTGCCCTCACCAACTGCTCCCTGACGGTCGGTCGTGATACTCAGCCGCCGCTTGTTGAACATGCAGTTCGAGTAGAGCCGTGGAGCAGAGCCATGGATACTCACCGTCAGCACCGTTCCGCCGATCGGCAAGTGGACCACGACATCTTCAACCCAACACCGTCACCGCTTCGCCCAGCGTTATTTTCAGGTTCACCTTCCGCCCATTGCGGAAGACGGTGAAGTCGATCGTGTCGCCGCCGTGCTTGCGGTTGAGCACCCGCTGCAATGTTTCTTTTCCCTCCACGCGCACGCCGTCGACTTCCATGATGAGATCGCCGCCGATGCCGACGGGGTAGTTCTCCACGATCACGGTCCGCCGGGGCCGCCGCAGTCCGGCCTCTTCCGCCGCCGAGCCGCGATCCACGCGCTGGACCAGCAGACCGCCTTCCTCCGGCAACTCCAGAAGGCGCGCCAGATCACCCGTCACGAATACTGTCTGGATCCCTAAAGAGGGCCGCGAAATCTTGCCCTTAGTCTGATATTCCTCGAGCATGGCTTTGGCGCGGTTGATCGGCATGGCGAATCCCAGCCCGATGCTTCCCTGTGGCCCGAAGATGGCGGTATTGATGGCAATCACATTGCCGTGCGAGTCGAGCAGGGGCCCGCCGCTGTTGCCGGGATTGATGGCGGCATCCGTCTGGATCATGCCTTCGAGTTCCCGCGTCTCTTCCGTCTGGATGGTGCGGTTGAGCGAGCTCACAATGCCCGTAGTCAACGTGCCTTCGAACCCGAACGGGTTACCGATGGCGAGCACCTTCTGCCCCACGATCAGTCCGTCTGAATCGCCCAGCCTGAGCGCCGATATCTGGTGATCCGGTTCGATTTTGATCAGCGCCAGGTCATTGCGCGGATCGGTCACCAGCACCTTGGCCTTCAGCACTTTCTTGTTCGACAGGGTGACGGTCAATTGCGACGAACCGCTCACCACGTGATTGTTGGTAATGATCTCGCCCGTGGATTTGATGAGGAATCCGGACCCCGTGCCCTTTTCCGGATACACTTGCATGAACCAGTTCTCGCGGTACACCACCGACGTGATGTTCACCGTGGCTTCGCGCGCCTGCTTGTAGATGTCGATGTTGTTCTGCTCGTCCACCGAAAAGCCGGGTGCCGCATTCGCAGGACCCACCCAAATCGGTCCGTCAGATCCCTGCCGGAATAAGCGCCCGACGTCCCAACGCGCCACCGACGTCACATACAGAAACGCGGCCACCATCACGGCGGCCCAGACAAATGGTCGTAACACTTTCATGATTCGATACTCCGTAATGCTTCGTAGACGGCCCGGGTCTGCCGCAGGGTTTCGGGTTTCTCCCCGGATGTATCTATGACGAAATCGGCGAATTTTCGTTTCTCGGCCAGTGGCATCTGGCGGCTGATGCGCGCCCGCACGTCCTCCGCCACGGCGCCTTCGCGGCGCAGCGCCCGCTCCACCTGCTGCTCCTCCTCGCACGTCACCAGAATCATCTTGTCGAATCGCTTGTAGCTGCCGGTTTCGATCAGGATAGCGGCCTCCACCACCGCGATACCCTGCGGCTCGCGCGCGGCAAATTCGGCGATCAGTTCTTCCTCCCGCCGAACCACCGGCGGATGCACCAGCGCGTTCAACTGCGCCAACCTTTCGGGATGGCCGAAAACGCGCGCCGCCAGCAGCCGCCGGTCGATACGGCCGTCGCTCGTGAGGATCTCGCCCCCGAATTCCCGCACGACTGCATTGTACGCCTCGCCGCCGGGTTCAAGCACGGCGTGCCCCAATTCATCCGCCTGGATCAGCAGGCACCCATAGCCGGCCAGCGCTTCGCCCACGAACGTCTTGCCGCACGCCAGACCACCCGTCAGCCCCACCCTCAACATATTCCGGCCCGGCGTTCGGCGGAGGCGACCGTATTCACCATCAACATCGCGATGGTCAGGGGCCCCACGCCGCCGGGGACGGGCGAGTATGCCGACGCCTTCTCCACTACGTCGAACGGGTCGACGTCGCCTACCAGCACACTTCCCCTCTTATCGAAAGACGCAAGCTTCTCGGCGGAGTTCCGGAAAATCCGCGCCGCGTCCTCGCGCTTATCGATGTGGTTAGTGCCGACGTCGATCACGGTCACGCCCGGCTTGAGGAAATCGCCCTTGATCATGGCGGCGCGGCCAATCGCGGCCACCAGGATATCGGCCTCGCGGCAGATCGCCGCCAGGTCGGGCGTTCTCGAGTGGCAGATGGTGACTGTGGCGTTCTCGTGCAACAAGAGCATGGCAATGGGCTTGCCGACAATGTCGCTGCGCCCTACCACTACCGCGTGCCTTCCGCCAATCGCGATCCCGTATCGTTTCAGCAACTGGATGATGCCGGCCGGCGTGCAGGCGCGCGGCCCCGGCAATCCGGCCACCAGCCTGCCGACGTTACAGGGATGGAAACCATCGACGTCTTTTTCGGGCGCGACCGCCAGCAGGATCCGTTTCGCTTCCACTTGCGGCGGCAGCGGAAGCTGCACCAGGATGCCATCGATGTCGGGCCGCGCATTCAACTCGCCGATGATGCCGAGCAGTTCTTCGGTCGAGACGGAATCCGGCGGCGTGAGTTTTTCGGAGTGGATCCCGAGTTCCTGGCAGGCCCTCACTTTATTGCGGACGTAAATCGCGGAAGCTGGATTGTTCCCGGCGAGTACGACGGCTAGACCGGGACGCCCTTTGGAGGCGAGCGCCGCGATACGCGGCTTCAGCTCGCTCTTGATCTCATCGCGGACGCGATTTCCGTCCAGAACCTGAGCCATTCTTCTCAATCATAACGTGCGCCGAACCAGGCCCGTGCCGCGAAACCGCATCCGGCTCGAACTGCGCGCGCAGCGATTCGGCGACCGCCCGCGCATCCTCCGCCTCAAGCTGCGAATGCAATTCCGCGGCAACTTCGAGAAACTTGCGATACCGCGGCTCCCAGATTTTCAAAAACGTTCGCGGATCCAGCCGTCCTTCGACCGGCCCGCGCTGATAGAGCCGCTCTTCGAACTGCTGGCTGACAAGATTTTTTTTCAGACGCTCGCGGCAGGCGTCTTTCAGAATAGACATCAACCAGATGAGTTCCTGATGGTCGAGCCGGTCCAGTGGATTCTTCGCGTCAGGCATGGCGGCCCAGACAATATAGCACGATGGGCGGAGACCGAAAATCTCTATTCACCGCCGAGGCGCCGAGACCGCCGAGCAGGATTTGCCTTTTCCTTCGCAGTCTCGGCGTCTCGGCGATGAGCGTCTCTGCTTACGTGTTCAGCACCCGCGCCATCCGATCGATCGCCTCATCGATCTCGGCAATGTTCTTGAAGCCGATGGTCACGGCATCCACGCCGGCTGCGTCGAACGCGAATTTCATGGCGGCGTCGCGGTCTTCGGCGCGCGTGAAGCGGCCTTCGCCGCACAACTTCATGCTGATCACACCCATGCCTTGCGTGTGGACTTTCTTGGTGTGCGCCACCACTTCGTCCACCTCGCCTGGCTTGTCGACTTCGACCTGTTCGGGCGTGTCCATGCGGGTGCCGTTGTGGTTCATCCGGATCATGGCGATGTCCAGCCACTTATTCCCTGGGAACGTCCGCAGCGCCGGAAGGCCGTGCACGGAAGCGCCGTGCGAGAGAATGATCTTCTTCGATTTCGCTTCCGAGAACCCGTCCTGCAGCGCGGCATACTCGCTCGACCACGTCGGGGGGCGCAGGCAGTGCAGCAGCAGGATGTCGATGTACTCGCTATTGAGCTGCCGGCGGAACAGGTCGATCTTGGGCGACGGGTCGCCTGAGGCCGGCGTGCTGTACTTCGTCATCAGCTTGTAGCTGTCGCGTGGAATGCCCTTCAGCGCGCTGGCCAGCATCTCCGGCATGCCGCGATAGCTCTCCGCGGTTTCGAAAAACCGGATGCCGCGGTCGTAGGCGTGGCGCACCAGGCGGGTGAATTCTTCCTGCCCCAGGTCGCGCTGCACGCGGCCTCCGTGGGTTCCGGTTCCGAAGGCGAGGCGCGTGACTTTCACGTTGGATTTGCCGAGTGTCACCCAGTCGGTGGCCGACCGTTTGGATTTCTGGGCAAGTGCGCGCGGCCCGCCTATTCCGGTCAGAACACCGGCAGCCAGACCAGCCTTCAGGAAACCACGTCTGCTGCAATGAGCCATCGATTTCCTCCTATAGCGACACTCTACCACTGGCGGCGCCGGAGCGACGCCCCCGCGCGGTTGGCCGGGCGGGGGCTGGTTATCGGTTTACGTCTTGGTCTGCCACAGGCCGAGCATGGCGCCAGTCGGGTCGGTGAGGATGGTCAGCCAACCCATGCCCATGACCTCGGTGACATCTTTCATGATGGTCGCGCCCAGAGACTTGGCCTTCTGCGTGGCGGCCTTGATGTCGGCAACCTCTACATAGGCGAGCCATGACGAAGGAGCCCCGGGAATGAGTTGCTTCATCATCCCTCGTCCGGTTCCTTTTCCGACTTTGATCATTGTGTAGGCGAGATCTCCCATCGGAATGTCTTCCAGCGTCCATTCGAAGAGCTTTCCGTAGAAGGCTTTGGCTTTATCCACATCCGTGGTATTCAGTTCCACGTGTACGAAAGGGTTTGGCATGGTGTTCTTTTCCTTCAGTAAGACGATTGAGGGGCGGCTGAATCGACAGTGTGCAGGAAAATTTGTCGGCGTGGTCAAATTACGAGATGGATACGAACGCTGCGCTGATCGTGATCGATGTGCAGAAGGCGATCGACGACCCGAGTTGGGGCGAGCGCAACAATCCCGAGGCGGAGAAGAATATCGCGGCGCTGCTCGCGGCGTGGAGGGCTGCCGGAGGGCCAATCTACCATATCCGGCACGATTCCACCGAGCCGGCGTCGCACTACCGGCCGGGGCAGGAGGGGCACGAGTTCAAAGCTGAGGCGCAGCCGCTCGACGGGGAGCCCGTCATTCCGAAGCAAACCAACAGCGCGTTCATCGGCACCGATCTCGAGGCGAGGCTGCGGCGGGCGAATCAGACACGGTTGGTGGTGGCCGGGGTGATCACCAACAATTCCGTGGAGGCGACCGTGCGGATGGCGGGGAATCTCGGGTTCGAAACCTTTCTCGTGGAAGACGCGATATTTACTTTCGGGCGGAAGGACTGGTACGGCACTTTCCATACGGCATCGGAGGTCCACGCGATGAGTCTCGCCAACCTGCACGGGGAATACTGCACGGTGGTCCGGACGCGCGATGTGCTGACGGGTGGCTAGAGATCATTGTCCTCTTTCGGCAGGCATTTCCGCTTTTACAGCAGGCGGCAACTGAAGTGATAGCATCACGACGACCGGAGGAGCGATGAAGAAGTGAAGGACCCCAATCCCCTCAGCATGCACAACGAGTTCAATATGTTGTCCCTGCCCGATCTGCTGCTGGCGCGGGAGAAGAATCATGTGGAATTGATGCGCAAGGAAAATGTCGTGGGAACGGCGGTTGGCCTGTACCTGATCCGGAATACCGATCCCTATCCCGGCCGCCATCCGCGGCAGAAGCCCGCGAAGCAGGCGCCCCGAACGTTGGGAAATTCCGGCGTTCGCGATTACTCGTGGCCGTGCGTCCTGGTGTTCGTAGACGACTGGAAGGAGGCCGGCGACCTGAAGCACGAAGACGCGATCCCGCGGGCCCTCTACCTCGAAGATGGGCGCAAAGTTCCGGTATGCGTGGTATACGCGCCGCGCCAGGATTACGTGGAGACAGAACTGCGCAACGTCCTTTATCCGATGGCGCGAATCGGCGGCGGGTTCCCGGTGATCGCGCAGGTCCAGGGACGCGAGCATATCGCTTCGATCGGTTGCCTGGTGAGCGACGGGCACACCGTCTACGCGTTGACTAATCGCCACGTCACCGGTCCGAAAGGCGAGCCGGTGTATGCCCGGATCGGCGGCGCGCCGGTGCGTATCGGTGTCAGTTCGGGAAGCCAGATCACGCGCCTTCCGTTCACCGAAGTGTACCCGAGCTGGGCGGGGAAAGACGTCTTCGTCAACCTGGATATCGGCCTGATCCGCGTCGATTGCCTGGAGCGTTGGACGGCGCAGGTGTACGGCGCGGGAACCGTGGGCCCCATGGCCGACCTGGGGATCGACAACCTGACGCTGCGATTAATCGATTGTCCGGTGCAGGGCTATGGCTGCGGCTCGGGCCACATGACCGGGCAGATCAAGGCGTTGTTCTACCGCTACAAATCCGTCGGCGGCTTCGAGTACGTTTCGGATTTCCTGATCGGAAGCCGCAGCGGACGAGCGCCGCTGAGGACTCATCCGGGCGATTCGGGAACGCTATGGCTGCTGGAGTCGCAGAAGAACGGACTGATGCCGATCGCAGTGCAGTGGGGCGGCCAGGTATTCACTGACGGCGGCGGTCAGTCGGTCTCGACTTATGCGCTGGCCACATGTCTCAGCACCGTCTGCAACCTGCTCGAAGTGGATGTGATCCGCGACTGGAATCTGGGCGTGACGGCGTATTGGGGAGAAGTGGGCCACTACGCGATCGGGGCGCTGGCGTGCACGCTGGGCTTCTCGGGCCTGCCGGGTTTGCAGACGCTCATGTCGAAGAATATCGATCGCGTGGGCTTCCAGGTGGAGGATTTGAAGGTCACGGACAAGGTCCTCAAGAACAAGGCTCACTATAGCTTCGTGCCGCTGGCGGATGTGGCCGACGATGTGTGGCGCACCACCCGCATCAGCCAGGGCGATACCAACAACGACGAGAACAATCACTTCTCCGACATGGACCAGAAGGCGCTCGCGGGCAAGTTCAAAGGCAAGACGCTGCTCGACCTTGTGAAGGACCCGGCCAACATCGATCCGGCGGTGTGGGACGAGTTCTACAAGGGGGTCCCCGGGACGAACCCCGGCGCGCTGCCGTTTCGCGTGTGGCAGGGATATAACGAGATGATCAAGTTCGCCGGCCAGGGCGACGCTCTCTCGTTCGTCTGCGCCGCCGGCTGCATTTCGCACTATGTGGGCGACGCATGCCAGCCGCTCCACATTTCGCGGCTGCATCACGGCGACCCCGACCACCAGACTTCGGTGTCGAAGAAAGTGCACTCGGTTTACGAGACCCAGATGCTCAACGACCACGCCAAGGACATCGTCGAAGGAGTGGAGGCTTTCCTGAAGGACAAGAAGGTGAAGGCCACGTTCAAGGGCGGCGCCGGTGCGGCCGCGCGCGTAGTGCAGTTGATGACGGAGACGATCGCGGCGCTGCCTCCGAAGGATATCGTGGACGCGTACAACGCGGAGAGCAAGCCGGCGGACCGCCTCAATCGCTTGTGGAAGGACTTCGGCAAGAAGACGATCGTGCGCATGGGCGAGGGTTGTATCTGCATGGCCGAGATTTGGGCTAGTGCATGGGCCGAAGGCAAGGGCGAGCAGAATGTCGCGGCGTCACAACTGAAGGCCCAGGATACGACAGCGTTGTCGGATCTGTATCGGAAGTCGGACTTCCTGCCGTCGATGTCGCTCGCGCGCATGATTCCGTTGTTGACGGGGACTGGCGGCGGGGCTCCGCCACTGGTGAAGAAGAAAAAGCCAGCGAAGAAGAAGGTGAAGGCAGGGCGTAAGAAGTAGCCCCAGCCTAACGGAACCCGCAGCTCGTTCGGGTCGCCAGTTACTGAGCGATCAAAACCTCCCCACCGATCGTATTCTCACATTTCGGCGTCACTCTCTCCGCTCGTTTACGCAAGTCTAAATGAGAAGGGAGCCTGTGCGCTGCAAAGTTCATCCCCGGACTCCTGCCGATTCTCACGTTACTGCGTTACGCGGCTAGAAAACCAACAAAAGGAGTATTACCCAGTGTCTCTATCTTCGTTTCAATCAAGATCGCCCGAGGTTCGCTTGCGGCTTATGGTTCTCGCAATGCTCGCGCTCGGAGTCACGAGCGCTCCCCTCTCAGCGGCAACCATCGTCGATCCGATCCCCGGTGACTTCTTGCCGACTTTCACTACGGGCCCCCGCAACGGAGACCTCGACGTCCTGACCGCTGAAGTCTTCTTCGATGGAACGAATTTCACCTTCACCAGCACGGAAAATGGTCACATCGGAACGACGGAGGGATCCGTGTTCGTTTGGGGCGTCGATCGTGGACTGCATCAGGCGTTTTTCGGATCCTTCCGTCCTGGTGTCCTCTTCGATGTGGTCGTTGTCCTTCGCCCCGATCTCACAGGAGCAGTCGTCGACTTCTCTCCGACGGATCCCGCCCAGCCGGTGAACCTTGCGCCCGGTTCCGTCACCGTGAGTGGGAATACGATTCAAGGCGTCGTTCCGGCTAGCCTGCTAGCGTCGAAAGGCTTACTGCCGGCCGACTACCAGGTGAATCTCTGGCCCCGTGTCGGTCTCGATCCCGGCAACAATACACAGATTTCGGACTTCGCGCCTGACAATAGCGACGCCGGCGTTACCACTCCCGAACCCTCTACCATGCTGTTCCTTTGTAGCGGACTCATCGTTCTCGCGCTATCACGCCGCCTCCAGTCGCAGGTTTCGAAAGCCATTCCCCACAATCTGTTTCTCAGTACTCGACACTGACCAGGAACAGCCCTTTCGCAACGACGGTCGGGCCGCACTTTTCTGGCAGGCGCGACAGGTCTTCTACGTTGCCCTTGCCGGCTTCGATCAGCGTGCCGACAATATTCCGCACCATGTGCTTCAGGAAACCGCTGCCGCGCACCCGATAGACCAGGCGGGCTTCGGTCGATTCCAGCACGGACGAAAATATCGTCCGCACCTTGCTCCTGCCTTCGGCGTCGCTTTCGTCGGAGGCGGCGTAGGCGGTGAAGTCGTGCTCGCCGGCGAACACAAGCGCCAGCGCCGCCATCCGCTCTACGTCCAACGGGTATGGATAATGGTGCGCGTACGGCCACTCGAAAGGGCTACAGACTTCCCCACGGACGATGCGATATTCATAAGTTTTCGCTTTGGCATCGAACCGCGGATGGAATTCCGGATGCACCGCTTCGACCGAGAGCACGCGGATGGCGGGCGGCAGCAGGCGGTTCACGGCTCGGCGCAAGTTCACGAGCGGGATGGGATTCGCCATGCTGAAAGCCGCCACCTGCGCCAGCGCGTGCACCCCGGCATCGGTGCGGCCCGACCCGGCCACGTGCACCGGAGCGCCTTCCATTTCGGAAAGAATCTGCTCGATCGCGCCTTGGATCGTCGGCAGTCCGGGCTGGACCTGCCATCCGTGAAAACCGCCGCCATCGTAGGCGAGGGTGATTTTGATGCGGCGCATCAGGCGGGGCGCGATCCCGGCTTCACCACTGGAATGCCGAGGGCGCACAGCGGGCATTCTTCGGGATAATGGGCGGCCACCTGGAGTGTGGCCAGCGCCACGCGCGGGACGCCCACGTTGGCATGGCCGCCGCTACGATCGATGATGGAACCGGCCGCCAGCACCTTCGCACCCGCCGCGCGCAGCACCTCGATCACGTCCGTCGTGCTGCCGCCGGTGGTGATCACATCTTCGATCACGACCGCCGTCTCACCGGATTTCACCGTGAAGCCGCGGCGCAGCACCATATGGTTGTTGGCCGGATCGCGCTCCGTGAAGAGGAAGGGCGTGCCCATGGCGCGCGCCACTTCATGGCCGACAATCAGGCCGCCCAGCGCCGGCGACACGACCAGCCCCACGTCTTCATGTACGATTCTTCGCAGTTCGCCGGCCAGCATCTGCCCCAGTTTTTCGGCCGCGGAAGGATGCCGGAGAACCAGCGCGCATTGCAAATATTCGGCGCTGTGCAAACCACTGGTCAGACGAAAATGGCCTTGCAGATACGCGCCTGTGGAGCGGAACAGCTCCATCACAGTCTCCGCTTGCGGCGTCACAAACGCCTACTATACCATTGAACTTAAAAGGGACCTGAACTCGCTTTCAACGTTTGACCCGGAGCAGTCACATATGAACTTCGCAAAACCTTATCTCGCCTGGCTGTGCATTCTTCTGATCGCCGCGCCTTCGGCTGGTTTCGCCGCGGACCCACCGGCGCCGGCGAATCCACCGGGCCCGCCGCAACCGCAGGGGAGCGGCCAGATGCCGACTGTCATGACGCAGAACAGCGGCTTCCTGGGGAACCTGACCGCGCCCTATCGCGAGCGGGTGATCCCGCCGCCCAACCTGGCGAACTCGAACCGGCTGGACTCGCTGATGCGCGCGGGCAACATTTACCTCTCGCTGCAGGACGCGATCGCGCTGGTGCTCGAGAACAATCTGGATATCGAGATCCAGCGGTACGGCCCGCAGATCGCCGATGCCGCCGTGCTGTTGGCGGAAGCCGGCGGTTTTGCCCGCGGCGTTTCAACCACCGTGACTGCCGGTCCGTCGAGTTCCTCGGTGAGCAGCGCAGGGACCACGCCCGGCACCAATCAGAACTCGACGTCGCAGGCCAGCGCCGCTACTTCCTCGGCGGTGAGCGGAACCATTGTGCAGTCTTCCGGTCCCGGCATTCCCACTCTCGATCCGATGATCACCGGCAGCCTGAATTGGGGCCATCTCACCTCGCCGCAGTCGAGCGCGTTCATCACGGGCACCAACTCTCTGATCCAACGCCAGGACACTTCAGGGTTCGGTATCCAGAAAGGCTTTCTCACCGGGACGATCGTCAGCCTGGGATTGAATAACAGCCGGGTGTCGAGCAACAATCCGCGCTCCGACTTCAATCCCGCTACCAGCAGTTCGCTGGGTCTGGGCTTTACGCAGCACCTGCTACAGGGATTCGGTTCGGCCGTAAACTCGCGCCAGATCCACATCGCCCGGAACAACCGCGAGGTATCCGATCTCACATTCAAACTGCAGGTGATCACCACCGTGGCGGCGGTGATGCAACTCTATTGGGACCTGGTGGCGTTCAACGAGAGCGTCAGAGTGGCGCAGGATGCCCTGTCGGCCGCGCAGCGGCTTACCACCAACAACCAGAAGCAGGTGGAAGTGGGCACGCTGGCGCCGATCGAAATCGTGCGCGCGGAAGCGGAAGAAGCTACCGCCCAGCAGCAATTGGTGATCGCACAGATGCGTGTGCTGCAGCAGGAAACCATCATCAAGTCGGCGCTCAGCCGTACGGGAATCGCCAGCCCCGCGGTGGCCGACGCGCACATCATCCCCACCAACCGCATCGACATTCCGAGCGTGGAGCCGATCCAGCCCATCCAGGACCTGACCGCGATGGCGCTCTCTTCGCGGCCCGAACTGTCGCAAAGCCGCATCCAGGTGCAGAACCAGCGGCTGACCATCCGGGGATCGAAAAACGCGCTGCTCCCCACGCTCGACGTAGTGGCGAACCTCAGCAACAACGCGCTCGCCGGCCAGCCGAGCACGCTGCCCGCGCCGCCCGGCACCATCCACAGCAACACGGCCTTTTTCATCGGCGGCTACAGCACGGTGCTCTCGCAATTATTCGCGCGCAACTTTCCCAACTACTCGGTGGGTCTGAACCTGAATATTCCGATCCGCAACCGCGCGGCGCAGGCCAGCGCCATCACGGACGAGTTGACTCTGCGCCAGCAGCAGCTCGCCCTGCAGCGCCTGGAAAACCAGGTGCGCACCGACGTACAGAACGCGCTTATCGGACTGACGCAAGCGCGCGCGCAATACCAGGCTGCGACCAAGGGGCGCGTGCTCCAGGAGCAGTCGCTCGACGCCGAACAGAAGAAGCTGGCGTTGGGCGCGTCGACGATCTACAACGTGATCCTGGCCAACCGCGATCTGGTGACGGCGCAGTCCGCCGAGGTGACCGCCGAAGCCGCGTATGCAAAAGCACGCGTCGAGCTGGATCGCTCCACCGGGCAGATTCTGTATCACAATAATGTCTCACTCGACGAGGCGTTTCAGGGCAGAGTTTCCCGTCCGCCGAGCCCGATTCCGCCGTCGCCACCGCCGCCGCCCCAGCCGCAGCAATAGCAAGATTTACCGGGACCGGAATCGAGTGCGCGATTCCGGTACACAACTTTGACACGGGATGTGCCAATCTTGCATACACTCGCTCCGGGGCTGGGTGCAGGGGCCCTGATTTTATCGGCGATTTCAGTTTGGTCCGCAGATTGCTGAATAACGTGCGTGACTGAAATTGCACAGGCCCCGGAAAGACGAGTTGCCTTACTGCTTACCACCCGCCTTACGAGTCACCTCGCATATCACCCTCAAGCCACCTCGTAACCCCGCACAACCGTCTTCCGGG
Organism: Bryobacteraceae bacterium; assembly: GCA_041484525.1. Classification (GTDB taxonomy): domain Bacteria; phylum Acidobacteriota; class Terriglobia; order Bryobacterales; family Bryobacteraceae; genus JBGPHT01. Next base: position 43,064 of record JBGPHT010000011.1, on the reverse strand, counting down.
CCTGTGGTCCTCAAACCACCGGCCCGCATCCGTCTCCCACGCTTCGTTTACCATGGATAGCGTATGGCAAAAGGTATGTTCGATGTGGAATGCCCGTGCTGCCAGGCGATTCTCAAGATCGATCCCGAGACCAGCGCGATCATAGCGCATACGGTCCCGGAGAAGCCGCCGCCGATCCAGGATCTGGCGGCCGAGGTGGCTAAGCTCAAAGGGGCGGGCGCGCGGCGGGAAGAGTTTTTTCAGAAGTCGTTCGAGGCGGAGAAGAGTCACGGCAAGGTGCTGGAGAAGAAATTCGACGAGCTGTTCAAGAGGGCTAAAGAGAATCCTGACCTGACGCCGCCGAAGCGCGATATTGATTTGGATTAGACGGCGATCAGCAGATTCTCGGCGAACGGCCATTCGCTGTCGATCCACTGGGCGCGCATTTCGAAACCGCAGACGCGCGCCAGTTCACGGACTTGCGCCGGACGGAATTTGTGGCACGCCTCCGTCCAGATGGTCTCGCCGGGGCCCAGGTCCACGATTAAATCCGAGCGACGGACGTTGACAATCTGGTATCCACGGCTGCGCAGATGCATCTCGATGCGCTGCGCCTCCTGGTTGTAGCGGACCACGTGCTCGAATTGCCGGACGTCGAAATCCGCACCAAGCTCGCGATTGATCCGCGCCAGCAGGTTGAGGTTGAAGGCGGCGGTCACACCCGTGGGGTCGTCATACGCGGCGCGCATCTGCGCCAGCGGCTTCACCAGATCGGTGCCGAGCAGTAGGGCATCGCCGGGCTGCAGGCAAAGGCGCACGGCATACAGGAAATCGGTGGCCGCTTCGGGCTCGAAGTTGCCGATGGTGCTGCCGAGGAACAGCACCAGCAGGATCTGCCCGGGCGCGCGGCGGGCGGCCACCTCGCGCATCCCGTCGAGGTAGCTGGCTTGGAGCGGAAAGACGGCGCCGAGACGTCCGAGATCCTCCGCACACTTGGCGAGCGCCGCGGCGGAGAGTTCGATGGGGTAGTAATCCACGCTCTGCCGCGCGTGCAGATGTTCGAGAATGGCGCGCGTCTTCACGCCGCTTCCGCTTCCCAGCTCAGCCACCACGAGGTTGGCCGGCAGCGCGTCGACTAACTCCGCGGCGTGTCCTTGTATCACGCGAGTGTCAGCGCGGGTCAGGCCGTATTCGGGCAGGTACGTAATGGCCTCAAACAGCGCCGAGCCGACGTCATCGTAGAGATAACCGCAGGGCAGCGTCTTCTGTTGGGGGCGCGTGAGGCCGGCCCGCACCTCGCGTGCGAATTCATTGTCGAGTGCTCGCGCGAACATCAGGATTCAACCAGCCGAAACGTAGAGTAAAGGTAAGGATACTGCGGACGGAACCAGTTGCGGAACGACGGACGCGCCATGCAGGCAGCGGTGCGCGGGGAAGCACCCTTGAGCACGTAGTGCTGGCCGTCGAAAAACGGAGCCGAGTAGTTTGCGTAGAACGGGAACGGCTGGAACCCGGGGAACGGCGCGAAGACAGTGGACGTCCACTCCCAGCCATTCGAGGCCATCTGGACGGGACCGTCCAAGTGCGTGTCGTCAGCGGCAACGGGCACGGGGTCCCATTGGCGGAAATCGAAATTCTCGTTCGCCGATACGGGCGCGGAGCACGCCGCGCGATGCCACTCGGCTTCGGTCGGCAGGCGCTTGCCGCGCCACTGGGCATAGGCCTCGGCTTCGCACTGCGTCACATAGACCGGGCAATCGAGCGGCAGTGGGATCTCGGCGAACATCCCGCGGTAGCACCATTGGCCGCCGCCCTCGCTCCAGAAGAACGGCGGTGGAGCGCCTTGGCGGACGAACTCGAGATACTCGCGGTTGGTGACTTTGTATTTGGAAATGGAGAACGCAGGCACGGTGACGATGTGGGATTCGAATTCGTTGTCCCAGCCGAAGCCATCGGCGGAGCGGCCGAGGCGCGCCAGGCCGGCGGGGATCGGGATCATCGGGGCGACCGCTCCGTTACGGTCGCGGCCCGGTTCGGGAAGGCTGAGCGATGCAGGGGGAGACTTCTTCTCGTAGGGCAATTGGTGCAGGATGTAGGCGAGGGTCTCGGCGTGCATCAGGCGGTGTTCGAGGGCCACGTGCCGCAACTGTTCGGGGACATTCGGCAGCACTTCGTCGATGGCATCGCGGGTCCGTTGATTGTACCGTTCCACTTCGGCGATTCCAGGCCAATCGGACGGCTGGTCCTGCGGCAACTGGCCGGGAGGCGGATCGATGCCAAACGCGAACAGCCGGTCGAACTCGGGTTGGAAGGACGGCAGGTCGAGCGCGTAGCGGCCGATCAGATTCCAGTCGAACGCCTCCATGTGTCCGGCATAAAAGATCATGCGGTGGCGCTCCGGAATGGGTCGATCGTATAGGGCATCCGGCCGCACGAGGCGGAACAGCGCATCGGTCTGCTCGCGCGCAGCAACTAACTCGAATTCGGCAGGCATGCGAACTTACAGTCTACCGAAGCGGGAGCCGCCCGTGCAGTGACGAACCTCACGACCTGCCCATGGCCCGATGGAGCGCGTCCAGAGTTTCCTTGGCGTTCTTCGCAGCCTCGGCGTCCAATCCGGCAGCGACTCTCGCGCCGGTCTCAAAGGCCGCCCTGGCTTCGGCCGGCCGCTTTTCGGCCAGCAGCCACTGCCCCAGCTTGGTGTAGTCGGAGATGACCAGAATGCGCGCCCGGAAATTGTGCGGATCGGCGGCCAGCACTTCGTTGCGCAGCGTCATAGCGCTCTCGAGCATCTGGCGGGCTGCCGGCAGATCGCCCTGGCGCTGGAGAATCGCAGCCAGATAACTCCGATCGAGCGCCAGGTCCATTTTGGGAACGGAGCTGTTCGGCTGTTGCGCCACGAGCCTGGTGTCGATGGCTATGGCGGAGCGGAGAATCTCCGCGGCGCGCTTGAAATCGCGCGTCTGCGTGATGTAGATGTACGCCAACCGTTTCTGGGAAAGTGCCAGATAACGCGCCGTCTCGGCATTCCGCGGATCGCGGCGCGCGGCGTCCTGCAGGATCGCGATGGATTGCAGGCGCGACCGGAGCGCCTCGGCGCCGCGGTTCAGGCGCAGGTTGGCTTCGGAGACGCCAAAGTATGCGGTCCCCAACGCGGTCTCGATGCGCGGGTCCAACGACTCCTTCGGCCCCAACGCCTCGATCTCCGCGATCACCTGGCGCTGCAGCGCCAGGGCTCGGGCGATGTCGCCCGCGCTCTCGATCGTCGAGCTGAGGTCCAGGCGGGCACGTGCCAGGTCGGCGACGGCCCGCGGGTCGGAGGGACGCGCGCGCCGCACCTCCTCGAATAGCGCCACGGCTTTTTCAAAACTGGCCCGAGCTTCCGCCGGTTTACCCAGGTTGGCTTCCGAGAACAGCCCCTGAGCCTCGCCGACTCTCAGATATCCGCCTGCGAGTTCACGCTTCAGATCGACGTCGCCCGAAGCTTCGCGCGCCAGGCCGTCGAGATACTGGAGGGCGCGCTTCACCACCAGCTCGCGCGCCGGCGTGGAACCGGGCAGCGTCGCAATGGCATCGTGGAACTCGAAGATGAACGATCCGGCGAGCTGCCGCAGCTCGTTGAATCGCCGATTGGCGCGATGGCCCTCGCGCACCGCTTGGGCCACCGCTGCCGCAATCGCAATCGCCGCCACCGCCGCGATCGCGAGTGAGGGCTTATGCCGCCCCATGAATTTCCCGAGCCGGTAGGCAGCACCGCCCGGCCGCGCGTTTACCGGCCGCCCATCCAGGTAGCGCCGGAGATCGTCGGCCAACTCCGCCGCACGCTGGTAGCGCCGCGCCGGCTCCTTCTCGAGCGTCTTGAGCACGATGTTGTCCAGGTCGCCCTTGAGCCGCCGGGCGGTAGCGGCAGGGGCCAGCATGCTGGGGCGCGGCGCCGGCTGGTCGCAGATCACGCGCGTCATCTCGGCTTCCGTCGGCGACTCGACCTGGTAAGGAGGCTGCCCCGCCAGCAATTGAAACAGCAGCACACCCAGCGCGTAGACGTCGCTCGCGGTAGTCAGCGGCTCGCCCCGAACCTGCTCCGGACTCGCCACCTGCGGGGTCAAAGGCCGCATCGCCAGCATCGTCTGCTCGGAGTTCTCCTCGAGCAGCTTGGCGATTCCGAAATCGAGCAGCTTGGGCGCGCCGGCGGCATCCACCAGAATGTTGCCGGCCTTCAGGTCACGATGCAGGATCAGGTTGCGGTGCGCGTGCTCGACCGCGTCCGTGACCTGCAAGAACAGACGGAGCCGGGCTTCGATCGAGAGATCTCGCTCGCGGCAGTACTCGACGATCGGCCGGCCCTCCAGATACTCCATGACGAAATACGGCCGGCTGTCGTACATGCCGCCGTCGAGCAGCCGCGTGATGTTAGGATGCTGCAGCCGCGCCAGGATCTGGCGCTCCGCGAAGAAGCGCCGCAGGACGGCGTCGGTATCCATGCCGCGCTTGATGACCTTGATGGCGACGCGCTGCTCGAACTGGCCGTCGTCGCGTTCCGCCAGGTAGACGGCGCCCATGCCGCCGCGGCCGATCTCGCGCACCACACGGTAGGGGCCGATGCGCCCGGGCGCGCGATCGAGATCGAGGAAGCCTGATGCGGGGTCATCGTCGCCAAGCAGCGTCTCCACTTCACGCTGCAAAGTGGAATCTTCACCGCACATTTCGGCGACGAATCGCGGCCTCTCGTCGCGCCCGAGCTCGAGCGCGTCGCCCACGATTTGCTTGACCCGCTGCCAGCGCTCGCCCGTCATGCCAGTTGGCGCCAGAGCCAGAGGCGCGCCACGTTCCAATCCCGCTTCACGGTGGCGGGGGCGATGTCGAGCACCTCCGCCGTCTCCTCGACGGTCAGGCCGCCGAACACGCGCAGCTCGACGATGTTGGCCTGCCGCGGATCCAACTCCGCCAGACGAAGCAGCGCGTCATTGAGGGTGAGAATATCGACGGTGGCATCGCGTTCCAGGCACTCGAGCGCGGCATCGAGCGACACACGGTTGCTGTAGCCCTCGCGCTTCTGCGCGCCGCGGTTCTCGGCGTGATGCAGCAGCACGCGGCGGATGGCCTGCGCCGCGACGCCCAGGAAATGCGCGCGATTGCGCCAGTCCACCTGCCCGCTGGTCGATGAGTTTCATGTAGGCTTCATGCACCAACTCGGTAGGCTGCAGCGTGTGGTCCGGGCGTTCGTGGCTGAAGAAGATGCGGGCCAGCCGCCGGAGTTCTTCGTAGACATCCGGGAGCATCTCGTCGAGCGCCGATTTGTCCCCGCCCTGCCAGCGCGCCAAAAGCGCGGCGACATCCGCCATGTGCTGATTCTGCCAGTTTCGGGGGGTTCTGTACAATGGACGGCGCGAGATTTTACGCGGGGGCTACGGCACGTGGGGCTTGAAGCCGTTCTGGCGCATGATCTCGTGAGCGGCGCCGGCCGCCGAGGGCAGTACGTAGAAGAATGCGCCCACGGTCACTCGCCGGAAGATCACGCCGCCGCGGTACTCATCCGCTTCGACGCCGAAATCCACTCCGGTTTCGGTGAATACTTCTTCGAGGCGGATCGCATCTTTCAACTTCTTGGCAATGTAGATCAACACCGGATCGTGGCCTTCGAAGAATGACGCGTCCTGCTTCATGGGTGGTGAATCTCGGGTGCGCCGCGATCTACGCAGGCCGCCGTAACTTGCCCGATTTTCGCGAGCTCTGTGCCATGTAATGCCGATCCAGAGCCTGGCGTACGAAAGCCTTGATTACTGCTTGCCGGCTCACGTTCATTTCGGCTGCGCTCTCATCGAGCTCTCGCAGCATGGAAGCTGTGAAGTCGACGTTCACACGCTGGATCGGCTGCATCATCTTGCCGCGGTTGGTAAAGAAGCGCGACACATCCTCCCCGCGATCTGCCATTCGCGCGATGGTTTCGGCCGAGGGAGCCTTGCTCTCACGCGTTTGCTTCATATAGTTGCGTCTCCTCTCTTGTCGACCGCCATAGCGTTACGAGATGGTAATACTCGCCGAGGCTATCCTGGCGGATTTCGAAGATGACCGTGAATAGCCGACCGTTCGCCCAGCCGATCGCCCTGTACTGTTCCGGGTCATCGGATCGCTGATCCTGATAATACGGGCGCGAGAAAACGTCCTGCGCCTCCTCGAAGTCGATTCCGCGCTTCGGGTTGTTCTTGAGAGCATCGCTCTTGGCTTTGCTAAAACGGAAGCGCATTGCCAGCTTGTGTAACTGTTATACCACTTCGCTTAGCCAGTCGGCAGTTGTTCGGGGTCGGACTAACCGCTCCCTTACGGTCACGGCTCTGTGACGGAGGAGCGAGACGGGTGGGAATAGCAGCTTGCGCTCTCTACTGGCCGCCTGCTATGGTCGAATCCAGTAAGCTCGCTCGATGCAATCTACTGTTCTCAGCCGGGAAGAGGAACTTCACTGGCTGGCTCTGAAACTGGTCCCGGGCCTGGGCGCCAGGACTTCAGCCAAACTCCTGGATCGCTTTCGAAGTCCTGAAGCCATCTTCCGCGCGTCGCGCAGCGAGCTTGAAGCTGCCGGCGCAAGCGGCACGGTGGCGCAGTCGATCGCGAGCGGATGCACCTTCGAAGACGCCGCGGCGCAGCAGGAGAAGATGGCGCAGACGGGGGCCGTCACGATCAGCATCGGCGATCCGCGCTATCCGCAGCCGCTGCGCGAAATCTTCGATCCGCCAGTGCTGTTGTTTGCCCGCGGACGCGTCGAACTGCTGGAGTCGTTGATGCTCGGTGTGGTGGGCACACGCCGTCCCACGCCTTATGGCCTTGCCGTGGCGGAGCGCCTTTCGGCCGATCTGGCGCATGCCGGCCTCACCATCGTGAGTGGAATGGCGCGCGGCGTCGACACCGCGGCGCACAAGGGCGCACTTTCGGTGGCGGGCGATACGGTGGCGGTGCTCGGCTGCGGCGTGGATGTCGTCTATCCTTCGGAGAACCGGAAACTCGCGGCGGAGCTGGCGGTCAAGGGACTGATCCTTTCAGAATTTCCCATGGGCGCCATCGCATTTCCCCAGAACTTTCCGATCCGCAATCGCATCATCAGCGGTATGAGTCTGGGAGTCCTGGTGGTCGAAGGGGCGCAATATTCCGGTTCCGCCATCACGGCCAAGCTGGCGCTCGACCAGGGGCGCGAGGTATTTGCAGTCCCCGGGAACATCACATCCAAAGTCAGTTGGGGCCCTAACTTGTTGATCAAACAGGGTGCCCGCCTGGTGCAGGATTGGAACGACGTGGTGGCGGATCTGCCTCCTGAATCCCGCCGGCATCTAATAGAGAGAGGGAAAGAACGAATTGCAGAAAGTGGCGAAACTCCGCCGGCCGATCCAGCATCCTTATTAAGTGACCCGGCACTGAACGACCCGGCCGGTGTGACGCGCCGGGTGCTGGAACACCTGCAAGTGGATGTAGCCGTACACTTGGACCATCTGCTGGAGAGAGTGCAGGATACGTCAGCCTCGGAGCTGATCGCGGCACTGTTCGAGCTGGAAATGCTCGGCTTGGTCAAACAACTTCCCGGCAAGAACTTTGTTAAAGTGTGGTAACGTCGTCTGGGTAATTCGCAGTCATGCTGACGCGGCATAGGGCGCCGCAATTCTGAAAGAAAATATGGCAAAGGCTCTGGTAATCGTGGAGTCGCCTGCCAAGGCGAAGACCATCAACAAATACCTGGGCAAGCAGTACATAGTTAAAGCTTCGCTCGGACATATCAAGGACCTTCCCAAGAAAGATCTGGCGGTAGACGTGGAGCACGGTTTCGAGCCGCGCTACGAAGTCATCGAAGGGAAGAAGAAGCTCATCAGCGAGCTGAAACAAGCCGCCAGGAAAGTGGAAGAAGTGTACCTCGCGGCCGACCCGGATCGCGAGGGCGAAGCCATTTGTTCGCACCTGCAGGATGAGCTGCGGGACGGCAAGAAAGGCGGGCCGCGCATCTACCGGGTGATGTTCAACGAGATCACCAAACGCGCTATCGAGAAGGCGTTCGAGAAGCCCGGGCAAGTCAACGCGAACCTGGTGGACGCGCAGCAGGCGCGCCGCGTGCTCGATCGCCTGGTGGGCTACAAGATTTCGCCGCTGTTGTGGGACAAGGTGCGGCGCGGCCTCTCGGCGGGGCGCGTGCAGACCGTGGCGCTGCGCGTAATTGTCGAACGCGAGCGCGAAATCCGCGCGTTCCTGAAGCGGGAATACTGGACGATCGACGTCGATCTGAACGCCAAGAAGCCGCCGGTACTCACCGCGCGGCTCTTCAAGACCAACGACGAAACGCCCGAGATCGCGTCGCAGGCCGCATCGGACGCGGTGCTGGCCGAGCTCGAGGGCGCCGACTACACCGTCAAATCGGTGGGCACGCGCGAAAAGAGGCGCAATCCGGTGGCGCCGTTCATCACGTCGACGCTGCAGCAGGAAGCGTCGCGCAAGCTGCGCTTCAGCGTGAAGCGCACGATGGTGCTGGCGCAGCGGCTGTATGAAGGCATCGAGATCGGCAAAGAGGGCGCGGTCGGCCTGATTACCTACATGCGCACGGATTCGACGCGCGTTTCGGAAGACGCGGTGCGCGACGTTCGCCACTATATCGGCGAGCGCTACGGCAAGGAGTTTCTGCCGGATTCGCCTAACATATATAAGTCCAAGAAGGACGCGCAGGATGCGCATGAGGCGGTCCGCCCCACCTCGATGGCGTACACGCCGGAACTGGTCGAGAAGCACCTGGCGGAAGACGAAATGAAGCTTTACCGGCTGATCTGGGAACGTTTCGTGGCGTGCCAGATGATGCCGGCGGTGTTCGACCAGACCACCATCGACGTCTCCTCCAAGGGCAAGAACGGCGGCGACTACGTGTTCCGCGCCACTGGATCGGTGCCCAAGTTCGAGGGTTTCCTGAAGGTTTACCGGGAGGGTAAGGACCAGGTTGACGAAGAGGACGAGGAGTTGCGGCATCGATTGCCGCTGGTGACGGAGGGCGAGCGGCTGAAGTTCAAAGCCATCCGGCCCGATCAGCACTTCACTGAGCCGCCGCCGCGCTACAACGAAGCCACGCTGGTGAAGCGACTGGAGGCGGACGGAGTCGGACGGCCTTCGACCTACGCCTCGATCATCTCGACCATTCAGGAACGCGAGTACGTGAAGAAAGAGGGCGGCCGCTTTTTCCCGACGGAGCTGGGAATGGTGGTGACCGATCTGCTGCTCGAAGCCTTCGATGACATCTTCGACGTGAAGTACACGGCTCGCATGGAAGAGGAGCTGGACGAAATCGAAGAGGGCAAGCGCGACTGGCGCGAGGCCATGAGCGAGTTTTACGAGCGCTTCGACAAGGACCTGAAGCACGCCGAAGAGCACATGACCGACATCAAGCGGATGGAGAAGCCCACCGACTTGATTTGCGAGAAGTGCGGCAAGCCGCTGGTGATCAAGTGGGGCAAGCACGGCAGCTTCATCGCCTGCACCGGCTATCCGGAGTGCACCTACACGCGCGAGCTGACGGTGGACCTGCCGGACGTGGACAAGGCGGACCTGTCGGAGCAGGGCGACGAGGAGTATTGCGAGAACTGCGGTCGCCCCATGGTCCTCAAGAAGGGACGCTTCGGCACGTTCTTCGCGTGCACCGGCTATCCCGACTGCAAGACGACGAAGCCGATCGGCGGCGAGCAGAAGAAGCCCGACCAGGCCCTCGAGGAGAAGTGCCCGCAATGCGGCAACCACCTGGTGCTGAAGTCGGGACGCTTCGGCGAATTTACCGCCTGCAGCAATTACCCCACGTGCAAGTACGTCAAGCAGAAGACCATCGGCGTGAAGTGCCCGGAGTGTTCGGAAGGCGAGGTGGTGGAGCGCCGGTCGAAACGCGGTAAGACGTTTTACGGCTGCAGCAGGTATCCTGAGTGCAACTTCGTCGCGTGGGGGAAGCCGATCAACGAGAAGTGCCCCGAATGCGGCAGTCCCTACATGGTGGAGAAGTGGCTGAAGGCCGGCACCGTGTGGCAATGCCCGAATGCGGAGTGCAAGCACAAGCAGCCGGCGCCACAGGGTGAGCCGGAGGCGGTGACGCAGTAGGACGCACGGCGGCCGGGGCGTTGATGTCTATCAAACGGGTCTGCAGCAGAAGGGCTCCAACGGCTCGCCCACTGACGACGCTGAGAAGCGGCGCAAGCGGGCTGACGCCGGCGCGCGAATCCTGGAGATTCAAAAGCGCGTTAAGCCGGATCCCCGAGGGTTGGTCGTCCCGCGACTACATCAACTATGGGCGCCGTTGATGGCGGCTCTTGTCATTGATGCGTCGATGGCATCCGCATGGTTTTCCTGACGAGCAGACGGATTACAAAGGCGGTTTTTCAGGCCGTCTCCTTCTCGGCTGTAGCGCTTCGCGGTGGCCGGATCAGCAAAGCAGACAACGAACAGTTCCTTATCTCGCTGAATGAACTGAGCGTACGGCTCGATGAGCCGGCATCCTACGACGACCTGTTCTTGCTCGCTCAGGAGCATGGCCTGCCCGTTTGCGATGCTGCCCACCTGAACATCGCCATGCAGGAACGGATACCGCTCGCGAGCTTGGACGCTCAGTTGGTTCCTGCGGCTCAAACGGCAGGCGTTCCGCTGTTCAATCCCTAACATTTTCTGTCAGGTGCGGGACTCTTTAGAGCGCGTCCGCGGCGAAGTCGCCGGCGCCGGATTGTGTACGCGCTTGCCGAATATGATACGATTCAAAACAGCCTATACCGAGGGATTGAAGGATGTATCTGAATCGGAAAGCCCTTCCAAGGCGTACCTTTTTGCGTGGAATGGGGACCGCGGTCGCGCTTCCCTTCCTCGACGCGATGGCGCCTTCTTTCGCCGCCAGCCAGATCCCGGGCAAAGCGCCCGTGCGGATGGCGTTTGTCTACGTGCCGAACGGCATCGACATGCGCAACTGGACGCCGCCCAATGACGGCAAGCTGACGGAACTGCCGCGCATCCTCAAACCGCTCGAGCCGTACAAGGACGACGTCCTGCTGATGGGCAACCTGACGCACAACACCGGCCGCGCGCTGCTGGATGGCGCGGGCGACCACGGTCGCTGCTGCGGATCGTACCTCACCGGCGTTCAGGTCACCAAGAGCACCACCAATATCAAAAGCGGTGTTTCGTGCGACCAGTTGGTGGCCGCCGAAGTGGGAAAACAGACGCGGTTCCCGTCGCTCGAGATCGGTCTCGAAGACGCCCGGCAATCCGGCGATTGCGATTCGGGGTACTCCTGCGCGTACACGAATAATCTGGCATGGCGCAGCGAGACGCAGCCGCTGCCGCCGATCCTCGATCCGCGCGCGCTGTTCGAGCGGCTGTTCGGCGACGGCGTGGTGTTGAGTCCGCAGGCGCGGGCGCGGCAGGCACGGTATCGGCGCAGCATCCTCGACTTCGTCACGCTGGATACGCACAAACTGGAAGCGGGACTCGGGCCGACCGACCGGCGCAAACTGGACGAGTATCTTTCGTCGATTCGCGAGGTGGAGCGGCAGCTCGAAAAGGCGGAGAAGGAAAACGCCCAGATCGATCCGCACATGGAGAAGCCGTACGGCGTGCCGGCCGACTTCGCCGAGCATTTCAAGCTGATGACCGACATGATGACGATCGCGTTTCAGGCCGACCTGACGCGCGTCATGACGTTCCTGGTGACGCACGAAGGGACTTCGCGGGCGTACCGTGAAATCGGGATTTCCGACGGACACCATCCGCTCACGCACCACCAGAACAAGCCCGACCTCATGGAGAAAGTCGCGCAGATCAACACCTACCACATGCAGCAATTCGCGGGCTGGGTGGAGAAACTGCGAACGATCAAAGAAGGCGACGGAAGGCTGCTCGACAACCTCATGATCGTCTACGGCGCGGGACTGTCGGACGGCAACCGCCACCTGCACGAGGATCTGCCGACGCTTATCGTCGGACGCGGCGGCAATTACATCAAGACGGACCGGCGTGTAGTGTATCGGCGCGAGACCCCGATGTGCAATCTGTTCCTGACCATGATGGACCGGATGGGCGCGCGGATGGAGCACTTCGGCGACTCGACAGGCAAGCTGCAAGGCCTGGATCTGACGTAGGGTAGCGGAACGGCCGCTCCTTTACAGTCACGGCTCTGCTAAGCGGGAGTACAAACTCATGCGAACGATTATTGTGTTGTTGCTGGGCTCCGTCTTCGCCTTCGCGGAGAAAGTTCCCACTGAGAAGCTGATCGAAATGGCGCGCGGCGGGTCGGGCGCGTTGGAACAGGGGCTGCGCGACACGTTTGGGGACGAGGCGCTGCAAAAGGGCACGGCGGCGGCCGGCGAGAACGGCGAGTTCATCTGGGCCATCGCCACTGATAAGCAGCCGGTTCTCGACATCGATCTCGGCAATCTGAAGACTCCGAAAAAGACCGGTGGACTGTGGATCTACCAGGGCAAGCTCGCGATGGGCACCTCGCACAAGTTCGCTTGGATCATCGACGGCGCGCGGTTCGGCGGCAAAACCGACATGGCGGCGTTCGGTCCCGATAGCTACCCGCAGGCCGGCGTACCCGAGGGCAAGCTGACCGGACCGATGGAAATGGCGAGCAAGGTCTACCCGAAAATGAAGGCCAACGTCTGGTATTACGTTCCGGCGCAATGGGATGGCAAGACGCCGCTGGCGGTCGAGATCTGGGGCGACGGCCAGATGTACATGAAGCGCATGACCGCGTATCGCGTGCTCGAGGCGTTCGACAACCTGACGGCGCAGAAGCGCATTCCGATGATGGTCAACATCTTCATCCAGCCCGGAACGGCGGATGGCGTCGCGCGGCGCTCGGTGGAATACGACACGGTGAACGACACCTATTCACGCTACCTGCTGGAGGAGATTCTGCCGGAGATCGGGAAGACCGTTCCCATGCGGCAGGACGGCTACAGCCGCGCCATGGTGGGGGAGAGTTCGGGCGGCATCTGCGCCTTCAACGCGGCATATTTCAAACCCGGCGAGATCTCGCGCGTGCTGAGCTGGATCGGCAGTTTCGCCGCGCTACAGACGTCGGCGGAACACCCGGCGGGCGGCGCGGAATATCCCATCATGGTACGGCGCGAGCCCAAGCGCAACATTCGCGTGTGGCTGCAGGACGGCTCCGAGGACCAGGAAAATCCGCGCGCCGGAAGCTGGCCGCTGGCCAACATCGAGCTGGCGAATTCGCTCAAGATCAAAGGCTACGACTATCGCTTCTCGTTCGGCACGGGCACGCACAACCAGTCGCAAGGCTCGGCCGAGCTGCCCGAATCGCTGACGTGGCTCTGGCGTGATTACGATCCCGCCAAAACCAGTCAGGAGTTCACGCCCGATCCGGGTGAGAAGGACAAGCCGCTGTGGCGCGTGGTGACGCTGAACCGGAAGTGAACTACTTCTTGACCGGCACGGGCTTCGCGTCCGTGTCAGCCTCGGTGTCGAGCTTCAGTTGGCTATCCACGGCGAACTTCCGGTAGGAACGGAATTCCGTAACGTTGCGATATCGTGTAAGTGGTGTCAGCGGCGAACTCGGAGGGGTGGATCCGAGCTGCTTGCCCGCGGCCTGAGTCTCCGCGCGCACGGGCAGGAGGTACTCGCGCCCGTCCACCTGGACATAGCTGTAATCGACAGTGGCCGTAGATTCGCGGATCGGGAAACGGTCGGGAATATCCGCAACCGTGGTGATCCGCAGCACCTGGTTGGTTCCGGGAACGATGTAGACGCGTCCGTGGTAGCCCGCGACGACACTCAAATCGCCGGAGCTCAGCTTATATCGGGAATGCGCGGCGTCCACGCGATAGGCATAGACGGAGGTGTGATACCCGCCGATGCGGGCCACAGCTTTCCACTCGAACTCCGTCTGCGAGGCGGGATCGAAAATCCAGCGAAGCGTACTCCCGAATTCCCCCCTGGTGGAGATCCCCGCCACCGATTCGTAAGACTGCTCCGCCGGCCGGCCGCTTTGCTGAACGAGCTTATAGGTTTCGTTCTGGCGGAAGTAAGAGACCTGGACGGTAAGCGTATCGATGGGCAACCACACACTCCGGCTTCGCGGGTCCACGTACCGGCGGATATCCTGCGTACAGAGAAAATCCGGCAGCGTTTTGGAATAGTTCAAAGCAACTTGCCGTGCGTCTTCGATGGCGCGCGCCTGCGCTTCATCGGGCGGGCGCTGGGCGGCCGCTGCGGTCGCCCAAGCCAGGAAACAGACAATCGCGCTCCAGAAATGCACCCTCATGGCCGGAATACATAGGGTACGATAACCGGGCGTTCCATGCGGAAAGCGGACTTGCCGAGGCACCCCTCACACGATCGTTCACCACTGCCTGAGAACGCGGAAACCGGCGGCTTCGAGCGCGGCTTTCGCCTGCTCGAACGACTGCGCGTCGCTGTAGGGGCCGGTCACAACACCCACCAGGTTTTCATGGGCGGCCATTATGACAAAAGCGTTGAAGCCCTTCTGCCGGAGAGATCCGGTCAAGGCATTCGCGCTCAGCCCCTCGGCGCCGAGCACCTGCCAGTACATTCCCGGACGCTCATTCAAATTGCGCGGCTGCGGCATGGGTGCGGCCGATGCGATCCGGCCGGCCACCGCCGCGGGTGGCGGCGGCGGTGGAGGCGGCATGACCAATGCGGGAGACGCGCCAAGTGCACGGGAAGGCGGCCCATCGACGTCCAGTTGGAACAACTGACGGGTGCGGTTCTGGGCGTTGCGGCGTTTCGTCTCGAGCGCCTTGCCAACCCACCGGTCGGCCTGCGCGTACAGGTCGGCGGCCTCGTTCGAGCTGTCGACGAGTCCGGCCTTGAGGCGGCAGAGCAGATTCATGTAGGCCATGGCGTCGTCGTAGTCCGGATCGAGTTGCTGGGCTGTCTGCAACATGCGGAAGCCGTATTCGATCTGCGGCAGAAAGCGCTCGCGCAGGCTGCGGCGCAAGTTCGGGTCGGGGATGGAGTAGTCGTTTTGCGACAGGCCGGCTTCGATCCGGGCGCGCTGATACTCGGGATAGACCGTGACCCAAGCCAGAAAGCCCGCGGTGTAGTACGCCGTCTTGCTATTGGGATCGGCCTGGATCAGCTTGGCGATCCAATCGTGCGCCTCCGCGAACTGCTTGGCTTCGACCGACGTCATCACCATGCTCTCGAGCGCCGGCTTGTTCCGCGGTTCCTGCGCCAGCACATCCAGATATTGCGCGCGGGCGCCGGTGACGAGCGGGCCGCCGGGCATTTCGCCAGCAGCGTTGTGCTGGCGGATCATCGCGTCCGCCAGGAAGAGCTTCGCGTTCACGTTGGCCGGGCTGGCGTGCACCGCGATCTCGAAGTGCTGAATGGCGGTCTGGAAATCGCCGCGGTTGTAGGCGTCGGCGGCGAGCTTCATTTCTTCGCGGGCTCCGCCTTGCGCGTGCGCCGAGAACGCGAGTCCGGATGCGATGACCGCGCCGATGGCCAGCGCGGAAAGGCCCGTGGCCAGCAGCAGGCGGGCGCGCTTGAGGTTGGCCACCGGCCGCTCGACGAGGCGCCGGATGCGTTCCTCCAGGATATCGCCGTCGAAGACGCCGAGCGTGTAGCCCGACTGCGAGAGCCCACTCATGGACCGGGCGATGCTCATGATGGAGCGCGCGTAGACGCCGGCGTCGATGAGTTGGCGGGTGACCAGCTCATCGCACGCCATCTCGCGCGTCTGCTCGATTCCGCGGCGGATCGCCCACGAGGCGGGATGAAACGAGACCGGCAGGTAGAGCAGCTCGTACGCCAGCTTCAAGGCGAAGTCGTGGCGGGCGAGGTGCGCCATCTCGTGACCGATGGCAGTGGTCAGGACGTCGGCCGAGGTTTCGGCGAAGAGCGACTCCGGCAGAACGATGGCCGGGCACCAGGAGCCCGCCGCAACGGGGCTCGATACGCCGCGGGACGAGAGCAGTTCCACATCGCTCAAGCCGAATGCCTTCAGGCAGCGGGTCCAGACGTCTTCGAGGAGTACAGGACCGACGCGCGGCTCTTGCAGTCTCGCGGATGCGGACCGTGATTCTCCACGCCCAGGCGAGGCTCGCGAGCCGGAACGATATGAACAGAAGATACGCGGCGAGTAGCGCGGCGCCGATGGCCGGAGCGTAGGCTACGGTCCTGGACTCGGCCACTGGCGGTGGTGCGGCATGCGAATTAAGAGCAGCGGCGGCCGTCGACGATGGCCTTGCGGCCAGCTCGGGCGCATACGAGAGCGTGAGGCGCGGGGACGCGGTTCGAGCGCGCGGCAAAACACTGGCCATGGGGAGCAGGACCGCCGCCACCAGGGCCGCCACCCACACGGCGTGGCGGTGAGCGGCCGGACCGGTGCGCATCAGGCGGCATGCGATCCAGGCGATTCCGGCGACGAGCGGAATCTGCCAGAGCGAGTTTAGTAAGAAAGTAAGCAGACTGCGATTAATCGTTTCCATGTTTCACCTCCCGCGGCTGCTCCAGCAGTTTCTGAATGCGCGCGAGCTTTTCGGGCGTCAGGCGACGCGTTTCGACCAGGGCCAGCACGAGGCTGTCGGCCGACCCTCCAAAAAAGCGGTCGAGCATGTCGCCCACCGCCTGCTTGACCGCCTTCTGGCGGCTGAGAACGGGTTGATAGATATAGGCGCGGTCCTGCAACCGGCGTTTGACCTTGCCCTTGCGGTGCAGCACGTTCAGCATCGTCTGCACTGTGGTGTAGGCAAGGTTGCGGGCTTCGATCTGCGACTGGACGGTCTGCACGCTGGCGGGTCCGGTCTCCCAAAGCACGTTCATGATCGCGAGCTCGAGCGGCGTGAGCGTCTGATCGGAATTTTTCTGCCTGAACACGGTTACTCTCCTAAACAATTAGGAGTATGCAACTGAAGAGCGGTTTTTTGTCAACTAAAAGTTTAGGAGGATTAGTGAGGTTGGTCGTGAATCATGAAGTCACGGATCATGTATATCGAGCGCAAGGATGACGGTCTGGACGGACCGGCGCGCATCGGCCGGGTCACATTTTCCCGAAGCTTCAAGGCGAACTACTTCGAAGTGGCCACGCGTACCGGGTATTGGATCTCGGGATGCAAGAAGCGAGGCGGCGATCGGCTTTATCCTGGCCTCATCGAGATCGACCCGGATGTGCTCGAAGAGTACTGGGTTGAGATCCGGAAGCTCCCGGACCGCAAGGACCAGAAACTGATTCGCTGCAAAGGCAAGTACGGCGGCGCGTAGTTAAGGTGGCCCCCAAGCCAGCTCCGAAGTAAACCCGGACCGTGCAGTGATCGGTAGCTCGCCGAAGATTCCGCATGGTATGCCGCCTCAACTGCCCTACCGGATGATGCGCACGACTTTGCCGTTCTCGAGATGGATGGTGACGTCGCCATCCGGTTCGAGGGCGTAATGCAGGTCTTCGGCTTCCTTCACCTCGCCGGCAATGTGCAGGCCTCCTGTGGCCTCGCCCAGTTTCCGCACCACGTCTTCCCGCGGCATGCCCGGTTTGATCGCGTCCAGCAGTTCTTTGGCGATGCGGCGCGCGGGCGGCTCGCGCGGAATCAGGCGGACGGTTTCCTGGCGCACCGTCGATGAGTTGCTACGGGATGAGCGGAGGGCGTCCGCTTGCCGCTTCAACTCGGCGAGGCTCCCAGTGGCCGAATTAGTAGTCGAAGTGGCGGTCGAACTTTTCTGCCCGGCGCGGTGCGCCATGATGGAGAAAATGCTGCGGCCATCCATCTCCTCCTCGATCGACTTTACGGGCCGCCCGTGGACGCCGTAGTCCGGCCGCTCGTACCGCGCCTCGCCCAGTTCCCCGCTGAAGAATCGGAGGAAGAGGGCGGTGCCGTTCTCCGCGTAATACCGCCAGAACTCGAGCCTCTCGTCGACCTGGTTGGGACCACCCAACACCGCGCGCACCTCGTCCGGCTGCATGAATAGGTGCAGCGTCTCGACCTTCGACAGACTGACGGGACGGTGATGGTAGAAAATCGTATCTTCGCCCAGATCCGCAGTGACCTGCCAAAGCCAGGACACATCCTTCGATGGCGTCAACTGCTTCCGGTTGTCCTCCGGCCACCAGCGGCCGTTGATCTTGCGGATGTGCTGCATACGGCCGTCGACGCGCACGTTGGCCTCGTCGGTGACTCTCTGGCAGGGTGCGGTGACAGCCGCCAGCAGGCCGTGGCTGCCAGCACGAGCAAGCGTTGCATACGCGCGTCATTCTAGCGCGGGGAGCGCGCAGAATCTTGGCTATCGTTGGTTAATCGCGGTCTAACCGGACTACAGAAGCTGCTTCTTCGTGGGGTCGTCCTGCTTCTTTTCGCCCGGCCGCATCAGGGTCGGGGCTTTGCGCTCTTTGGCCTTTTCCGCTGCTTTTTCCTGCGCTGCCTTCTTCTCTTCCGCCTGCTTGCCCTCGCGCTCGGTGGGGCTCATCATGTCTTGCAGCGCTTTCTTCTCCCGGTCCTCGCGCGCTTCCACATCCTTCGTGCGCTTGCCGAGATCTTCCTGCGCTGAAGCCAAACTGTCCTCGGTGGTCTCGAGTGCCGTCTTCAACGCGAAGTCGTACCGCTCGACGTCCTTCGGCGGATTGGCCCGGATTTTCTGCAACACCGGCAGCATCTCTTTCTCCACCGCGGCTACAGCGTTCAGACCCAGTTTGATATCGGCCTTATGGCTGAGCGCGCCATCGGAGACGTCGTCGATGGCGTCGAGGATCTTGGCGTAGTCCTCAAGCGCATCGTGGATTAGGATCGAGCGCCCGGCCTTCTCCTTGGTGAGCAGGCTTTTCACCAGGTCCATCCGCTCCTTGGCGAAATCGGCGTACAGCTTCAGGCGCAGGTTGGGCTCCTGCGCTTCGCGAATCTGGTCGATCTCGTCGGCGGTCAGGAAATCGCGGTGCACGCCCTGGGAAAATCCCGGCGCGGCCAACAGCACCAACACCAGAATGGTCTTCATTTCTTTTTCTTGCCCTCCATCAGGCCCAGCAACAACTCATCGTGGATCTGCTGCGTTCGCGCCTTCAGCTTGTCCAGCATGGGGCGGTCGTTGAAGCTCATCTGCTCCTGAAACGATTCGATCTTCCGCACCAGGTCGCGCGTCTGCAATTCGGCCTTCTTAAACCATTTTGGACTCCTGCGCGGATCCTTGCCGGTCTGCACCAGAGACGTGTGGGCCAACTCCACGGACTCGAGGATTTCGTTCACCGCCGCTTGGGTCTGTTCGTTTTCGCCGTTGTCGTAAGCCGTGCGCGCGGTCTTGTACACCGCTTCAGCGTTGGCCAGCGCCAGTTGCGAGCGCTTCTCGAGATTCGGCTCCGCGCGGACGGGACCGAGATCCGGGGGAACGAGCGGGCTCCCCGCCAGGCTCCACACGAACAGTACCCCTAGCCATTTACGCATCACCGTCTGTCCAGATCCCGCTGGATAATTCTCGCCCGTTGCCGCGCCTGAAACTCCTGGTCGGGATTTTTTCCCTGGCTCATCGCCAGGAACCGCTGGTACGCTTCGAGCGCCGGCTTGTACTGTTTCAGTTTATCCAGAATGATGGCGCGGAAGAACCAGTTCCCGGGCGTGTCCTGGCCCAGCTCGCGGGCGCGGTCGAACGCGCTCAGCGCTCGTGAGTAATCGTCCATCAGGTAGAGCATGCCGGCCAGGTCGTTCCAGGCGGCCACGTCTTTGGGATTAATCCGGACCGCCTCGGAGAACTGCTGCGCCGCGGCGGAATACTGCTTCCGATCGCGCAGCGCGCGCCCATACATCATGCGGATTTCGAAGTTGCCGGGTTCGGCTCCCACTGCCTGATCGAGCAGCGGCAAGGCCTTGTCGATCTGGTTATCGAACAGGTACGCGGCTGCCAGTCCGACCCGGTTGGCCTGCGTGGGGGACTTCTGAAACGCTTCCAGCAGGCGTGGAATCGCCTCGGCGTATTGTTTCGTGTCGAGCATCAACTGACCGACGTGCTCCTGCACCGCGGGATTGTCGGGAAACTCGCGATAGATCGCCAGAGCCTCGGCGTTCTGGTGATTGCGTTCGTACAGATCGGCCAGCTCGAGCAGCGCGTCGCGGTAGCCCGCATCGAGCTTGGCTGCCTCGCGGAAATACGGAGCGGCGTCGGCCAGCTTGCCCTGCCGGGCCAGTGCGTGCGCCAGGCCCAATTGCGCACCGGGCGATTTCGCATCTATTTCAAGAGCCGCCCGATAAGTGCCTTCGGCCTTCGCCACGTCGCCCGTCTGGAGCTGCGATTCGGCCAGATAATAGCGCGGCCGGAATTCCTGCGGCTTCTGTCCGGCGGCGTTTTCAAGGAGTGGCAGGGCCTCGGCGGGCTGCTTCTGGCGCAGCAGCAAAATTGCGCCGTTCAACTCGGCTTCATAAAGGTTCGGCTTGATCTCGAGAGTCTTGCGGTATTCGGCGATGCCCTCCGCATCGTGGTGCAGAAAGCCGTAGGCCAGAGCGAGATTGAAGTGCGCGGTGTAATCCTTGGGGTCGGCTTCGATGGCCTTGGTGAAGGCTTGCACCGCAGCGTCGTACTTGCGATCTTCCAGGGCCTTCATGCCCTCAGCGTTGAAATCGGCGGCCTGGAAGAGAAGGAATGCCAGCGCCGCAACGGGCCACATACTTCTATTCTAGTTCACGGTGGTGGCGGTTTCCCGGCTCGCTATTACTTCTTAGCGTCGCCCGGGATGAGGACTTCGGGGGTCTCGGCGCCGAAGGAGAGCGGGATATCCACCAGGGCGGCGCGTTCGCCGGATTCATCGGTGATACGCAGTTTGTAATGGCGCGGTGGGGCGTCGAAGACGATGTTGCCCTGCGCCGTATCCGCGGGCTTCACACTGCGCAGGAAGCCCATCCACTGCGGCACGCCGTCGCCGTTGCTCATCTCGGTGAAGGCGTTGCCGTTGTCATCCTGAATGGTCAGATTGGGGATCATGACGTCGCCGCCGCCGCTATTCACCGCGCTCATGCGGACGAGGAAGAACCGGTTCTGCGGAACGCGCGCCAGGGGTCCCTCGCCCATGTGGGTCATCCACTGCGTTTCGAAAACGGTGTAGATGATGTGCCCCAATTCCACCCGCTCTCCCATGGGGTGAATGCGGACCGGAAACGACGCTTCGCTGCTCGAGCACGCAGCCAGCATCATTGCGGCAGACAAAGCCGCCGTTAGTGGAATCAGACGAACGTGGCGCATGATGGCACCCCCATTTTGACCGGCGGTAGGTAACGTGTCAACCGCCACGGTTCTGGCTTCCGTGTACTTAGCCCGCAAATTGAGCACCCACACGCCAACCCCTTCCTCTCGCTAAAATGGGGGATCATGCGACTCCCTCGCCTTCTTGTCGTTCGCCAGAAATTCGTCGACCGCCGCATACCCGATGTCGCGGCCGAGGTGCAGAAGCAGCTCGGCCAGTCCAATTTCGGCGCGCGCGTCAAGCCCGGCTCGCGCATCGCCATCGGCGTCGGCAGCCGCGGCATCCACAACATTGCCGCCATTGCGCGCAACGTGGTCCAGTACTGGAAGAATGCGGGGATGCAGCCCTTCATATTCCCCGCCATGGGATCGCATGGCGCCGCCTCCGCCGCCGGGCAGGCCGACGTCCTCGCGCACTACGGCATCACCGAAACCTCCATGGGCTGCCCCGTGGTGAGCCAGCTCGAAGTCGTCTCGCTCGGCAAGACGGCCGATGGGATCGAAGCCTTCATGGACAAGGCAGCCTATGAATCCGCCGGCGTCATGCTGATCGGCCGCATCAAGTGGCACACCGATTTCGCCGGCACGATCGAGAGCGGCCTCTTCAAGATGATGGCCATCGGGCTCGGCAAGTTCGCCGGCGCGCAGCGGTACCACGCCTACGCGTACCGGCTCGGCCTGGAGCACGTCATCCGCAGCATCGGGCGCCAGGTGCTGACTTCGGGCAAGATCCTCGGCGGGCTCGCCATCCTCGAGGACGCTTGTCACAACACGGCCAAGCTCGACGCCGTTCCCGTCGAACTCATGGAGCAGCGCGAGGAGGAGAATCTGGCGCTCGTCAAATCCTGGATGGCGCGCATCCCGATGGATCTCGACATCCTGATCCTCGACGAAATCGGTAAGAATATTTCCGGCGCCGGCATGGACACCAAGGTCGTGAATCGCGGGGTCAACGGCGAGTACAATCCATGGCCGGGCATCCCCAAGTTCCAGCGCCTGTTCGTGCGCGACCTCAGCGACCTGACATACGACTGCGCCGTCGGCCTCGGCATGGCCGATGTGGTCACCGACCGGCTGGTCAATCGCACCGACTGGCAGCCGACCATCATCAATTCCCTGACCGCGAATACGCCGGCGGCCATCCGCACGCCCGTCCACTTTCCGGCTGACCGCGAGTGCCTGGAGCGTTTCGCTCCGACTGTCGGCAAGCTCGATCTGGATGCCGTGACTTATGGTTGGATACGGAACACCATGGAACTGGGGCGGATCGCTGTCAGCGAAAACGTGCGCGCGCAGGTGGCAGCAAATTCGCAGCTCGAGATTGAATCTACTATTGATTTCGATTTCGATGGTGCGGGTAACTTACTCAGTCCGTTCGCTCCGGTAGCAGAGACGGCGGGCGCGCATTAGGCCATCCATCACCAACCGCTCCCGGACGATTCGCGGCCCTGCAAGCGCCCTTTTCCGCGGAACGGATTCGAGGTAAACTAAGCTCCTGTAATGGTCCTGTAAAGGACTACTCGCTTCAGTGAGGTTAGTTGAATGAAAAAAGGAATCTGTCTGTGCCTTTTCATGGCACTGCTGGCTACAGCCACGTTTGCTCAAGACATTTCCGGCAGCATCGCCGGAGTCGTCTTGGATCCCACCGGCGCGGCCGTTCCCGGCGCCAAAGTCACTGTTAAGAACACGGACCGCAATCAAGTGATCCGATCCGTCACGACGGATTCGGGCGGCAATTATTCGGCCCCCATCCTACCCATTGGAAACTACTCCCTAACTGTCGAAGCCAAGGGCTTCAAGGGCGTCACTCGCGAAGGCATCGTGCTGAACGTGGCCGACGACCTGAAAATCAACATCGCGGTCGAAGTAGGCTCCATGACCGAGACCGTCACCGTCCAGGAATCGACGGTGTCGGTTGAGCTCGGCACACCCACCAGCTCAAGTACCATCGACGGCACGCAGGTTCGCGAGCTGTCCCTAGGCACACGCAACTACGAGCAACTGGTATCGCTGCTCCCGGGCGTCGTCTCCGCACCTACCGACGAACTCTACATCGGCAACTCTGCTCCGGCAGGGACCGCCGCCACCATGCCTTACTCGGTGAACGGCAACCGCAGCTCGGCCAACAACTGGACAGTCGACGGCGCCGATAACGTGGACCGCGGCAGCAATCTGACCCTGATGACATTTCCGAGCGTGGATGCCATCGCGCAGTTCAAGGTCGAGCGGAGCCTTTACACCGCCGATACGGGACGTGCGGGCGGTGCGCAGATCAACGTGGTCACGCGCAGCGGCCAGAAAGACTTCCACGGCAGCGCCTACGAGTTCTTCCGCAATGACGCGCTGGCCGCCAACAATTGGGCCAACAATGCCAACAAGGTGAATGTGATCGACGGCGCCGCCAAGATTCCGCCACTGCGCTGGAACGATTTCGGGTACACCATCGGCGGTCCGGTGACGATCGGCAAATTCAACAAGGAGAGGAACCACACGTTCTTCTTCTTCTCGGAGGAATTCCGCCGCATCATCACTTACACCACGTTCAATCCGATCGTTCCGACGACGGGAATGTTGCAGGGCAAATTCACGCAACCAGTCTGCCTCACCGTCGTCACTGGCGGATGTCCGGCAGGCGCGCAGACCGTGACGGAAATACCGGCCAGCCTCATCAACGCGAATTCGGCTGCGTACATCAAAGACATCTTCGGCAAGCTGCCGCTGTCCGACAGCAGCACCACTGCCGGCTTCTTCCCGCAGCGCAACCTCTACAACAGCCGCCAGGAGATAGGGCGCATCGATCATACGTTCAACGAGAAGTTCAGCCTGTGGGGCCGCTTCGAAATCGATTCCATTCCCACCACGGAACCGGGCGGCCTGTTCCAGGGCTCTCCCATTCCGAACGGCGCCACCACCCGGACCAATTCGCCCGGGCGCGGCTACGTGATTCACGCGGTGAACGCTATCCGGCCGAGCCTGCTGAATGAATCGGGGTTCCACTTCACGAAGAGCGCGATTCACGCGACACCGCAGGGATTGACGTCCAAGACGAACAGCCCGGACATCAATCCGGCCGAGCCCTTCCCGAATACGCAGGGGGTAGTTCCGAATCTGACGTTCACCGGCGGAAGCAGCATCGTCGGCTATGGGCCGTACGACGAGTACAACCGCAACTGGAACGCGTTCGACAACCTGACGTGGATCAGGGGCCGCCACACTCTGAAGTTCGGCATCACCGTCAACCGGTACAACAAGACGGAGAACGCCGCCAGCCAGCAGGGAACTTTCAATTTCGCAAGCACGGGCGCGCCTACCGGCACCTCGACCTTCAATCAGTCGTGGGCCAATTTTTTGCTCGGCAACGTTTCCTCCTTCACCATGCCTTCGACCGATATCACGCCCAATATCTGGGCGTGGCAGAACGAAGCGTACGCCCAGGATGATTTCAGCGTTACGCACAATCTGAAATTGTCCTTTGGCGTGCGCTGGTCGTACCTGGGCCAGCCGACGGATTCGAAGGGCCTGCTGGACAACTTCAGCCCCGCACTGTATAACCCGGCCAATGCCCCCAGGATCGACCTGACCACCGGTAACATCGTTGCGGGCACGGGCAACAGTCCGTCGCTGAACGGCATCATCGTCGGCGGTAAGAGTTCGACATTCGGCGACAAAGTGGGCAACGACCTCTACAAGAACTTCGCGCCGCGTATCGGGCTTTCCTGGGATCCGTTCGGGGACGGCAAGACCGCCATCCGGAGCGGATATGGAATCTACTACGACTCCGGCCTGTTCGGCACCTACGAGCAGAATACGTTTGCTAATCCGCCGTACGTCCAGAGCGTCACTTACTCGAACGCCAGTTTCACCAATGTCGGCGCGGGCACTCTCGGCGTATCATCCGTTCCGCTGGGACTGCACGCCACGCAGATTCCGGCGCTGATTCCCTACGTCCAGCAGTGGAGCCTGAATATACAGCGCAGGCTCCCCGGGGACGTCTTCTTCGAAGTTGGCTATTTCGGCAGCAAGGGCACCCACCTGCTCGGCATCGTGGATATCAACGAGGCCAAGCCGGGCGCTGCCCTGGCGGCGGGCTTGCACCAGCCGAACGGCCTCACCATTTTCACCAGCACCGACCAGCCCCGCATCAACGCCGTGCGGCCGTACCAGGGCTTCACCTATATCAACACGCTCGAAACGGCGTTCGATTCCAACTACCACTCGCTGCAGGTGCAGATCCGCAAGAATTTCCGCTCGGGCGGTGTGTTCGGCCTCGCCTACACGTGGAGCAAGACCCTGACCGACAACGGCTCCGACCGGTCCAACGCGCCGCAGAACAGCTACAACTGGCATGACGGCGAATATGGGCCGGCTCCTTTCGATCGCCAGCAGGTGCTGACGATCAACTACGTCTACATGCTGCCCTTTTTCAAACAGAATCGCAGCCTGATCGGCCACGCACTCGGCGGCTGGCAGGTTGCCGGAATTCTCAGCGCCTATAGCGGTGCGACGTTCACGGTCACGACTTCAAGTATCGATCCCGCCGGGCTCGGCAACATCGGGAATAGCAGCTCCGCCAGCGGGCGTCCCGACATGGTGTGCGATCCGCGCGCCAATCAGCCGCAGCAGTATGCTGGGTCCGCCCAGACCACCGCGGCTGGCCTGACGTGGTTCAATACTGCGTGCTTCCAGCCGGTTCCGCAAGGCGTCGTCCGCCCCGGCAATGCCGGCCGCGGCGTGCTGCGCGGTCCCGGATTCTTCAACTGGGACGCCACGGTGAGCAAGAACTTCGCCATGACGGAAAAGTTGAAGCTGCAGCTTCGGGGCGAGGCGTTCAATACTCTGAACTGGGTGAACCCGAACGGCTTCGCCAGCACCAACAACACCGTCGCGACTTTCGGGCAGATCAGCTCATTCCGCGCCGCACGCCGAATGCAGCTCGCCGCCAAGATCACCTTCTAATTTTCTATTTCGGGGACAGGCTACACAACCTCGAAATGCAACTCGGCCGCGGAAGGCGAGGGCTTCGGTTTCGGCCCTCGCCTCCGCGGCTCTAGTTTTCTGCCCGCCGCTTTTTCTAGGCGCTGGATGAATTCGGGCGTTCCGGCAGGCCGGCCGCACCGGGTCGCTTCGCGAATCCGCTCCTGTAGCGCGGCGTCTTCGACGCCGTTCTCGAGCACCGTGCGCCACGTGTCGAACGACCACTGCCGGTGCCAATCGACCCTGTCCAGAAGACCTGTGGTATCGACACCGGACAAGTGCGCCCTTGTGCTCGACCACGGCCAGTCGGCGGCCGTCCGAACCAAGCCTGCGCGCACCGGATTCAGCTCGATGTACCGCAGCGCCTCCCACTGATGACGCTCATCCATGGGGCAGGAGAAATACCGGTTCTGCCACACGTGTCCGGAAGCCTGGCGTCGCAGATTCAGCCACCGCGCGTACTCGTTGTGCGTGCGCCCCAGCGCCTTCGCCAATGCGGGCTCGCGCGGCGGAACGGCGATCAGGTGGACGTGATTTCCCATCAGGCAATATCCCGTGATCTTGACCCTGTTGACTTCGCAGTGCTTGCGCAAAAGGCTGAGGTAGAAATGACGATCGGAGTCGTTGAAAAAGACATCCTGCTGCTGATTGCCGCGTTGCGTGACGTGGTGCCAACAGCCTGGTATCACGATCCTCGCGATTCTTCCCATTCACCCCAAGTAGTGGGCAGGGGGTCGCGGAGTTCTCAATAATTTCGAGGTTGTGTAGCCTGTCCCCGAAATAGGGTGGTCACCGAATTAGGGCGAGCTTCTTACCGGCGCGCTGAAATACTTCGAGAGCCCGATCCAGCTCCTCCCGCGTGTGCGCCGATGACACGATTGTCCTTACCCGCGCCTTCCCCTTCGCCACCGTCGGGAACCCGATGCCCGTCGCCAGCACCCCGCCTTCGAACAACTCGCGGGACAGTTCGTGCGCCAGCTTCGCCTCCCCGGTCATTACCGGCGTGATGGGTGTTTCGCTGATCCCCGTATCGAAGCCTGCTGCCATCAAGCCTTGCTTGAAGTACCGCGTGTTATCCCACAGCATTTGAATGCGTTCCGGCTCCTCTTCGAGGACGTCGAACGCCGCCAGGCAAGCGGCGGCGACGGCCGGCGGGTGGGAGGTCGAGAACAGGAACGGCCGTGCCCGATGGTACAGAAACTCGATCAGGTCGCGGCTGCCGCACACGTACCCGCCCAGCACTCCGATGGCTTTCGAAAGCGTCCCCACCTGCACGTGCACTCGGCCGTCCAATCCGAAGTGGTCGATGGTTCCGCGACCGTTCCGCCCCAAAACGCCGGAGGAATGCGCGTCGTCCACCATCATGATGGCGCCGTGTTTTTCCGCCGCCTCGACCAGCCCGGGCAGCGGACCGATGTCGCCGTCCATAGAAAAAACGCCGTCCGAAATCAGCAGCTTCCGCCCGCTCACATCCGCCAGTTCGCCCAGAATCCGCTCCGCCGCCGCCACGTCCTTGTGCGGAAATACGTGGATCTTCGCCCTCGACAACCGGCATCCGTCGATGATGCTGGCGTGGTTCAACTCGTCGGAGACGATGTGGTCGTCCGGCGTCAGGATCGCGGAAACCGTTCCCGCATTGGCCGCGAAGCCCGATTGAAACACCACGCACGCCTCGACATTCTTGAACGCCGCGATGCGCTCTTCGAGTTGCATGTGCAGCGTCATGGTGCCCGAAATCGTGCGCACCGCGCCCGAGCCCACGCCGTACTTCCGCACCGCTGCGAGCGCCGCCTCGCGCAGTTTGGGGTGCGTCGTCAGTCCCAAATAGTTGTTGGATGCGAGGTTGATGACGTCCTTGCCGTCGAAACGCGACTCCGCCGCGCTCGCCGACTCGAGCACGCGCAGCCGCTGGTAAGTGCCTTCCGCGCGCCACTGCTCGATCTGATCGTGCAGGTATGCCAGGGGATTGCTCATGAGTGTTCTCTCAGTTGCCGGTACCGGCTCGCAAAGTGGATCAGCGGCTCATTGTCCCGCACCCGCGCATGCAGCATTTCTCCGATGAAGATGTCGTGATCGCCCGCCGTCACCCGGTCGCGAACCGCGCACTCGATCTGCGACAGCGCTCCTGGAATCAGCGGCACGCCGGTCTCCCCCCGGTCCCACGAAAGCCCGTCGAATCGATCCGCCCCCTTGCGCGCAAAACGCTCCGAGAGCGCTCGCTGGTCCGCTGCCAACACGTTGATCCCAAAGTGCTTGGCCGCTCGGAAATACTCGATCACGGTGACCGCGTGCCCCAGGCAGATCAACACCAGCGGCGGTTCGAGAGAAACCGATGTGAAGGAGCTCACCGTCAGCCCATGCGGCCCCCCTTGTGGATCGAGCACGGTGGCGATTGTGACGCCGCTCGGGAAGCGCCCGCAGGCGCGCCGGAATTCATCGCTGGTAACCATCGCTTGACAGGAGGATAAATTCAATCCTATCATGTGGTTGACTGATGCGGGATGGAAGTTCGCCCCGTGCCCCGAAGAGGAGGCTCTTTTGATCAAACTCGACATCATTAATGAGGTCGTCAACCGAACCGGCATCACCAAAACCAAGGCTGAGATGGCGGTTGAGACCGTCTTCGAGTCGATGAAGAAAGCGCTCGAGCAGGGCGACCGCATCGAGTTGCGCGGCTTTGGAGTCTTCAACGTGAAGCCCCGCAAGACGGGCATAGGGCGCAACCCGCGCACCGGCGCGGAGGTGTCTATCCCTCCTGGCAAGGCCGTGCGTTTCAAGCCCGGCAAGGAGTTACAGACGCTGCAGTAACTACGCTGCGGCGCCCCGGTCATCGTGTCCTCACAGGATTTCTCTCCGGCGCCTTACCCTCTCTTTGCCGGCGACGGCACGGGGGAGATGATCGTCATTCCCCAGTCGCGCCCGCGCGAACGGTACTGGCTTTATTCTCTTTTGTTTGCGCTCACGCTCCTGACCACCACCATCGTCGGCGCGTCCATGCAGTACGATTTTGCGCGCAATCAGCCCTTCGATGTCGATCGCAGCTTCCAGTTGTACCTCACGTTCTGGCGCCACCCCGCCGTGCTTCTGCCGGGCTTGCCGTTCTCACTTACGCTACTCACGATTCTGCTGGCGCACGAGTTCGGTCACTACCTGGCCGCGCTCTACCATCATGTCGATGCCTCGCTGCCGTACTTCCTGCCTTCGCCGTTGCTCGGCACAGCCGGCGCCTTCATCCGCGTCCGCTCCGCTATTTACACCAAGCGCGCGCTGTTCGACATCGGCGTATCGGGCCCCATAGCCGGGTTTGTCTTCCTGCTGCCGGCGCTCGCCGTCGGCCTCGCGTTTTCGAAAGTCATCCCGGGCATCGAGCACCAGGGCAGTCTGCATTTCGGCGTCCCCACGCTGCAGTGGCTGCTGAGCCACGCCATCTTCCCGGGTGTCCGCACCGCCGACGTCTACCTGCATCCCATGGCGCGCGCCGCCTGGGTTGGGATGTTCGCCACCGCCATGAACCTGCTCCCCATCGGCCAGTTGGATGGCGGCCACATCTTCTATTCGTTCTTCCCCAACCGTCACCGCACCGTCTCGAAGCTGCTGTGCATCGCGCTCCTCCCGCTCGGCCGCTTCTGGCTGGGATGGCTGGTGTGGGGCATCGTGCTGCTGTGGCTCGGCCGGCGGCACCCCGTGATTCACGATCCCGCCGAAATGGGAATCGGCCGAACGAAGCTGGGCTGGATCGCCCTCATCATTTTCATCCTCTGCTTCACCTACGAGCCGATTGCCACCGGCGGCCTCTGATCCACCGGTCTATGAAAATCACCGCGACGATTATTGCGCTGAACGAGGAGCGCAATATCGCGCGCGCCATCGAGAGCCTGCGCTGCTGCGACGAGATCCTGATCCTCGACAGCGGTTCCGTCGACCGCACCGTCGAGCTCGCGCAAAACCTCGGAGCGCGCGTCTTCGAAGCCGGCTGGCGCGGATTCGCAGGCCAGAAAAACTGGGCCGCCGAGCAGGCTGCCAACGACTGGATTCTTTCGCTCGATGCCGACGAGGCGCTCAGCGAAGGCCTCGAAGCCGAAATCTGGAACGTCAAGAAGAGCGGCCCCCAGCATGACGCTTACACCATGCCGCGCCTGGCCAACTATCTCGGCGCCTGGATCTACCACTCCGGCTGGTATCCCGACCGCAAAATCCGTCTCTACGACCGGCGCAAGGCGACATGGGTCGGCGATTTCGTCCATGAGAGCGTCGTCTGCCACACGCGCGTCGGGCGCCTCGAGGGCAACATCCTGCACTTCACCTGCGAGTCGCTGGCCGAGCACGTCAAGACCATGGACCACTACACCACGCTCGCCGCGCAGGAGCTGGCCGCGCGCAAAGTCAAGGTGCCGCTGACGCGCCTGATCTTCGATCCGGGGTGGACGTTCCTGAAAACGTATTTCTTGCAGCGCGGTTTTCTGGATGGCCTCGAGGGACTCATCATCGCGCACATGGCGGCGTTCTACACGTTCCTCAAGTACGCCAAAGCGAGGAACATGAGCTGATGCGCATCCTTCACCTGGACGCCGGAAGAGAGATGCGCGGAGGCCAGTGGCAAGTACTGCGCCTGATCGAAGGGCTAGCCGCGGCCGGCGTGGAATCAACGCTGCTGGCGCGCGGCGGGGCACCGCTCTATGAGGCCGCACACAAGCGGGGCTGGCGCGTCGAGCCTGTCGGGCTCACGCGCGCCGTGAAACTCGCCGGCAGCCACGACCTGATGCATGCGCACGATGCTCACGGCCACACGTTGGGCGCGATCGTGCGCAGCCGCCGGCTGGTGGTCTCGCGCCGCGTGGCCTTTCCCGTCGGCTCGCGCTGGAAGTACGGACGCGCGCGCCGCTACCTCGCCGTATCCGAGTTTGTGAAAGACGTCATGCTGAAGGGCGGCGTTCCGGCGGAGAAGATCGAGGTCGTATACGATGGCGTGCCGCTGCTCGAACCGGCCCACGGCGCAATCGTGCTGGCGCACGAAAAGGAATCGTCCCTGGCGCACCAGGCAGGTCGACTGGCGGGAATCGAAGTGAAGCGTTCGACCGATCTCGAACGCGATCTTCGCGACGCCTCCATGTTCGTCTACGTCACCTACGCCGAGGGTCTCGGCTCGGCCGCGCTGCTGGCGATGGCGGCCGGCGTTCCGGTGATCGCCAGCAATGTGGGCGGCCTCCCCGAAGCCATCCGCGACGGCGAGAACGGCCTGCTCGTCGAGAACTCCGCCGAGGCCATCGCCGCAGCCATGAGAATGCTCCTCGACGATCCGGCATACGCCCGGCGCCTGGGCCACGAAGCCCGCCGCACCATCGCCGAGCGCTTCACCGTGGACCACATGGTCCGCCGTACCATGGAAGTTTACCGGCAGGTACTCGCTTGATCGAAGCCATCGTCGCATTGCTGTTCGGTCTGCTGATCGGCAGCTTTTTGAATGTGTGCATCCACCGCTGGCCGCGCGGCCGCTCGGTGGTGAAACCGCGCTCCCACTGCGTCCGCTGCCGCAAAACGATCGCGTGGTACGACAACGTTCCGCTCCTGAGCTATGCGCTGCTGCGCGGCCGGTGCCGCCACTGCGGCCGCCACATTTCCATCCGCTACCCGATTGTCGAGCTCGCGAACGGCCTGCTGTGGTTCTATTTTGTCTACAATTTCGGCGTCACGCCGATTGCCGTCAAGCTCTCGATTTTCACCTCCATGTTGTTGGCGCTGATCTTCTCGGATCTCGAGAAGCGCATCCTGCCCGACGAGTTCACGCTGGGCGGCACCGTCATCGGCCTCATCTTCGCGGCGTTCGTGCCAGTGCCCGACATCACCGGCCAGGCGATCCTGTGGCTCTTCAATGTGGAGCTGCAGAACCGCGTCCGCAGCCTGATGGAAGCCGTGATGGGCGCCGTCCTTCCGGCGTTCTTTCTGTGGGGCGGCGGCTGGCTCTTCATGAAGATCCGGCACCGCGAAGGACTGGGCCTGGGGGACGTGAAGCTGATTATGATGGTGGGCAGTTTCCTCGGCCTGCGCGGCGCGCTGCTGACGCTGGTCCTCGGCAGCTTCAGCGGCTCCGTTCTCGGCTACGGCTATATCAAGGCGACGGGCCAGGACGTCAGCACCTACGAACTCCCCTTAGGCACCTTCCTGGGCGCCGCCGCATTAGTCGCCGTGCTCACCGGGGAAAAGATGATCACGTGGTACACGGGATAGCTGTGGCTAAATAGCTGTGGCCAACGTGATATACTCGCTCACGATTTGAGGTGTCGACATGCCGGAGTTAGTAACATTAACCCGGGTTGCAACGATCGTACTGTTCGCCGGCTTCGCGATTCTGGTCTTCACGAGACTGCTGAACGGCGGTATCTCGTTATCCGGCCTGCTCGCGGGCGATCGCGAAGGCACCTTCAGCGCCGGTCGCGCCCAGTTACTCTTCTTTACCAGCAGCGGAGCGATCGGTTACCTGGTCCAGGTGCTGCATGATCCTGCCGCATCCAGCCTCCCGCATCCGCCGGCCGCGCTGGTGACGTTGATCGGCGGCAGCCAGCTTGTCTATCTCGTCGGCAAAGCCTGGGCGGTGTTGGGCGACGGGGTCTTTCGCAACAGGAGGTCTTGAGTTATGACAATTCGCAATCCGTTAGTCCTGGTCGCTTTGGCCGCGGCCATTTTTGCAGCCCTCGGAATTGGGATCTGGGCTCCAGGCGACCCGATGACCAAGCTCAAAGTTACTACGGGTTACACGGCGCTGATCCTCATCTTTGTCCTGGGTGTCGCGGTGCTGCTCGAAATCGCCAGCGGCCGGATGGACCTGTCGCAGTTGCTGAGTGAAATCGGCGGGGGAGCCAGCATGTCGCGCTTCCAGCTTCTGATTTTCACCTTCGTGATCGGGCTGAGCTTCTTTCTGATCGTCGCCGAAACCGGCAAGTTTCCCGCGGTGCCTGCGGAAGTCCTGACGCTGCTCGGCATCAGCGCGAGCACCTACGCCGTCAGTAAGGGCATCACGGCCAGTGCGCGTACCGACAGCAGCAAGGCGCCACCGCCGTCCGCTCCGTCTGCTCCACCGTCTGCTGCACCTAAGGGCGAAGCCCGTGGAGACGGAAGTGCCAATCCGTAGCGCCTCGGATAGCCCCGCCGCAGGTCCTGCCGGCGGCGGCACGGGAGGGAGCCTGTTCCGGACCGTGGGCCCCTTCGTTCCTCTGGCCATCGCCTTGCTCGTCGGCGGCGGTGGGCTGCCGGGCATTCGCAGCAACGCTCCCTCCGCTCTGGCGGCGGCGAATACCACTGACCCCGCACAATGCGACGACGTCGCGAGCGTGACCGATTGCCACACCAGGTTCCCCACGGGCTGTTCCGCCGCCGCCCGGTACGACGCCTTCGTCAACTTCCTGAAGGACAAGCTCAATCCGCCCGCGCCCGACTCTACTTTTCGCTTCTACACCAATCTCCCCGACTTTCAAACGCTCGACGCCGCCGTCCCCGATGGACTCACGAAAAGCAATCACGGCGATTTCAAAGACGTTTTGTCGCGTCTGGGCGAGGGACAGATTCGCGGCGTGGCCGGCTTTCTCTACTACGCCATCCAGACGGGCGCGGAGAGCAGCAACTGCGAGCTTACTGGCGATGATGAGGTCGACTACCATATCGGCATCGGCTTCGACGCCGCCCTCGCCGGGCGCGTGCTGAAGGCCGCGGCCGGTCCGCACAGGCTCACGAAAACGGATGCGAAGGCCATCAAACAGCAGAGCATGATCGTCGAGATTACGCCGCACTACCGCGCCTTCAAGCAGCCCAACTGGACTCTCGATGCCGTCAAGTCGGCGCTCGGCCGGCAGGTGCGTATCATGGGGGCGTTGCTGCTCGATAGCGAGCACATCAAGCCCTCCGACAGTTGCGCCGTGGCAGGCGCGGACATGGAAAAGTGCTGGCGCGGCTCGACCTGGGAACTGCATCCCGTCACCCGGTTTCAGGTCTGCCGTACGGGCACGTGCACCGAACAAACGGGCGACTGGGTCGATCTGGAGAATCTGGACGAGGCCACTACGCCTCCGGGTGCGCCCGGCCGGCCGTAGGGTTCCCTGGCTTGCTTATCGCACCGTCTCGACCTTGCCGATCCAGATGGTGTTGGCCCCTTCTGCACCACCCGCAGCGGCCGTGATGTCGGTCAACAGCAGGCTCTTCAATTGGGCGGGTTCGAGCGTGCCCTCGCCTTCGAAGTCCGCGAACTTCAGGCTGACGTGAAACACCTCGCGGCCGCCCGGCGGGAAAATCTGCAGCGAATATCGCCCGCCTCCCTTCGTCTCGAGCGACACCACCAGCGTGGCTTCGCGCTCCGACGCCACGTCGAAGGCTAGGCGCGTGGCTTTCGAAAGATCCATCCCCGCCAGGCGCCGCACCAGCACCGGCAGGGCACCCTCGGCCTGGCGATAAGATGCTTCGAGCGCTCGCTCGCCCAGCGGATTGTCCTTCGTCCGGAGATTCAGTTTCATGCCGCCGAGCGTGATCCACGCGACGA
Source organism: Bryobacteraceae bacterium (assembly GCA_041484525.1). Lineage (GTDB taxonomy): Bacteria > Acidobacteriota > Terriglobia > Bryobacterales > Bryobacteraceae > JBGPHT01. The sequence goes on along the minus strand of JBGPHT010000011.1, from coordinate 8,410 downwards.
ACTCGCGCTCGAAACGATCGATCGGCGCGACCGTCTGGCCGGCGCTGCTCAGCACCCGGAAATCGGCGATCCGGATTGTCTGCGGTCCCGACGGCCGATCGATGGCCGCCGGAAAATCGCCCTTCAACGGCACGCTGCCAAGGAACGACGCCAGGTCGAAGATGGCAACGCCCTGCACGGCGTCGAGGTCGAGCTTGCCATCCGCGTCCACTGGATCGTTGGGTCCGTCCGCCGCGCTGAAATCGCCGGGCGTGAGTTCCACGTTCTGCCAGACATTGGCCGGCGCCCAGAACCACGCGGTGTAGTTGCCGCCGCCCGGCCGCTTTTCCGCCAGCAGCACGCCTACCGCTGTGTCGCGCCCGCTCCTGGCGCGGAAGCGCAGCCGCTGCATGCGCGCGAACGATGGCGGCGCTGGCAGCATCGCCGCGGCCACCTGCTTCGGCTTGACTTCATAGGTGAGGACCAGCGCGCCATCGGCGGCGGTCAACGTGCCGCCCGGTCCCATGAAGTTCCAGCCGGCGGTATCTGTTTCGAAGGTCTGTTGCAGCAGAATGCCGGGATCTTGCGCGAACGCGACGGATGCGACTGCGGAGGCGAGGACGAGCAGCAGGAAACGCATGAAAGCTCCTCTCCCGGATGATACGATTTACAGGCTGGCCTGGTTCCGTCTACTCGCCGGCGTGCCGTGTCTTGCCGTCGCTCTCCAGCACCTCGCGCACCTTCTCGGACAGCGCGCCCGGCGTGAACGGCTTCTGCAGAAACGCCACTTCCTTCTGTAGAATGCCGCTGTTGACGATGGCGCTGTCGGTGTAGCCCGACATGTACAACACCTTCAGATGCGAACGGTGTTTCAGCAGCCCCTCGGCCAACTCGCGCCCACTCACCTTCGGCATCACGACGTCGGTGATCAGTAGCTGGATAGTGCCCTTGTACCGGTCCGCAATCCGCCGCGCCTCGAGCGGCCCCGGTGCATCCAGGACCTGGTAGCCCTCGCGCTCCAGAGTTTCCCGCACCAGGTTGCGCACCATATCCTCGTCTTCCACCAGCAGAATGGTTTCGCTGCCGCGCGCGACCGCCTTCCGCGTGTGCTCCGATTCGATCGAAACCGGCTGGTCCATGCGCGGCAGGTACACCTTCACGGAAGTGCCGCGCTCCGGCTCCGTGTAAACCTCCACGCTCCCGCCACTCTGCTTGATGATGCCGAAAACCGTCGACAGCCCCAGTCCCGTCCCCTTCCCCACGCCTTTGGTGGTGAAGAACGGCTCGAACAGCCGCGTGCGCGTGGCCTCGTCCATGCCGGAGCCCGTGTCGCTCACCGCCAGCAGGATGTATGCCCCGGGGGACATCGCGAGGTGCCGCCCGGTGTAGCTTTCGTCCAGGTGCACGTTGGCCGTTTCGATAGTGAGGACGCCGCCCTTCGGCATGGCGTCGCGCGCGTTCACCACCAGGTTCATCAACACCTGCTCGAGCTGCCCGGGATCGGCGCTCACCCGGCCCAACTCGGGACGCAGCACCAGACGCAGATCGATGTCCTCGCCGATCAGCCGCTGCAGCATCGCGCCCAGGCTCGAGACCAGCTTGTTCACGTCGAGCACTTTCGGCTGCAGCACCTGGCGCCGGCTGAATGCCAGCAGTTGCTTGGTTAGCGCCGCGGCCCGCTCGCCCGCCTTCAGAATCTGCTCCGCCGAATGTCGGTTCGAATCGTGCTGGCTGAGATTGTTGAGGATGAGCTGGCTGTACCCCGTGATAATGGTGAGCAGGTTATTGAAATCGTGCGCCACGCCGCCGGCCAGCATCCCCACGGCTTCCATCTTCTGCGCCTGGCGGAGTTGGTCCTCCAACTGCCTGCGGCCAGTGATATCCATCAACACCGCGAGCTGCGCCGTTTGCCCGTCGAACTCGATTTCGTGGACCGCCACTTCCACGTCGATCATGCGGCCGCTTTTGGTGCGGTGGCGCCAGGCATTGGGCGCCTGCCGCAGTTGTGCGCTCTCATCCAGAAACCGCCGCGCGTCGTCTTCGCTCTGAATGTCGGTCAGCGAGAGATGGCGAAATTCCGCGGGCGAATAGCCGTAGAGGGCCGCTGCGGCCCCGTTGGCATCCAGAAAACGCCGGCTCGCACGATCGAACATCCACATCGGTTGCGGATGTTCTTCGAACAGCAGCCGGAACTTTTTGTCCTTAGCCTTCAACAACTGTCTTGCCGGCATTGATACTGCACCAGTTGGGGGAGGTCTGAGCTCGGCCTGCGTTCGGCCAAAATCAACTTACGAATCTCGACCCACGCGGTGGACGGAATTCGTAAGAAACAGTCTACAACGGCAGGATAGAATTGCAAGCCGGAATTTGCGCAATTTTCCTTGCGCCTGTGTCCCCGGCGACTCTCAGCCGAACCGGACACGTGATTTACTACCGGCATATGAACGTCACGGAGGAACCGAATACCATGCACCCCTCCACAGCTTCAGCATAGCGGCGCGTACGCGCAGGCTCAATGGACATCAAGGTCCGATTGGTTCGATTCAGCACATGACTTGCGGTCCTGGTGGTACTAATACTTATCCACTAGGTACAGCGCGCCATACAGCACACTATCATCACCCAGCGCGGCCGGCACTACATCGATGCGGGCCGCCGACCAGTCGGTGATCTGACGGCTAAGTTCTTCGCGCAGGGGAACGAACAGCCGGTCGCCCGCCTTGCTGATACCGCCGCCGATCGCGATCCGCTGCGGGTTCATCAGCATGATGGCGGACTTCAGACCGAGCGCCAGGTTCACCACATAGGTGCGGACGAACGCGGCGTCCTGCATTAATTCACTTGCCGGCCTGCCGTAATCGCGTTGCAGCCAGAGACCGCAGCAGAGCCGCTCGAGACAACCGCGCGCGCCGCACAGGCAATCGGGGCCGTCGGGCCGAATCGTCAGGTGGCCGATCTCTCCCGCGTAGGAATCGGCGCCGCGCCACACGCGGCCGTTCTCATAAATACCGCCGCCAATGCCCGTCGAAAGCGTCATATAGAAGAGCGGCGAGCAGTCGATGCCCGCGCCGCGCCGGGCCTCGCCGATGGCGCCGACGTTGGCGTCGTTATCCATCACGGCAGGCGCGCCCGTCAGATCGCGCACGAAACCGCACAGGTCGAAATCCCTCCAGCCGCCGACGTGCGTCGAAAGCACCACGCGCTGGCGGGCGAAATCCACGGGGCCGCCGAAGCCGATGCCGCACCGCTCGAAGCGGAACTCGCGCTGCCAGTCCACGACGATTTCGCGGATCTGGCCGAGCATCCAATCGCGGCCGCCCTGGGCGTCGGTGGCACGCGATTCGCGCCGCACCATTCGGTCGCCGTCGAACACGGCCATGGAGAACTTGGTGCCGCCGATGTCGATGGCGAGGACGGTCGGGCTGCTGCTGCTCGCGGTCATGCTTTTGCCGCCGGCTCCTCCCACGCTGCCGTCCGGGAGTTGCTCACTGATACGCGCCGGCAGTCTTGAAGTCACCGGCCTTGACGATCGAGATCGCCGCCGGATCGATGTGCCTGCGGAAGGCGGCGCTGATGGCATCGGGCGTGAGGGCCTGAATCTTTTTCTCCAGATCGTCATCCCACTTCATGGTGCGGCCGAGTTGTTCGTGGGACGCCAGCAGCGTCAGCAGCGCCTGGTCCTGCGAGCGGCCGACGAGGCGCGCATCGAGATACGCCTTGCGCGCGGCGGCAACTTCATCGGCGCGGAACCCGTCGCGCAGCGTACGCGCGAGCTCATCCCGGAAGCTGGCCTCCACCTTCGGCGTGTTCGCGGGGTTGCTAATGGCGCTGGCGGAGAACAGCCCCGCATCGCCTTCGCTCGGCACCGTGAAACGCGAGGAGACGCTGTAACTGAGACCTTCGCGGTTGCGAATGCGGTCGGGCATGCGCGCCGTGATGGAGCCGCCGAACATGTAATTGGCGAGCACCATGGCTGGGTAGTCGGGGTCGGTCTCCGTCATCTGCAGCCGCAGACCGGCCTCGAATTGCGCGTTGGCCTTATCCGGCGTTTCGATCTTGCGGCTGAGCGGCTCGGTCTTCTTGTACGCGGCGACCAGCGGCTGGTAGGACGCGGCTGCGGTCCAGTTCCCCAGCAGCTCCGCGGCCGCATTTTGGACAGCGGCGGGATCGATGGGGCCGACGACGGCGAACTCCCCGTGAGATGCGCCGTAGAACTGATCGTGGAACTTCTGCACGTCGGCCAGCGTGACTTTCTTGATGTCGACGATCTGCTCTTCGGGCGTGCCGTTGTAGCGCGGGTCGTCCTTCGAGTAAGGGCTCAGGTGCCGGTTCAACGCTTCGGTAGCCAGTTGCGCCGGCTCGGTGCGGGCCTGGCCAAGCCCGGCGAGGCGCTGGTCGCGCATGCGATCGAACTCAGCCTCGGCGTATGCCGGCTCGCGGAGCATCTCGACCGCCAGCTTCAGCGCGGCCGCGAAATTCTGCGCCGGGACGTTGATAGTGGCGCTGGCGCCCGAGACTCCGCCGCCGCCCCCGAATCCGCCGCGCCCGCCGCCACCGCCTCGTCCACCGAATCCGCCCCCGCCACCGCCCGAGACGGAGATGCGCGCGTTGAGCCTTTCCATCTCGGCCGAGAGTTGCTCGCGCGTCCTGTTCTTCGTGGCGCGGCCCATCAGGCTCCCCGCGAACTGCGCCACCGAGGCCTTGCCCGCCAGCGATTGCAGGTCACCGAAATGCAGCTCGATCGCGGCCGACACGTTGCCGTTGGCGGATTCCTTGGGCAACAGCGCCAGCTTCATGCCGTTGGGGAGCTTGCTGCGCACCACGCGGCTCTCGATGTTGGCCGGCGTGGGATCGAACGATTCGCCGCGCGTGATCTTCACGTCGGTCTTGTAGTCCTTGAAGATGGCCTCGAGATCGGGCGTGGCGGGGACCACGGTGCGGTCCGGTTCGGCCGTTGGGATGTAGTAGCCGACAGTGCGGTTGGAGGCTTTGAAGTAGGTCTTGGCAACGCGGACGACGTCTTCCGGACTGACATCCTTGAGCCGGCTGTGCGCCAGAAACATCAGGCGCCAATCACCCTGCGCCACCGCCGAAGTCAGGCCGTTGGTGCCGAGCGACTGCGCATCCGAGAGGGTCTGTTCCAGGCCGCGCAGCATCTGTGTCTTGACGCGCTCGACTTCCTCGCGGGTGGGGGGCTGCGCAACCGCATCCTCGACCGTCTTGATGAGGGTGTTGCGCACCTGCTCGAGCGACTGCTCATTCGAGAGGTTGGCCGAGACCAGCACGAATCCCGGATCGTGCAGCGCCTGGAATCGCATGTTCGCGGAGAGCGCCAGCTTGGTCTCGACCAGCGCCTTGGGCAGGCGGCCCTGTCCGCCACCGCCACCACCGCCGCCGCGTCCGCCGCGCCCGCCTCCACCGCTGCCATTCATAATGGCCGACAGCACCTGGAGCGCGGCAGCATCCGGATGCCCCGCCGCCGGCGCGTGGAATGCCATCATCACTTCCTGGCCGCTGCCGACGCGACGCAGTTCGACAAAGCGCTCGCCGTCCTGCACCGGCTCGACCGTGTAGGTCTGGTCCAGTTTGGTCGCCGGCTTGGGCAGCTTGCCGATCGTATCCGCGACGAAACCAAGCGTCTTGGTTTCATCGATGCGCCCGGTGACCACCAGCACGGCGTTATCCGGCCGGTAATACTTATGGTAGAAGGCCTCGAGGCGTTCGACGGGAACCTTTTCAATATCCTCGCGCGCGCCGATGGTCGACTTGCCGTAGTTGTGCCACAGGTAGGCGGTCGAAACCACGCGCTCTTCGAGGATGGATTGCGGGCTGTTTTCGCCGCGCTCGAATTCGTTGCGCACCACCGTCATTTCGGTATCGAGAAGCTGCCGCGTAAACTTCACCTTGGACATGCGGTCGGCCTCGAGACCAAGCGCCCATTTCAGGTTGTCGTCGCTGGCCGTGAAGGTTTCGAAGTAATTGGTGCGGTCGTAGGATGTAGTCCCGTTCCACTGCGCGCCGCGGCCCACGATCTCTTTCTTGATCTCGCGGCCGTTGGTGGTCTCGATGAAGTCCATGTGCTCGAGCAGGTGCGCCATGCCGGTCTCGCCGTAGCCCTCGTGACGCGAGCCGACCAGGTAGACGACGTTGACCGTGATCTTGGGATTGGCCGGATCGGGATAAAGAAGGACCCGCAGTCCGTTGGGGAAATCGTACTGCGTGATGCCGCCCAGGGAGGCCTTCGTTTGGACGCCCGGGGGAAGCGTCTGGGCGGTGAGGGCCAGCGTCAGGGCAAACGCGGCGAGCAGAGACTTACAGCGCATAGAATCCTTTCGGAGAATCTGAGGCGATTATAGTTCACGCAGCCGCGACTGTGAAAGAGCGGCCTGCCGGACCGCGCCAGAGGCTTGACTTAACCTCGATGCTGTTCACTTGAACGGAGAGCGCGGCAGGTTTTTCTGATCGCCGATTCCTGAGCGTCCGCCGGAGAGACACTTCCACGGAATGGCGACAACCCGTCAAGTTGAATTGCGTGATCGGCAGTTCGTGCAGCCAGCCAGTTGCTGCGTGAACACCACAGCTACCTTTCTCCGAGTGGCGCGTGTTCCGACCGGAACACGTACTGGTTAGTTGCATGGGGCGACCGCGCGACCGTCGCTTCCGTGCTCGATGCGATCAAATTCTCAATCACAGCGCCAGATAATCCAGATGTTCGTTAAGACTGATGAACTTCGTGCAGTTTTCCCTTAGTTCGCGCGAGACGTGATCCCAAAAAACCACCTCAACCCGAAAGTGGTCTTCAACTAGGTCGCGCACCGCTGGCACGAAGTCGGCATCGCCTGCGACAAGAACGAGCATATCCTTTTCAGGATTCACCTTTTTGTAGGCATCTTTCACCATTGCGGAGACGATGCCCGTATCGATCTTCTTTTCCTTGTTGGCTACATTCCGATCTTCAAGAACCAGCTCAAAACCAGCCTTTTCCGCGAATTTCCAGATCGAGTCGTTCGGCGGCGGCCGCGAACCGAAGAGGACCGCACGAGCGATTTGGGACGAGTCCTTACCTGCGACAAATTCATGAAGGCGGCCAAAGCTCATGCTGTAGCCGAAATCGAGAATGCGATTATTCATCGCATCGTAGATATTCATGGCAAGCCCCTTCTTTACCGCGCTGACGCGCTTGCCTTCGATGTATAGATTTGAATTGTCAACGTAAATGTAGTCTGCCATTGGTGTGCCGTGGCAGCATCGTAACATATGGCTCTACGGTTCTGTGGACCACATCCGGGGCAGCTTGACGCACGTGGTCTTTTGAGACTCCTGGGGCATACCTCACTCGTAACGCATATGCTGCGTCGGATGGTGCCGTCCCCTATTTCGCAGTTTAGGCTGTCCCTGGTTCCTCTGATCTGTAGCGGTCGATCACGCAGTCTTGAATAGGATTACAATTCTGCCAATGGCACAGGACGTTTGCAAGCTTTGCCTTAAAGTAGCGGAGATCCAGAGGAGTCATTTGGTTCCGGCGGCGATGTACAAATACGCGACCGACCCCGGCTCCGAACGCCCCAATACTGAGAGAGTTGACCGGCGCGGCCGACGGCCGGTGATACGGCAAGTCAGGGCACCTCTTCTGTGTCGCGAATGCGAATTGCGCATCAGCGAAGGGGGCGAGAACTGGATGATGAAACAGGTCTGGCACGGAAAGACCCAGCGCTTTCCCCTCCTTGATCTTCTGACTATCGCGATGGAGATGCCCGGGAGCAAGGGCACGACATTTTCTGGCCGTGACTGCGGAATCGACACCGATAAGCTCGGTTACTTCGCCTTGAGCGTGCTGTGGCGGGCAGCCGTCCGCGAATGGCCGACGGAAAAGGATGAGCGGTACCAGATTCAACTTGGGGAGTATGAAGAAGTGCTGCGACAGTATCTCCTCGGTACAACAGACTTCCCGCGGATCGTGAGCTTGATGGCGACGGTCTGTAGCGACCCGTTGTCGAGATATTTCTCACTGCCTGCTGTTGCCAAATTCAAAATCCCGATCACCGCGTTCGCGATGATGGCTTTGGGCATTAATCTCCTCGTAATCCTGGGTCGCTATGCGCCGGAGCAGATCTGTTGCGTCCGATCCGCCCAGCGCGTTATCTCAAAACGAGACTGCCGGAAGAAGAACATCGAAAGTCTCGCTCACCTTTTCCCAACGCAATAGGGCCGGGAAATCCTTTGCCCGACGGCCCGGCGGCGCCGCGGACTTCGGCGATGGCGTTGTGCCGGATATGTACCAGCTAACAACGTTAGCTACTTTCCCACTTAAAATTCGGCACGCAAGCCCCTTGTTTTCATAGGTGCGGTGCGGGGCTGGTTGCTGAGTCGACCGGTGCCCTCTTCACGGGAGACCGCGGCGGCCCGTTTCCGGCGGCATCGCAGTCATTAG
>JBGPHT010000010.1:0-88761 GCA_041484525.1 Bryobacteraceae bacterium | reverse complement strand
CCGTCGTGGAAACACCCGCATTCCTTGGCGACGCGCGGTCGTTGGGGCTGTCCGACGGGGAGCGGCTTGCCATCGTGACGTGGATTGCTGCCCATCCTGCGGGCGGCGACATAATCGAAGGAACGGGCGGTGCCCGCAAGGTGCGGTTCGCCGGAAGGGGCAAGGGGAAAAGTGGCGGCTACCGGGTAATAACATTCTTCTCCGGGACGGACATTCCGGTATTCTTGCTCAACATCTTCGCCAAGAACGAGAAGACCGATTTGGCCCCGCAAGAACGACGAGTATTGAAATCCGTCCTGGCAAATATGGTCGAGACCTACAGGTCCGGAAGGGAGTCGAAATGAAGAAGAGGAGACCGACGGCGGGCGAACGAATGATCGAGAGCGCCAGACAAGCGCTCGCTTTCGCAAAGGGCCGGGAGAATCACGGCTGTGAGGTACACGTCCCAGACGACATCGATGTCAAGGCGATCAGAGAGAAGATCTCCCTTTCTCAAGGGGAGTTTGCCAAGTTATTCGGTCTGAGCAAACGGACCTTGGAACATTGGGAGCATGGGCGACGAGTCCCCAGCGGCCCCGCTAGGGCCTTTCTGACGGTGATCGCGCGTGAGCCGGACGCGGTTCGGCGTGCGTTGCTTGCCTGAGAGGAAACTTGGATTCAAAATCGGATTCAATTAGCGCCCGACAGGCCGAATATGCCGGAAGAAGGAGGGCGTAGCCACTCGCAGAATCAATAGCATAGCCTACGACGTAGGAATTACGAATCAGCCGCTCTACCAGCTGAGCTAGGGTGGCTTACCTCTTCAATTATAATGACTTGCGGCGAATCGCGCAAGCGAGTTTGATCAGCCGATCAAGGGCACTTAAGGAGGCATTTAAATCCCAGAAAATCAGGCACTTGAGGTCTCCGAGTGTGGAAAAAGATGAATTCGATCTTGAATCCACCTCCATTCTCAAGAAAGGGTTGGGCCTGGCACGTCTCCTGCGGGCAAAGAGCAGAAACCTGCAATCGTCCGGTCCCTTGCAATCCGGAATCTCAAACGTTACGGAATTCATGCGCACCGACTGTGCTTGCAAGCTGGATCTTGCTGATAGCGGAGACTGATATTTTCTGTCGCGGGGGGCTGTGCCCGCCGGCTCTTGTGGCGAAGGGTTCTCTATTTATCCCGTCGATCTTCCCACGCCCGCTTCATGCGAACATCGTCGATCAAAAATCGGACACCTTGATTGTCTGAAGGGTTCAGCCACAGCATTCGTTCGAAGATTTGGCAGGCGTCCGAAAACCGGCCCAGGCGCCAAAGGCAACGCCCGAATCCATCCATACACCGCAGGAATGGCCGGTTGTCAATGTGGCCCCACGGCAGGACACCGCTGAAACTTCCGGGCAGTGCTAACTCGCCGATCCGGAAACCCGTCTCGTAGTGGCGGGCCGCATCGTAAGCCATCAGATCGAAAGCAAGATTCCCCAAGTGGGCATGGGCGTCCAGACAGCGTAGATCCGCCCCACAGAGTTCCATCAGGACTTTGTATGCGCCCCCAGTATTTCCAGAGTTTTTGAGGTCGTTGGAAACGCCAATCGGGTCGCATTCCGGATCGGCGAAGTCATACCCGGGCAGCACTTGCTCCATTTCAAAAGCCTGTCGCGGGCCACGGGCGATGATCGGCCTGGCCCACCGTTCGATCGACTTACTTGCCTCACCCCAGTATTCGTCGATCGGATTCCATGCGCCACGCTCCTCTAACCGGAGCGGGGTCAATCCCATGGGCTCGCGCGTCGATCCTGGTGGACTCGATCTCTGCCGAGAGGTGCGGATTACCGTAGAGCCACTTCTTTCGCGGCTTGACTCGCACAATTTCACCGGGCACCCAGAACCTCCGACTTCGCAGCGTAACGGTCCGGTCGCTCCCGAGGAACCGGCAACGCGCGGTCTGACTTTTCACCGATAGGACGGCCAACTCCACCTGTTGGTGCGCGTCGATCGCTATGCCGGCCATTTCACGGCGGCCTTTGCCGCTCCATCGAGAAGCAGTCTCCGGTGGGAATGGTGTGAGCCCCATCCATTTGCGATACGCTCCAACGTACCTCTCGCCTTCCGTTCCGTGCGGAAACTCGACATCGGAAGCGGCGACGACGTGCTTGCGGCCATCTGGACGGAGGCATTTGGCCGTCAATCCGCGCCGCTCGTTTCCGTCGTAGTCGAACTCAACCACCGATACCGGCTCACCGATGACCAACGCATCGCAGGGCACGGCGACCCGGTCCTCGAAAGCCTGCCGGAAGGCCCAGAGTTGCTCATCTTCGCCATAGGCATCTACCGTGATCTGCTCAATGAGTTCATCCAGGGCCGCCCGCCCGGGGCGGCTAGCCCTCGGCGCAGGCTTTGCTATGTTCACGATGTGCTTCTTCTGTATCGTCGGTCCCCGGCCGGCTGTGAGCGCGAGGACCTCCGTCTCACGGCGCTCTACTTTCACTCAGTTTGCCACATCTCCTATCACAGCCTGCCAACGCTTTGCTATTCTGGCGGCTCGTTATCTTGGTCAGGCTGCTCACTCCAGACGGGACAACAGGCCGCACATCAGACGGGCGTCCCGTGTCAGATTCGCCCACTCCTCGACCGATTGTCCGCATCGAGTGTACCGGAATGCCGTCGTCGGACGATGTGCTGGCGTGACTGCCTATCCAAAGATCCCGCCCCCACCGCATCGAACCGAAAGGTGGCTCATCAATTGAGGGAATCAGCTACAGTAGGAAACGTGAAGCGTCTTCACGTGGAAGAGATAGTGGGGAACGAGTGGGCGGCGTGGTATGCACTGAGCCCCGGCGAGCGTTTCCTTGAATCAGCACGGCTGTGGGAGACCTATCTCGCGCTGGGAGGATCACTTGAGCCAGAGCCCGATACTCAAAGCCCTTTCTTCGATCCAGCGGAGTGGCGCGAGAACGCTTCTCATGGGCGGCCAGGCGTGCATATTTTACGGCGCAGCGGAATTTAGCCGCGACCTGGACCTCCTGATTCTGGCGGATGCGACAAACCTCCCAAATTTGGTGCGAGCGCTCGACGCTCTTGACGCCGAAGTGATTGCCGTTCCCCCTTTGGAAGAGCGGCACTTGTTGCGCGGGCATGCTGTCCATCTCCGCTGCCGGCGAGAAGATGTTGCAGGACTGCGAATCGATTTGATGTCTTCCTTGCGCGGCGTCGCCGGCTTCGAGGAGCTATGGGCCCGCCGCACGACCATTGAGGTTGCCGGTGAGCCCATCGATTTGCTCGCGATGGAAGATCTGGTACGCGCGAAAAAGACCCAGCGTGATAAGGACTGGCCGATGATCAGGCGCCTGGTCGAGCAGAGCTACTTCAGGCACTCCACAAACGCGACCCAGGAACTGGTGCGGTTCTGGCTGCGCGAGTTGCGCACCCCGGAGTTGCTGGTGGAAGTGGCAGGTGCGCACCCCGAGTTGGCAGGCGCCGAGGCCATTTTGCGCCCGGCAGTTCAAGCCGCGCTGTCGGCGCGGCCGGACGATGTGAGCGAGGCGCTGGAGGTCGAAGAACGGGTGGAGCGCCGCAAGGATCGGGAATATTGGGCTCCGCTGAAGCGAGAACTGGAGGAATTTCGTTTGGGCCGAAGGAGGCAATGAACAGAATGGCACCTCGAACCGGAGTTCGGGTGTTTTCTGCTCTGTCTTCCGAACGTTGGATGCAAAATCGGATTCAATTAGCGCCCGTCAGGCCGAACATGCCGACAGAATGAGGGAGTGGCCGAACACAGAATCAATAGCATACACCGGGAGTTAGAAATTACGAATCAGCCGCTCTACCAGCTGAGCTAGGGTGGCGCTGAGGGCAACGACTTGGAAAAATGCTTGAAGGCGTTTCGCCGGGGGAACTCGGCCACCGTCCGACGCGCATTCCTTATTATTCTACAACAGCCAAAATAAGGACGGCTGAAGGGGAAGAACAGGATGCGCGATCCCTTTCGGACTGCCCGTTCGACGAGGGCCTGGTGATTGGCGCACTCTGACGCGTCTATCTGTGGCACCTCGTGCTTTGTTTCTGCCGGCTTTCCGTAGTGGTGCCGCTAACCCTGTCGGGGCGGGTCCGGCTGCGGATGTCACGCATGCCTGATTCTTCGCCCTGAGCTTGCGCCGGAATGCGCGCTCGAAGGCGGTTTCGAATAACTACACCCCGGTAGCGATAAGGGCGGTACGGATGGCCTGGGCGATCGAGTGCAATGGGACCACCCGGTCGGCCCCGCCTAGGCGAATGGCCTCCTTGGGCATGCCGAAGACCACGCAGCTTGCCTCGTCCTGAGCGATCGTGGAGGCGCCGGCGGATTTCATCTTCTTCATTCCCTGTGCTCCATCCGAGCCCATGCCCGTGAGGATCACACCGACGGCGTTCGGTCCGGCTGCCTCTGCTACCGAGCTGAACAGCACGTCTACCGAGGGACGCTGATAGCAGACCATCGGTCCATCCTTTACCGTCACCCGGTAGACGCCGCCCGACTTGCGCAGGATCATGTGGAAGTTCCCCGGAGCGATCAGGGCCAGTCCGGATTGGACTATGTCGCCATCCCCTGCCTCGGCCACACGCATGGGGCAGACCTTGTGCAGACGATCGGCGAACGCGCGCGAGAAGCCGGCCGGGATGTGTTGCGTGATGACGATGCCGGGCATATCGGCAGGCAGGTGCGTGAGAACCTCTTCGATGGCTTCCGTGCCGCCAGTGGACGCTCCGATCGCGATCAGCGCCAGCGGGTTGAATTTCCCGGCAGTGGGCGGGGGCGGTGGAGCCTCCGGCTGCGGCATAGGCGGGCGCGGCCGCGCGACCCGCGAGGCCGCCGCCGCACGGATTTTGGTCGCGAGGGAGACCTTCAGTTCACCGACCGAGTAGGGACCGCCCGGCTTGGCCATGACTTCCACGGCGCCGGCACGCAGCGCCTCCACTCCGGCCTGACAGGAAGCTTTGGCCAGCGAGCTGATTACGATTACGGGCATGGGACGAAAGAGCATCAACTTCTTGAGAAAGGTGAGCCCATCCATGCGGGGCATCTCGATATCCAGAGTAAGGACATCCGGGGACAGCGCCAGGACCTTGTCGCGGGCAATGTACGGATCGGGCGCCGTTCCCACAACCTCGATATCGGACTCTCCCGACAGCGCCTCCCCCAGCAGCTTGCGTACAATGGCGGAATCGTCGACGATCAGGACCTTGATTTTCCTGTCTGGGATCACACCGGTTCCTCGAACGTGAGGGAAAAAACCAGTGCGCCCTCGGGAAACTCGAAGCGGCAGGTGGGGGGCGAGCCGGCAATAAAGTCCGGACCCGGTTCGTCAGCCCCGACGTGGGTCGACTCCGGAGCGCTCAGATCGAAGATGGCATTGGATTCCAGCTCGCTGATCGCCGCGCCGCACATCATATTAGCGAGCTCCCCCATGACGCCGGACACCTGGGCTGGATGCAAGTGCTGACCATCATCGCATCCGATGAAGTTCGCGGCGAGAGTCCTGGCGACGAGATCCGAGACGACAAGCCCAAACCGGCCGGGGGGCGCTCCTTGAAACGTCAGGCTGGCGGCGATCAGTTCCCCGGCTGGCCTTTGCGGGTCCATGGACACCTTGTCGGGTGTCACGAAGAACATGGCCTCGAGCACTTTTTGCGCCGATACCGACAGAAGTTGGTGTACTGCTGCTTCTTCAATCATTGCTCACCCCCAGTAGCTGTTCCATACTCTTGCGCAGCAGCTCCGGCGAAAAGGGTTTCTTCACATACCCTTTGGCGCCGAGGGACATCATGCGCTGGATGCGGCTCTCGCTGCCATCGGTGGATACCACCAGAACCGGAATGGTGCGCAGCATCTCGTCCCCTTCCATACAACAGACAAACTGTTCGCCGTTCATGACCGGCATATTGACGTCGGTCAGGACGATGTCGATCCAGTTCGCGCGCAGCAGGTCCAACGCCTCCTGGCCGTTCGAAGCCTGCATGCATATCCCTACGTCGAGGCCCGAAAGCCAGATCACGCGAACAATAAATGCCCGCATCGCCGCGGAATCGTCCACAATCATCAGATGAAATGCCATAAGTGTTCGTCCTCCTGGGCAAGCCGCAAGGCTGGCCCTATAGTTCCCTCTCCGCGGGTCCCTCGGGCGACCGCAAAAAGATGCGGCCCGACTCCATCTCGAAGCGCATCGTTCGCGCGCTTTTGCCGCCTGTTTCCTCTGCGTGCACAATCACCCCCGCCCTCCAGAAAATCTTGCGCATGGCCAGGCAGTTCCGTTGTCCGATATTAAAAACGCCCTGCGCATCCGTGATTTGGGCCCCTCCGGCCACACGCACTCGTAGGCGGCGCTTCTGGGCGCCCCTCTCGTATGCCTCGCGAAACATCATTGGGATGCCGCTATCGGCGAACATGTAAGGGCTCTTGCCGGCCTCCCCAGCGCCGGCCGGCGCTTCCGGCAGCATGAAGTGCAGCAGACCACCCACCCGGGCGACGGGGTCGTAGATCGCAACCGCGATGCAGGAGCCCAGCGCATAGGTGACCAGCACATTGGATGTATCGCTGGTTACGTGGCAATCGGCCACACCGATGACGACATTCATAAAGGCCTCCGGTAGACAGCCGGCTTGACGTAGTCGTAGGGATGCTCCAATCCGGTGAGGGATTCTGCGTGTCCGATCAGCAAATATCCCCCCGGTGCAAGACAAGACGCGAAGCGATTGACGAGCTGTCCTTGCGTCTCCTTGTTGAAATAGATCATCACGTTGCGGCAAAAGATCACATGAAAGGGCTGGGCTGGACGGAACGGCTCCATCAGATTGAGGCGCCGGAATTCGATCATGCTGCGGATGGGCGGCTTGACTCGAAACCATCCTTCCCAGCGATCCGAGCCGCGCAAGAGATACTTCCCTAGCCAGTCTTTGGGAAAGTCCCTG
The DNA here is from genome assembly GCA_041484525.1 of Bryobacteraceae bacterium. Taxonomy (GTDB): domain Bacteria; phylum Acidobacteriota; class Terriglobia; order Bryobacterales; family Bryobacteraceae; genus JBGPHT01. The sequence goes on along the minus strand of JBGPHT010000010.1, from coordinate 81,833 downwards.
AACCGTTCGGTCTCGTAGGCGCCCCGCTCGGCAGCGGCCAGCGCGCGGGAGGAAATATCGGAGGCCAGGATGTGAATTCGGCTGGCGGCGGGCATCCCAAGCTCCTCGAGCAGAGAGAAAGCGATCGTGTATGGCTCTTCTCCCGTCGAGCACGCCGCGCTCCAGATGCGGATCTGGCCCTTGAGGCTGGGTACGATGGTCTTTCGCAAGAGATCGAAATGGCTGGCTTCGCGAAGAAAGGACGTAAAATTTGTGGTGAGAGCGTCGAGCAAAGCAATCAACTCTTGGCCTGTCGTATCGGCGACGACATGTTCGTAGTACTGTTTAAAGGAGTTGAATTTGCCCTGGCGGATTTTCTTGCCCAATCGAGCCTGAACCAACTCCTGCTTTCCGTTCTTGAGGTCGATGCCGCAAGTCCGGAAGGCAAGGTCGGTAATCCGATCGAATTCACGCTGCGACAGTTCTTCACTCGCGGGTCGGGTTTCCAAAGAGCGCCTCCACATCCAGAATCAGTCCTACCCGGCCGTCTCCCAGAATGGATCCCCCGGCGACACCGGTTACATTCTTGAAGGTTTCTCCCAGGCTCTTGATTACGACTTCCTGCTTTCCAATCAGCTCGTCAACCAGCACACAAAAGTTCTTGCGAGCGCTCTCCACCACGATCAAAACGCCTTCCGACGGCTCCCCGGATCTGGGGACGACGCCGAAGCGCCGGTGCAAGCGCAGGATGGGCAGGAGCGAGCCCCGCACCAGGACCATCTCGCCGCGATCGGGTACGGTGGAAAGCGATTCCGGGGTGGGCCGGAACATCTCCTTCACGACGAATATCGGAACGATGTACCGGTTCACTCCGACTCCCACTACGAGGCCTTCGATAATGGCCATCGTGAGGGGCAGCTTGATGACGAAGGTGGTGCCCTGACTGGGACGGGATGAAATATCGACGCGGCCGCGCAACTTGACGATCTGCTTATGGACCACGTCCATACCGACACCTCGGCCGGAGACGTCTGTGATCTGTTCGGCAGTGGAAAAACCCGGCTCGAAGATGAAGCTGAACACTTCCTGATCGGTCAGTTGTTCGCCGCCGGAAACCAAGCCTCGCTGCTGGGCCTTGGCGAGGATCTTGCCGCGCACCAGGCCCCGGCCGTCATCCGAAACCTCGATGTTGATGAATCCGCCTTTGTGATAGGCCTTCAGGTCGATTCGGGCGACAGGGCTTTTGCCGCAGGCGATGCGCGCTTCGGGCGGCTCGGCGCCGTGGTCCACCGCATTGCGGATCATATGCATCAGCGGATCCGCCAGCTCTTCAACCATATTGCGATCGAGCTCGGTATCCTCGCCCGTGAGCTCCAGATTGGCCTGTTTACCCGATTTCCGCGCCAGATCGCGCACCAGACGCGCCATGCGCCCGAACAATTGGCCGACCGGGATCATCCGCATGGCCATGGCGACACGCTGGACGTCTGCCGTGATGCGGGTCAACTGTCCCAGATTGCGCGTCAGCCGCGGACTGCGAGCGGCGGCCAAATCCGGATCGTGCTGGATCAGCGATTGAGCGATGACCAACTCGCCCGCCATCTCGACCAGGTAGTCGAGCTTGCCTGTGTCCACTTTGACGGAGCGGGGTCCGGCGGCGGCGTCCTGCGTGGCGGCAGCGGCGCGTGCCGGCTCGGCGACCACGCTGGCAAGCTGCGCGAGATCCGACTGCGAATCGGCTGCCCCAGCGATCGCCTCCCGGATGCGAGCGATTAGCGGCGCGGCGTCGGAGGCCGGCTCGACCCCGGTTTCCACTCCGAGCAGACACTGAGTCATGTGGTCGGCGCTCTGGAGAATAATGTCGATCAGGGCGGAATCGACGGGCACCTTCGAATTTCGGGCCAGGTCGAGCAAGGTTTCCACTTCGTGGGCGAACCGCTGGATAGCCGAGAAGTCCAGAAATCCAGCCAACCCTTTAATGGTGTGGAATCCGCGGAAGATGGTGTTGATGGCTTCCGCGTTTCCCGGGTCCTGCTCGAGGGCCAGCAGTTGCGCTTCGAGGGCGGCCAGATGCTCTCTCGATTCCATGATGAAGTCGCCGACCAGCTCGGGATCCTGCTGGAGCGACGCGAGCGCTCCAGGCGCGGCGGCCGGCGCCGGCATGTCTGGCGTGGCGAGGAGCTGCTGCAGGCGGCTGACGATATCGCGCAAGCCCGGTTCGGTGTCCGGCATGACGGATGCGGCCAGGGCGAGAGCGGCCATTCCCGCGGATTCCGCCTGGCACCGAATCCCGGCCAGCATCGGGGCCAGGGGCTGGATCAGCTCGGTAGAGCTGAGGTCGCGGAGCGCTACTTCGAGCGCCATGGCTTCGATACTCTGCTGTAGCGAGGCGAGCAGCGCGGAATCGGAATTGTTTGGCATAGTGAATGGCGCGGGCGGCTCCGCCCGCGCTCCGGAGTGTCCGATTAGAATTCCTTGAATTCGCTATCGTCGAGCGGGAACGCTGCCGCGCGGCCTGCGGTGACGCCCGTCAGAGCCGGAGCCGCCTTACGTGGAGCGGCCGTTCCGGATTGCAAACGACGGGTGCTCGGGATGGGGCGCGCGGCTGTAGGCCTTTGAGCGGCGATGGGCTGCCGGAGCGCCGTGGAATGGCCGGAGCCCGCGCCGACCAGCGCCTGCAGTTGCTCCACCACTGCCTTCAAGGCTTGCGATTGCGCGTTCAACTCTTCGCTCGCCGCCGCACTCTCCTCGGCGTTGGCGGCGGTCCGTTGCGTCACTTCGTCCATCTGGGCGACGGCTTTCGAGATCTGCTCGATCCCCTGAGCCTGCTCCTTACTCGATGCTTCCACCTCATCCACCAGTGTCTTCACCTTGCCGGCGCCTTCCGTGATGGCTTGAATCGAGCCGGCGACCTCGCCCAGCTTTCTGCTGCCCTCTCCGGATTTGAGAATCGAATCTTCGATCAGCGCGGCTGTATCCTTGGCTGCCTGAGCGCTGCGCTGCGCCAGGTTGCGCACCTCGTCGGCGACCACGGCGAATCCCATGCCCGCTTCACCGGCGCGCGCCGCTTCGACGGCCGCGTTCAGCGCCAGAATGTTCGTCTGGAAGGCGATCTCGTCGATGACTTTGATGATTTTGGAGATTTTGCCGCTGGACGCGCCGATTTCCTGCATGGACGTGGTCATATCGGCCAGAGTGCGATTGGCCTCGGCCACGCGCTGGCTCACGGCATTCATGAAGGCGGCCGCCTGCTGCGAGTTCTCGGCGTTCTTGCGCGTCATGGAAGCCATCTCTTCGCTCGAAGCGGAGGTCTCTTCCAGGGAAGCGGCCTGCTCGGAAGCGCCTTGCGCCAAGGACTGGCTGGAGCCGGAGACCTGGCCCGCGGCGCTCGAGACCTGCTCGGCGCCCTCGGCAAGTTCGCTCGAAGCTTTGACTAGAGTCTGAGTGGTTTGCCTGACTATGAACAAAATGCCTATCCCGAGCGCGAGCGACAGGCCGATCAGCGTGAGAGCAATCCAGTGGCTCGCGCTGTTCAGATCAGCCGTGGCAACTCTGTCCTTCTCCAACAATCCTATCTGGATCTCCAGGATTCGCTGCGCTGCCTTGCTAGCAGATTGGTAAATCGGCACAGTCTTTTCCACTGCGAGTTTCAGCGCGGCGTCTGGGTTCCCGGATGCGGCGAGCTGGCAGATTTCAGCGAAAATCGGACGCCACGCAGCCAAATTGGATTCCAACTGGTCGGCCGACTGCCTTCCCTCTTCTGTGACCAGCATCGGCCGGATCTCGGCAAGTGATTTGGCCCACGTCTGCGCCGACGACTCGAATTCCTGCTTGGCCTTCTCAACTGCCGACGGCACTTTTCCAAACGTGAACTCGATGACGCCACGCTGGGAAGCCACCATGTCCGATTCGGCGTTGTCGACGGCACCACTCAGCACGATCTTTTTCGCCGTCTTGCCCACGGCTACGTCGAAACTATCCGACAGCCTGCCAATCGAATTTAGCGAGGACAATCCCAGCGCCAGTGTCAGGAGCAGCGTTGCGACGAAGCTGCCCATCAATTTCTTACCAATCGTCATTGTCTTCATGTTCTTCCTTTATTGAATTACGGCTTCGAGGCCGTGGATCTCCTGACTGGTGAGGACTTCGTTGATGTCGAGCAGGATCTTCACCTTGCCCTTGATTTTCGCCATGCCGAGAATGTAGCTGGTGGCCACATTCGCGCCGAAATCGGGGGTATCTTCGATATCGCCAGAGGCCATCGTGATCACCTCGGAAACTTCGTCCACGACGATTCCCATCAGGAGAAGAGTGGATCCACTCTTTATCTGGACGACGATGATGCACGTGCGCTGGGTATAGTCGATGCTGGGCAGCCCGAACTTCAAGCGCAGATCGATGACGGGGATTACCTTGCCGCGCAGATTGATCACGCCCTTCAGGTAAGGCGGCGTCTGCGGCACCGCGGTGATATCCTGGATCCCCATAATCTCGCGGACTTTCAGTACGCCTACGCCGAATTCCTCCTTGCCGATGATGAAGGTCAGGTACTTGCCCGCACGCTCATCCGATTTGAGTGCAGGGGTGCTCGCCGCCGGTGCGGAGAGAGTTGCTTGCATGTTTCTCCTCGTTTCGCGGGACGTGAATCCCTCGAAGTGTTCTATCGGCGCGTTTGGCGATTTCTCGATACCCCCGTAGGATTTGCTGGTAATACGCGATCCGCTTCGTCCAAGGGCACCGAGAGCCAGGCCGGCATGGGTCTGCCCCCGGCGGCGAACAGATGCGCGCCGGCAAATCGAGAACCCTCACACTTTCGGCGCCGGCTTCGATAAGAAGAAGCATGTCAAACCTACGAGTGTTGCTACTCGCGATGACTATGGCGGGATCCGCGCTGTCCCAAACGGTGCCAGAGCCGGGTGAGCTCGCACCGGACCGGCCTGGCTTTGGCGAGTCCACCGAGGTCGTGGGTAAGCTGGTTACCCAAGTGGAAGGCGGTTTTGCGCTAGACCGGGGCGGGCGCGGAGGCGACCGGGAAACCGCCTATGCCGGGCCTCAGACTCTGTTGCGCTTCGGGATTTCACGGCGCGTGGAGCTTCGGTTTGAGGGCGAAGGATACGTGTGGCAGACGGCGCGGCCGGTCGAAAGCTTGTCACGGGCTTCCGGGCTCTCCGACCACACCGTCGGGCTCAAGTTCAAGCTGCATGACGAAGGGAAGTTCGGGCCAGCCCTGTCGTTGATCGGAAATTTGTCGATACCGGTTGGAAATGAAGCGCTCACCAGCGGGGCAGTCGATCCGGAGGTGAAACTGGGTTGGTCGAAAAACCTTCCCAAGGCATTTTCAATCAGCGGCACCTTCAATGTCGCCTCCGTTTCCGACGACAAGGGCCGCGTCCTCGACTCTGCGTTCAGCATCTCCGCGGGGCACCGGTTGGCGGGCGGATTTGCGGGAACTTGGGAGGTCTACAGGGTGAATCTCGAAAGAGGGCAGGGCACATCGTGGGTGGCCGCGAGCGGAGTCACCCATGGCTTGGGCCAGAACGCCCAGCTTGACCTGTCGGCGGGGCATACCGTGGCAGGAGCCCGTAGCGGCTGGTTTCTCGCAGCCGGATTCGTGTATCGCCACCCTCACTTGAAGGCGTTTCTCTGAGCTTCCCGGACCCGATCGAATCGCCGCAGGGATGGCACTGAATCGGCGTACCAATAGGCGAATGCAGTCGCCAGAGAGCGGGTCATAGCCGGTCACAGCGAAAGCTCGGGCATTTGGAAAATTTCGGCCATCAAGCCGATTCCCGAGCAGGGGGTGGAATAGCGTATGTGAGATTCTCCGGCCGATCGTCGATTACCCTTGCCGTGCAGATCGATCGCGCCCTTCAGGGCAGGGCGGCATCTGCGGGACCGCGGCGATGTCCTGAATTCCCATGATCTCGCGGACCTTCAGGACGCCTACGCCGAATTCCTCCGCGCCGGTTTCTCAATACCCACGCGATTCACTGGTCGCGTCGCTCTAGAGCCGCTTCGTCCAGCTCAGATACGGATAGTTGTACCCGCCGCCCTTGGTCGACTGTTTCAGGTAGTCGCCAGCAAAGAGATGAGCGATCCCTGCGCCGATCGACAGCGTCTTGGTGAATTGGAATACGCCTTGGACGTCGATCTCCGAGCCGATGTGGCGGCTAGTGGCGCCGCGGTTCAACACGGTACGCGTTCCGCCGGCGTTGTAGAAGCCATCCTGGGTGGTGGCAAGATAAAACTCGTTGAGATCGGTCTGCAGCTTCAGTTTCCTGGCGATCAGGAATTCCAAGCCGGCTCGCGCGTCGCGCATGTTGCGCCAACCCATCAAGTCCGCGATGCCGTAGTAGTTGTGGTTGTTGGCGTACATTTGATCGAACGTCTGGCGATGGCCGTCCTGGTTCGCCCGGTCGCCGGAGGCGTGATCGAACTCGACGCTGAAACGCGGTTTGCGCGGCGACGTATTTACGGTCCACCCCACGACATAGGCGCCGGCCATGGCGGAGATACGATCGCCCGCGTAAGGGCCCGATTGGTGCGCCAGCTCGGCGGAGTAGTCGATGCGTCCCGGAAGCTTCCCGAGGACGCGAAATCCCAGCGTGCCAACCGCGGCGTCGCCGGTCTCTCCGCGCTCACCGGCGATCTGGACCTGCCGTTTCACAAAAATGTACGGCTCCACCGCCAGCTTCGGTCCCCATTTCTCAAGCGTGAAGTATGCGCCAAAGACCTGCTCGCCGGGCTTATGGCGGTCGAACCGCGCAGCGTCGAGCAGCACCACCGAAGCCGCGATCAGGTCGATCTTGACACCCGGCTGGTAGAGTGACAATCGCGCGGCGTCGAATGTGCGGCTCAGGCCCCAGTCGCTGATGCCGATCAGGCGTGTGCTGCCCAGGGATAGCTCCTGACGCCCCACGCGCAGCCCAAACCCAAGCCGGTCTTCAGTGCTGATTTCGACATACCCCTGACGCAAGTCGAGCGCATTGTGCATGGAGGCCGGCTGCGTGGGAGCGTTATAGCCGAACACTCGGGCGTCCTGTCCCTCCGCGAAGAACCGCAGCCACGGGGCCGGTCGCACCATAAGGTTCACGCGGACGCGATTCAAGTAGTAGCCGTCGCTCGCGCCAGGCACGAAGCTCATCCCGTCGGGATCCTCGAATCTCCCGCGAATCACCGCGCCAAACTGGATCCATCGCGGTAACAGAGGGGGCTTCACCGGCTTCGGCTCGGCATTCGCCGTAGCTGTTTGCTGTGGCCCGGCCGCGGGCGCGGGAGCGGTCGCCTGGGCAGGCGTTGGGCTGTCGGGGGTTTGTGCGCTGCCAGTGGATGGCAGCAGGAAACCTGCGCATAAAGCGATACCGATTGCGAGTGAGTGATTCATTCTCGCTTCCTCATCGGCCCGACAGGGCGCAGTGAGAGGAGAAATCACGGGAGGACGGCCAGATTTGGCGGCGTTTACGCAGGCGTGGCGGCGCGAACCGGCGCCAGCAAGGAGTGCTAGGGTTGATCTCTCCGCCAGCATATTCCTAAAGAACTCTCCCCAGCCGCCGATAAGAGCCCTGTATGAGTGTCTTCCCGACCAATTCAGAAACACCGGCCACGCAAGCAGAGTCTGTCCTGCCGCGATTTCCCGAACTCGCCGGGCGCCGGGTAGCCCTGGTTGGTCTGGACTCGGATGCAGGCGCGAGATTCAGCGAATTGCTGGGAGGCGCGGGTGCGTTCTGCCGCATCTCGCCGGCCACGGCGCTTGAGGCCGAGTCCCGCGCCTGCGACCTGGTTTTTGTATCGCTTCCAGCGGTGGAAGGTCAGCCGAAAACGGCCGCGGCCGCAACCGCGCCGATGATCGCCGTGCTGAGTGCCGCTTCCATGGGGCAGCGCCTTTCCTGGATCAAAACGGCTGCCGCGGACTGCATGTTCTATCCCTGCACGCCGGAGGAGATCCTGACAAGGGCCGCGGTGGCGCTCCGTCGCGAGCCTGTGCGCAGCGGACCGTCGCCGGAGGATCGGTTCCGCGTCCTGGTGGCCGACGACGATCCTGCGATTACCGCTCTCCTGAAAGAGACGCTGGAACGGGCGGACCTGACCTGCCGTTGTACGGCGGACGGCCTCGACACGCTGGAGGTCGCGCGCGAATGGAATCCCGACCTGATCGTGTTGGATATCAACATGCCGGGGATGGACGGGTATCAGGTACTCGCTGCCCTCCATGCGCCCAATTCCGCAGCCCGGACTCGGGTCATGATGCTGACGGCCCGCGATCAGGAATCCGAAGTGCTGAAAGGCTTGCGGCTGGGCGCCGAGGATTACGTGGTGAAGCCATTCAATCCGGTCGAGGTGTTGAAGCGAGTCAAACGGATGGTGACGAGGCCCGTGTGATTCGCGGCTTCACCGGGCCGGCAGCGTCTGCGATCATGACATGGTGACTCCTGGACGCACGGCCTTCGCGCTGGCCACAGTGTCGGCACTGGCCGTGGCCGGAGCGTCCTGCGGCTTCAGTCCGAAGCACGCCATCGATACCGAACTGGCGAAGTGCCTTCCGGCCGATACGCTGGTGGCGGCCGGTGTGAATCTCGATCGGGCTCGTCAGTCGCCGCTCTATGCGAAGCTGCCTGCGTCCGCGCGCGCGGTCGCCGAGCCGTTCGATCGTGCCACGTACCTGCTGGTGGCGTTCAACGGCAAGGTACTCATCACGGCGGCGCGCGGCGACTTTCGGGGGAACGCTCCGGCCGGCACTACACTGCTCTCGGCCAACGTGGCAATTGCGGGACGGCATCCGGCGGGCAGCAGCGCGCCGCCGGCGGACCTTCTCGCCCAGGCCGAGTCCATCGCGGCCGGCCACGCGATCTGGATAATTGCCCGCGGGACCGCCACACTTCCGCTCACCGGCAACGCGCAGAATATCAACCGCCTGCTCCACATGGCCGATACCGTCTGGCTCGGCGCCGATCTGCATTCCGGGCTCACGCTCGACTCCACGGCGCAGTGCAGTACGCCTGAACGGGCGCGCGGTTTCGAGGAAAGCCTGCGCGCACTCCTCACCCTCACCTCCCTGGGTCTCCGTTTGCGGCAGCCGGAACTGGCGGCACTTCTCGGCTCCGCCACCATCGAGCGGCGCGACCGAACCGTGCATGCAACGCTCTCCGCCGGTCCCGGCACGGCCGCTCAACTGCTGGATCTCTTCGGCCGTTGATTCTCTGCGCCGCGGTACCATGGGAAACTTATGCTCATCCGGCAGAGCCATCCGCGGTCGTGGATCAAACTGATTCCGTTCTACGCGGTCCTTTGCGGGCTGGGCGCGTTCCCGGCCTGGTTTTGGATGTTTCGCGGTATTGACGGGTGGGACGATGTGGGGTTCCTTCTCATGACCGTCCGGCAGTTCCTGGACGGCCGCCGGCTCTTCGACGAGATCTACACCCAATATGGAACCGGCTACTATGCCGTGCGATGGATGATTCACGGACTCCTCGGCGTGGAGCTATCGCACGCCGGTGTCCGGTGGGTCAGCCTCTGCTTCTGGGTGGCAACGGCGATGCTGTGTTCCTGGACCGTACTTCGGTTCACACGTTCGTTCCCGTTTTCGGTCTTCACGTTCGCGTTGGCCATCATCAGCCTCCGATCGCTGCGCAACGAGCCCGGCCACCCGCAGGAAACCGGGATTTTCCTGGTGATGGCAGTGGTGTTTGCCGCCACGTGGATCGAGGAACGGCCCCGCGGTGCGCTGGCCGCCATGGCGACGCTGGCCACCTTTGCCGCGCTGATCAAGATCAACCTCGGGGGTCTCATCGGGTTCGGCGCGATCGGCGCGTTCCTGCCTTACACGGAAATCAGAAACCGGCGTGCCCTCTCCGCTGTCTGGATCGTGCTGTCGTTGGCTTTTCCGTGGCTGCTGATCTCGGCACATTGGCACGACCGCTGGGCGCTGGTGTTCGCGGCCATCGCGACCGCTTCCTTGGCATCGCTCTTTGCGTGGTACCGCCGGCCCGTCCTCCCGCTTCTGCGCGCGACGGACTGGGGCATCGCGGCAGGATGCTCGGCGCTTCTGGCCGGCATCGTCATCGCCATATTCCTCTGGAACGGTTCTTCACCCGGCGCCATCCTCGACAACATGGTGCTCATGCATCTGCATTTCGCGAGCATATGGTACACCCCCGCTCCCTTCTCGTCCTGGCTGCCGGCGGCGCTCGCGGCACTCGGCTGCGCCCTCGCGGTATGGCTCGACCGGCCAGCCTGGGTGGACGCGCTGAAACTTTTCTACGGCGTGGGCATGGTGGTGTGCGCAGCGGCGCATCTGCCGCAGACGATCTTCCGTTACGGCCCGGCACTCCTGTGGCTGGCGGCGATTCCTTCGGCCAGGAGTGTCGAACTTCGCCAGACGGCGAGCCGCGCGTTGCTGGCTTTCCTGGCCGCCTTTCTTATGTTGTATGCGTACCCGGTGGCTGGCGATCAGGTGGAATTTGCGGCCATTCTCCCCATAATCGCCGGCGTCATCTGTCTGCATGACGGCTTTACCGCGGCCCTCGCCGCCATGAATTGGGAGTTCCGCGGTCAAGCGGCTGTGGTGTGCGCGATCATGATCGCACTCGCCTGGAAAGGGCTCGCCGTCCGCGCCATCTACCTGGCGGATGTTCCGCTGGCGCTGCCGGGCACGGACCACATACGTGTGGCTCCGGAAGTGGCAGCCGAACTTCACGCGATCACCGCTCGCATCAACGCCGGCTGCCGCGGCTTCACCACCATGCCCGGCATGGCCAGCCTGCATTTCTGGACCGGGCAGCCGCCGTTCTCCACCATCAACGCGGCGACTGGCCGGCCCTGATCTCACCCAAGAAGCAGCAGGAGATGGTCGACGGCATTTCCCAAAATACAGGCGATTGCGTGGTACGAAACGACCACTGGCTACAGTTCTGGCTGAGAGGCGATCAATTGAGCGGCTCGCCGCTGGCGAAGTATATCCAGGAAAACTTCGTGCCGTAGGATGCAGTGGGAGGCTTCCGGATCCTGGTGCGCAAGCCGGCCGTAATCGCCTCGGAGTGAAATCCGTCAATCCAGCTTCTTGCGGAATCGCGCGGCGCTCAGGGTCAGCACGGCCACGCCGTAGACTGCCAGACAGACCATTTGCGGCCAAAGGACGGAAACGCCGGCGCCCTTCAGGAACAGCCCGCGCACGATTTCCATGAAATACCGCAGCGGATTCAAATAGGTCAGCCACTGCACCGCCACAGGCATGTTGCGGATGGGGAAGGCGAAGCCGCTCAGCATGAAGGCGGGGGTGGAGAAGAAGAAGTTCGCCATCATGGCCTGCTGCTGCGTCTGCGAGATGGTCGAAAGAAATAGCCCGGCGCCCAGGCTGGTCATCAGGAAGAGTATCGAACAGAAGAAGAGCAGCAGGACGCTGCCGCGGAACGGAACGTGGAACACTACGAGCGCCACGCCGGTGACGAGCGCGACGTCCACCAGCCCCACCACGGCGAACGGCAGCGTCTTGCCCAACATCAGCTCGATGGGGCGCACCGGCGTGACCATCAACTGCTCCATGGTGCCGATCTCTTTCTCGCGCACGATCGCCATGGCGGTGAGCATCAGGGTCACCGTCATGATGATGTTGGCCACCACGCCGGGGACGAAATAATTCCGGCTGTAGAGATCGGGGTTGAACCACACGCGCGTGCGGGCGGTCACTTGCGGCACCGCCGCGCTCACCGGCGCACCCGGGCTGCGCGTGAGCACGCGCACGTTCTGCTGCGCCGCCAGAGCGTCGCCCGAGAATTCGGCGATGATCTCACCCGCGTAGCTGGCCACCAGCGATGCGGTATTGGAATTGGTGCCGTCGAGCAGCACCTGCACTTCGGTGGGACGGCCGCGGAGCAAATCGCGCTCGAATCCGGGCAGCACGCGCACCACGGCCTGAGCCTGTCCGCGATCGAGCACCTGCTGGACCTCCTCTTCATTGCGCGGCGTCGACACTATGTCGAAGCGCTGCGAGCCTTCGAAGCGCGCCAGCAGATCGCGGCTCGACGGCGTGCGGTCCATGTCCATCCACGCGATGCGGGTGTGGTCCACATCCAGGTTCACTGCAAATCCGAATACCAGCAACTGCACGACGGGCGGGATGAACAACAGCACGCGCATGCGCGGCTCGCGCAGCGCCTGGATGAATTCCTTCCGCAGAATGACTCGAATCCGTTCCCACATAACTCACACCAGCTTTTGATTCATCTTGCGTACCGCCAGCAGAAAGACGATGACGGCGTACAGCGTGAGGAAAACCAGTTCGCCCCACAGAACCTGAATTCCGACCCCCTTCAGAAACACGCTCTTCATGATGGTCACTACGTACCGCGCGGGAACCATGTACGTAATCGCCTGAATCACCGGCGGCATGGTCTCGATGGCGTAGATGAATCCGGAGAGCAGAAACGCCGGAAGAAACGAGCTCAAAACCCCAAGCTGGTAGGCCTGCAACTGCGTCTTCGCGCCGGCCGAGATGAAGATTCCCCAGAACAGCGCGCCGAAAAGGAACATGCAGGTAGAGACCGCGAGGAAGAGATAGCTGCCGCGCATCGGCACCTGGAACACGAACAAGGCCACCAGCAGCGCCACGGCGGCGTCCGCCATTCCCACCGCGAAATACGCCAGCATCTTGCCGAGTACGACCTCGACCGGCCGCAGCGGCGTCGACAGCAACTGCTCCATGGTGCCCATCTCCCACTCCCGCGCGATGGTGAGGGACGTCAGCAACGCCGCAATGATCTGCAGAATGACGGCGATCAATCCGGGGACGACATAGTTCTTGGATTCGAGCGAGCTGTTGTACCAGACGCGCAGACGGGCATCCACGGGCGGCGCTACGTGCTCGCCGCCGCGGCGGTTCATGGCCTGACCGCGCAGATCGACGGAGTAGCCGCGCACCACGCTCTCGGCGTAGCCCATCACGATCGATGCGGTGTTCGAATCGCTGCCGTCCAGCAGGAGCTGCACCGTGGCTTCGCGGCCCGCCTTCACGTTCTCCGAATAGTCGCGCGGGATGACGACGGCCATCAGGGCCTGGTTGCGGTCGATGCCGCGCTCGATGGCGTCGTACCCGTCTACGAAGCCGCGGATGTCGAAGAAGCGCGAGCCTTGGAAGCGGCGGATCAGGTCGCGGCTGGCCTCGGTGCGGTCCTGGTCGTATACCAGGGTTGGGACGCGGTCCACATCCAGGCTGAGGGCGTATCCGTAAAGCAGCAGCATCAGCACCGGGACGAGGAGCGCCATGGCCAGGCTGCGCGAGTCGCGCGTGATGTGGAGCAGCTCTTTAATAAGGATGGCCCGCAGCCGCCGGTAACTCATGCCGCTTTGCGCTCCTCGGCTTCGATCACGGCCACGAACACGTCCTCCATCGAAGGCTGAATCGGTTCCAGGCGCTGGACGGCGATCCCTTTGGCCGACAGCGCGCGGCGCATCTCCTGGATGGTGTCATCCACGTCGTCCACGGTGACGTGCAGGCCGCCTCCGAAGACAGCCACATCGTGCACGCCCGGCAGTCCCTCGATCGCGCGCATGGTCTCGAGTACGTCCGACGTATCCAGGTGGAGCAGCGAGTGCTCGGTCAAACCTCGCTTCAATTCTTCGGGCGTTCCCAGCGCGACGATCTTGCCGCGATACATCAGCGCCAAGCGGTTGCAATATTCGGCTTCGTCCATGTAGTGGGTGGTGACGAAGATGGTGTGGCCGGTTTCGGCGAGGTCGTGGATGAGGTGCCAGAAGGCGCCGCGCGCGATCGGGTCCACGCCCGAAGTAGGCTCGTCCAGGAACAGGACCGGGGGGTCGTGCAGGATGGCGCAACCGAGCGCGAGGCGCTGTTTCCAACCGCCCGAGAGGGTGTGGGTGGGCGCGCTGCGCCGCTCCGCGAGATTCGCCATCTGGAGCACGTAGTCCTTGCGCTCGGCGCGGAGGGCGCGCGGGACGCCGTAGATGCCGGTGAAGAAATCGATGTTCTCGTCCACGGTGAGGTCGTCGTAGAGGGAGAACTTTTGCGACATATAGCCGATGCTGCGGCGGATGGCCTCAGGCTCGGTGGCGACGTCGAGGCCGTTCACTGAAGCGCGTCCGGAAGTGGGCGTCAGAAGGCCGCAGAGCATGCGGATGGTGGTGGACTTCCCGGCGCCGTTAGGGCCCAGGAAGCCGAAGATCTCGCCTTTGGCGACGCGCAGGGACACGTGGTCGACGGCGATGAAAGGGCCGAAGGTTTTTACTAAGTCGTCGATCTCGACGGCCCAGGGCGTGGGGTTCATGAAGCTACCCCGAGTCGGAAAAACGGGGACAGGCTTCGAAATTCCGCGCCGGCAAGCCGCTCAAAACGGAATAGGGCGGCTATCGGAATTTCGTTGCCTGTCCCCGGTTTTCCAGCGCAGATATTTCGTCCGGCGGCAGCCGGTTCATCGAGTACTCCGTCGAGGGGGCTGCGTATGACGACCAACCGCTCCCTCATGGTCGCGGCTCTGGTGCGGCGGTTCATCGCTCTACCTCGCGGATAGTCTTGATGAACGCGCCTTCCAGGGTGGACGTGCCCGTCTGCCGCTTCATCTCCTCGGGAGTTTCGCAGCGGAGCAGCTTTCCTCTATGGATCAGGCCCACGCGGTTGCAGCGCTCCGCTTCGTCCAGGTAGGCGGTGGTCATGAAGATGGTGATGCCGTCTTTCAGGAGCTGGTACAGAATCGTCCAGAAGTCGCGCCGCGAGACGGGGTCCACGCCGTTGGTGGGCTCGTCCAGAAACAGGATCTGCGGGCGGTGCAGCAGGGTGCACATCAGCGCCAGTTTCTGCTTCATCCCTCCCGAAAGGCGGCCGGCCTGCCGCGTGCCGAACGGCTCCATACGAGTCATGCGCAACAACCGCGCGGTGAGCGTCCGGCGCTCCTCGCCGACGATGCCGAACAGGTCGGCGTAGAATACCATGTTCTCTTCCACGGTCAGATCGGCATACAGACCGAACCGCTGCGCCATGTACCCGATCTGGTCCTTCACCGCCCGCGATTCGCGCGCCACATCGTGGCCGGCCACGCGGGCGCTGCCCTCGGTCGGGTCCATGAGGCCGCACAGCATGCGAAGTGTGGTCGTCTTCCCGGCGCCATCCGGACCGACCAGGCCGAAGATCTCCCCCGGCGCAATCGTCAGGTTCAGACGGTCCACGGCCGTCAACGCGCCGAAGCGTCGCGTGAGGTCGTGAGTTTCGATGATGGCGCCGGCGGGTTGCATTATGGTTCCAGCAGAATCTCCGCGTCGGCCGGCATGTTCGACTTCAGCTCGCGCTGCGGATTGTCCAACTCGATCTTGATGCGGTAGACCAGCTTCACCCTCTCCTGCTGCGTCTGGATTTGTTTAGGTGTGAACTCGGCCTCGGAGGAGATGAACGTCACGCGCCCGTTGTAGACCTTGCCCGGATACGAGTCCGTCGTAACCTGGGCCTTGGACCCGATCTTCACCTTGCCCAAGTCGGTTTCGTTGACGTAGCCGCGCAGCCATGGATGGTCGATGTCGCCCACGGTCAGGACCGTGGTGCCGGGCGCCAGCACCTCGCCCACATCCGCGGCCTTGACGAGCACCACGCCATCCACCGGCGAGACCGCCACCGTGTCCGCAAGCTGCGAATCGATCAATGCGAGATTGGCCTTCGACCGCTCGATTTCGGCGCGCCTGCCGGCGAGGTCCTGTTCGCGCCGCTTCAGCTCGAGGGTATTGGCCTCCGCCATTTTCAAAGCGCCGCGCGCCCTTTCGGCCTGGCCGCTCGCCGCGTCGACCTGCTCGGACCGCGCTCCCGCCAGCACCAGCGCCTCCCGCTCCTTCGCCTGTTTCAGCATGGCGTCGGCGGACTCGAGCCGATTCCGGTACTGGTCAAATTGCGAGGTAGAGATGTCGTCGTTCTTGTGGAGCGTCTGCGCCCGGTCCCAATCCTTCTTGGCGCGATCGTACTCGGACTGCGCCGCTTCGACGGCGGCATGCGCTTCCAGCTTTTCCTGCGGCCGCGCGCCGTTGCGCAACTCCGCCAGGCGGGCTTCGTTCGATGCCAGGTCGGCGCGCCGCTGCTCGATGTCGCCCGCGAGTGTGGCGCGCTGCCATTCGATCGCCGTCTGCGCCTGCGCCAGTTGCGCTTCCGCCGATGCCACCGCCGCGGCCTCGCGCTGCCGCTGGGCGTTCAACTGGTCGCGGTCCAGCCGCGCCATCACTTGCCCCTTTTTCACTGTGTCGCCTTCGCCGGCGTTGCGCTCGATGAGCCGCCCGGCGGTCTTGAACGCGACGTTCACTTCCGTCAGCTCGATGTTTCCGGAGACCACAATCCGGTTCGACGGCGCGCGGTTCGCGCTCCGGTAGGCGTACACCCCGGCAACGATCGCGGCCAGCACGACCAGAATCAGAATCACTCGCTTCTTCATCGCTCGACGGTGCTCCTCACACTCCCCATCGCCTGCGCCAGGTCCAACTTCGCCAGGTTGTACCCGTACACCGCGGCGGTCTGGTTGTCGCGCGCCCGCGCCAGGCGTGTCTGCGCGTCCGTCACTTCCAGGCCTCCGGACACGCCCGCGTCATACCGGCGGCGCGCCTGCGTCATCTCGTTTTCCGCCAACTCGAGCCCTTCTCTCGCCACCTTGATCTGCTCATCAGCCGAATTGAGGCCGTCAAGCGCGAGGCGCACATCCAGCTCGATCTGCTCCTTGAGGTCGTTGGTCTTCACCTTCTCGGCGCGGTACTGGGAGGTCGATTCCGCACGACGCGCTTCGCGCCGGCCACCGTCGAACACCGGCAGCCGAACCGAGAAGCCGTAGGTCCGCGTGCGTAGTGTATCGGTGAAGCCGGCGCCGATCGACCCGAAGTCCCCGAACGCCGTCACCGTAGGCAGCCGTTCCAGCTTAGTGGCGCTGGCCGACAAGCGGGCGTTCGACTCCCGCTCCTGCTGCGACTGCAAGTCCGGCCGCTCCTTCAGGGCCTGCGCACGCGCCTGCTGGACGGTTACGGCGTCCACCGGCACATACTGCAGGCGGTCGGTCAACTCCAGTTCGATATCGAGGCGCATCCCCATGGCGCGCAGAAGCTGCAAACGCGTGGCGCGCCGCGCATTTTCCGCCACCAGCAGCCGCTGCCGGTCGTTGGCTAGCAGCACTCGCGACCGGGTGATCTCGATTCCGGTGCCGGTTCCGGCCGCTTTCTGATTCTCCGACTGTACCAACACCGCTTCGGAGAGCGTCACGTTGGCCCTCGCCGTTTCTACATCGGTATCGGCCCTGAGGGCCGCGAGATAGGCGCGCGCCACCTGAGCGGCCACCTGCTCCTGAGCGGCCTCGACGTCGGATTTCGCCGCCGAGACGCCCAGCTTCGACGCCTGGTAGCGCCGGATCGAGCTGAAATCGAAGATGCTCTGCGTGCCCGTGACGCGCGCGTCTACTGTGTTGTATGGACCCACCACCGTGGGAAAATTGAACCCCGGAATGGGAATCGCGAGGTTTATCCCCAGCGCCGCCAAGTTGCGCGTCTGGTTCTCGCCGACCAATGCAGCGTCCAGATTCGGCAGCAGTGCGGCGCGCGCCTGCTGGGAGCGAGCTTGCGCCTGATCGAGCGCTTCCCCCGAAAGCTGCACCTTGGCGCTGCCTTCGGGCGCCGTCGCCAGCTCGACGGCGCGCTTCAGACTCAACTGCAGCGGTCCGCGCGGGGCGCCACCCTGCGCCGCCAGCATGCCCGCGGTCAACACGATCAGAGACGCCAATCGCATCTACTTCTCCTTGCCTGCCTTCAATGGCGGCGACTGAAAGCCGCCGGTCAAAAACAACGTCAGGCGCGCGATGCGGTGGCGGAAGCTGCCGGACCCCGTGCCCAGGCGCGTGGGATCCGGCGCGCCGCACATCGTGTGCGCCATGGCGCCGATCATGAAATGGACGCGCCAGAGGAATTCGTCTTCGGGTAGTTGGGGCAACGACTTGCGCAGCACCCCGAAGGTGCGCGCCACCACCGGCTGGAAATGCCGCTCGACCACCGGCGCCATCAATCCTTCGGCAAACAGCCGTCCCATCACCTTGACGAAGGCCGGCTCGCGGTCGGCCATCGCGGCCATGGGTCCGAGGAAGGCGTCGAGAATTCGCTCGACGGCGATCGGGCGGCCGTCGGCCTCAGCTTCCAGGCGGTCCAATGCCGCCAGCCGCGCCGCGTTGACGGGCGTGGCTTTTCGCACCACCAATTCGTCCAGCAATTCTTCCTTCGACCCGAAATGGTAATGCACAGCGGCCAGATTGACCCCGGCTTCGGTGATGATCTGGCGCAGCGATGTGGACGCGTAGCCCTGGCCTCCGATCAGCCGCTCGGCGGTGTCCAGAATACGCTGTTTCGTATCTTTCGCCATTCAATCGTTTGATTTAATTATACGTTTGAGTTAAACTGAGTCAAGTGAAATCTGCGGAAATTTTCGGACGAAAATCCGCTTTCACACTTGGGTACGTAAATTGCTTATGAAGAGCCAGAGTGGGCGATTTTGACGCATAACCATTCGGAGGGGAAGAAAAAAATTATGAGGAACTGGATTTCTGAATTCTGGTGCCGGAATATGCACGCCCAAGCCATGTGGCCGATTCACGGGCATTACACCTGTCCGCAATGTCTGCGCGCATATCCCGTCAACTGGGAAGGTCCGGCTACGCGGTCGGAATACGCGGATCCGTCGCTGCGCAACGCGGGGCTGCCGATTACGTCGACGCTTTCGGTGGTGCAGTAGAGGACGAACCGTCCACCATCTTGTGGACGGATGTAAAGCGTCTGGTACGATGTTCGTCTGCGGCTAGGCATCCATACTTCTACTTCCGGGTCGCTCGAGAAGGCGGCGCTCCAGGCGGGCGAGTTAGGCGCGAACACCTTTCAGATCTTCTCCGCCAGTCCCAGGATGTGGCGGGCTCGCCCTCCCGACCCGATACAGATCAAGCTGTTGCGGGCGGCGCGCGAGCGCTTCGACCTGCACCCGCTTGCGATCCACGCCAACTACTTGATCAATCTGGCTTCGCTCGATCCGGTGATCCGCACCAAATCGATCGACGGCTTCCGAGGGGAACTGGAGCGCGCGGCGGCGATCGGCGCGGAGTACCTGGTGGTGCACCCGGGCAGCTACAGCGGCCGCTCCCCGGACGAAGGCATCGCCGCTTTCGCGCTCGGGTTGAACGAAGCCTCGAAGGGTCTGCGCGTGCGCGGCCTCACGGTTCTGATCGAGAACACGGCCGGCTCCGGTTCCCATCTCGGCAGCCGCTTCAAGGAACTGCAGTTGATACGCGGGCTGGCGCGTGAGCTTACCGCCTTGCCGGTCGGCTTCTGTCTCGACACGTGCCACCTGCTGGCCGCCGGATACGATATCGCGACGCCGGCCGGACTGCGGGATACCATTCGCGGCGCCGAGGAATTGCTCGGTCTCGAGAACATCCACATGTTTCATGCCAACGATTCCAAGACGCCGCGCGGCTCGCGGGTCGATCGCCACGCCAGTATCGGCGAAGGACATATTGGACTCGAGGCATTCCGCCGCATCCTGCGTCATCCGAAACTGCGAAGCAAGCCGTTTATTCTGGAAACTCCTGTGGCCCAGGAAGGCGACGATCGCCGCAATCTCGACACTCTGAAGTCCCTGGCGGCGCGCGTTCGGACGACGGCGCGGCGAGCATAGCAGAAGGGGATCGCAGCGGGCCAGCAGTTTATGCGCTAGGAGGAATATTCTTTTTATGGCATAATGGAACTGTGACTTGGGAAGTCGAGTTCACTGAGGAGTTCGGTACTTGGTGGGCGATACTCAGCGAGGACCAGCAGAATGATATCGCTCACTGTGTCGGCCTGCTGCCTGAACTCGGTCCCGCCTTGGGCTTCCCATACAGTTCGAAGGTGAACGCGTCGCGTCACGGTCAGATGCGCGAGTTGCGCACGCAGAGCGCTGGAAAACCGCTGCGAACGTTGTATGCGTTCGACCCGATCGCTGGTACGAGAGGTTCGTTCCCGTAGCGGATCGACTGTACGATCGGCACCTGAACGAACTAAAGAAGGAAAGAAAACTCCAATGCCAACGCGTACGTTTCGTGAATTGGTCAAAGCAATGCCGGCCGAGCGGCAGCAGAAGATCGCCAACCGAGTGCGACAGAGTTTGGCGTCCATGCCACTTGCGGAAATCCGAAAAGCGCGCCAGATGACGCAGGCCAAGCTCGCCGGCGCGTTGGGAGTGAATCAGGGCGAAGTGTCCAAGATCGAGCACCGCACCGACATATATCTCAGCACGCTGGCCGGGTACGTTGAGGCGCTGGGGGGGAAACTGGAGATCCGGGCCGTCTTTCCCGATCGGGAGATGCGAATCACGCAGTTCGAAGAGCTTCCATAGACGAGGGAGAGTAGCCCGCGCACCGCCCTGCTACGATAGAAACTCAGCCCCCATTTTGTAGCGCTATGCCCGAAAAGCCGTACGACCATATCCAAATCGAGCTGAAGTGGCACACCCGTTGGGAGAACGCCGACTTTTACAAGGCCGAGGAGAACTCCGCCAAGCCCAAGTTCTACGTTCTCGAGATGCTGCCGTACCCCAGCGGCACACTGCACATCGGCCACATCCGCAATTACTCGATCGGCGACGCGCTGGCGCGCTACAAGTGGATGCGCGGCTACAACGTGCTTCATCCCATGGGCTGGGATGCGTTCGGACTGCCGGCCGAGAACGCCGCCATTGCCAACAAGGTGCCGCCGCGCGAGTGGACGCTGCAGAACATCGCGGCGATGAAGAAGACGCACCGCCGCTTCGCGTTCAGCTACGATTGGGACCGCGAAGTCTCGACGTGCGAGCCCAATTATTATCGCTGGAACCAGTGGTTCTTCCTCAAGATGCTGGAGCGCGGGCTGGCGTATCGCAAGAGGGCGCTGGTCAACTGGTGTCCCAAGTGCGCTACGGTGCTGGCCAACGAACAGGTGGTGGAAGGCTGCTGCTGGCGGCATGAAGACACGCCGGTGGAGCAGCGCGCGCTGGAACAGTGGTTCCTCAAAATCACCGATTACGCGGATCAGTTGCTGGCGGACATGGCGCAGCTCGAGGGCGGGTGGCCGGAGCGCGTCCTCACGATGCAGCGCAACTGGATCGGCAGATCGGAAGGCGCGGAAATCGATTTCAAGCTGGCTTCGACCATCCAGCCGATCCGCGTTTTCACCACGCGGGTGGATACGATTTACGGCGCGACGTGCGTGATTCTGGCGCCCGAACATCCGTTGAACGAGCAGATCCTCACCGCCGATCAGCAGGCCAGCGCCAAAGCTATGGTCGACGCGCGGGCCGGCCGCGACCCCGGCGATATCGCCAAGGAAGGCTTTTTCACCGGCCATTTCGCGGTGAATCCGTTTAGCGGCGAGCAGGTGCCGATCTGGGTCGGCAACTTCGTGCTCATGGGCTACGGCACGGGCGCGATCATGGCGGTGCCGGCGCACGACGAGCGCGACTTCGAATTCTGCCGGAAGTACGGCATCGCGGTGCGTCCCGTGATCCGCCCGGTGGATGGTGCGCTTGGGGTCGAACCTGGACTGAAAGAGGCGTTCCCGGACGACGGGATCGTGGAGAACTCGGGCCAATGGTCCGGCATCGCGAGCGAAGAAGCGCGCCGGCAGATGGCGGCTTACGCTGAGCAGCACGGTTTTGGCAAGGCGGCCGTCACGTTCCGCATCAAAGACTGGGGCATCTCGCGACAGCGATACTGGGGTACGCCGATCCCGGTGATCCATTGCCCCACCTGCGGCGTTGTTCCCGTGCCTGATGAGCAGCTCCCGGTGATTCTGCCGGAGCAGATTGCGATCACAGGAGCCGGCCGTTCGCCGCTCGAAAACGTGCCGTCGTTCGTCAACGTGGCGTGTCCGAAGTGTGGCGAGCCCGCAAAGCGCGAGACCGATACGATGGACACGTTCATCGACTCGTCCTGGTATTTCTACCGCTACTGCGACCCGCATAACGACCGCCAGCCATTCGATCCGGCGAAGATCGAGTACTGGTTCGAGATCGACCAGTATATCGGCGGCGTCGAGCACGCCATCCTGCACTTGATCTACTCGCGCTTCTTCACGAAAGTGATGCGCGATCTGGGGCTGATCAAAAACAGCGAGCCGGCGCGCCGCTTATTCACGCAGGGCATGGTGATCGCCGAGGGCGCCAAGATGTCGAAGTCGAAGGGCAATGTGGTGGGCGCGGATATGCTAGCCGAAAAATTCGGCGCCGATACGGCGCGCATGTTCGTGCTCTTCGCCGCGCCGCCCGAGAAGGAAGTGGACTGGCGTTTCGAGGGCGCCGAGGGCATCTACCGCTTCCTGGGCCGCGTGTACCGCTTCGTCACGCGCAACCTCGGCGGCGCCGGCGGCTCGGGCGCTTCCGACCGCCAGGTGCGGCGCAAGCTCCACCAGACGATCGAGAAGCTCACGGTGGATTTCGAAACGCGCTGGCACTTCAACACGTGCATCGCGGGAATCATGGAGCTGATGAACGTGCTGTACGCGGAAGAGGCGAACATCTCGGCCGCCGCGATACAGGAAGTGGCGGAGAAGCTGGCGCTCATGCTGGCGCCGTTCGCTCCTTATCTTTCCCAGGAGATCTGGGAGGAACTCGGCAGAGAGGGTCCCGTGTTCCGCCAGGCTTGGCCCGCATTCGACCCCGAGCTTGCGAAGGAAGACGAAGCGGAAATCGTGGTGCAGGTGAACGGCAAGCTGCGCGCGCGCATTTCCGTGCCCTTCGGCACGCCGAAGGAGGAGTTGGAGCGCCTCGCGCTGGCCGACGAGAGAGTGCAGGTCCACATCGCCGGGAAGCAGGTGAAGAAGATCATCACCGTCCCGGACAAGCTGGTCAACATCGTAGTCGGATAGGCGTTCCTTGACACACTAAGCCGTACCACGATATAGTTGCTCACGATACACCTATGCGCTACCTTCTGTTTTGCCTCATGCTGTCCCTTCCTCTCGCCGCCGCTCCCGCCGCATGTGGCGGCCACGGCGATCGCGCCAATATGCTGGTGACTGCTTCGTGGCTGGCCGACCACCTCCACGACAAAAACCTGGTGGTCCTTGCCGTCGGCAAGCAGGAAGAATACGATGCCGGGCACATCCCCGGATCGTTGTTCTTCGACTACATGGACAGCCACACGATGCAGGGCGAGAGCAAGCTCGCACTCGAGATGCCGCCCATGCCCAAGCTGGCCGAGGCGTTCGCCAAGTATGGCGTGAGCAACGATTCGCGAATCGTCCTCTACCAGACGAAAGACTGGGGATCGCCCATGACGCGCGTGTATCTCACACTCGACGCTATGGGCTTGGGTCCGCGCACTTCGATCATGGACGGCAATATCGAGACGTGGAAAAGCGAAAACCGTGCCGTCACAAAGGATATGCCCAAAGTCACGCCCGGTAAGATCGAGCCGTGCGCCCAGAGCGACGTGATTGCCGATCTCGATCTGGTGCGCGGCGGCGTGCACAAAGCCGGGACGGCCATCATCGACGCGCGGCTTCCGGAGTTCTACACGGGCGAGAGAAAGGGTAACGGCAAGAACGTCGGCCACATTCCCGGCGCCGCCAATATCCCGTTCACGTCGCTCTTTGCGGGCGATACGCCGAAGTTCAAGCCGGTCGCGCAACTGCAGGAGATTTTCCGCAACGCGGGAATCAAGCCGGGCGACCGGGTGGTTTCGTATTGCCATGTCGGACAGCAGGCCACGGTCGTGTACTTCGTTGCCCGCTACCTCGGCTACGACGCGCGCATGTACGACGGCTCCTGGGACGAGTGGGGCAACAATCCCGATCTGCCCGCCGAGAAAAAGTAGCTACCGGCGCTTCGCCAGGATGTAGGCGCGCCGGCTGGGATACTCGACATCCGGGTAAGGGTCGCGTTCGGTGGACTCCTCAATTTCGAAGCCGGCCGCAACCAGCGCCGATTCTATGTCGCCGGTGCGGAAGAAGAGGAAGTCGAGGTCGATCGGCTTGCCCCACAATTCGTCGCGATGGAGGATTTCGTCGCCGGTGTGGAATGCAAGCAGGAGCAGCCCGTCGTGCCGTAGGACGCGGCTCATCTCACCGAGAGCGGTGTTCACGTCGGCACGCGGCAGATTGACGATGGCGTAAAACGCGAGGACGGCGGCCAGCGAGCCGCTTGCGATCTCTAGCGCTAGCATGTTTCCCTGCTGAAACCGGATCTGCGGGTGGAGTCTGCATGCTTCGGCAAGCATCCGCGGCGACAGATCCACTCCGAAGACGTCCGTGCCGCGGTCGTGAAGGTAACGCGCCACGTGGCCCGGCCCGCAGCCGAGATCGCACACCGGCCCTGCGCCCTGGAGTCGGGCGGCGAAGCGGTCCAGCAACTCGCGGTCGAATGGCTTGTCTTTCAGTTCGTCCGCGATGTGGGCGACGTACTCGTGCGCGATTTCGTCGTAGCTGCGGCGGACGGTGTCGAGCTGCTTGTCCGTCATCGCCAGTTCTGAGTCGGGAACAGCGTGCGCCACTCGTCCGCCGCGGGATCTTTCTCAGTGCAATTCGGCCACGGCGTTTTTCGGACATCGACCATGCTGAACCGGTACGGAGGCCGCCAGCGGACGAGGAAGTATGTCAGATCGTGAGATTTGCTGTCCGGCGTAAAATCGACGCCCACCTGCCACAAATCTGGTGTCCTGCAGTGAAACGTCGGGTCCAAGAACTCTCCGAAGACAGAGTCGGCGTGCAGTTCATTGTGCTGCTTCTCGAGGGTCCCCGTCGTCCACGCTCCCGCCTCGCTCCACGGCTGCGTAAGCCACTCGTCCACGAAGTCGCGCGGACTGAGCGCAATTGGGTCGACGCGCTGCACACGCTCCCTGACCGAATAATGCCGGATGGCTTCGCGGTTGTGTACCGCGACATCAACGCTCGCCGTGGCAAACTCGATCGGTACATCATCCGGCCCGACGCTCCCCTGAATGGGTGGATCATTTCTGAGGAACGTGCCCTCTTGCTTGTCAAGCAACAACTTCGAACCGCTCGGGGTGACCGCCCAAAGCCGGTGATAAACGGAACGCCAATTTGAAGTGCACCATTGGTACTCTCCCAATTTGAGAATGCGGAATCCGAGGGATTGCTTGTCCGTCGGGGAAATCAGCACTGCGTCAATGAATTGCGGCTTGTACGCGTCTTCGGTGTATGTGTTTTGCTCGTCTTCCCAAAACCGTTTCCACTCCTTCCCGATTCTTTGGTAGACATACGCCGACTCGTCGAATCCACAAACAATCCCGACGCCCGTTCTGATAATCAGGAACTTGCCGTACTGCTTCGTTTGCGCCCGGGCCTCATCCAGAAAGCCGAGCCCATTGAAGTCCACCATGTCGATGCATTTGTCGTCACAGAATAAACCGGCGCGCTGCAGTTCGTCGTTTAGTTGCGAGGCGAATACTATCGCGTTGCCCTGAGGGCCCAGCTTCCCCAACCGAGTCTCAACCCAATCCCGCAGTTGGTGCTTCGCCGCCGTCAATTACGGCCCAGCGCCACGGGTTTTCGGATAGTCCTGCGCATGCCCGCGCATGGCAATCAATGTCGCCTTCAACTCGGCCAGGCGAGCATCTTGCGCGCTCGCGCACCAGCACAAAACCAGAATCACCAACGCTCTCGCCATCACAGCCTCAACCGCACGACGGTCTCCATATGATAGGTCTGGGGAAACAAGTCGACCAGCGTCATCCTCTCGATGCGATAGCCCGCGGCCACCAAGCCGGCCAAGTCGCGCGCCATCGTCGCCGGGTCGCACGCAACAATCGTTATCGACGGCGGCTTCAACTCGCTCAGCCGCGCCACTACCGCTTTACCCAATCCGGCACGGGGCGGGTCCAGGAGAACGAAATCCGGGGCGCCGTCCAATTCTGCCAAAAATGCCTCGGCTGTATGCTGCTCCGCTCGCACCGCTACTCCTGCGCGATCCGCATTGAACTCGATATCGCGGACGGCGCCCGCACCCGATTCCACGGCGGTCACCTCGCGAAAAGTGCGCGCCATGGGGAGAGAAAACAGGCCCACTCCGGCGAAGAGGTCAAGAGCGCTCTCACCGGCGGCACCGTCCAAGGCCGTCTCGACCAGCGCGTCCAGCAGAAAACGGTTCACCTGGAAGAACGAATTGCGACTCACGCGCCACTGGCCCTGGTAATCGAGCGCGTGCTCGACCAGACCCGGAATCCGTTCGGCGCACCAGTCGAAGAAGCGCCGCGCGACGGGCTTCTCCGTCTCCAGCACGCTCAACTGGACCTGCTGCTCGTCGGTAAAAACGTCGAGCCCCCGGACGAAGCGCGGCCAACGTGGGTCGGGCAACATCTCGACCAGCGTGCGGATCACTTCATTCAACTTGGGAGAGGAGATCGGACAACGGTCGATGGCACACAGCTTGTGCGACCGCGCCTCTCGATACCCGATCTGGCCTCGCTCGACGTGCAACTGCACGCGGTTGCGATAGCCCCACGGCTCGCCCGTAACGACCGCGATCTCGGCCGGCGGCTCCATCTTGCCCAGCCGCCGCAACTCTTCGCGCAGGATCTCCAACTTCGCCCGGACCTGGTATTCGTACGCCGCATGCTGATAATGGCACCCGCCGCACCGCTCGAAATACGGGCACGCCACAGCCACACGCTCGGCGGCCGGCTCCAGCACTTCGACAGCGCGGGCCCGCACGAGGCCGGGTTTCTCCTGCGCGGATTGGACGCGGATGCGCTCGCCTGGCAGCACGAACGGCGTGAAGACGACGCGGCCATCGACGCGCGCCAGACCGTCGCCGCCGTACACCAGTTTTTCCACGGTTACTTCGAAATTGCTTAGGATAAAGAATTGCTCCTGTCCATACCATGAAAACACGAGTCTTTTCCGGAATGCAGCCGACCGGGAATTTGCACATCGGCAACTATCTGGGCGCGCTCAAGAATTGGGTGCGCATCCAGAACGATTACGAGTGCATTTTCTGTATCGTCGACCTGCACGCGGTCACGAATTTTCAGGACCCGGCGAAGCTACGCGCCAAGATCGAAGAGATCGCGGCGCTCTATCTCGCCGCCGGCATCGACCCCAAGGTGTGCTCCATCATGGTGCAGTCCGCCGTGCCGGCCCACGCGGAGCTGGCGTGGATGCTCACCTGCGTCACTCCCGTGGGATGGCTGGAGCGCATGACGCAGTACAAAGCCAAAGCCGCCAAACAGGAATCGGTGGGCGACGGCCTGTTGCAGTACCCCGTCCTGATGGCCGCCGACATCCTTCTCTATCAGGCCGGCATTGTGCCCGTGGGCGAGGACCAGGCGCAGCATCTGGAACTGACGCGCGACGTCGCGCAGCGCTTCAACAGCCTGTATGGCGATACCTTCGTGGTCCCCGGCACCAGCCTTCCCGCGGTGGGCGCGCGCATTATGGGGCTGGACGATCCCACGCAGAAGATGAGCAAGTCGGCCGAAGGCGCGAACCACGCAGTGGCGCTACTCGATCCGCCGGACAAGATCCGCAAGACGATCATGCGCGCCACCACCGATTCCAACCCCGGGGTGGATTTCGACAATCTGGGGCCGGGCGTTGAGAATCTGCTCTCGATCTACCAGGCATTCTCGGGCGCGACCGGCGACGAAATGAAGCAGCTATTTTCCGGGATGCGCTACGGCGATTTCAAGAAGACCGTCGCCGAGATGGTGATCTCGCATCTCGATCCGTTCCAGGCCCGTTACCACGAGATCGTTTCGGAGCCGGGCTACCTGGCGCGCGTGCTTCAGGAAGGCGCCGGCCGCGTGGCGCCCATCGCCAACGAAACGGTCAACCTCGTCAAGCAGCGCATGGGCCTGTATACCTGACGGGCCCATGCTCGCCCGCTACTTCCAACTTCTCCGCACGAACCGCAACTACCGCCTCCTCTGGCTGGCCCAGGTCGTCAGCGAACTCGGCGATTGGTTCTACGCACTGGCCGTCTACAATCTGCTGCTCGAACTCACGGGAAGCAAGGCGCAGTCGGTGGGGCTCGCCGTGGTGCTGCAGGTTCTGCCCCAGACCCTCGTCGCACCGACGGCGGGTGTGATCAACGATCGCATCAGCCGGCGCGCCATCATGATCGGCGCCGACCTGGCGCGCTTCGGCATCGTCCTAGGCATGCTGCTGGTGCGCAGCCCGTCGATGGTGTGGCTGGTCTACCCGCTGCTGCTTTTGGAAACCGTGGGCGCGGCGTTTTTCGAGCCGGCACACAGCGCAGTTATCCCCAACATCGTGGAGGAGCGGGATGTACTCGCGGCGAATGCGCTGGCGTCGATCACGTGGTCGTTCTGCCTGGCGGCGGGGGCGTCGCTGGGTGGAGTGGCGGCGGCGCTGTTCGGCCGCGATGCCGTGTTCGTACTCAATGCGCTATCGTTTCTGGCGTCGGCGTGGCTCATCCGGCGGATGGAATTCCGCGAGCCGCACACCGCGGGTCTGCCTCCCTTGCGCGGCCGCGACCTGGTGGATTTCAGCCCCATCCTGGAGGGCGCGCGCTACATCGGCCGCGAGCCGCGCCTCTTCGCCACGGTGTTCGTCAAAGGCGGCATCGGCCTGCTAGGCGCAAACAATGTGCTGCTGCCGATCCTGGGAGAGCGCGTCTTTCCGGTGAAGGCGGCGGGCCTCGATCACAGCCGCGCGGCGCTGCTGGGGATGAGCATGCTGATGGGCGCGCGCGGCGCCGGCGCGCTGATCGGACCGCTGGTGAGCGGCCGGTGGGCGGGCGATCGCTCCTCACGCCTGCGCATTGGAATCTTCTTCGGATTCCTGCTGGCGGCTGCGGGCTACATCGGGCTGGGTACATCGACGTCGCTGGCCGTGGCGGTCATCACAGTAGTGCTGGCCCACGCCGGAACGTCGACTAACTGGGTGTTCTCGACGACCCTCTTGCAGCTCTACACCGAGGACCGGTTCCGCGGACGCGTGTTCGCCGCCGACCTCGGACTCTGCATGCTGGGGATTTCCGCGAGCAGCTACTTCGCCGGGTTAGCCATCGACTGGGGCGTGCCGGCACGCACGTTCGCGACGGTGATCGGAGTAGTGATGCTGGTGCCGGCGCTGGCGTGGGCAGTGGCACTGCGGCGGACGGAAAATTAGTGTGGCAGCCAGCTCCGCACGGCGGGGTACGCGGCGCGCGTGAAATCGTTGGCTGCGCGCATGCGTTCGCTGTCGTTTCTTTGGCCCATCACAGCGATCCGCACCAGGGCGAGATCGGTGCGCTTCTCGTGGAACAGGTCGGCGGCCAGCCATATTTTCGACTGCCATTCGCTGGCGACGGGGCGGCGCGCCATCTGGTACCAGTAGAGAATCGCGCCTCGCTGCATCCCTTTGGCGATCGTCACACGGGTGACGGGAACGGCGCCGGCGGGTGTCTCCACGGCGGCCTCAGAGGTGGACTCGATGGTCCAGCCGTTGCCGGGCAGGCAAAGTTGCGGCGAATGCGGCTGCACAGCGCCGGACCGGAGAGATTGAAACCAGCCGATGAAAAGGTTCGCTCCAGCCGACTGGGCACCGGCCCGTGAGTAGTCCCAATCGACGAGGCGGTCGGCGTGCAATACCTCTTGCGGCAGGTCGGTGGGGTTTACGCTGACGCGTGTCCAGCCGCCGAACTCTGTCGAGAGTTTGGCGGCATCGGGCGGCGCGGGCCGGATCTCGCCGGTCTCGGCCCAATGCACCGCCAGCGCCTGTGCCGCCAGGAATATCGGAACCAACAGCATCCTGCGATCAAGCATGGCGGCCCACCGGAATGCTGCCGAGCAACCGCCGCAAGGCCGCCAGCGATCCCACACACAACACAAAGATGACCCAACCGGCTACGGCGTGCGGCGTTCCCGCGTCGAGCGATGGCGCGTATCCCGCGGCAGCCACGCGCAGGGCGTTGCCCAGAATCGCAATCGGCACCGACGCCGCCAGCAGCGCCACGCGCACCCACGGACGGGCGCCGGCCAGATACGCAAACACCTGCGAAAGGAATGCCAGCGCCAACAGGTACCGCATGCCGTTGCAGGCTTCGACCACTGCCACCTGATGGCCGGTTACGTTCAAAACGTTGCCCTCGTGCGTCGCCACTACGCGGATCAGCGCGAGCATGCCCACCGCCAGGCGCGTCGCCAGCAACTGCATCGGGAGCGTCACCTGGTTATACACCAGCACCAGTTTGGGGAGCATGAACGCCATCATCAGCAGCGGGAACGCCCACGCGCGCAGAATTCCGAAGCCGCCGAGCGCCAGCACCGCGCCCACAATCGAGAGCAGAAATGCCACAGAAGCGGTGAACGGTCCCACGCCCATCACGGCCATCACGTGCATGACGGCAGCCACCGCGAGGATGGCAAAGCCCCACCGGCTTGGCTCGACCGGCACGCGGCGCCATTGGTCGCGCTCGCGCCAAATGATCCAGAGGACGACGAACGGAACGACGAAGCAGTGCCCCAGGTCCTCGTCGTTCCACCACAGGTCCATCATGATGCGCAGCGTGGACGCGTAGCAGAGCAGAAGCGCGGCTGCGGCCAATATGATAATGTTGCGCCGATTCATCGTGGGTGCGAACACCCAGTATAAGGTGCGGAGCTACTCGTGCGGCAACGCCGCCATCGGGTCCATCGAAGCGGCGCGGCGCGCCGGCCACCATGCGGCGCACGCGGCCACCGCTGCCAGCAGCGCGATGGCGCAGGCCAGCACTCGCGGATCGCCCGGCGTGAGATGGAATACCATGCCGGAAACCAGCTTTCCCAATGCCAGTGCAGCGGCGATGCCGGCCGCTATTCCCAGCGCGCCGACCAACGCCACTTCGCGGAAGACCAGGGCGATCACTCCCGGCCGCGTGGCGCCCAGCGCCATCCGGATGCCGATCTCGCCGGTGCGCCGCGAAACGTCGTAGGTCAGCAGCCCATAGATGCCCACGGCCGCCAGCACCACGGCCAGCAGGCCGAAGGCGAAGGAGAGCACGGCGATCAGCCGGTCTGTATCGAGCGTGCGGTCCAATAACTGGTCCGCTGAGTGGATGGACTCGATCCGCAGGCCCGCATCCACAGCCCGCAGGTCGGATGTCATGGCGGAGGGGTCGACGCGGGTCCGCACTACAAAACGAGTGGTGTACAGACCGCCCTCGGTCTGCAGTTGCGGCAGGTAGAACATGCGCTTGGGCTGCTTGCGGACATCCGTATAGATATCCTGCACGACGCCGACGATCTGATACTGACCCTTCTCCAAGAGGGTTTGATAAATGTTCTTCCCCACCGGATTCGCGCCGTTGAAAAAGTGTTTGGCAAACTCCTGGTTCACGATCGCGACGCGCGGGCCCGCCGGAGTGTCATGCTCGTCGAAATCCCGGCCCGCCAGCAGACGCGTACCAAGGTTGGTGAAATAGCGCGGCCCGACGTGGTCGAGATATGTCATGTTGGCCTGGCGGTCGCCGTGCGGAAAGCCGTCCACATCGACGGCCGTGTTGGAATTCCTCCCGGTGTAGAGACCATTGCCGGAGAAACTGGCCGACTCCACACCCGGCACGGCGCCCAGCCGCTCCAGAATCCTGCGGTTCAGACCCGCCAACTGTGGCCCTTTGTAGCCGGCGTCTTTCGCGTCGACGTCGACCACCGCCAGCCGGTTGCGGTTCACTCCGGTATCGAATGTGGTGAGGCGATACAGGTTGAAGGCGAATAGAAACGCGCCCGCGATCAGCAGCACCGAGAGCGACATCTGGGCGCCGACGGCGGCCCGTCCGATGGTGCGCCGGCCCGGTTCAGGCGTGGACCCTCGGCGGCCCTGTTGCAGGCTGCCCGCCATCTTCACGCCCGTCGCACGCAGCGCAGGCGCCAACCCCGCAGATGAGCGCCGCCACCATCGAGACACCGAGGACGAACAGCAGCATGCCGCGATCGATCGGCAGGTCAAGCGAAAGCGGGGCTTCGGCCTGATAGATAACCGACGACAAGGCGAGCGCCGCCGGGCGGCAGATAGCGAGGCCCAGAGCACCGCCGGCAAGCGCCGCCACGGCCGCCTCCGTTACCAGTTGCCGCACGATGCGCGCGCGCCGGGTGCCGATCGCGAGCCGGACCGACAACTCCCGCCTGCGTCCGGCGGCCCGTGCAAAACCGAGTCCCATGACATTGATGCAGGCCAGCAGCAACCCGATCCCGACCATGGCGAAGACCACCCGCAGCGGTTTCGAGAATCGTGCGCGCAGGTACGAGATCCCGTTGGCAGCCGGTGTGAGCTTCATCTTCTGTTTCCCGATCTCGTCCCGCATCCACGCCGGCATGTTGGGACGCGCGAAGGCCAGATCGATGCCGATCGCAATCGGCGTCAATGCGGCTGCGGCTCGCTCGACCGAGACGCCGGGTCGTAAACGGCCGAGCACCTCCAGGTAATGGTTATGGCTATCGAACCACGGCTGGTTGGGAAAGATCGACGGCAGAAGTTGGATCGGCACCCACACATCCGCCGCGTCCCCGACGGTGACCCCGAAAAATTCCGCGCCGGCCACCCCGATGATGGTGCAGGGAACATTCGCCACGCGGATGATTTTCCCCAGCACGCCGCGGTCTCCGGCATAGGCGCGCTCCCAATACGCATGACTCAGCACGGCGACGTTCGATGGCGCGCCGGGCCGGTCATCGTCGGGTCCGATGGTGCGGCCGAACGCCGCTGCCACGCCAAGTACCGGGAAATAGCTTCGCGACACGGCTTCCGCGCCGGGCCGCCGCCGGCATCCAGGTCCCGGCCCAAGCTTCCGGTGGTCGCAAGCACGCCTTCGAGGATCTCCTGCTATTTCGCCGCGTATTGGGTAAAGGCAAAGTGCGAAAACGAACCATCTCCGAGGCGTACCAATCGCTCCGGTTCGCGCACCGGCAACTGCCGCCACAGCAAGGTGTCGATCAAGCTGAAGATGGCGGCGTTGGCGCCGATACCGAGTCCCAGCGACAACACCGCCACGACGGTAAAGCTCGGCTGGCGCGCCAAAACCCGTACGGCATACCGCGCGTCACGCAGCAATCCTTCAAGCCATGACCAGCCCCAGACGGCGCGGGCGTTCTCGGCAGCCAGCGTGAGATTTCCCAGTTCACGCCGGCCCGCGATGCTTTCGAGTGCCGCCAACTCGGCCTGCATTTCGCGCTCCTCGGCCCGACGGTACCAGGGTAGCAGATATTTCAGACGCTTCATTGCCCCTCCATTACGCTGGCGATGGCCGCCACGAACTGGTTCCATTTCGCGTGCTCCTCCACCAGTTGTCTTCGCCCCAAAGCCGTCAGCCGGTAGAACCTTCGCCTGGCGATTGTGCTCTGAATTCTCCCACTTCGAAGCGATCCAGCCTTTTAGTTCCAAGCGTTTAAGGGCCGGATAAAGGGACCCGAACTCGATTTCGAGCGCCTCGTTCGAGGTGCTCCGGATGGCCTTGGCGATCCCGTAATCCGTGTAGCGGCGCGAAGATAAGCGTCCGCAGCACCAACATATCCAGCGTGTCTTGCAAGTGATCCATATAGAGCCTGTTGATATATAGACTGACTCAATATCGAATGGTTAGTAAAGCCGACCTAGTACCGTTCACCCGCCGAGGTCATCCATCCGCTGTATCGGGTGATATCGTATACATAGAGGGACCGGTCCGGGGAGGCCGTAACTGCTTATGTCGCTGAATTCAAGCGTTCTGCTTTCGTTGTCCGCCGCCGCAACCTTGATCTCGACCGCCGGCGCTCAAACGCCGCGGCAACTCACGGCGCGCGAACTCTTCTATTCGGCGGTGGACACACCCAAGACCGCCACACCAGCGGTGAAACCCGCTCCGAAGAAAGCGCCGCCCGCCAAGCGGCCTTCGCCGCCTAGAACTGAAATCGCTCAAGCGGAGACCAGGGCTCCCGAACCCGTCGGCCGTCCGGTAACGGAAACGCCATCGACGCCCATCCGCACGCCCGACGGCACTCCGGTGGTGCGGGCCGCCACTGCACCGGCGCCGTCGGCGGGACCCGCGTTGGGGCTGAAGTACGCGATCCTGAAGAAGGATGGCGACCGCTCCATGGACGTTCCGGCCGACACGGTCTTCCACAGCGGCGATCGCATCCAGTTCAGCGTGGAGACCAACGGCGCGGGGTATCTCTATATAGTCAGCCAGGGATCGAGCGGAACCTGGAAGCCGATGTTTCCGGCGCCCGAAGTGGAGAAGGGCGACAATCGCGTAGAGGGTTTCCACACCTATACCATGCCGCCCGGCTCGCGCATCCTGTTTGACGAGCAGAAGGGCATCGAACGCGTGTTCATCGTTTTCTCGCGCGAGCCTGAGCCGGATCTCGAGCGCATGATCTATTCGCTGCAGGCGCCGAAGAAACCCACTGAGCTGTCGAAACCTAAGCAGATGCTGGTGGCCACCAACGTGGATGACAAGACCATCGGCCGGCTGCGCAGCACTTACTCGCGCGACCTGATTATCGAGAAGGTCGACCCCTCGAATTCAGGTGAGAGGAAAGAGAACGCCATGTACGTGGTGAATCCCACCGGCAGTTCCGATTCCCGGTTAGTGGCGGACCTGAGCCTGGTACATCAATGAGCGACGCGTTCCAATGCCGGCCGGGTGAAGCCCGGCAGCGCGTCCTGTGTAGCGCGCTAGTGTTGGCGCTAGTGCCTGCCGCGGTGCTTTTCGCGCAGAGCCGCACCATGCAGCAGGGCCCGCACCGCATGGAAATCTCGCTCGAGCGCCTGGACGGTTCCAACTGGCGCACCATCGACCCGAGCCTGGTCCTGGCGCAAGGGGACCGCGTCCGCTTCCGTTTCCGCACTAACTTCGACGGGTATCTGTACGTTACCAACCAGAACAGCTCGGGTAAGTACGAGCAACTCTTCCCGCGCGCCGAAACCGGACACGACAACCATATTATAGGTACCCGCGATTACCAGGTGCCTTCCACTTCCTATGCGTTCCGCATATCCGGACCGGCAGGCTACGAAACCGTGTACTGGCTGGTGGCGCCGGCGCTTCTCACCGAACCGCCGCCGCGTTTCGAGCCCGTGCCGCCGCGCTTCCAGTCCAAGCCGCTCAATCTTACTCCCCGCTGCGATGACGCGATTCTGAAGTCGCGCGGCGATTGCATCGATCACTCCGCCGGGCCCAGACTCGTCCCGCGCGGCGAGGACCTGCCGCAGATCCTCGCCGATGCGGCAGGTCAAGGGCCGCGCGATCTGCTCTTCATGCGCCAGCAGGATACGAACGTGATCTCCTCGCCGGTGCCGCTGGCCGGCCCGGTGATTTACGAGTTCAAGCTGGCACACAAGTGAACGCCATGCGATACACAGCATTGTTCGTATTCGCTTCTCTGGCTCTGGCCCAGCCGCCACAGCCGCCGCCGAAGAAACAGCAGCGCGATCTCAAGCTGGAAAAGATTGAGACCGAGACTAATGCTCCGAAGGCGGTTTCGATCCCGCGCAGCTATGCGGTGGTGGTCGGCATTTCGCGCTACCGCAACCTGCCGGAAGAGCGGCAACTGGCGTTCGCCGAGCGCGACGCGCAGTCCATCTACACCATCCTGATCAGTCCCGAGGGGGGCAATTTCAAACAGGAAAACGTGCACGTGCTGACGGGCGACAAAGCGTCGCTCGCGGGCATGCGCCGGGAGATCGACACCTGGCTGCCGTCCGTCGCCAAGGACGACGATCGGGTGCTGATCTATTTCGCAGGCCACGGCTTCATGTACCAAGGCAAGGGGTATCTGGCGCCCTACGATATCGACCTGAAGAACATCGGTACTACCGGATACTCGATGGACGGGCTGGGCTCCGTCATCGGCGGCAAGATCAAAGCCAAGTGGAAAATCCTGCTCACGGACGCCTGTCACAGCGGCGCCATTTCGCCTGAGGACACCGAGAACATCAACCGGACACTGACCGACCTGAATAAGTCGCTCTTCTCGCTAACCGCCAGCCGGGCGCGTGAGAGCTCGTTCGAGAGCGCGGATCTCGAGGGCGGCCACGGAGTCTTCACTTACTATGTGAAGCAAGGCATGGAAGGCGCCGCTGATACGTCGGGCGACGGCGTGGTCACGGCGGATGAGTTATCGGAGTACGTCCACACGCAGGTGCGGGAGGCCACCGGCGGCAAGCAGAATCCCACTTCCGATCGTGGCAATTTCGATTCCGACATGCTGCTGGCCTATTTGCCCGCGAACGCCAAGCCCGCCACGTCGCCGGCGCCGAAGTTCGGCACCCTGATTTTCGAATCCAACATGGACGGCGTCGAGGTCTTCGTGGATGGAAAATCACAGGGCGTGGTTTCGAAGGGCAAGCCGTTCAGCGTCCCAGGCCTGCCGCCAGGGCAGCATACCGTCCAGGGCGTGAAGATGGGCTATGAACCAGACGGCCCCCGCCAGGAGACGGTCTACCCTGGACAGGACTCGACCGTCAGCATTCGGATCCTGATCGTCCGCCGCCGCAATAAGGCTGCGGCGGAGTTATTCAATAAGGGCATGAAGCTGTATAACATCGGGCTCGAGCAGAATTACCGCAAGGCGGCGGAGTTCTTTTCACAGGCGCTGCAGACGGATCCGGCTTACAGCAAGGCCGCGTTCTACCTGGGCTCGACTTACAACGCGCTGTTCGAGGAAGAAAAAGGCCAGGAGTATTTCAAGAAGGCAATCGAGATCGACCCAGACTATCTGGAGGCGCGCGCCAATTATGCCGGTGCGCTGCTCGACGTGGGCGCCACGGATGAGGCCATCCGCCAGCTCAACGTCGTTTTGCAGCGCGAGCCCAAGAACGTCCTGGCGCTCACCATGCTCGCCCAGGCCGACCGCATGAAGGCGCTGTACCCCGATTCCATCGAGGCCGCGCGGAAGGCGATTCAGCTCACTCCAAACAATGCCGAGCCGCACCTGTGGCTGGGTGACAGCCTCCGTCTCAGCGGCAAGTATGCCGATGCGAAGACGGCCTATGAACAGTATCTCAAACTAAGCGACTTCGACAGTAAGGCTGCTGGTAAGTTGAATTACTACGTCCTGGGATCGCTGTTCGGCATGGGAAAGAAAACGCATGCGTCGCAGCACGACATCTGGGCTGACTTGCGCAGCCTGGCTTACTTCGGTTTGTGCGATAGCCAGCGCAAGTTATCTGACCTGGATTCCGCCATCATGAACTGTCAGAAGAGTCTGACTTATGGGCCGAAGGACCCCTACGCGCACTATGCGCTGGGGCTTGCGTTCATGTACAAGGCCAACAAGACAGGAAGTATCGCCGAATTGCAACCTGCGCTCCAGCACCTGCAGAAGACCATCGAAATCAATCCAGACTTCGCCGAAGCTCAGTTAGCCCGCCAGAACATTGCGAATATACGAAAAGCTTTGAATCAGTAGGGCCCTCCGAACGAACCAGCGGTACAATCTCCCTCGTGATCCTCAAGATTGTCCAGGCAGGACATCCCGTTCTGCGCCAGACGGCACGCCCGCTCGAGCCAGCCGAGATCCGGTCCGCCGAAATCCAGAACCTGATCGAGTACATGCGCGAGACTATGCGCGATGCTCCTGGCGTCGGATTGGCGGCTCCGCAGATCGGTCTCCCTCTCCAGATCGCAGTCATCGAGGACCGCGCCGAACTCCTCACGTCTATTCCGCCTGAACGCCTTGCCGAGCGGCGCCGGCGGCCGGTCCCCTTCCAGGTCCTGATCAACCCGCGTGTCGAGCTCGTCGGCGGCGAGGCCGAGTTCTTCGAAGGCTGTCTGAGTGTGGCTGGTTTCAGCGCGATGGTGACGCGTTCGCTCGAAGCGCGCGTCCACTGCCTCGATCACCACGGCGAACCGCAGACGTTCACGGCGGAAGGCTGGCACGCGCGGATCGTGCAGCACGAGGTCGATCATCTTCAGGGCTGCCTCTACATCGATCGCATGCGTCCGCGCACACTTACCACGCTGGAGAATCTCACCAAGTATTGGAGCGGCTGAAGCGGCCTCCCTCTTGCGAAGTGTGGTCGGCTGTGTCTCAATAGGGCCATATGTCGGGTCTCCGCGCTGTACTCCCGCTGTTGGTTTTCTCCGTATTGACTTTCGGCCAGTCTCCCACCGGTGAAATTGCGGGTCTTGTCACTGATCCTTCGGGTGCCGCCGTTCCGGGCGCGGCCGTCTCCATCCGCCAGGCCGCCACTGGCTTCACTCGTGAAACCGTGAGCAACCAGAGCGGGCGGTATAGTTTCAGCTCGCTCATCGCTGGCGCCTATGAACTGCGCGCCGGCGCCGCCGGATTCCGCACCCTGTCGCTGACGGCGGATGTCGCCACGGGCATCGTCAGCACGATCGATCTGAAGCTGCAACTGGGCGAGCGCAAGGAGGTGGTCTCGGTGGATGCCGCGAGCCAGCAGATCGAATACGAAGGCCACACCGTCGATCAGGTGGTCCACCGCCAGCAGATCCAGCAACTGCCGCTGAACGGCCGCAGCTTCCTGCAACTCGCCATCCTCTCGCCGGGAGTCTCGGTCACACCGAACAACCAGGGCGATTACAACCGCGCGTTCACCGTCTCAGTTCTGGGCAATGATCCCGACCGCACGCGGATCGCGGCCGACGGGATGCGCATCAACGATCCGGTGGACGGCGGCACGCAGCAGAACTTCTCGCAGGAGATGGTACAGGAATTCCAGATCAGCTCCGTCAACTTCGATCTCTCGACGGGGATCGCCGCCGGCGGCGCCATCAACATCGTGAGCCGCACAGGGTCGAACGATTTCCACGGGAGCGGGTTCTTTTTCTTCCGCGACCACAATCTCTCCGCCTACCCTGGCCTGCGGCGCGACCCGCTGGCGCCGGACCCGTTCTTCGCGCGCCGCCAGACGGGCGGCTGGATAGGTGGTCCCATCGTCAGGAACCGCCTTTTCTTTTTTACCAGCTACGAGCACAACAACCAATCCGGCGTTTTCACGGCCGTGCCGAGCGACCCTGCGTTCAACAGCCTGGCGCGCGTGGCTTCGAGTCCGCTCCACAGCGACCTGTTCAACGTGCGGCTCGACTATCGCATTACCGATCGCCACACCGCCTTCCTGCGCTACTCGCATGACGGCAACGACAGCTTCGCGCCGCGCGAGAATAACTCGCTGCCCTCGGCTTGGGTGAGCAACACCAACTGGTCCGATTCGGGCGTGCTCGCGCTGACCAGCACGCTCGGCCCCACGGTTGTCAACGAGGCGCGTTACTCGATGTCGTTCTGGTCGAACCGCAACGCGCCCCCCACGGCGGAGCAATGCGTGGGCTGCCTGGGACTGGGCGGGCCGCACGTGATCGTGGAAGGCGCGGGCATCACGTTCGGCAACCAGACCAACTCGCCCCAAAGCCGGCTGGTGCGCCGCCACATCTTTGCCGACAACCTGACGTGGCAGCGCGGCAGCCACCGCATGAAATTCGGCGGCGAGTGGGAGCACCTGAAAGGCACTGGCACCTACACTCTCGATTCGCCCGCCGCGATTACGCTCTTCTCGCCCGAGGAGGTGCGTCAACTGGCGCCGCCGCTCACTCCGCTGCTGGCCGCGTCGTTCAACACCTTGAATGACATTCTGACTCTGCCGCTGAAGAACTTCGTCTTCGGCGTAGGCGACACCAACCAGCCGCCCGCCTTCCAGCGCGGCCAGGCCGACCACGACAATCTGATTCACCTTTACTGGCAGGATAGCTGGCGGCTGCGTCCCAACTTCACGCTGAACTACGGCCTGGCGTGGTCGTTCGAATCGAATGCGCTCAACCACGATCTGACAAAGCCGCAGTTCCTGGCGCCGATCTTCGGCGCATCCGGATTGCAACCGGAGAAGCACACCTGGCGGCGCTTCACTCCGGCGCTCGGATTCGCATGGTCGCTGCCCGGCAACCGTACGGTGGTCCGCGGCGGCGGCGGCATCTACTACGACACCGTCAACATTGAGGCGCGGTTGGTCGAACGCGCCTACCTGGGACCGCTCGGCACCGGCTTCCTCCCGCTGCCCGGCTCGATCGTGCCGAATCCGCTCCCCATCATCCCCGGCGTGCCGCTGGGAACGCCGCTCGAGTTCCGCGTGCCTACGCCGTTCAGCGGCGCCATCCTCAACCTCATCCTGCCGCTGGTGCGCAGCGCCGTCATCCAGCAATTGCACGTCAACCCCGGCAATACCGATCTCACGGTGCGCAATATCGATGTCTTCAAGACGGGCAGCGACTTGTTCGCGCGCGACTTCGTACCGTCCTCGGCCCAGCACGTGAGCCTCGGCGTGGAGCACCAGGTCGCGACCGATTTCGCGATCTCGGCGGATCTGGTCTACCGCCACTTCCTGCACGAAATGCTGCGCGGCATCGACCTGAACCACTACTACGCCGCATCGGGCCCTGTGATCCCGGCGTGCACCGTAGCCACGGCGACAGTCCCTCTGGTGCCTTGTTCGAACGGCCCGATCGGGGCCACGATCTCGGGAGGGCGGTCCACGTACAAGGGCTTGCTGGTGCGGGCCGAGAAGCGCTTCAGCCACCGCTTCCAGGCGCTGGCATCGTACGCACTGCAGAGCGACAACGATGTCTACGGAATCAGCCAGCTCTATACGCCCATCACAAATCTGAACAACTGGCTGCAGAACGTCGGCCCCTCGATCCCGCGGCACACGCTCAACATTTCGGGCATAGTGGAACTGCCAAAAGGTGTTCAGGTCTCATTTCTCTCGACCTTCGCCAGCCGCCAGCCATTCCAGCCCCTCATCACCGGAGTGGACTTTTTCGGGACCGGCGTGGACCAATTTCTGCTCCCGGGCTCCGGCACCAACCAGTTCAATTTTGGGCTGGGCAAGTCCGACCTGGCGCAACTCGTGAATCAGTACAACCAGGGCTATGGCGGTAAGGGCGGCCCTATCAAGGGGCAGGTGTTTCCGTCCATCACACTGCCGCAGCGCTACGAGTTAGGGGATGCGTTCACGTCACAGGACGTGCGAGTGACTAAGGCGTTCAAGATTCGCGAGCGGATCGAGTGGCAGGCCTTCGGCGAAGTATTCAATCTCTTCAACGTGGCCAATCTGACGGGCTACGTCGACAACCTGTTGGCGCCGAGTTTCGGGCAACCCGCGGCGCGCACCGCCAACATCTTCGGGACGGGCGGCCCGCGGGCCTTTCAGTTCGGGACGAGGTTGAGTTTCTGAGAACCTTCATTCGGCCACAGATGGACACAGATTCACACCGATAGAAACAAGGCAAGACCTATTGTCTTTTCTATCCGCGTGCATCTGTGTCCATCAGCGGCTAACTTGACTTTATCTTTGCCGCCACGGCCTTGGCTGCATCCGCCACCGGCGCATCAACAGACTGCTTGGTTTTGCGTTCGACGACCTCCACCAAGCCGTTCACCAGCTTCTTCCCCACCACAATCCTATGCGGAATCCCAATCAAATCCGCGTCCTTAAACTTGACGCCCGGCCGCTCGTCGCGGTCATCGAGCAGCGCGTCGAGACCCAGGGCGAGGCAGTTCTGGTAAATCGTCCGCGCGGCCTCCATCTGGGCGGCGTCGGAGTTATTGGCGGGTGTCACCACCACCTCGAATGGCGCGATCGAGGCCGGCAGGATCATGCCGTCCTTGTCGTGATACAGCTCGATGGCGGCGCATAGAATGCGCTCGATTCCGATGCCGTACGACCCCATGATCGGTGTGATTTCCTTGCCATCCGCATTGAGCACCCGCAGCCCCATCGACTCTGAGTACTTATATCCAAGCTTGAAAATGTGCCCGATCTCGACCGTCTTCTTCACTTCGAGCGGACTCCTGCACTTGCCGCATGCATCGCCCGACACCACCTGACGCAGGTCGTGGATCTCCGCCTGGAAATCCTCGCCGAGCGTCACGTTGCGCAGATGGTAGTCGTCTTTGTTGGCGCCCGCGATCATGTTCTTGCGGCCGGCGAGCGTCTGGTCCGCCAGAATCGGCATGTTCTTCACGCCGACGGGACCGAGCGAACCAGCCGCAGCGCCGAACCACTTCACGATCTCTTCAGGATGCGCCTGGCGGAACTCCGGGTCATTCACAATCGACCCCAGCTTGGTTTCGCTCAACTGGTGATCGCCGCGCAGCATCACCAGCACGGGCTTGCCATCGGCCACCAGCACCAGGCTCTTCATCTGCGAAGTCTCGGGCAGGCGCGTAAACTCGGCCA
The DNA here is from genome assembly GCA_041484525.1 of Bryobacteraceae bacterium. Lineage (GTDB taxonomy): Bacteria > Acidobacteriota > Terriglobia > Bryobacterales > Bryobacteraceae > JBGPHT01. The sequence continues at coordinate 39,740 of JBGPHT010000010.1, read as the reverse complement.
CTTCGGCGATCGTTTTGCGCCCGGGCGTGTGAAATTCTTCGGGCGCGAGATCGCCTTCCGGATCGGCCGTCCGCGGGGCTTGCGGCACGGCTGACGCTTTCTCCAGATTCGCCGAATAGCCGCACTGCTTGCAGGTCGCGACCAAATCCTCGCCCGCATCCGACGCCACCATGAACTCGTGGGACTGGCTCCCACCCATCGCGCCCGAGTGCGCTTCGACTACCACGTACTGAAGTCCGCAGCGATCGAAGATCCGGCAGTAGGCGGTGTAGTGCTTATCGTAGGCGGCGTCCAGGCCCGCCTGGTCGATGTCGAATGTGTAGGAGTCCTTCATGATGAACTGCCGCACGCGCAGCAGTCCGCTCTTGGGTCTCGGCTCGTCGCGGAACTTGGTCTGGATCTGATACCAGATCTGGGGAAGCTGTTTGTAACTGCGCAGCTCGCCGCGTGCAATCGTCGTCATCACCTCTTCGTGCGTCATGCCGAGGCAAAGATCGCGCCCAAAGCGGTCTTTCAGGCGGAACAGGTTGTCACCCATCACGTCCCAGCGGCCCGATTCCTGCCACACTTCCGCCGGATTCAGCGCCGGCAGGTACATCTCCTGGGCGCCGATCGCATCCATTTCCTGACGCACCACCTGCTGGATTTTTAGCAGCGAGCGCTGTGCCAGAAACAAGTAGCTGTAGATGCCGGCAGCAAGCTGGCGGATGTATCCGGCGCGCAGCAGCAACTGGTGGCTGGCGACTTCGGCCTCCGCAGGATTCTCGCGTAAAGTGGGAATGAACAACTTACTCCAGAGCATAGGGTTGTCGGGGAAACTTCAATTCTAGCATGTTAGAATCAGGCTTCTCCCCTTTTATGAAGATTGCGATTGCCGCGGACCACGCTGGTTTTGCCCTCAAGGAAAAACTGCGTCTGCAGCTTGCAAACGAAGGCCACGAAGTGATCGATTTCGGCACCGGCAGCGCCGACTCGTGCGACTATCCCGATCTGGCGCAACCGGTGGCGCGCGAAGTGGCGCAGGGCCGGAGCGACCGCGGCATCCTGGTCTGCTCCACCGGCATCGGCATGGCCATCGCGGCGAACAAAGTGGCGGGCGTGCGCGCGGCTCCCGCGCAATCCGAAGATGAAGTGCGGCTGACGCGCGAACACAACGACGCCAATGTACTGACGCTGGGCGCCAGGTATCTCGACGAGAGTCGCGCGCGCGATCTCATCCACATTTTTCTGGAGACCGAATTCGCCGGCGGCCGCCACGCACGGCGGCTTGCCAAGATCTCGCAATTGGAAAAGCAATGACGCGGCGCAGGCAAGAGGCCTGCGCTACTCGAACGGAGGACTCTTAATTTCATGACAACAGCACAACACATGGCGCGGCCGTTATCCCAAGTCGACCCCGAAGTCTACGAGGCCATCCAACACGAGACCAGGCGCCAGGACTCGCAGCTCGAACTCATCGCCAGCGAGAACTTTACGTCGGAGGCCGTGCTCGAAGCCACTGCCAGCGTGTTCACCAACAAGTACGCGGAAGGCTACCCCGGCAAGCGCTACTATGGCGGCTGCGAGTTCACCGACGTAGTCGAGAACCTGGCGCGCGACCGCGCCAAGAAACTTTTCGGCGCGGAGTACGCCAACGTCCAGCCGCACTCCGGCTCGCAGGCCAACCAGGCTGCCTACGCCGCGGTTGTCAAGCCGGGCGACACCGTAATGGGCCTGAACCTGGCGCATGGCGGCCATCTCACGCATGGGCACCATCTCAATTTTTCGGGAAAGACTTATCACATCGTCCCCTACGGTGTGGGCAAGGAAGATGAGCGCATCGATTACGACGAAGTGGAGCGCCTGGCGCACGAACACAAGCCGAAGATGATCATCGCGGGCGGCAGCGCGTATCCGCGCATTCTGGATTTCGCGCGCTTCCGTCAGGTGGCCGACGCGGTGGGCGCTGTCTTCCTCGTCGATATGGCGCATTTCTCCGGCCTGGTCGCGGCGGGACTGCATCCGAATCCCTGCGAGTTTGCCGACATCGTCACTTCGACCACGCACAAGACGCTGCGCGGCCCGCGCGCGGGGCTGATTCTGGCGAAGGAAAAGTACGCCAAGGAAATCGACAAAAACGTCTTCCCCGGCACGCAGGGCGGCCCGCTGGTCCATGTGGTCGCGGCCAAGGCTGTATGTTTCCTCGAAGCCATGCAGCCCGAGTTCATCGACTATCAGAAACAAGTGGCGGCCAACGCGCGCGCGCTGGCCGGGAGCCTGATGGACGCCGGCTTCCGCGTAGTCTCGGGCGGCACCGACACCCACCTGATGCTGGTCGATGTCTTCTCGAAAGGCACGCGCGGCAAAGAGGCCGAGCAGGCGCTCGACGGCGCGCGGATCACTGTCAACAAGAACGCCATTCCGTTCGACAGCAATCCGCCGCTCAACCCCAGCGGCATCCGCCTGGGCTCGCCCGCCGTCACCACGCGCGGCTTCAAAGAGGCGGAGATGCGCGAGGTCGGCACGCTCATCGCCGAGGTGCTTCTCAACATCTCGAATGCCGAGGCGATTGCGCGGGTGCGGGATAAGGTGGGCGCGCTCACGGCGCGATTCCCGCTGTACCATTGGAAGCTCGATCCAGTTCGAGCGTAGAATGTCTCTCCATATCGTCATCGACGCCCGGCGTGTGCGGGACTTCGGCATCGGAACCTACATTCGAAGCCTGGTCCACGCGCTGGGCACGATCGACAGGACCAATCAGTACACGATCATTAGCGGGCCGGGCGACGTGCGCACGCTGGCCGGCCTCCCCGAAAATTTCCGCAGCGCCATCTACGCCCGCACTGACGCCGACTTCCTCGACCACGCGGCCTTTCCCATTTTCCTCAAAGGACTCTCGCCCGACCTGGTGCATATTCCCCTCAACCGCGTCCCGCTTCTCATGATGCGTCCCTACGTGGTCACCATCCACGACATGACCAGCCTGCTGTTCGAAGAGGAGCGCTCCGATGTCGAGATGCGATTTCTCCGCTATCGCTTCCGCCGCGGCCTGGTGCGCGCCAACCGCGTGATTGCGGTCTCTGAGGCCACCAAGCGCGATGTCGAAAACCTGTTGCGGGTGCCGTCCTATCGCATTCGCCGCGTCTACAATGCCCCCGATCCCGGGTTCCTGCAGCGCGGAGCTACATCGGCCGACGAGCAGCAGCGCATCATGGAGCGCTACCAGATCAACTACCCGTTCCTGCTCTATGCCGGCAATATCCGCCGCCACAAAAATATTCCGCGCCTGGTGGAAGCGTTCGCCGTGGTGCGCGAAGAACTGGCGTCGCACCCCACATACAAGGACCTCCGCCTGGTGATCATCGGCGATACCATCTCGCAGTTCCCCGCTGTGCGGCAGGCGGTAATCAAGAGCCACATGGAGCAGGTGGTCCGATTCCTCGGCTTCGTCCCGTTCGATACGCTCCGTTGTTTCTACGAATCGGCGGCTGCATTTGTGTTCCCTTCGCGCTACGAAGGGTTCGGCCTGCCTCCGCTGGAAGCCATGGCATGCGGCACTCCGGTGGTCGCCTCCAACGTCAGCTCGCTCCCCGAAGTCGTCGGCGATGCCGCCGTTCTGATCAATCCGGAAAATGTCTTCGACATCGCTCGCGGCATCCGCGACATACTTCTCGACGAAACGCTGCGCGCGGAGCTGATCCGCCGGGGCCGCCGCCAAGCCTCGCGTTTCAGTTGGGAGAGGACGGCGCGGGAAGTGATCGAGATCTATCAGGAAGCGGCGGGGTGAAAACATGATGGGCCACAAATCGTTTTGTTGTACATTGTCAGAGAGTAGACAGGGAGGCTTTTTGCGGTCATCTTCGGTTATCTTCTTTTTGAGCTGCGCACCGCTGCTGCAGGGTCAGGGCAATTACGAAGTCCAGGTTTACGGTTCCGAGCTCGTGGCCAAGAACGCCACCATGGTCGAGATGCACAGCAACTTCACGGCCAGGGGCACCAAGGATGGGGATGGCATGCTCGGCACCAACCACGCCGAGCATCAGACTCTCGAAATCACGCACGGGTTCAACGAGTGGTTTGAATGCGGCTTCTACCAATTCACCAGCATTCAGCCCGACGGAAGCTGGAAGTGGGTGGGCACGCACATCCGGCCGCGCATCGCGATCCCCAAAAAGTACAAGCTGCCCGTCGGCCTCAGCCTCTCGACCGAGTTCGGATACCAGCGGCCCATCTTCGATGACGACACCTGGACCTGGGAGATCCGCCCCATCATCGACAAGGAAATCGGCAAGTGGTATTTCTCATTTAACCCGACGTTCGAGAAGTCGTTCCACGGCCCCGGCCAGCAGGCGGGCGTATCCTTCACTCCCAATGCCAAGGGCAGCTACCAGGTTATGAAGGTGGTGGCGGTCGGCCTCGAATACTACGGTGACGTGGGGCCGGTGCGCAGCGTCAGCCGATTTCGCGAGCAAGGCCAGATGTTCCTTCCTGCGCTCGATTTCGATTTCGGTAAACGTTGGGAGTTCAACTTCGGCGTCGGTGTCGGGGTTACCCAGGCGACGGACCATCTGCTGATCAAGGCGATCCTGGGTTATCGCTTTGGCGGGGAGTGAGGGCTCGCTTCCGGGCCTCCACCCACACGCCAAAAACTTCGGGGTTTTCCAGCCACACCAACATCCACTGCAGCATCTCTTCCTTCTGCTGCGCCTTCGCGGGTGCGGTGCGCGGATGCTTCGACAGGAACCGCGCGCGGTCCTTGGCCGCGATCGTCTGCCGCCGGCAGTAGCGCGCGCGTTCGCGGTTGCCCGCCGTCATCGCCTCCGCATACACGTGCTGCAACTCGCGCAGCGTAGTTTCCAATTCCTCGAATGTGTGCTGCCGGACGCCCGCGAACGGCTGCTCGAAGGGCAGCCCCGTATCGCGCAGCAGGTCGCGCAGATAGCTTTCGGACACCGGCTGAAGGCGCGCCAGCAGTTCGTGCCAGATGGCTTCCGTGATGGCCGCCGGATTTTCCGCCGCCAGATAATCGCGCAACCGCTGCTTGACGGGCCTATCTTTGGAGGCCACGGCGGTACTTCGCAGTAGCGGCTTCATGCGCCGCTATGTTGTTGGAGAATTCGTGCCGGCCCGACCCGTCCGGCCGCAGCACGAAATACAGCGCGCCGGAATCGGAGGGATGAAGCGCCGCCTGCATCGAGGCCAGGCCCGGATTGGCGATCGGCCCGGGCGGCAGGCCGGCGTGCCGGTACGTGTTGTACAGGTTGTCGCTCTCCAGATCCGACCGGTAGATCGTTCCGCGGTAGTGGTGTTCGAGCAGCGCGGCGTAGATCGTGGTGGGGTCGCAATCCAATTTCATGCCGATGCGCAGCCGGTTGGCGAAGACCGCCGCCATCACCGCGCGTTCCGGGGAGAGCTTGCCTTCCTTCTCGACCAGCGACGCCAGCGTCACCGTGTCGTGCACGTTGGCGCCGGTCTTGAGCCCGCTCCAAACGTCGCGGAACTTGGCCGTCATGAGCTGGCACAATCGCTGTGGCGTGGTGTGACGGCTCAGCCGGTACGTGTTCGGAAACAGGTAACCTTCGAGCGTGGGCGCGGCGGGGTCGAGATCGTGGATCAGTTCCGGATCACGCGCGGCAGCCACGAAATCCACCGCTTTGAAAAGCCCCAGCTCTTCGGCAGCGGCCCCGATATCGAAGATGTTCTTGCCCTCGGGAATCACCAGCTCGTAATAGAAGATGTCGCCGCGCGCAATGCGGGAATAAACCTCGGTGACGGTGGCCGGATGGTTGAACCGGTATTCGCCGGCCTGGAGTGTCCGGCCGCGCTGCAGCACGCGTGCCAACAGGAAATCCCAGCGGCTGCGGATGACGCCGGCGCTCGTCAGCATATCCGCCATAGTCCCGGTAGAAGTCCCGTGCGGCAGCTCGACAAAAACCTCCTGCCCGAACGCCTGGTAGGGCACCGATACCCGATACAACGCAAAACCCGCGAGCGCCACCGCCAGCATCAGAAAGAGCCGCACCTTTTTCATAGGGAATCCAGATAGCTTTGCAGCAGGATGACCGCCGAGAGCCGGTCCACCGCGGCCGCACGCTTGGCGATGCTGATGCCGCTCTCGCGCAGCACGCGCCCGGCCTGCACCGTGGTGAGGCGCTCGTCCCAGAGCTTCACGGGAAGGCCCAGCTCCTTTTCGAGTGCCGCGGCGAACTCGCGGACCCAGCCGGATTGGCGCCCTTCGGCGCCGCCCATATTGATCGGATTCCCCATCAGGATCAGGCCCACCTCGCGCTCGCCGGCGAGCTTGCTGAGCGCCGCAAGATCGGTGCGCTTATTGGTCCGGACGAGGTTGGGAAGGCCCTGCGCGGTGATGCCGAGAGGATCGCTGATGGCAAGTCCAATACGCCGTTTGCCCAGGTCCAGCGCGAGGATACGGGGTTTGGAGGCCGTCAATCAATTTCATTATACGTGTGTTACAGTCGAAGCAAAGGTGGCCCTTTTTGCCGTGCCGGTGATCGCCAAATTCAATAACAGCACTGCCAAAGCTGTCCAGGAAGCGCGTCACTTCGCGCTGCCCGTGATAGCGATGGGTACGATCGTCGCGATCCTTTACTTCGGCCGCGTCTTCTTTATTACTTCCATCGTCGCGGTCACCATTGCGTTCATCCTGGAGCCGTTTGTCGCGCTCCTGATGCGTTTCCGTTTTCCGCGCAGCCTGGCCAGCTTCGTCGTCTGCTCCGTCGCTCTGCTGTTCCTCTACGTCATGGGAATGGGCGCGTACACGCAGCTCGCCGCGCTCTACGACGACCTGCCGAAGTACGGCCAGCGCATCGGCGACATTGTCGACGACGCCCGCCAGAAGATCGAAGGTATGGAGCAGCGCACGTACCAGCTCGTGGTGCCCGCGCGTCAGCGCCAGCAGGAGGCGGAGCGAGTCCGCGCCCAGCAACAAGCGGAGCAGGCCAAGAAACAGCGCAACAACAAGAAGGCCGACACCTCAGCCCAGGTGCCAGCCGCGCCTGGCATCCCCGAAGTTCGCATTCACGAAGAGAACACACCGATCGGCGATTACATTGCCGCGCGCCTCAGCTCGCTCTATCAGATCGTGCTGATGACGTCGTTCATCCCCTTCCTGGTCTACTTCATGCTGAGCTGGCGCGACCATATCAACCGCGCCTTCCTGCAGTTTTTCCACGGCGAGGACCGCCTGGTGGCCGCGCGCAGCCTGCAAGGCATCGCCGACATGGTGCGCGCGTTTGTGGTCGGCAACTTCCTGCTCGGCCTTCTGCTGGCGCTTCTCAGCTCGGTCATCTTCTGGATGATCCGCCTTCCGTTCCCGCTGCTGGTCGGTCCGCTGAGCGGCCTCATGAGCCTGATCCCGTACGTCGGCCTCCCGCTGGCGATGGTGGCGCCGTTATTTGCCGCGCTGAGCATCAACCAGGTTTCGACCTACGTACTGGTGATCATGATCGTTTCGCTGCTGCACCTGATCGCGTTGAATCTGCTTTACCCCAAGATCGTAGGCTCGCGCGTTCACCTCAACCCGCTGGTGGTGACGTTTTCGCTGATGCTCTGGGGATTCCTGTGGGACGCTCCGGGTTTGCTGCTGGCGATCCCGCTGACTGCTGGATTGAAAGCAGTCTGCGACAACGTCAAGGGACTGCGGCAGATTGGGAAGTTCCTGGGAGATTGAACATCTGCTCCATACAAGTCCCGAAGGATGTGACTCAAGCCGTATCTTTTACCGATCTTAAACTTATGACCTTGCCCGCTTGCCATGGTGGTTCCTTTGTTGTCCTTCCGGCCTCAACCAGCTTCCGAACCGGATCAACCACATTGTTGCCGGAATAGAGCTACCAAGGGCGGTCTGTCGAGTACGATGCCCACTCGGGTTCATTCCCCGAGGTTGTACCCATGACGAGGTTCGGTTCGCCTCTGATGGCTGGGATGAAGAGGCCTGATTCGTTTCGCGGCCAGTAAACGTCCTGAAATCGTCCGAACGAGCCCAAGGCCAGCGCGACAGTGGGCTGCCAGTGGTGATAGACAACACAGTGAAGCCTCCGTCCTGGTTTGTGACGCGCCAACGTATCGAACCAGTCGCAGCCAATGATAGCGCTGAGCTCGCGGTGGCAGGCCGTTGGGCCCGGAGGGCAAAAACACCCATGACGGTGCCAGTCTTCATGACAATCAATAGTCAAGCCGCCGGTCGACAACAGTTCGCTCACAGTGGCACCGTACAGTGCCGTCTCCAGGTAGTGTGTCCCGACGTTATGGCCCGTGAATACGACGAACAGAATCAGTGGGACGTGTAACCCACGGTATCTGACCGCTTTCTCTGATACCATGTCGGCGATTTTCTTGGCGGCCTCTCCGCGGTCTTGATATCCCGAAAAACCGCCGACCTCGATCACCGTCTTCTTCGGTCGGTTTGTGAGGAATACATCGGCGATGTACGTTTGACCGGCAATCTTCAGCACGAAATCAGGCGTCTGACCCGCTATGCTCGGCTCAAACTCTGGATCCAAATCAAACTCATAGCAGACCTCATAAACCAGGAGCTCGTGCAAGAGAGCGTCCACATTGCTGCTATCGGCGTTATCCAGTCGGCGGGCCACCCGTCGCTGAGCGGTACGTGCAAGGCGCATGAAGGCGCGCTCCAGGAATAACAGCGTTTCCCGAGCACCAAGGTTCGTGCTCGTGATGAGCCATCTCGCCCAATCGGAGAGATCGCAGTCGGCCAACACCCCTGTCAATTCTTCCACTGGACAGCTCCTCACAGTTTATGTTGCCACCGCACACACGGGATTCTTACGGGACGTCTAAAACGGCATTGCGGAACGTGGAGAAGGGCGCCCCACGGCACCCATTGTCTACGGCAAAACATCAGGATGGCGAAATAAGCCATAACCTTGCCAGGTGGCATAGCGTCGGCCTAAGTCACAAAGGAATCCGTACGCCCGGAGCATCCCCGGATCTTTGACTCTTTCACCCCTTCTCCGGCCGCACGCGCCGCAGCACATCACGCGCCACCGCAGCCGTATTGGCGTGGATCGTTACCGTGTCCTCGACGCTCTGCGCATAGCCGCCCGCGAGCACGATCGCCACCGGCACGCGCTGCGTCAGCGCGCTCTCGATTACCACCCGGTCGCGCTCCATCAGACCTTCGAACGTGAGGGCCAGGCCGCCCAACTGGTCGTCGCGATATGGATCGGCGCCTGCCACGTAGACCACCAGCTCCGGCTGGAACATCGCGAGCGCCGCGCGATAGCCGTTGCCCAATCGCTGCAGATATTCCGCATCACCGACACCGTCCGACAGGTGAATGTCCAGGCTCGAGGGCGGTTTCTCGCTGGGATAATTGTTGAGCTGGTGAATCGAGAGTGTGAACACCGACAGGTCGTCCGCGAAGATTGCCGCTGTGCCGTTGCCGTGGTGCACGTCGCAATCCACCACCATCGCACGCTTGATGGCGCCGTCGCGCTGCAGACGCCGGATCGCCACGGCAATATCGTTGATGGCGCAGAACCCTTCGCCGTACCCGGGAAACGCATGATGGAATCCGCCTCCGATGTTGAACCCCACACCCGCTTCGATCGCCAGGCGCGCCGCCAGCGTTGTCCCGCCCGCTGCCAGCCAGAACGCATCCACCATCTGGCGTGAATACGGAATCTCGAGGCGCAGAATGTCGTGGTAGGTCAGCGTGCCCGAGACCAGCTTCGACACCCACTGGGCGTCGTGCACCAGAAGCATATCGTCGTCCGAGGCCGGCTGAGGTTCCACGAAGTCCTCCTCGCCGGCGAAGCGCATTTCGAGCAAGCGGTCGCGCAGCCACTTGTATTTCTTCGAGGGAAAAACGTGGTCGCCCAGGTGGAGATCGTAACGCTCCGAGTACACCAGACGATACGGAAGCATCGGTCAGCCCCGCTCGGACTGCAGCGCCGTCACCACCGCCGCGTTAAAGATGTCCTCTGCCGATGCTCCGCGCGAAAGATCGTTGGCCGGCTTGGCCAGGCCTTGCAGGAACGGCCCGATCGCCATCGCGCCGCCCAGCCGCTCGACCAGCTTGTATCCGATATTCGCCGAGGAGAGATTCGGAAACACCAGCGTGTTGGCGCGCCCCGCGACCGTCGAGCCGGGAGCTTTCGACTTTCCCACCACCGCCGAGACCGCGGCGTCGGCCTGCAACTCGCCATCCACGTTCAGCTCAGGCGCGCGCGCTTTGACGATTCGGAGCGCCTCCACTACCTTGTCCACTTCAGGATGCTTGCCGCTGCCCTTGGTCGAAAAGCTGAGGAGCGCTACGGCAGGCTCGGCGCCGATCAGGATGCGGGTGCTCTGCGCGGTAGCGATCGCGATATCGGCGAGCTGCCCGGGGGTGGGATCGATCACCACGGCGCAATCGGCGAATGCCATCAGGCCGTTGTGCCCGAGCGAGCGATCCTGCAGCGCCATGATGAACACGCTCGAAACCAGCCGCGCTTTCGGGTCCGGGCCCACCGCGTGCAGCGCCGCGCGCACCGTCTCCGCCGTGCTGTTGACGGCGCCGCCCACGCTGCCATCCGCATCCCCCGCGGCCACCATGAGGGCCGCGAAATACAACGGCTGTTTGGCAATCTCCGCCGCTTCTACTTGTGTGATTCCCTTGGCGCGCCGCCGCTCGTAGTACAGGGCCGCATACTTCGCGGCCTGCGGCGACTTCGCGGGATCGATGAACGTGACACCTTCCGGAGGGTTCGCGGGTGCGGGCCCGAGGAGTACCGGCTTCACCACCCCCCGGCGCGCCAGATTCGCCGCCGCTTCGATTACCCGGGGATCGCTGCCTTCGGGAAACGCGATGGTCTTTTTCAGTTTGCGGGCGCGCTCGATCAGGCCCGCCATGAACAGAGTTGCCGACTCAGGAATACCCGCCATGTGCAGAAAACTGAGTCTAGCAGGTATCGGAGGCCGGCCCACTCACGCCGGGAACGGCCAGACTCGCTGGATGGTTTTGTTGAGCACCCACTGCTTGTCCTCGGCGTTGAGGAACTTCATCTCGTCCCGCACCACCGACAGCGCGCGTTCGTACGTCGAGACGTTCTCGACGATGGGCCAGTCCGTGGCCCACATGATGCGGTGCGGGCCGAAGGTATCGTAGACGCGTTTCACGTACTGCTGCGCGTCGGTCCACGGGTAGGGCTGGCGCGAGAGCGACCAGGTGTGCGAAATCTTGACGAACAAGTTGGGATAGCGCTTGAGCGCCAGCAACTTCTCCAACTCAGTCGGCTGGTCGATGGGGCAATCGGCCATGTGGTCGATGACCACGGTGAGATCCGGCAACTTGTCGAGCAGCGCACCCACCTCGGGCATGCGCGCGATGGGCGCCAGCACCGTCATCGGGACCTTCAGGTCCTGGCACCGTTTCCACAGCGGCGGCATGAGCGGGCCGCGGAACCAATCGCCCGAGGCATTCCCCGCGGGGCTGAGCCGCACTCCGCGGAAGCCCTGCCCGGTGAGGCGCGCGAGGTCGTCGGGCGCGGCGGCGGAGAGCGGGTCGACGCGGCACACGCCCTGGAACGTCCCTTTGAAGCGCTTCAGCACATCGGCCAGGTAGCGATTGTCGTACCGGTAATGGATCACCTGGATGATGACCGTTTTGGAGACGCCGTTGACGCGCATATGTTCGAGCAGCGTCTCGGGCGCGGCGTCGCGCTCGGGCACGCGAGCTTCGGGAGCGAACGGATACGCCGGGTCGTGCTTCCAGACGTGGACGTGCGGGTCGAGGATCGGATAATCGGCGGCGAATGCGGACATGGCGGCGGCTCCCAGGAACACGCGGCGCGAGAGATCAGACATAGATCGATTCCAGCTTACTCACGACGTAGGCGCCGCACCGTTCGTAGCTGGCGCGCGGCGACTGGCGCGCGATGTCGAGATCTACGCAGAGCCAGCCTTTGTAGCCGATGGATTTCAGCACGCGGTGGCAGGCGGGGAAATCGATTTCGCCGTCGCCCAAATCGTAGATGTCTTCGCGGCGGAAAGGCGCGACTTCCGGGCCGGGCCGTTTGGCGTCCTTATAATCGGCCAGCATGAGGCGGTGCTTGTGCTTCTCGAGCGACGGTGCTACGTCGATCCCGGCCAGGTGGAGGTGCGCCGTGTCGGGCGAGAACCAGAACAGTTTGGGATCGGTGAGGGCCATGCAGCGGTCCACCTCCTCCCCGGTCTGCACCATCTCGCCCATGTGATTGTGCAAGCCGGCGCGAAAGCCCATCTCGCCCGCGGCCTCGCCGATCCGGTTGAAGGACTCGCACATCGTCTTGAACCCCGCCTCAGTCAGGTTCGAACGGTTGGGCGGAAAGACCACGAGGCGGTCGGCGCCGAAGCCCTTGAGGAACGTCATCGCCTTGGTGGCGTTGGCGATCGTCTCGGCGCGGCGCCCGGCATCGTGCGTCGGACCGTTGAACGAAATGGTGATCACGTGCAGGCTGCGCTTCGAAACCTCGCGCTCCATCTCGGCCTGCGTCATCTTGTATGTCTCGAGGATCTGCGGGAACTGCGTAAGGCGGATGCCAATGAATCCGGTGTCGCGCATGACGTCGAGAATGTCGGTGAAGGGAACGCGCGGGAAGTAGTTCCACAGGTTCGAGCCGAGCGCCCAGCGAACGTTGCGGTTCGCCGGCAGACGGGCGGCCGAACGGGCGAGGGAGGAAGCGAGCAGGGCGATGGCGGTGCGGCGAGTCATATCGAGTTCAGTATAGAGTAGCGGGGGATTGCCAGGGAGTGCCTGCGTTACAATCAGGGTTCGCACGAAACGGTTTCAGGACATTAGGAGCAATAACCCGTTTTATGCAGCTTTCATGCGCCGCACTCTTCGAGCCGTCTCCGGTGCCGGTTCTAGTCCACCGGGGCGGCGCCGTGCATTACGCCAATGCGGCGGCGCTGCAGCTTTTCGGCGCTTCGAGCTCGAGCCAACTTCTGGGAAACCCCGTGGCTCCGCGGACTCAGGGAGGGAAAGTCGTCCGGCTGGATGGAACCACTGTCGAAGTGGAAGTGACGGAGTGGACCTTCGAGGACGCCGGCGGTCCGTCGACTCTGATGATGTTCGCCGGCCTGACCGCGCGGCGGCGGGCGGAAGAGGCGGTGCGGGAGAGCGAGGAGCGGTTCTGGCGGCTGTTCGACGACGCTCCGGTGGCGTACCACGAAATCGACGCGCAAGGAATCATTCGCCGTGTGAATCGCGCGGAGTGCGAACTGCTGGGATTCGCGCGCGAGGATCTGATCGGGCGGGCGGCGTGGGACGTGGTGGCTTCGGGGCAGCGCGATGTGAGCCGCGCGCGAGTAGCCGCAAAACTGACGGGAAAGGAAAAGCTGGTGGTATTCGAGCGGCCCTATGAGCGCCGCGACGGGACCCAATTGCTGCTCGAAGTTCACGAGAACCTGATTCTCGACGATCGTGGAAACGCGGTCGGCATCCGCACGGCGCTGCTGAATATCACGGACAAGAAGCAGGCCGAGGACCAGATGAAGGCGTTCTCGGCGGAACTGCAGGCCAAGAATCTGGAGTTGGACCGCGCGCTGAAAGTGGCGCACGAGGCGGCGGAGCTGAAGAGCCAGTTCCTGGCGAACATGAGCCACGAGATCCGGACGCCGATGAACGGTGTGATCGGAATGACGGGCCTGCTGCTGGATACGGACCTGACGGGCGAGCAGCGCGATTACGCGGAGACGGTGCGGCGGTCGGGAGAGGCGCTGCTCAGCGTCATCAACGACATTCTGGATTTTTCGAAAATCGAAGCGGGCAAGCTGCAAATCGAATCCTACGCGTTCGATCTGCACCTGGTGATCGAAGACGTTCTGGAGATGCTGGCGCCGAAGGCGGATGACCAGAATCTCAACCTCGTGGTGGAGTACCCGGGGAACGTTCCGCGGCACTTCATCGGCGGCGCCGGGCGCATCCGGCAGGTGCTCACCAACCTGGTGGCGAACGCCATCAAGTTCACGCCGGAGGGCAACGTGGTGATCGTGGTGGCCTGCGAGACGGGCGCCGGCCAGCACGCGCGCGCCCGGATCTCGGTGGCGGACAGCGGCGTGGGAATTCCCCAGGACAAGCTGGGCTCGCTGTTCGAAAAGTTCAGCCAGGTGGACGGCTCCGCCACCAGGCGGTATGGCGGAACGGGGCTGGGTCTCGCGATTTCGAAGCAATTGGTGGAGCTGATGGGCGGCACGATCGGCGTGGATAGTACGCCGGGCCAAGGCTCGACGTTCTGGTTTACGGTGCCGCTGGTGCTCGACGCGGAGCCGCTCCTGATTCCGGGTCCGATGCATGAACTCGGAGGGCTGCGCGCTCTGATCGTAGACGACAACGAAATCAACCGGCGCGTGCTGCACCAGCAGATCGCGAGCTGGGGCATGCGGGACACGTGCCTGGCGGGCGCGGAGCAAGTGGTGGCGGCGCTCTACGAGGCGCGCCGAAGCGGCGACCCGTATCAATTCGTTCTGTTGGATTACCAGATGCCCGGGATGGACGGCGCCACGCTGGCGGCGGCGATCAAGGCGGACCCGGAGATCCAGGATGTGCTGCTGATCATGCTGACCTCAGTGGGCCACTGGAGCGAAGTGCGGCACATGGAAGGCGCCAGCGTGGATGCGTCGCTGGTGAAACCGGTGCGTCAATCGCAGTTGCTGAAGACGCTCTCCATCAGTTGGTCGAAGAAGACCGGGCGCGAGGCGCCGGGCAAGCCGGCGGACCAGGGGCAGCGGGCGAAATTCCACGGCCGGTTCACGGGCGCTCATGTGCGGCCGCTGCTGGCGGAAGACAACGTGGTGAACCAGAAGGTGGCGCTCCGCATGCTCGAGCGGCTAGGCCTGCGCGCTGACGTGGCGGGCAACGGCCGCGAGGCGGTCGAGATGTTCAAGCTGGTGCCGTACGACGTGATCTTCATGGATTGCCAGATGCCAGAATTGGACGGATACGGAGCGGCGCGCGCGATCCGTAGGCTGGAGGGTGGCGAGCGGCACGTGAGCATCGTGGCCATGACGGCGGAGGCCATGACGGGAGCGCGCGAGCATTGCCTGGCGGCAGGGATGGACGACTACATCGCCAAGCCGGTGAAGCTCGAAGATCTGGCGGAGGCGCTGCAAAGAGTGATTGACCGCCGAGCCGCCGCGGCGCAGCGTCCCTGACGGCCCGCGGTTAAAGCCGCAAGCGATCCGTTGCAAAAAAGCAGAACCTATTTTGCAAAAGACAAGAGATCTGCTGTAGCCTCCTCACTACGCTGCCCAAACACACAATGAGCGTGCCAACCGTGGTGCGGAGCTTTCGGCAAGCGCGTGAGCGCGGAGGCGAGCACCGCCTGGCACGCAGCCTCGGGGAGAATGTGCGGCGCGGCGTAGACCAGGTAGCCTCCGGCGCAGAAGATGCCGAGCACCAGGGCGAGGAACAGGAGGACGACGAACCAGCCGTCGTCGCCGAGATCGAGATCGAGGTCGGGTAGCGAGAGTCCGCCGGAATGGGAGGGCGCGGGTACGGAGGGCGTGTTGCCCGCGCTGGCTTCCCAGACGTCGCTGGCGCCGCCGCCCCCCGAATCGCCGCCGCCAAAGTGGATGGAAGGACCGCCGCTGCCGCCGCTACTGCCGCCGCCCGATCCCGAGAGATTGCCCAGGTCGAAATCGATGGCGCGTGCCGCGGTATGGCGGATGGAAACGTACCAGATCCAGATCCGTATCAGCAGGAGGAAAACGGCGTAGGACCCGAGAACGGCGATAGGATAACGGAGGCGGAGCGAGTGCAGTCCGAGTACCAGAAAGAGCTTACTGGTGAGGACACCGGACACGACCACCGCCGCCAGGATCAGCCCCATGTGGAAGCGCACGCAATATCCGTGGAGGATCGCCTGCTTGAACCGTTGGAGGGACGGTCGCGGCGCGGGCTGTGCGGCAGCCGAATTCATCCAGTTGATTGTCTCAGAAACTTCACTCCACGGATTCGGGCGCGCCGGCGTCACTTCTGTGATGATGCGGCTGGGATGGCTGGCGTTTACTTTCGCCCTTACGGCATGGCCGCAGGGGGGCGTGGACCCGGGGCGGGATGCGCTCGAATGGGCGGTAGCGCTGCGCGGCCGGATCCGGGAGATGCACAATCCGGTGGTGGTGGCGTACGGGACCGGGCGGCTGGCAGCGGTGGTGTGCGCCAAGGATCCGGTGCCGGGCGCGGGGATCTTCCGCGATGCGATCGCGTTTACCGACGGCATCGCTTCCGATGCCTTCCTGCAGAAAGGGACCACCGTGCTGCCGGTCGCGAGCTTCTCGGGGCTGTGGAAGTTTGTGATGCCGGCGGCGTTGAAATGCGATGCGACGCTCTACCAGCCGTCGATCGCCGCGCGCGCCAAAGCGCGGATGGATGAGGAGCGGCGGAAGGCCAACGATACTCTCCACCGCGCTGCCGGGTTTCTCGACTCTAGCCAGGTGGTCGACAAACAGCTTCAGTTGGACCGCGCCGGCCAGCTCGTGCAGGCAGCGCTCGAAGCCGGCGATCCGGAAACGCTGGACATGGAGCTGCTGACCCAGGTGCTCTGCCTGTTGCATGAGCGGGCTCCCGACCTCTCGGACGACCTCTTCGTGCGGGCGGTGGATTTCGTGATGTCGGCCGAACCGCCGAACCCCGGCAACCTGCAGGAGTTGGGGAAGTATCTGTTTACGGCTCCGCGGTACACCAGCACGCCGGACGAGGAGGAACAGCACGAATCGTTCACCGTGGGACAGGCCGTGGTCGAGAATTTGATGGGGACGCGGGATAGCGCAAACTCCGATTGCATCCAGGCATACATCGAGGCATTGGCTCAGCTCTCTTCGAAGCCCGAGTCTGTCGCGCGGAACGTAGTGGTGACGTATGCCACGGCGTACCAGATGATGTCGCGAGTGCAGGACCTGCTGCCCGACCGGATGGAGCAAATGCTGCGGATGCTCGATCGACTGGAGGAGGCAGCAGGCGCGAGCGCGCAACAGGTGCAGGCGAAAGTGGGCGCGGCGGAGAATCCGGACCCGGCCGGCGGCAGTCCGGCGGCGCGGAATTATTGGTACGTGGGAAGAATTCAAGGCTTGCTGGCGGCCGGGCGGTTTGCGGACGCGCGCGCCATGCAGACCCGGATGGACGACGCGCCGGCCGCCGCACAAGTGGGGACGCTCATCGACTTTGCGGAGGCGGCCGCTGCGATTCAGAAGGACCCGGAATGGGCGATGACGCTGGCGAACCGGCAGCGGGCGGGCGTGAAACGGAGCTTGCTATACGCAGGCATCATGGCGGCGTCGAAGAGTCCCGGCTCCGCAGTTCAAGTGTTGCAACTCGCGATGCGGGACGTGGCGCTGCTGCCGGCCGAACAGCGGATCAGGTTGTACGCGGCTGTCGGCGGGGCGGTGCTGCGGTCCGACGGGGACGCGGGACTGAACGTGATGAGTGACCTGGTGACGGCGTACAACGATCAACGTGTCAGCCCGCGGAAAGGCGTCTTCGATCCACGCAGCGTCCGCCGGATTTACAACCCAAAAGCGGATTCGGCGACAGACAGCGCGCTGGTGCTGCCAAGCAGCCGCGGGTTCTACGAAGCCGTCGAGACGGAGCGCGGCCGCCACAATTTCACGCTGCGTGTACCGGGCGTGGATTCGTTCAACATGGCGCAGTTCCTGCAGCACGCGGATCGCGTGGAATGGGCGCGCGTAGCGGCCGTCCTGACGGGACTCCGGGACGAGAATATGCAAGTGAATTCGCTGGTCGACCTGGCGGGTGTGCGGTTGTCGCAGAACCGTAATCGTTAGGGAACGGCAGGCCGGAAACATCACCGTGACCGCGGTTCGGTCAAACCGCTCTTTTCGGCGATGCAGCCATGCGACTTAGCGACGCGCCGTGACCGCACCGCGGTCACGGGCACTCATGCAGGCAACCTGATGTTACAGAGCCGTGACCGGTAGGGAGCGGACATGGGCCTGCGGCCCACCCGGCGGCCGGGCGGTGTCGTCGCAGCAGCGATTTGCGACGCGTCTTCAACGGAGCGGGTGGTGGGTAGCAGTGGAACCAACCGCTCCCTAACGGTCACGGCTCTGTGAGCTGCAACTTCTGCTTGATGGCGCGGAAGCGCGGATCTTTCGCCAGCGACGCGAAGGCCGGCTCCGACGCAATCAGCGGCATCTGGACGTCATGCCGATCGAACGCCGCCTCCAGTGCGACGATCTCATCTTCGTTGCGGCCCAACACCGCTGCGGCCAGGGCGCGATTGTACGCGCGCGGGTCGGCGGTGCGGCGGCGGTAGAAATCGAGCGCCGCGTCGTCGGCCGGCTCGCTGTAGAATCGGGCGCGCGCGATGCATGCCTCGGCTTCCCTCAGCCCGGGCTCGAGTTCGAGGGCCCGATTGGCGTGCGCCTGTGCCTCCGAGAAATGGTGCGCTTGCAGGAGTACCCATCCGGCATCCACATTGACGCGTGCGGAGAGCGGATCGAGGGCGATGGCGCGGCGCAACGACGACACTCCCGCTTCCGCATGTCCCGTGGCCACCTGCAGGAAAGCGTAATCGTGCCACGCCTGTGCGAAGCTGGGGTTTGCCGCCAGCGCGCGCTGGTAGTGGCGCTGCGCTTCGGTCCAGTTCCAATCATGCCAGAACAGGACGCGGGCGAGCGCGTTGTGCGCCTCGGCGCTGGCGTCGTCGAGACGGAGCGCCTGCTGGGCGGCGCTTCGGGCTTTCTCGAACTCCGCATGTCCGTTGGCAGTTCCCGACAGCGCGAATCCAGTCTCGGTTTCGGCGATGGCACTGTAGGCGGCGGCGAATGCGGGGTCGCGCTGGGCGGCCTGCTCAAACCACTCCAGCGCTTGGCGCGCGTCTTTCGACTGCCAGTAGCGGCCGTTGAGAAAAGCCTGGTAGGCATCGGCGGTGGGGCGGCGGGTACGGACCACGGCAGCATCCGGGAAGAGGGTTCGCACCACTCCGGCGGTCACGCTGGCGGCAATATCTTCCTGCAGTTCGAATATTCCGGACTGGCTCTGTTCGTAGGTTTCGGCCCAGACGGTACGCTGATCGCGCGCGTCCACCAGCCGCGCGGAGATGCGCAGACGGCCGCCGTCGAAACGGGCATCGCCTTCGATGACATACGCGACCCCCAGCTCGCGCGCGATCTGCGGCAAGCCGGGATTGTGGCCGGAGTAGTGCATCACGGAAGTTCGGCCGATCACGCCGAGGCGGCCGGGAACCGCCGTGCCGAATTGGGTGAGCAGCTCGTCCAGCAGGCCGGCGAGAACCGGCGCGTCCTCCGCACGGTGGGTCACGTTTTCGAAGGGCAGCACGGCCAACATGGCGCGAGCCGGCGGTTGGGCGGCGCGCCAGGCGAAGAGCGCAGCGGCGGCGCAGAGGGCGACGGCGAAAATCGCGATCCATGGGCGGACCCTCCGCGGGGGCGCGGGCGGGGGCGGCGCGTCGTCCACGCGTTCCACCGGTGCCACGAAACGGTACCCGCGTCGCGGCACGGTCTGGATGAAACGCGGCGCTTCGGAATCGTCATTCAGAGCGGACCGAAGCTGCGCGATGCAGACGTTCAGGCTGCGGTCGAAATCGACGAAGACCTCGGCGCCCCAGATGTTCTGCTGGATCTCCTCGCGCGTCGAGAGGTGGCCGGGGTTTTCGGCCAGGCAGCGCAGCAGGCGGAACTGCTGCGGCGCAAGTTTCACTAGCACGCCGCCGCGCCGCAACTGCGAGTTGCGCACGTCGAGCTCGAAAGCGCCGAAGCGAAGGATGCGGGGTTCGACCTGGACCGAGGCCACGCGTCCAGTATAGCCGCCACCACCGATTTCGACGGTCCGAACCCGCCTTGACGCTCCGCCGCAAATCATTCAACCGGCGCGCGTTGGCCGCTAACATTAAATTAATACCGGCCGTCTTGCCGGCCGCGCAACGCGCAGCCCAGAATCGCACCATGTCACATACCAGACGCAGTTTCTTCATGAGCACGGCGGCGATGGCGGGATGGGCCCATGCCCAGACGGCGCCCGCGAAACCGGACATCTTTCAAGCCACGGCGGCAGGCGACGTACCCCGCGCCATCGAATTGTTGGCGGCGGACCCGAACTTGGTACGGTCGCGATCGGCCGACGGCCGAACACCGCTACATTACGCGACCGCAGCGGGCAAACCCGATATGACGACAGCCCTTGTGTCGCGTGGCGCCGAACTGAGCGCCGGCCCCGAAAGCCCTCTCCTGGCCGCGGTGGATTACCCCGACCAGGCGGTCGCCACCGAAATCTCACAATTCCTGCTCGGGAACGCATCCGACCCCAACGCGCGACGCCGCGACGGCACGACGGCTCTGGAACTGGCGACGGCGCGCGGGTATCGTGACGTGATCACGATGCTGATCCACCGCGGAGCGGTCGCCAGCGATGCCCAGGCCAAAGGCATCGAGCGCGTACATTACGACCGGCGGTACCTGCACGACCGGAACGGAAAACCGATGACCCGCGACGACGCGAACGGACTGCCGTGGACCACCATCAATCCGTTCGTCAGCGTGGCGCACGCCAACTTTGAAAAGGTGAAGCAACTGCTGCGGGATGAGCCGCGGCTGCTGAATACGCGGGCTTCCTGGGGCGAATTGGCGATCGAGGCGTCGGCTCACACCGGTCAACTGGAAATGGCCGATTGGCTGGCAAACCAGGGCGCGCCGGTTTCCACGTGCACGGCGGTGCTGCTGGGAGAGGAAGAGCTGGTGAAGACGGCGCTGGCCGAGGATCCGGCGTCGGAGCGCGAGCGCGGCGCCCACGATATCTCGATCCTTGCGTACGCCGCGTACGCCAAAGAGCGGGCGGGGATCGCGGAGCGATTACTGAAGGCCGGGGCAAGCCCGCAGGCCCGCGCGCTGGGAACTACCGCGCTGCACTTGGCCGCATCCAAAGGGTATGCCGATCTGGCGGCTGTCCTTCTCGAGAGCGGGGCTGATGTGAACGCGACGGCGCGCATGAAAGGCGAGTGGGTGACGCCGCTGGCGCTCGCGATCCGAGCGAAACAGAACAGGATGCAGCAGTTATTGCGCGAGCGCGGCGCAAAAGCCGAGTGAAGGAGTGTTAAGAAAGGGTGCTGTTAGACACTGTTCCCTTTGGGGACCCCAGGGAACTTCCTCTACCCTTGAAAGCCTGCCGCACGCTATGCTGGCATCCGATTCGTACGATCAAAAACAAATCGGGAGGTCAGATGACTATCAGACGAGCAATGACAATGGCTGCCACCCTGTGCGTGGCGGTAATGGGAACGACCGCGGTGCTGAGCGCCGCTCCGGACGATGACGGCCACGGCAACGGCAACAACGGCTGTGGGAGCCTGCCAAGTTACACCCAGTTGAAAACCGCGATTGTAGCCGCCACAGCGGCGGAAAGCTCCGGCCTGAACAATCAGATGTGGGCGACGATCGTAGACCGCGACGGCATCGTGTGCGCGGTGGCGTTCTCGGGCAGCGATCGCGGCGCGCAGTGGCCCGGCAGCCGCGTGATTTCGGCGCAGAAAGCGAACACGGCGAATTCGTTCAGCCTGGATTCGACGTCGAGCAGCGGCGGGTCAGGGCAGCCGAACGGCCTCTCGCTTTCGACCGCCAACCTGTATTCCGCGGTCCAGCCGGGCGGTAGCCTGTTCGGGCTGCAGTTCAGCAATCCGGTCGATACCGGGAACGCGTACCAAGGGCCATCGTCGCGATTCGGTGCTGCGAATGACCCGCTGGTCGGCGGCAAGGTCGGGGGCGTCAACGTCTTCGGCGGCGGCTTGGGATTGTATGCGGCGGGCAAGAAGATCGTGGGTGGTGTGGGGGTGAGCGGCGATACTTCGTGCGCCGACCACAACATCTCATGGCGGGTGCGCAAATTATTGGGTCTGGATCACCTGCTGGGTGTCGGCGGGGTCTCGGGCGATGCAAATCGGCCGGACAATATCATCTTTGACATCACCGCGAACCCGAACGGCGGGACGGGGATCAGCGCCGGCGGTTTCGGGCACCCGGCGTGTTTGAACACCAGCGGGTCGAGCACGCTGCCAGCGGTACAGCCGTAGGATTTTTTGGCGGGGCGGGTCCGGCCTGCCCCGCAGTTCTACTCCCACCGCAGCGCGCGCATGGGATCGATGCGGGAGGCGCGGCGCGCGGGAAGGAAGCCCGCCACCAGCGTTACGGCCACGATCACCGTAACCGCGATCGAAATCGAGACGGGGTCCGCCGGCGTGATTCCGAAGAGGCTGCTGCTTACCAGGCGGCCCAACGCGTAAGAGCACGGCAGTCCGATGGCGACGCCGATCCCGACCAGCCACAGAAGTTCCCGCAACACCATCCACACGACCGCGCCGTGAGAGGCGCCGAGCGCCACGCGCAGGCCGATCTCGCTGGTGCGCCGGCTCATCGCATACGACATCACTCCGTAGAGTCCGATGGCAGCCAGCAGCAGTGCCAGGCCGCCGAAGAATGTGGAGAGCTCGGCGATCAGGCGCGGGATGATGAGGCGGCGATCGATCTGCTCGTTCACGGTGCGGATACTCAGGATGGGGATGGACCGGTCGATCTCGCCTACGGCGTGGCGTACCGCGTCGCCGATTCCGGCGGCTTCGGGCGAGGTGCGGAGCAGAAACACGACCGAGCGCAGTTCGCCGATCGGATGGAAGAGATTGGCGTAAAACCGGCTCTCCTGCCGCCCGCGCAGACGGCGTTCCCGCGCATCCGCCACGACGCCGATGATTTCGTAAGTCTCGCGCGTGGTGGGGTATTCGTCGGTGACATGTTTGCCGATGGGGTCGCCGTTGGGAAAGAAATAGCGCACGAACGATTCGTTGATCAGGCAGACCTGCGCGCCGCGCGCGGCATCGGAGGCATCCATCTCGCGCCCGCGCAGCAGCGGGATGCCGGCGGTCTTGAAGTAGTCGGGACCGGCCAGTGTCCAGGCTGAGGTCATGGCGCCGGGCGGGTGGGCCGGCGGGCTGTCAATCGAGATGTGGTCGCCCGAATCGCCGCCGAACATGGCGGTGTTGGACAGGCTGACGGAGCGCACTCCAGGCACCGCGCGCAACTTCTCGCGCACGCGCTGATAGAGGCCGGAGCGGCTGGCGGGTTTGTAGCCGGCCGAAAGGGGGTCGAGGCTCACCATCAGCAGGTGGTCGCGTTCGAAGCCGAGTTTCTGGGTGAACAGGTTGTGCAGCGACCGCAGGAAAAGCGTCGCGCCCATCAGCAGCAGGAGCGAGAGCGTCACCTGCACCACGACAAGGACGCGACCGCTGCGAATGTGTCCGCGGCTGCCGATGCCGCCGCGCGCGCTGCCGCCCAGCGCCCGGTTGATATCCACGCGTGTGGCGCCGAACGCGGGGACGAGTCCGAACAGGATGGCGGTCGAGAGCGAGACCGCGGCGGTGAAGAGGAAGACGCGATAATCGCGCGTGAACTCGATGGCGACGTGATCGATGCCGGCGGAGACCAAGGCCAGCAGAAGGTCCGTGCCCCACGCGGCCAGGATGGTTCCGAGAACGCCGCCGGCGAGCGCCACCAGCAGGCTCTCGGTGAGCAGTTGCCTGACGATTCGGCGGCGCGCCGCGCCCAGCGCCAGGCGGATGCCGATTTCGCGCTGCCTGGCGGCGCCGCGCGCCAGCGTGAGATTCGCGATGTTGGCGCACGCGATCAGGAGCACCAAGCCGACCATCGCCATCAACATCACCAGCGGGTCGGAGAACTGGGCACGCAGCGCGGATGCTCCACGCGCGCCGTCTTTGAGGACGATCTTCTGGTCCTCCAGGCGCCGTCGCTCGGTTTGATTCATCATCGGAGCAAGCCACTCGCGCGCCACCTGGCGGAGTACGACGTTGATGCCGGCCTCGGCGGCCGGGCGCGAAATTCCGGGCGCGAGCCGGCCCATCGACTGCAGCCACAACACGTCATGCGGGTTCAGGTAGTCGCGCCCGGGCAGGACCTGCGCCTGCATCGTGATGGGTAGCCAGACGTCCGCCTCGGAGCCGGCGAGAATCCCATGGAAGCCGCGCGGCCCGACGCCGACCACGTGGAAAGTAGATTGGCCCAGGCGAATGGTTTCCGACAGGACGCGCGGGTCGCCGCCGAATTCGCGCTGCCAGAATCCGTAGGAGAGAACGGCCACGGGATTGGCGCCCGGGACCTTGTCTTCCGCCGGTGTGAAGAAGCGGCCGATAGCCGGCTGGATCCCGAGCACTCCGAAAAACTCGCCTGAGACGAGCTGCGTGTGCGTCTTCGTGGACTGGCCTGGGCCACCGCGGCTGGTCTGCATATCCAGATCGCTGAGTGTGCTCTGGGCGGCGAAGAGACCGGAGAACATGCCACCGGCGCGGGCGCGAAGCTCGGTGAATTCGGGGTAGGCGAGCAGGCTCCGTTCGCCGGTTTCGAGCGTATCGGCGGCGATGAAACTCGAGGCGGGATCGGTGAGGAGCACGAGCTGCTCAGCGTGCGGAACCGGCAGGGCGCGCAGCATCACGGCGTTGATGAGGTTGAAAATCGCGGTATTCGCGCCGATGCCGAGCGCCAGCGTCACCACGGACACAGCCAGGAAACCGGGACTGTGCGACAGCGTGCGGCACGCGTACCGAAGGTCTTGCCAGATCCGCTCCATGGCGACCGGAGCAGCATCCATGGGGCCACGGGCAGCGGCTGGAAGGCCGGAAGCTTGGCGCGCGCTACGCTCCGCGGGCGTCCCGGAAATGGGATGACGTGTCCGGATTCGGTCGCGGGTTGTGTGCTACGGTTTTTCGATATGAACCCTTATGCGAGTTTTCTGGGAGATAGGGACGCGCTGGCGGTGATCCAGTCGACCGCGAGCGAACTGCAAAAACGGTCGGATGCGATGGGCGCCGAGGGCGTGGAGCGCGCTCCGGGTCCGGGCAAATGGTGCGCGCGAGAGGTTCTCTGCCACCTGGCGGATTGCGAAATCGTTTTCGCATTCCGGCTGCGGCAAGCTCTGGCGGAGGACTTCCACGTGATTCAGCCGTTCGATCAGGATCGTTGGGCGGCCATCTACGGCGCGTTCGACGCGCGTGCGGCGCTCGAGGTGTTTCGGACGGTGCGGCTGTGGAACCTGCGGTTGATCGAGAGCCTGCCCGCCGCGTCGTTCGCGAAGAAACTGACGCACCCGGAGCGCGGAGACATGACGTTCGGCGTCGTGGTGGAGACGATGGCGGGCCACGACCTGAACCATCTCGCGCAGATCGACCGGATCACGTCGACGGCAGCCGGAGCATAGGGCGGATGATTTTCCTGGCTCTCTATTTGGCGGCCGCGGCCGCGCCGCCTGCGCTGGACGCGGAGCTCGAGCAGATCGCGCACAGTATCGAGGGGCGTGTGGGCGCGGCGATGATGCTGCTCGAAACGGGGGAGACCGCCGGGTTCGATGCCGGCGCGCGATTCCCCATGCAGAGCGTCTACAAATTCCCGATTGCCATGGCGATCCTCAGCCAGGTGGATGCGGGCGCGTTGAAGATCGACCGCCAGGTCCGCGTGGCGAAGGCCGACCTGGCGCCGCCGGGTTTGCATAGTCCGATCCGCGACCAGCACCCTGACGGAGCCGACTTGAGCGTGCGGGAGCTGCTGCGATTCAACATCGTCGAGAGCGATGGCACGGCGTCCGATGTGCTCCTGCGCCTGGCCGGCGGCCCGGAGCCTCGTCACCAGCTACCTGCGCGGTCTGGGAGTTGACGGAGTCACGGTGGCCACTTCGGAAGCGGAGATGAGGCGCGGCCAGAAAGTGCAGTATCGAAACTGGGCGATGCCGCGCTCCATGTTGGAACTGCTGCGCGTGTTCCATCGCGGCGCAGGCCTCTCGCCGGCCAGCCACGATCTACTGCTGCGCCTGATGCAGGACAGCGTTCCGGGCGCGCAGCGCATCAAGGGCCTGCTTCCCCAGGGAACGATAGTGGCGCACAAGACCGGAACTTCCGGCACCGTGAATGGCATGACCGCGGCGACGAATGATGTCGGCATCGTGACTTTGCCTGACGGGCGTCACATGGCGGTGGTGGTTTTCGTTTCCGATGCGAAGGGGACACTGGAAGCGCGCGTAGGTGTCATCGCACGGATCGCGCAGGCGGGATACGCGCACTGGACGCGGTAGGCCGCTACATGTACGCGGGGATCTGAATGCCGAGGATGCCCGCGGTGCGCTCGAGCTGGCGCCGGAAAAAGTCCGTCATCCACAAGAGGAACACCTGCCGCTCCCGATCCTCCTCGTGGACGATCGAGTATTTCTGATAGAAGTTGCTGAACGCCTGCGCCAGTTGGAAGGCGTACTTGGCGACGTGCGCCGGCTCGCCCGCGTTGACGGCGTCCTCGAGCGCCGAATCGACTTTCGACGCCGCTACCAACAACTGCCAGAAGTCTTCCGATTCAAGCTGGCGCGCCATGGATTCGGCGTTGAGCTCGGCGGCGAAGTCCGGAATCGCCTGGCCCATCTCGCGGTATTTCGCCAGGATCTTTTGTGCGCGCACGGCGGCATATAGCACGTAAGGGCCGGTGTCGCCTTCGAAACTCAGAGCCTCCTGGAGGTCGAACGCGATCACCGTGTTGCGGGTGAACTTCAGCAGGAAGTAACGCAGCGCGGCCATGGCGATCTGTGTGGCTACCTTGCGATTCTCCTCAGCCGAGTTTTCCGCGTGCCGCGAGGCCACTTCGTCGAGAGCCTTTGCGATGAGCGTATCCATCAGGTCGTCGGCCTTCACGCCCAGACCCTTGCGGCCTGAGACTTCGATGTATGGCCGCTTGCGGTCCTCTTCGGAAAGATCGATCCCCAGGTCGGCGCAGCAGCGCGGCGAAAGCGCCACCATCTCGTAATTGAAATGGATCGAACGGTCGGCCTGCTCGTTGTAGCCGAGCGCGCGCAGGCCGGCATACACCACGTCCTGGAGATAGGACTGGCGCACGTCGATGACGTTGTAGACGCGCGACCCGTGGCCGAACTGCCGGCCCGATTCAGTCGGCTGGTCGGTGGTCGCCCACAGCACGCGGCCATCGTCGTAGGTCATCCAGGGCCGGTAGTAGAAGTCGCGCCCGAGCAGTCCGAACTTCCAGAGCTGGTAGGCGATGTCCTTCCCGGTGTAGACCACGGTGCCATCGGAGCGCACGATGACTTTGCCATCTTCCGAAAGCCCCGGCATCACCCAACAGCCGGCCAGCTTGCCTTCCGTCTCGAAGTAGATGGCCTTGCGCTCCTTCAGCAGCTCGAAGCAGGCGGCCCAGAATTTCAAGTGCAGGATGTCGCTCTCGCGCGGCAGAACGTCGTACTCGACATCCATCCGCAGCATGGTTTTGAGGTGCGCGCTGACGATGTGGTCCGCCACCAGGTGCGCCAACTCGGCCACTTCACCCTCGTTGGCTTCGATGGCGTGCAGCGTTTTGCTGCGCCAGGCAAGCGACTCCGCATGGTCTTTGTAGTAGCCCGACATGCGCGCGTAGAGATCCCAGCAATAGTAGTCGAAGCGCACCGCGGGGTCGGCCAGCAGGGCGTGCACGTCGGCCAGCCCTTTGTTTTCGAGATAGTGGAATCCGACGACCACGTCGGCCACCTGCACGCCGGTGTTGTCGATGTAATTCTGCACCTCGACCGAATGGCCGCTGGCGCGCAGCATGCGCACGAAGGTATCGCCCAGCGCCGCGTTGCGCAGATGGCCGATGTGCGCCGCCTTGTTGGGGTTGATGTTGGTGTGCTCGACGATGATCTTCTCGCCGGTGGGCGCGGCCTCTTTGTCTTCGCCGCGCAGCAGCGCCGCACCGTACTGGCCGCGGTCGAGCCGGATGTTGATGTAGCCGTTGCCGGCGACTTCCATCGACTTCACGCCGTCGATGGGCCCGATCTCTTCCACTAGTTCGGCGGCGATTTTCTTTGGCGCCTGGCGCAACAGTTTGGCGAGCTGAAATGCTACCGGAATGGCCATCTCGCCAAAGTCGCTCTGACGCGGCTGCTCGATGGCTACGGACTGATCGACGCCGTAACGAATCTGAATATGCGCACGGAAAGCACGCGAGACTTTCTTTTCGATGGAATGGAACACGGGAAACTACGAGTATAGCGAACCGCCGCCTAGATCTCGTATTCCGGCGGCTTGGAGCGGCCGAAGTTGATCCGGTCCCAAACACGCTCGTGGATGAAATAGACGCCGATCTTGACGACGACGTCGAGGAATCCTGCCCCGAGCGACAGCCCGACCTGGCCGGTGAGCGAATAGAAGATGAGGCCCGTCGCCGCCGATCCAAGCAGGCGGTAGCTGGCTGCCTTGGCGATGCTGCGGGTGTGGGTATCCATGCCTCGGCATCATTGTACCAAAGTCGATAGACATTACGATGAATCAAGATTAAGTAACTCAGCGCACCAGGCAGGGACGTTTGTTATCGAACTTCCAGCCGGGGATCAGATACTGCATCGCCTGCGCGTCATCGCGCGCGCCGAGTCCCATGCCTCGATACCGTTCGTGGGCCTTCTCGACTTCCGCCATATCGAGCTCCACGCCCAGGCCGGGCGTGTCGGGGACGGCAATCCGGCCGCCCTCGATCTGGAACGGCTGTTTGGTGAGACGCTGGCCGTCCTGCCAGATCCAGTGGGTATCGATGGCGGTGATCTTGCCGGGCGCCGCGGCCGCTACGTGCGTAAACATGGCGAGCGAGACATCGAAGTGATTGTTGGAGTGCGAACCCCACGTCAGGCCCCACTCATGACACAACTGAGCCACGCGCACGGAACCGCGCATGGTCCAGAAGTGCGGATCGGCCAGCGGAATATCCACGGAGTGGAGTTGGATCGCGTGCCCCAACTGACGCCAATCGGTCGCGATCATATTGGACGCGGTGGGCAATCCGGTGGCGCGCCGGAACTCGGCCATGACCTCGCGTCCGGAAAAGCCGCATTCGGCGCCGCAAGGGTCTTCGGCGTACGCCAGCACATCGCGCCGTCCCTGGCAAAGAGCGACGGCTTCGCGAAGCGACCAGGCGCCATTGGGGTCGATGGTGATGCGCGCCTCGGGGAAGCGCTCCGCCAGGGCGACGATCGCCTCCATTTCTTCCGCGCCCGCGCGCACACCGCCCTTCAGTTTGAAGTCGCGAAATCCGTAGCGCGCTTGCGCCGCTTCGGCGAGCCGGACGATAGCATCGACGGTCAACGCTTCTTCGTGGCGCAGCCGCAGCCAATCGTCCGCAGCGTCTGGCGCAGAGGCGTAGGGCAGATCGGTTTTCGCGCGGTCTCCCACGTAGAAGAGATAGCCCAGCACGTCCACGGTCTTGCGCTGCTGGCCCTCGCCGAGGAGGGCGGCGACCGGAACGCCCAGAAACTGTCCCAACAAATCGAGTAGCGCGGCCTCGAGAGCAGTGACCGCATGGATGGTGGTGCGCTGATCGAACGTTTGCAGACCGCGTCCGCCGGAATCGCGATCGGCAAAGCGGCGGCCCACGCTGTCGAGAATATTGTTGTAGGCGGCGATCGATTGGCCGGCCACCAGCGGCTGCGCCTCGACGAGCGTGGTGCGAATGGCTTCGCCGCCCGGCACTTCGCCCACGCCCATGTTGCCCGCGCTGTCTTTGAGGATCACCAGGTTCCGCGTAAACAGCGGCGCATGCGCTCCGCTCAGGTTGAGCAGCATGCTGTCGTGCCCCGCCACCGGGACGACGCGCATCTCTCGAATGACGGGGGCGCTCATGGCTCAGGCCTGGGGTTTCTTGACCTCGATCCCGGCCATGTGCTCGATGAAAGTCACGATTGCCGAGTGATCCAGATTTCCCTTGCCCTCGTTCATGAGCGCAATCAGAATCTGTTGCGCCAGGCTGGTGAAGGGCAGCGAGACCTTCATGGATTCGGCCGCCAGAAGCGCGTTCCGCAGATCCTTCTCGTGCAGGGAAATCCGAAAACCCGGCTTGAAGTTGCGCGAGATCACCATCGGGGCCTTGGCGTTCAGCACCGTGCTTCCGGCCAGTCCGCCCTTCACGGCATTGAAGACGACCTCGGGATCGAGGCCGGCTTTTGTCGCCAAAACCAGCGCTTCCCCCATGGCAGCGATATTGCACGCGACCATGATCTGGTTGGCGAGCTTGGTCACGTTGCCGGCGCCGACCGCGCCGGTCAGCGTCACGCTCGCGCCCATCTTTTGCAGGATTGGCTGGACGCGTTCGAAGACCTGCGGCTTGCCGCCGACCATGATGGCGAGCGTGCCATCGATGGCTTTCGGCTCGCCGCCGCTGACCGGCGCGTCCAGAAAATCGACGCCCTTCGCCTCGCAGGCCGCAGCCACTTTCTGCGACACCATCGGACTGATCGAGCTCATGTCGACGATCGCCGAGCCGGGCCGCGCGCCCTCGAGTACCCCGCCCGCGCCCAGGACGGCGGTCTCTACTTCCGGGCCGTCCGGCAGCATGGTGATGATGACATTCGCCTGTGCCGCGGTGTTCGCGCACGAGGTTCCCGGCGCCGCCCCGGCTTGCGTCAATTCGGCAACGGGACCGGGGAAAACGTCGTACACGACCAGCGAATATCCAGCCTTCAACAAATTCCGGCTCATGGGTTTTCCCATGATTCCCAGACCTACAAATCCAATATCAGACACCGGCTCTCCTTTTCTTTCGCCTCACTCTTCCGAACCGTGACGGCCATGTCATTGTACTGTAGGCTCCGGAGTTCAGGCCCGCTTGAAGCCGCAGAGTAATGCCGTCAGCATTCCCGCGAGCGCCGCCGCGCGGCTAAGGCGGGACCATCCATCGGCCTCCGTGACCACGCCCGAACGCGGCAGACCTCCATTCGCCTCTGCCAGACCAATCAGCTCCACGTCCCCATACGCGTGCCGGTCACGATCGACGGCGACCGTCCGCCGCTCGCGCAGCGCATCCAGGACCGCCTGCTCCGTCACCTCGCGCACGAACACATAGGTGCGGGAAAAACCTGGATAAATGGTGCCGTGAAAATCCGACGATCCGATTGCCGTGAGCGGCTTGCGTTCATAGAACTGGCGCAACTCAGCGGCGAACCGGGGTCCGGCGAATGCCATCGGATGCAGCACCTCGGCCCCATCCAGCCCTGCCATCGCTGCCTCGTCGTAAGCCGGCCAGTAGCTCCGCAGCGGATGCGCCGCGATCGCCACGCCGCCCTGCCGGTGGATCTTCGCGATCGACTCCGCCGCCGTTCCGTGCCAATCCACGTTCTGCTCGATGCCGACCGCGATCATGTCGTACGCGGGCGTAATAATCTCTTCGCCTACCAGCACCAGCGGCCCGCCGGTCAGGCGCGAGAACCAGCGTCCCACCTTGGCGGTCCACACCTGGTTGTGTCCCATGAGTGCGATCGCGTCCAGCCCACGCCGCCGCGCCTCCAACACTACATCCCATGGCGCGAGCGTCGCCTCGTCCAGAGGAAACATGTGGATGTGAAAGTCGCCCGCGAGCACGCGATACTCGCCCATCCTTGCCGGTGTACTCATCCGGGGAGCCGGCGCCAGCAAGCCGGCCACCGCCGCCACGAACAACAGGACCGCCGTCGCCCTCACAGCCCCAGCCTCTCGCCGGCCTCCATCCACAGCCACGACCCGGCGAAGATTGCTGCGAAGAGCGACCACGACACTGCCCGATGCAGCAACAGCTTTCCCACGCTCGCGAAGAATCGGTAGTCGATCCAGCACGACCACAGCAGCACCGCCACCGCTATCGTTCCCCAAAATGTGAACATCGCCGGCGTGCCCACGGCCCCTGTCGGCGAAGAGCAGTAAGCTGCGAACGCGATGATGAACAGCAGCCATGGTCCGTGGCCCATGAAGAAGCGATCGACCATGCGCGCCTCCGGCCACCGGCGCTGTGCCGCCGCCAGCCCGGCGATCTCAACCAGCGGCAGGAAGCTCCAATAGATCGCGGTGCTGCCCACCAGGGGCAACGAAAAGCGGCCCGTGGTAAGCAATGAAATCCCGCTGCACAGAATCAGCACCATCAGCAGCGGCCGCCGCCAGTACAACCATCGTCCATCCGCCACCGGCAGCTTCGCGAAGGCCTGCTTCGGGCGCAACATGACCCACACCTCGGGCGACAAGCGCGAGAGCATGCTGACATCATACGTTAGATGCAGCTTGGGCGACGCGCCGGCAGTTGGGCGATGGACGTGCAGCGCGGCGACGCGCGTGCAGCGTGGGCGACGCGCGTGCAGCGTGGGTGACGCGCGTGCAGCTTGGGCGACGCGCCGGCAGTTGGGCGATGGACGTGCAGCTTGGGCGACGCACGTGCAGCTTGGGCGACACGCGTGCAGCGTGGGCGACGCGCGTGCAGCTTGGGCGACGCGCGTGCAGCTTGGGCGACGCGCGTGCAGCGTGGGTGACGCGCGTGCAGCCTGGGCGACGCGCGTGCAGGGTGGGCGACGCACGTGCAGGGTGGGCGACGCACGTGCAGGGTGGTAGACGCTTCGCGGCTGGTCATCGCCGCCCGCCCGCGCTAGCATTGTACGAGAGTCGATTTCCAAGGCCGTAAAGGGACACAACCGATGCTTCTCGATATTGAAAAACTGCCGACCGCCGAAAATTCCGCTATCCATCTCCACCCCAGCGACAATGTGGCGGTGGCGCGTGTCCCGATTGCCGCCGGCACCGTGCTGGTCGTGGATGGCACGCGACTCGTCACCGTCGACGCCATCCCCGCCGGTCACAAGGTCGCGGTGCACGCCATCCGGTCGGGCGAAGTGGTGCACCGGTACGGCCAAGCCATCGGCCGCGCCAAGGGTGGAATCGAACAAGGCCGCCATATCCACACTCACAATCTGGCATTCGAGGAGTTGCAACTCGAGTACGAATTCCCGGCGCGAGAGATCCCGTGGCCTGCCCTGCCGGCGAATATTCCGAAGTTCCTCGGCTATGTGCGCGAGGATGGACGGGTCGGCACCCGCAACTACATCGCGGTCGTGGCCGCCAGTAATTGCGCCGCGCACACGGCCGAATTGATCGCCGCCAGCTACGCGGGCATAACGCTGCCGCCGGGTGTCGATGGAGTGGTCGCATTCCCGCATGGCGATGGCTGCGCTCACGCCATGGGCCCGGATGTGGATCAGCTTCGCCGCACCCTGGGCGGTGTCCTGGCGCATCCCAACGTCTCGGCCGCCGTCATTCTGGGGCTGGGCTGCGAGACCAACCAGATCGATCACTACCTGGGCGAGGGTGCGCCGCGGACCAACCGCCTGGCGGGACTGACGCTGCAATCGAGCGGCGGGACCAGCGGAACCGTCGAAGCGGCGCGCCGCGAAATCGCACGCTTCCTGGACCAGGCCGCGGCCGAACAGCGGACGGAAGTGCCGGCTTCGAAGATCGTGCTGGGGCTGAACTGCGGAGGCTCGGACTCCTTCTCCGGCATCACCGCCAACCCGGCGCTCGGCTACTGCTCCGACCTTCTCGCGGAACTCGGCGGCGCCCCCGTGCTCGCCGAGAC
Organism: Bryobacteraceae bacterium; assembly: GCA_041484525.1. GTDB lineage: Bacteria > Acidobacteriota > Terriglobia > Bryobacterales > Bryobacteraceae > JBGPHT01. Next base: position 6,350 of record JBGPHT010000010.1, on the reverse strand, counting down.
CACGGAGATCTTCGGCGCCGAACACCTGCTGGTGAAGCGCGCGCGCAATCGCGAGGTGGCCGAAAAACTATTGGGCTGCATCCAGAAATACAAGGATTACCTGCGGCGCTTCGAGGGCAGCTTTGATGACAATCCGAGCCCCGGCAACAAGGCCGGCGGCCTCAGCAACATTCTGGAGAAATCTCTCGGCGCTGTGGCCAAGGGAGGCACTTCGCCGCTGGTCGACGTCTACGATTACGCGGAGCGCGTGACGGCCCCCGGCTTCTGTTTCATGAACACCCCCGGCTACGACCCGGTCTCTCTTACCGGTCTCGCCGCCGGCGGCTGCAACCTGATCGCCTTCACCACCGGCCGCGGCAGCGCCATCGGCTTCCCCACCATCCCGGTGATCAAGATCGCGACCAACAGCCACACCTATCGCCAGATGACGGCCAATATGGACGTCAACGCCGGCGCTATCTCGGATGGCGAGCGCACGGTCCAACAAGTGGGCCGCGAGATCTTCGACCTGATGCTCGAAGTCGCGTCCGGCCGCCACACCTGTGCCGAGAAATTGGGACACAAAGAGTTCGTCCCGTGGCGCATCGGCCCCGTGATGTAACATCTGACAGTCACGCAGGGTCAGGAATCTTTATACAATCTTCATGTCTTCCCTACGACTTCTTTACGCCTGTCCCGATACCTTCGAACCAGAGACCGGAAAGTATGGTGAAGATCGAGGTGTGGATCCAGCCATTCAAGCTGGACGACGTGAAGGCAGCGCTGGAAGGACTCAGCGTCGGAGTAACCTTGATATCCGAAGTCATAGGTCACGGCGTTCCGGGTTCGCATAAGGCCTACTACCGCGGCGCCGAATATGACGTCGATGTGCCGAGGGTGAAGCTCGAGATGCTGGTGTCCTCGGAACGGGCCGACGAGATCATCGACGCAATCTTGCGAGCCGCCCGCACATCCGTGCCCGGCGACGACGGTACAATCCTGGTCTACGAGGTCGCCGATGCCATCCAAATCCGGACCGGCGCCCACCTTCAGTACACCTTGACCTGACATCCGCCCCACGGAGTGAAGAACCACGCGAGGGAAGCCAGCCCGCGGTGTCTCATCTTAGTGTCTTCTTGATGAATTCCTTATAACTTCCTTATGCCTCGTCCTGTATCATTGCTTCTTAATTTGAGGCACAGGACAGGCGCCGGCGCCACGATTGCGCTACCGCGGCGGCCTTGTGCCGACGTGTAGGCACGCACCCCGTCGATTGCGCGCTCGATCTGCCCCGTCTGCAAGCGATCTGAACCCGACCCCTGCCGCAGCATCTCGGCTGCCTGCGGTGAAAGTGTGACTTCAATCAGGAGAGTGAATCGTGAACACAGAAAAGCAAGCAGAACGAGCGCACCGCCGGCTTCACCGCCAGTCGCTGTTCAAGAATTGCGCGTGGCTGGCCGCAGGCATCCTGTTGCTGTTGTGGATGCCGTGCCTGGCCCAGCAAGCGCCCAAGCCGGATCCAGCGGGCATCGCAACGGGAGACAGGACCACCGCTGTAGATGGCGCAGGAAATGCTTTCGTCGTTTCCGAGCCCACCGACAAGACTGCTCCCGGCTACGAGAAGAGCAAGAAGGATTTTGACGAGTACCAGGCGCAGGCGGCCAAGGAACCGCTGGCCACAAAGCTCGCCGATTCGGTGGGGCATATTCGGCTGGCTACCAATTTCGCGTGGACCCTCAACACGGGGTATCTGGTCCTCTTCATGCAAGCCGGGTTCGCCCTGCTCACGTGCGGCCTGGTGCGAAAGAAAAACGCCGGTCATCTGATGATGCTGAATTTCGCCGCGTACGTCTTCGCTTTTCTGGCCTACTACGCAGTCGGATTCGCCTTCCAGTTCGGCGCCGTTGCCATCAACGCAGCTCCCACGAATCTCGGCGGCATTCCCACTCTCAACTCGTTCCTGTTAGGCAGCGGGTCGTGGGGGTTCCTGGGAGGTAAAGGCTTTTTCCTGACGGGTCCGGGCTACGATTCAGGCGTCAACGTCCTGATGCTTTTCCAAGTCGTGTTCATGGAGACGGCCGGCTACATTATTGTGGGCGCGATCTGCGAGCGCATCACGTTCTGGGCCTTTCTGGTGGCTGAGCTGTTCATGGGCGCCCTCCTCTACCCGATCTTCGGATGCTGGGTCTGGGGCGGCGGCTGGCTCTCGCAAATCGGTTCTACCATGAACCTCGGTCACGGCTACGTCGATTTCGCGGGGTCCACGGTGGTTCACGCGATCGGTGGGTTCGCTGCCATGGCGCTCGCCCTGATTCTCGGTCCGCGTCTTGGGAAATATGGTCCCGACGGCAAGCCCAGAGCCTTCCCGGCGCACAACCTTGTCTTCGTGGTCACGGGCACATTCATTCTGCTGTTCGGGTGGATGGGCTTCAACCCCGGCTCGACGCTCGGCGCCACCGACCTGCGCATCTCGGTGGTCGCCGTGAATACCAATCTGGCCGCCGTAGCCGGATCGGCGACGGCGATGTTGCTGTGGTACCGCCTTTTCGGCAAGCCGGATATTACCATGGCGTGCAATGGAATGCTGGCCGGGCTCGTCGCCATCACGGCTCCGTGCGCGTTTGTATCGGCCACCTCCTCGATCGTCATCGGCGTTCTCGCCGGGATGGTTGTCTGTGCGGGTGTCCTCTTTAATGACCGGGTGACCAAGATCGACGATCCATGCGGCGCGATCTCGGTGCATGGCTTCTGCGGCTGGCTGGGAGCTGTCAGCGTCGGAATATTTGCCGACGGTACGTACGGCGCCGGGTGGAACGGCGTCGGCGCGGCAAGCTATCTCGGACAGGCTGGCAAAGGCGTGACCGGCCTCCTCTACGGGGACTCGCGCCAGTTTCTCGGCCAGTTGTTTGGCGCGACACTGTGCGTCGTCTGGGCCTTCGGCATGACATTCGTGGTATTCAAGATCGTGAACGCCATCAAGCCGATACGCGTTTCGGAAGAGGTGGAGCGCGAAGGCCTGGATGTGCCCCAGTTCGGCCTCCCGGCTTATCCCGAGGATGCCGTGCATGCCTCAGCCATGCATGCGACGCAATAGTGAGCGAAACGGCGGTCGAAACTCATGAAGAAGATTGAAGCAGTGATCCAGCCCTTCAAGCTGGATGAAGTTAAGGCAGCCCTGATTGCGATCGGCGTGAGCGGCATGACGATCGCGGAGGTACGGGGCCACGGCCGCCAGAAGGGCCACACCGAGGTCTACCGCGGCACGGAGTACGCAGTAGATCTCATTCCGAAAGTGAAGCTGGAGCTGTTTGTCCCGGACGCCCGCCTGGAGGAGATCGTCCTCGCGATCAGCAGTGCGGCGCACACCGGGAAGATCGGCGACGGCAAGATCTTCGTGTTTCCCGTCGACGATGCGGTCCGCATCCGCAATGGGGAACGGGGAGACATCGCGCTCTGACGATCGCTACCTGGACGAGGGGGCGCCGCGCAACGGGTCGCCGGACCTGTTCAAAGGCTGTAGCGCTCCTGCGTCCAGGGATCGCCGCGCATGTGGTAGCCGTTGGCCTCCCAGAAGCCGGGGCGATCCTCAGCCATCAACTCGACGCCGGCCACCCATTTGGCGCTCTTCCAGGCATAAAGCTGAGGCACAATCAGCCGCGCCGGGCCGCCGTGTTCGGTGGATATCGCCTCACCGTCGTGTAGGAATGCCACAAGCGCATCTTCGGCCAGGAAGCGATCGAGCGGCAGATTGGTGGTCCAGCCGCGGTCGTATCCGTAGACCGTCACGTAGCGGGCTTCCGGCTTGGCGCCGCCCGAGCGGGCGATCAACTCGCGGGTGGAAACGCCCTCCCACAGGTTTCCCAGCCGCGACCACCGGGTGACGCAGTGGAAGTCGGAGAACACACGCACCTGCGGCAGCCCGGCAAATTCTGCCTGGCTCCAGGTAATTTCCGCACCTACCAGACCCCCCACGCGGAACTGCCACGCCGCCAGATCGATCGCCGGCGGGCCACTGGCGTCGAGAACGGGCCATTTCTTCGTCCGCGATTGCCCGGGCGGAATGCGGTTCGGGCGGCGCGCGTCGGGGCTGACGATGACGCCGGCCGGCAGACCGCCGGGGGAGGGAATCGCGTCGCCTTGGGTCTTGGTTTGGTCCATTCCGAACACTGGGAGTCCTTTCGTCTGCAATTCTACCGTGAGGATGCTATCCGCAGTACTATTTACCAGAATGATGATTTTTCGCTGTTGCAGCGCCGGAAATTTGGAGCATAATACGTAGAACAATAGTTCGGTGTAACGGAGAACCATGGAACCCCAGGTGCTTACACCAATGACGATGTTGCTCAAGTCATTGAGCGGGACTGGCCCCTCGACGGCATACCGGCACCTCGTCTGGGTGTACCTCGCTACCGCCAGTCTTCTTCCCGCTCAGGAACTCATGCCCACAACCGGACCCGGTGGATCGGTCCGGCTGTTCACTTCAGACGCCGCGATTCTGGAGGCCCAGGAGACCCGCAAGGACCTTCCCTGCACGGTGACGCCTTCCAAGGCGGCGCTCGGCTTCGACCTCAAGTTTCACACCGGGTACGAAGTCAGCATCCCGCTCAAGGACCTGGCGGGCTCGGACAATATGCTCACCATGGTATTCCGGGTGACGCCGGAATTGCATCCCGACGAGCCGGTGTATCTGTCCCAGAGAGTCATGGTCCCGGCGATCGAGGAGGATGCCAAGAACGATGCCTACCTGCAAGGCACGTTCGATGTCGGGGAAGGCAAGTATAAAGTCGATTGGCTGATGCGCGACCGCGCCGAGCGGGTCTGCTCGTTCAACTGGGACGTGGAGGCCACGCTGCCGCCCAAGGACAAGCAGATTGTGATGGAGATTACGCCCAATGCGGTGCAGCCGATAGACCACGAACCGTTCAAGCAGGAAGCGCCGGTGGGGCGCGAGCAGCGCGACGGGCCGCTCAACGTGAAGGTGATGATCAACTTCGCGCCGCAGGATTCGCAGTCGGTGACGCTGCAGCCGCTCGATACCAACGCGCTGATCTCGATCTTGCGCAATATCGCGCGCGACCCGCGCATCGCCAAGTTCTCGATCGTCGCCTACAACATGCAGGAGCAGCGCGTGATCTACCGCCAGGACGCGGCGGCGCAGATCGACTTCCCGGCGATCGGGGACTCGCTGAAGTCGCTCAACCTGGGCACGGTGGACCTCAAGCATCTCAGCCAGAAACACGGCGATACGGAATTCCTGGGCAGCCTCATCACCAAGGAGATGAAGGAGGAGAAAGACCAGCCGGATGCCGTGATCTTCGCCGGACCCAAGGTAATGCTGGAAACCTCCCTGACGGCGGACACGTTAAAGCAATTGGGAGAGGTCAAAGTCCCCGTGTTCTACATGAACTACAATCTGAACCCGACGGTGAACCCCTGGCGGGATGCCATCGGGACCACGGTGAAGTACCTCAAAGGCGCCGAGTATACAATCTCCCGTCCCCGCGACCTGTTTTTCGCCTGGAGCGAAATCATGGGCCGTATTGTAAAATTTAAGTTCGGGAGAACGGGAAGCGGAAACGCCGCCCAATAGAACATGCGGGTTGCCTTCATCACACTGCTGGTTACAATCGCCTCATCTGGTTTCGCTCAACAATTCGGACCCGCGGAAAATCTCGGGCCCGATATACCCACCCCGCAACTCATTGTCGAACGGATGCTCGAGGCTGGGCGTGTCACTGCGGGCGATGTGGTATTCGACCTGGGCAGCGGCGACGGCCGCGTCATCATCACCGCTGCGCAGAAGTACGGCGCGCGCGGCGTGGGTATCGAGATCCGTCCCGAGTTGTGCCGCCGAGCCAAGGAGCGCATCAAGACGTTGAATCTCGAGGACCGTGTGCGTGTGGTGGAAGGCAGCGCGCTGCGCGTGGACCTGAGCGAGGCCAACGTGGTGACGATGTGCTTCCTCACGAGCTCGAATGAGTTGCTCCGGCCCCGCCTTGAGAAGTACCTCAAGCCCGGGACGCGTGTCGTGTCGAACGAGTTCGAGATCAAAGGCTGGAAGCCCGCGCAAGTGGTCCGCATGAAGATCGGCAATATGGACCACGCGATCTACGTCTACGAAATCGGCCGCACGAAGTAAGCGGAATCAACGTCCCTATACCTGCTTATACCTGCCTGACAGATCGGACCCGCGGTTCCCCACAATCGGCGTTCATCAGCGTCGATCGGCGGCTAACCCCAATACTGTTCACTTAACAATCCTGAGCCGCTTGGCAAAATCGATGCGGCGAGTGCGCTGGCGTTTACGTGGGCGCAGATTGTAGTTGCTCATTTTCCGTTTGACGCCACGCGGATTGATTCGATTCCTGCTG
>JBGPHT010000009.1:0-89946 GCA_041484525.1 Bryobacteraceae bacterium | reverse complement strand
CAGCCCGCGTCCTGACAGCGTTGCACGATGTAGTTGGCGAGCCCCACCGTGCTGGTCGAGGCCGTCCAACTCAGATTGATCTGGCTGATGCTCGTGGCGGTCGCCGTCACATTGCTGGGGGCTGTCGGCGGTGAGAGCGTAGTGGCGGTGGCGACGCTGGAGAACGGGCTCGGGTTTGTGGCGGTATCCACCGCCTGTACGCGGTAGCTGTAACTGGTGCCTGCGGACAACCCCGTATCGCTATAAGTAGTTCCCGCCGGCACCGCAATCTGCGCAAAGTTGCTGCAGCTCGCGTCCTGACAGCGTTGCACGGCATAGTTGGCAAGCCCTACTGTGCTAGTCGAGGCCGTCCAGCTCAAATCGATCGCGCCAGCCGCGACGGTCGTCGCCGTCACATTGGCCGGAGCCGTCGGCGGTGTCTGGGTGGTGGCGCTGGCGGTGTTCGAGAACGGGCTCACGTTGGCCGCGGTATCGGCTGCTTGTACGCGGTAGCTATAACTGGTGGCCGACGACAACCCAGTGTCGTTGAATGTAGCCCCGGCTGGCGCTGCAATCTGCGCAAAGTTGCTGCAGCCGGCACCCTGGCAGCGTTGCACAATATAGTTGGCCAGCCCTACCGTGCTGCTCGAATCGGTCCAACTCAGATTGATCTGGCTGGCGCTGACGGCCGCCGCTGTCGCATTACCGGGCGCCGTCGGCGGTGTCTGGGTGGTGGCGCTGGCGGTGTTCGAGAACGGGCTGAGGTTAGAGGCGGTATCAATGGCTTGTACGCGGTAGCTATAACTGGTGCCGGGCGACAGTCCCGTGTCACTGAAGGTAGTCCCCGCGGGCGCTGCAATCTGCGCAAAGGTGCTGCAGCCGTCGCCCTGGCAGCGCTGTACGATATAGTTAGCCAACCCCACCGTGCTGCTCGAGGCCGTCCAACTCAGATTGATCTGGCTGGCGCTGACGGCCGTTGCCATCATGGTGCTGGGGGCTGTCGGCGGTGAGAGCGTAGTGGCAGTGGCGACATTCGAGAACGGACTCAGGTTCGAGGCGGTATCCACGGCTTGTACGCGGTAACTATAACTAGTGCCCACCGACAGACCCGTGTCACTGTATGTGGTACCCAGCACCCCACTCGAGAATTCCGAGCCCAACGCGAGGAATGTGCTGCTCGTCTTCTGGTTGCTGTACTCCGCCGCGATCCAGTCCGCCGTCCGGACCGCTCCCGCCATCCGGATCTCGTCCGCTGCACCCGTCAGGTTGGTGCTGCTCGCCGTGCCCCCGATGTAATGCGCTCCCCCGCTCCCCGTCGCCAGCGTCTCGTTGGTTCCACTCGATGACGATTGCAGCACGGCATCCACGTACAACCGCATCGGCTTGCCGGAGGCCGTGGACCGCGTGAACGCAAAGTGATGCCACGCGCCATCATCCGCATTGGTCGTCCCGTTCACGATGTTGACCGCCGTCGTCGGGCTTCTCCAATACACATTCAACCTGTGCCCGGCCGCCCCTTGCCCAGCCGGATCTCCGATCACCACCGCCATCAGCGGCTGCCCGTTCTGATGCCACATTACGGCCGTGTCGTTCACGGTGTCCTTGAACCACCCGCTCAGCGTCACGTCCCCGAAACTGTAGGCGCTGCTGGTGGCTTCCGACAAGCGGATGAACTGGTTTTGACCATGGACAAACCCGGCGGCTCCGTCGATCTGCCCGGCCGTGGCGGTCGAGCCGTTGAGCGCGGCGGCGTGATTGATATTCGTGGTGGAATCGTTGCCCGTCAGAATCGCGCCGTTGGGCAAGTGCCACACGCCGGTGAAGCCGTTGCTCCAGACACCCGACGCCGTGCTCTGGAACGTCGCGATCGACGGATTCCCGTAGAACAGGTAGAAGACCGTATCCGCACTGTGGGAGACCGTCGGGAGCTTGACCCAGGCGGCCAGGATGCCGTTGACGCCGTCGTAGGAATCCAGTTCCCAGACGAGAGGCGTGGCGCCCTGCTGGTCGGAGTAGAAGGCGATGTCGTAGCCGTTCGGGTTCTGCACCTTGCCGCCGTTGGCCACGGTTTTGAGACTGGCGTTGCTGAGCCGGACAAGCACTGGGAAATTGGACTGGTCGGTGTTGGGAACCTGGGCGTGGTCGACCGTAAGGGCACGCTGGTAGATATAGCCGTTGGAATAGGGCGCTGCAATTGAGACAAAGTCACTGCAAGCCGCGCCTGGACAGCGTTGCACCACATAGCTTGAGATCCCCAAACTGCTGGAGGAGGCGTTCCAGTTTAGATCGATCTGGCTGGTGCTGGCCGCTGTCGCCGTGACATTCTCCGGCGCCGTCGGCCCCGTCGCCGACTGGGTGGTAGCACTGGCGATGTTGGAGAATGGGCTCAGGTTCAAGGTGGTATCGAGTGCCTGCACACGGTAGCTGTAACTGGTGGCCGCCGACAGCCCGATATCGTTGTAAGAGGTCCCGGCTGGCGCTGCAATTTGGGCGAAGTTGCTGCAGCCTGCGTCCTCGCAGCGCTGCACGACATAGTTTGACAGCCCCACCGTGCTGGTCGAGGCGGTCCAACTCAGATTGATCTGACTGGCGCCGATCGCGGCGGCCGTCACATTTCCCGGCGCCGTCGGCGGTGTAGTGCCTCCTGCCGATGCAATACGGAAGGCCACCATCTGCATGATCCACGGTCCGGATGGGCTGATGGGCGCGGTCGCGCTATAGCTCCCGGTAGCGGTGACAATCTGATCTTCGATGATGTTACCGATCGGCGCCGATAGCAGGCGGCCCGTGAAACCGATACCCGGGCCATCGGTGGACGTGTGAACGTAGGTGGCCCCAACCAGGAGATCGATCGCATTGGCCGTCGTCACCGAGCCGCTGCTGCTGGTATCGCTAGCGCCGCTGCTCGCGGCCGTCACATCCACCGGGTTGTTAGTATCCAGTCCGCTGTACTCCGCAATGCGGACGTCAGCATTCGCCGGACTCGTAAAGGTCACGGTGACCGTATTTGCCGCCGCGACTGCCGCGGCAATATTCTTGGCGTAATAGATGGACTGCGACGACAGTCCGGGCTGCACGGTGGGGCCGGCCGCGAGCGTGTATGCGTTACCGCTTCCGTCCGTGACCGCTGCGACAGTCGCCGTACTGTCACCCCATCCCACTACGACGACGTTGAGGTCGCCGGCCCTCTGCGCGGCCGTGAAGGTGACAGTCACCGTCGTCCCCGGGGTGTCCGGGGTGGCAGAATTGCCTTGCACATAACTGCCTGGCACTCCATCTACGACTGTGGTCGTCGCGCTCGCCACACTCGAGTACGAGCCCAGGTGTCCGGCGGTATCCACGGCCTGTACGCGATAAGAGTAAGGGGTGGCGGCTGAAAGCCCTGTATCGATGTAAGTCGTCCCGGCCGGGGTGGCAACTGGAGCAAAGCTGGAGCAACCGGCCCCTTGGCATCGTTCGACGATATAGTGGGCCAAGCCGATGGTGCTGCTGGAGGCCATCCACGAGAAATCGATGCGGCTGGTGTTGATGGCGGCCGCCGTCGGATTGCCGGGAGTCGTGGGCGCCGGAAGCAAGGGGACGGTCACGGTGAGGACATTCGAAAACGTGCTCACGCTCCCGGCCGTATCGACAGCCTGCACCCGATAACTGTAGCTACCCGTGACCAATCCCGTGTCGGTGTACGTTGTCCCGGCCGGCGCCGCAATCTGCCCAAAGTTGGCGCAGCCAGCGCCCTGGCAGCGCTGCAACAAATAGTTCGTCACAATACTGGGCGAAGCCATCCAATGCATGTCGACCTGGTTCGAACCAGTTCCCGTCTGTGTGGCCGCAGTGGCCAGGTTTGAGAAGGGGCCCAGATTTCCCACCGTATCGACGGCCTGCACGCGATAGGAGTAACTAGTCCCGGGCGACAACCCGATGTCGCTAAACGAGGTAGACGGCGTGGTCGCAATCTGCCCAAAGTTCGAGCACCCCGGGCCCTGGCACCGCTGCACGAAATAGCTTCCCAGGCCCACACTGCTGGCCGACGCGGTCCAGTTGAGATTGATCTGGCTGGCGCTGCTAGCACTCGCCGCCACATTAGTGGGTGCGGCCGGCGACGTCTGAGTGGTTGCGCTAACCGGATTGGCGAGCAAGCTCAGGGCTGAAGCTGTATCGACGGCCTGCACCCGGTAGGTGTAGGTAGTGCCGGGCAGCAATCCGGTGTCATTGAACGCGGTCCCGGTGGGCGTCGCGATCTGAGCGAACCCGGTACAGCCCACGCCCTGGCAGCGTTGCACTACATAATAGGCCAGGCCCGGTGAGCTGCTGGCATCTGTCCACCTCACATCGATCTGGCTGGCGCTGACGGCCGCTGCGGTCACCTCCCTGGGCGGAGCCGCCTGCGCATAATGGCCCGCGATGACCAGACAACTGCTGCCGTTAAACAACAGAACACGCGCGGTACCGTAAGCGCCGTCCACCGGCGAATTGTCATAGCATATCCGTGCGGGGTTGCCATAGGAATAGGCGCTTACATCGGGCCCAACCGCGGGCCACGGCATGGTACCCCACCAGTTCGGCTTCGCGGCGAGATAGAACGATGCCGGCAGTGTATTACTGGCCGGCATAGCATTGGGGAAATTCGCGTCGAGCGTTGGTACCTCGCTCGGCGAAAACTGCGCCAAGGTGCTTACTGTATCGTAGTTGCCCCAGCGGACAAGCGTTTGCGCGACAGGCAGGTCACTAAGTAGCACCTCATCCGGCCGGCAGTCTCCGCCCCAGCCGAGGGCGTAGATCGAGTGGTAACACTGATCGCTGATACCGTCTGTGCTTATCTGTCCGTCGTCCTGCGCAGTATAGTTGGTATGATAGCCTGCTGTACCTAGGACATTTCCAATGAGATTGAAGTACCTGTTGAATGAGTATATATGGACTGGAACGGTCTGAGAGGTCCGGCCCGGCTCCCACCCGCTCCATCTGTTGCGAAGCGCGGTGATGAAGTCCGCCGGGCCATTATGGTTATCCGCATTCAATCCGAATCCATCGTTTCCTTCCCATAGAAGATAATTGTTCCCAGGCGCACTCTGCGACGAACTTGCTTCAGCCCATGTAGGATCTAGACTCAAATAGTCGTCGGTAGAATAGTTGTAGGCAAAGACGCTTCCTTGCGCAGTCTCGTTCATTATCGGGATAGTGACGCGCTGGAAAAGGTCATTCTCGACGAGGTGATCCGAACCTTTATAGGTGTCTACACCATAGCTATGGTCATCCGCGTTCTGTGTGCCGTAAAAGTAACTATCCCTGACCGTCACGTGGGCGGACTGATATAGGAGAACATGCTGGCTGAAGGGATTGAGCGATCGCACGTTCCGGACCCAACTGCCGGACGCATTGCAGAAGGAGATCCCCGCGAACGAGGCGGCCCCGGTGTGATTCAGCGTAAGATCTTCGATGCCGACCCCGGAAATGGGCGTGTTGCTGGACCACCACGCACCAGGATTCTGCGACGCTCGCCAGTTCGGCATATACAACCCCGGAGAGATTGTCACAGTGTTCCCGTTGATTGCAGCGACGGTCACAAGTTGCTGTTGTGGGCGATCGGGACGTCCAGGAACATTGCAGGTGGTGCAGTTGATAGCGGGATTGGCCGCTTGAAAGATGGCGCCTGTATCAGTTAAGTCTTGTAGCTGATCCAGTATCAGGAGGGAGCCGATCTGGAGATTTATTGTATTACTTAGCGTTATTTGGTTGGTAGCGTGACCATAGCCAGCGGTCCAGTCCGCTGTATTATGTGGATCGACGGAAGAGTTGGGATCGCCATTCATGACGCAGACATCGGCGCTCTGGCTGCCACAAACAGAGGTCCCGCTGAAAGTCAGGATTGTCTGGTCCGGTCCGGCCCCGCGCAGGGTCACATTTCGCTTGTTGTTAAAGGTGATGCCGGGCGGTCCAACGTTGTAGGCGCCGGCGTTCAGGAACACGACTTGCTCGTTTGGACAGGCGGCAATGGCGCTATTGATTTGGGCTGCAGTTGTTCCGGGGTTAAGAGTGGCGCAGATCGTAGTGCGATTCGGAATGCCTCCGGCCACTCCAGCACTGGTCCAGTCAATCGCCCGGTTTGGGGATACGATACCGGACCAGGGCTGAGCGTTCAGATGCCAGGCCAGACTCAGCACGGAGAACAATGCGACCTTAGCCCATCGGCATTGCAGGACGGCCAAGGCCGGGACAAAGCCATGGTGCTGGTGTTTAGTCGACCGGGCACCGGGCTGAGATTTCATGGTCCTGGCTTTCTAGCGATCGGTGAATTGTACTGGTACGGATAGCCATACGGGTTCTACGTCAAGGCAGGCGACGCCGCGAACTTACGGCGTGCAGGTAGTGCTCGACCACCTTTGAGGTCCCTAGTTTCTTCTCGCTTTGCTAAACTTTCTCCCTCCTGTCCCGCCGGGCACAGGTAACGTTGCCATTCGGGCTGAAGTAACCGCTGTAACAGATAGCGCTCCTCTGACAGCAGGCATGACGTAATTGCCATGTTTTACCAGTTGTCCGCCCGCACGATCCCCGTATTCGTCATCAACGGAGACTGGGCTGAGGTTAGTGATAAACGCAGTTGAAGTGCCACAGGATACGATCCCGCAAGGCGCGATCGCGGCTGCACGTGACTACCTAAGTTTAAGAGGAAATAGGGCGGGATGCTGCCCAATGAGCATAGTACTGTGAGGGATCAGCTCTCCCTGGTAGTGACTACTGTCGGGGCGTTTTCGGAGCCCGATGCCAGCCGATTTATGCAGCTTGGTGGTTACAGAAGGATGAACGGGGCAGCGAAGAAACTCAGGCCAGAGAGAGGGAGGCTGGCACGTGGGCCAGCCCCGTTTACGATAGGTCTGCTTTAGTTCCGCACACCGCTAGATGCGCGCTCGCCGCCTGCGTGCAAGCAAGCCCAGCATCAGGGCACCCGTGCCCATGAAGATGAACGACGCGGGCTCGGGATTCGGCAAAGCGTCCGGAGGATCCACATCGAACCCCAGGTTGTCGATGACAAACATCTGTGAAGTACCGCTGTCGAACGAGATTACCGCCTGCGTGAACGGAGAGGCGGGAGTCCACAAGAATGAAGTCATGGAGAACAGGCCGGCCGGACCAAACCCCGCGGTGGTTGTGAAGGCTTGAGTGTTTCCATTAATAGTGACCTGACCGCCTGAATTCACTCCCTGCGAAAACAAGGCAATGTCAAAAGCCAGATAGGTAGACACTGTGTCAAAAACCAGAGTAAGTATTCCGTCGGCGGGCCCATCCAACACCGGGTCGGTCAACGGTAAGAGGCCATTAGTCGCGGTACCGATGATATCGCCGTAGGTTGCCGCATTCGACGGATTGCCGCCTTGAGTGTACCCAAACGTGACTCCCAGTGCATGCACGCCATCGGCAAATGTCGGGGTCGCCGGCCCGTTCGGACCCGGCCAGCCGGGCTGCGGCACCTGGCCTCCATCGAACGTATTGAGGATGTTGAACGTGGCACCCTGAGCAGTGGTGACAGCGAACGCTGCCGCGGTGAAAAGTATAAGCGATCTAGTCATCTCATTCGTTCTCCAAGGTATCCCATCCGATGCTACCTGCCCTTTCCTTCGATTGCAATACTTACAAGATTCGTACTAAGACTAATACCTTCTGGTGTGTCACCTGTAAGTAAGAGGCGGGCATTGTTATCTCTAGTTATCCCGTCCGGCAGCGCCAACTCGATCCAGAACACTCCAGGACGGTTCGCCACGGGCCCCATCGCGGCCGGCGCCATCTGACGGTCGCCTATCTTGGCCGAGATGCCGGTCAGGCGGTCGATGCCGGTGGCGTAAACCACCACGCGGTCGCCTGCCATGGCCGGCTGCGCAGCCAATCGATAGTTCCGCACCATCGCCAGGCTCGGACGGTCTTCGAGAAGCACCGAGCCTTGTCCGTCCCCCGATCCATCCACCGAGAAGATGCCGGGGGCGGCCGTGCGCGCCACGGTCCGGACCGGCGCGGTGATGCCGCGATCCGTCTGGACCACCATCTCGAGCACGCTGCCAGGCGCCGAATCCGGGCACAGGATACTCAGCTCCGTCGCTGAGGCGGAAAGGATCGAGGCCGCAATGCCGTTGACCCACACCCTGGCGCCGCCCAGCTCCGAAGAACTGCCGGAGGGGTCGGACACCGCGGCGCCGTCAATCAGCCACCGGCCCTCAAGGCTGGCGATCGCGCCCGGGCTGCACGCGGCTTCCCGCGAACGGCTGGCGGCGTTGACGATGCGGGTCACCACCGGCTCGCCCGAGTCTACCTGCACGGTGACGCTGGCCGTGGCTTGCGCGCCGGCGGGATCGACCGCTATGAACGTGATGTCATGAGCGCCCAGTTGGGTGCCGTCGGGCGTCCAGTCGAACACTCCGGTGGCGGAATCGAAATTGGCGCCGGCCGGCAACTCGCCGGCGGACAAGGCTGCTGCAGGATCGGACGGCGACACCGGGAAGCGAACCTCAGTGCCGTATTTTACGAACTGACGGCCGGGGACGCGGATCGGCACGGCGCGGTCGCGGGCAATGGCGAGTTTTTCCTCGACTATGCCGGTGCCCAACTGAGCCGCCACCACGATGCCGTCCGCGGCGGCGGAGCCCACCGCGTCCACCTGGAATTCCACCATCGACTGGCCGGGCCGTGTGACCACTCTGTCGGGCAGCCGGACCGAGTCGCTCGAACTGGAAAGCTGCACGTCCGCCGTGGTCGAATCCTCCACGTGATCCAGAGTCAGCCGGCAAAGCCCATGCGAGCCTGCCGTCAGAGACTTCGGCGCGCAGGAAATCGACTGCAGGCTGGTCATGCTGGAACCCGATCCGGCTGCGACGACGGTGAACAACTGGCCTTTGCTGACTCCGTTGAGCGTGGCCGACACTACGATCCAACCGGTGACCAACGTCTCCGCCGTGGCGGTAAAGGGCGCGGTGGTGTTGCCCTGCAGCACGATGACACTGGCGGGCACCAAAATGGCCGGGTTGTTGCTCGCCAGGCTCACGACCACGTCCCCCGCCGGCTTCGACAGGGTGACGGTGCAGGTAGTGCCCGTGCCCACCTCGAGCTTCGTGCTGAGGCACGTCATCGATAACAATGACGGGGTGGACCATAGCGTAAACGTGGCGCCTTGCGACGATGCGCCGAGCGTGGCGGTGACCGTCGCGGTGGTATCCACGGGTATGGTTCCGATGCTGGCGCTGAAGGCCTTGGTCGCGCTCCCGGCCGTTACCAGGATGCTGGCGGGAACCGCGATCAGGGCTGACGTGGAAGTCAGCGTGACCGTGGTATCCGTCAGCGCGGGCTGTGAAAGGGTCGCGGTGCACGAGCTGGTCACACCGGACATCACGCCGTTCGGGGTGCAGACCACTGAACTCACGAGCACCGGGGCAATCAGCGCGATCGGGACCGATTGCGACGAGCCGCTGTAAGCGACGGTCACCGATCCACTCTGATTCGCCGTGAACGAGCCGGCTTGCAGGGTGAACGTACCGGAATTGGATCCCGCGGCAATCGTCAGCGGCGTGGGAGCGGTGAGCACGCTGTTGACGGTCGACACCGTCAGGCTGGCGCCGCCCGCGGGCGCATTCTTATTCAAAAACGCGGTGCAGATGCTGGAAGCTCCGGGGGCGAGCGTGCCCGGAATACAGAGCAGCCCGGTCACCTGCACCGGCGCCACCAGGCTGATGCTGGTGTTGGCGGAACTGCTGTTGTACGTCGCCGTGACGGTGGCGCTCTGATCGCTGGGGATGGCCGTCGTAGTGGCGCTGAACGTAGCCGTAGTGGCGGCAGCCGCCACCGTTACCGACACCGGAACCGTGAGCGTGGTGTTGGTGTTCGTCAGCGTGACCAATGCCCCGCCCGCGGGCGCGACTTTGGTGAGAGTCACAGTGCAGGTGCTCGAAGCGTTCTGTCCGAGGCTGGTTGGATTGCACGCCAGCGTCGACACCAGGACCGGGGCTACCAGGCTGATGGTGGCATTCGCGGAGCTGCTGTTATACGTTGCCGTGACAGTAGCGTTCTGATCGCTGGGAATGGCTGCCGTGGTGGCGTTGAAGGTAGCCGTGGTCGCGGCCGCCGCGACCGTGACCGACGCCGGCACGGTGAGTGTTGTGTTGGTGTTCGTCAGCGTGACCGATGCGCCGCCCGCCGGCGCCACTTTGGAAAGCGTAACGGTGCACGTGCTCGAAGCGTTTCGCCCCAGGCTGGCCGGATTGCAGATCAGCGAGGAGACCTGCACAGATGCTGACAGGCCGATGGTGGCGTTGGCGGCGCTGCTGTTGTACGTCGCCGTGACAGTGGCGCTCTGATCGCTGGGGATGGCCGTCGTAGTGGCGTTGAACGTAGCCGTAGTCGCGGCTGCCGCGATCGTCACCGACGCAGGAACCGTGAGCGTCGTGTTCGTGTTGGTCAGCGTGACCGATGCGCCGCCCGCCGGCGCAACCTTGGTCAACGTAACGGTGCAGGTGCTCGAAGCATTCGGCCCCAGATTCGCCGGATTGCAAGCCAGCGAGGACACCAGGACCGGCGCCACCAGAGTGATGGTGGCGTTGGCCGAGCTGCTGTTGTACGTGGCCGTGACGGTGGCGCTCTGGTCGCTCGGAATGCTCGTGGTGGTGGCGTTGAAGGTAGCCGTGGTGGCAGCCGCCGCGACCGTCACCGACACCGGGACCGTGAGCGTCGTGTTGGTATTCGTCAGGGTGACCGATGCGCCGCCCGCTGGCGCAACCTTGGTCAACGTAACCGTGCAGGTGCTCGAAGCATTCTGTCCCAGGCTGGCCGGATTGCAAGCCAGCGTCGACACCAGCACCGCGGTCGTCAGGCTGACCGTGGTGTTGGCCGAGCTGCTGTTATACGTCGCCGTGACAGTGGCGCTCTGATCGCTGGGAATCGTCGTGGTGGTGGCGCTGAACGTGGCCGTGGTCGCTGCCGCCGCGACCGTCACCGACGCGGGCACCGTGAGCGTCGTGTTGGTATTCGTCAGCGTCACCAATGCTCCGCCCGCCGGCGCGACTTTGGTCAGCGTAACCGTGCAGGTGCTGGAAGCATTCGGCCCCAGGCCCGTCGGATTGCACGCCAGCGTCGACACCAGGACCGGCGCCACCAGACTGACCGTGGTGTTCGCCGAGCTGCTGTTGTAGGTCGCCGTGACGGTAGCGCTTTGATCGCTGGGGATGGTGGTGGTGGTGGCGCTGAACGTAGCCGTAGTCGCGGCCGCCGCCACCGTCACCGACGCCGGCACCGTGAGCGTCGTGTTGGTATTCGTCAACGTCACCAACGCCCCGCCCGCCAGCGCAGCCTTGGTCAATGTAACCGTGCAGGTGCTCGAAGCGTTCCGCCCCAAGCTCGCCGGATTGCACGAGAGCGACGATACCAGCACCGGCGCAACCAGGCTGACCGTGGTGTTCGCCGCAGTGCTGTTGTACGTCGCCGTGACAGTGGCGCTTTGATCGCTCGGAATCGTCGTGGTCGTAGCGTTGAAGGTAGCCGTGATGGCCGCCGCTGCCACCGTCACCGACGCCGGCACCGTGAGCATCGCGTTGGTGTTCGCCAGCGTGACCGATGCGCCTCCAGCGGGCGCAACTTTCGACAGCGTCACGGTGCAGGTGCTCGAAGCATTCTGCCCCAGACTGGCCGGATTGCACGAGAGCGACGACACCACCGCCGGCCCCATCAGGTTGACCGGAGTGGTGGCCGAGCCGCTGTTCAAAGTGGCGCTGACCATGGCTCCCTGATCGCTCGGGATGGTGCTGGCAGCCGTAGCCGTGAAGGTGCCGGTGGTGGTGGCGTTGGTGATCAGTATCCCCGCCGGCACCGTCAGATTCGGATTGTTGCTGGCGATCGCCACCGTGCTCCAGCCCACCGACGGCTTGTTCAACGTGACCGTGCATGTGCTGGCGGCACTGGCGCCCAAAGCCCCTGGGGTGCAGCTCACCGAGGACGGCACCACCGCGCCCACCAGGCTGACGATGAAATTCGCGGAACTGCTGCCGAGGGTCGCGGTCACGGTAGCGGTCTGGTTGCTCGGGATCGTCGTAGTGACGCCGTTGAATGTAGCCGTGGTCGCGGCCGCTGCCACCGTGACCGACGCCGGTACCGTGAGCGTCGGGTTGTTGTTGGTCAGCGTGACCGATGCGCCTCCAGCGGGCGCAACCTTGGTCAGCGTAACCGTGCAGGTGCTCGAAGCATTCTGTCCGATGCTGGTCGGATTGCAGGAAAGCGACGAAACCAGGGCCGGGGCCACGAGCGTGATGGTGGCGTTGGCCGAAGTGCTGTTATATGTCGCCGTGACAGTGGCGCTCTGATCGCTGGGAATCGTTGAAGTGGTGGCGTTGAAAGTACCCGTTGTCGCTGCCGCCGCCACCGTGACCGACGCCGGTACCGTCAACGTTGCGTTGGTATTCGTCAGCGCGACGTTCGCGCCTCCCGCGGGCGCAACCTTGGTCAACGTGACCGTACACGTGCTCGACGCGCTTTGTCCCAGACTGGCCGGATTGCACGAGAGCGTCGACACCAGAACCGGCGCCACCAGGCTGACCGTGGTATTCGCGGAAGTGCTGTTGTATGTCGCCGTGACCGTGGCGCTCTGATCGCTGGGGATGGCCGTTGTGGTGGCGTTGAACGTGGCCGAAGTGGCCGCCGCCGCCACCGTCACCGATACCGGAACGGTGAGTGTCGTGTTGGGGTTCGTCAGCGTGACCGATGCACCGCCCGCCGGGGCGACTTTGGTCAGCGTGACCGTGCAGGTGCTCGAGGCGTTCGGCCCCAGGTTCGCCGGATTGCACCCGAGCGACGACACCAGGGCCGGGGCCGTCAGACCGACGGTGGCATTAGCGGAGCTGCTGTTATAGGTCGCCGTGACGGTAGAGCTTTGATCGCTCGGAATGCTCGTGGTGGTGGCGTTGAAGGTGGCCGTGGTGGCTGCCGCTGCGACTGTCACCGACGCCGGCACCGTCAGGGTCGTGTTGGTGTTGGTCAGCGTGACCAATGCTCCGCCCGCCGGCGCAACCTTGGTCAACGTAACGGTGCACGTGCTCGAAGCATTCTGTCCCAGGCTCGCCGGATTGCACCCGAGCGTCGACACCAGAACCGGCGCCACCAGGCTGACCGTCGTATTCGCCGAGCTGCTGTTGTACGCCGCTGTGACGGTAGCGCTTTGATCGCTGGGGATGGTGGTGGTGGCGGCGCTGAACGTAGCCGTCGTCGCTGCCGCCGCCACCGTAACCGATACCGGGACCGTAAGAGTCGTGTTGGTGTTGGTCAGCGTGACCGACGCACCGCCCGCCGGTGCAACCTTGGTCAGCGTAACCGTGCATGTGCTCGAAGAGTTTCGCCCCAGGCTGGCCGGATTACACCCCAGCGACGACACCAGAACCGGCGCCACCAGGCTGACCGTGGTGTTGGCGGAACTGCTGTTGTACGTCGCCGTGACGGTAGCGCTTTGATCGCTCGGAATGCTCGTGGTGGTGGCGTTGAACGTAGCCGTCGTGGCGGCTGCCGCCACCGTCACCGACGCAGGAACCGCCAGGAAGGCGCTGTTGTCCGAGAGCGTGACCAATGCGCCGCCTGCAGGAGCGGCCTTGCTCAGCGTGACCGTGCAGGTGCTCGAAGCATTCTGCCCCAGGCTCGCCGGATTGCACGAAACCGACGACACCAGAACCGAAGCGGACAAGCCGATGGTGGCATTCGCCGAACTGCTGTTGTAGGTCGCCGTGACAGTAGAGCTTTGATCGCTGGGAATCGCCGTAGTGGACGCGTTGAACGTAGCCGTCGTTGCGGCTGCCGCCACCGTCACCGACGCGGGCACCGTCAGCGTCGCGTTGGTATTCGTCAGCGTAACCAATGCGCCGCCCGCTGGCGCAACCTTGCTTAACGTAACCGTGCAAGTGCTCGAGGCGTTCGGCCCCAGACTCGTCGGATTGCACCCGAGCGACGACACCACGACCGGCGCTACCAGGCTGATGGTGGCATTCGCCGAACTGCTGTTGTAGGTTGCGGTGACGGTGGCGCTCTGATCGCTGGGAATGGCCGTAGTGGACGCGTTGAAGGTCGCCGTAGTGGCGGCTGCTGCGACAGTCACTGACACCGGAACCGTGAGCGTCGTGTTGGTATTCGTCAACGTGACTAATGCGCCTCCAGCGGGCGCAGCCTTGGTCAACGTGACGGTGCACGTGCTCGAAGCGTTCTGCCCGAGACTGGCCGGATTGCACCCGAGCGTCGACACCAGAGCCGGCGCCACCAGACTAACCGTGGCATTGGCGGAACTGCTGTTATACGTCGCGGTGACGGTGGAACTCTGATCGCTGGGAATGCCCGTGGTAGTCGCGTTAAAGGTAGCCGAACTCGCGGCCGCCGCCACCGTAACCGATGCCGGTACGGTGAGCGTGGCGTTGGTGTTCGTCAGCGTGACTAATGCTCCGCCCGCCAGCGCGACCTTGGTCAGAGTCACCGTGCAGGTGCTCGAAGCGTTCGGCCCCAGGCTCGCCGGATTGCACGAAACCGCCGACACCAGAACCGGGGCCACCAGGCTGACCGTGGTGTTGGCGGAACTGTTGTAAGTCGCCGTGACCGTGGCGCTCTGGTCGCTGGGAATGGCTCCTGTAGTGGCGTTGAAAGTAGCCGAAGTGGATGCCGCCGCGACCGTCACCGACGCCGGCACCGTCAGTGTCGGGTTGGTATTGGTCAAGGTGACGATCGCCCCGCCCGCGGGCGCAACCTTGGTGAGAGTGACCGTGCAGGTGGTCGAAGAGTTTCGCCCCAGGCTCGCCGGATTGCACGCCAGGGACGACGTCAGCACCGGGGCCACCAGGCCGATCGTAGCGTTGGCGGAAGTGCTGTTGTAGCTGGCAGTGACAGTAGCACTCTGATCGCTCGGGATAATCGTCGTGGTGGCGTTGAATGTGGCCGTAGTCGCTGCTGCCGCCACCGTCACCGAGGCCGGTACCGTCAGGGTCGCGTTGGTGTTGGTCAGGGTGACCAGTGCGCCACCAGCGGGCGCGGCCTTGGTCAGGGTGACCGTACAGAGGCTCGACGAACTCTGTCCCAGGCTGGCCGGATTGCACGCCAGCGAGGAGACCAGAACGGAAGCCGACAAGCCGACCGTGGCATTGGCGGAGCTGCTGTTGTACGTTCCCGTGACAGTGGCGTTTTGATCGCTGGGGATGGCCGTGGTGGTCGCGTTGAAGGTAGCCGTGCTGGCTGCCGCTGCGACAGTCACCGACGCCGGCACCGTCAGGGTGGCATTCGTGTTCGTCAGCGTGACTATCGCGCCGCCCGCCGGCGCAACCTTGGTCAGAGTCACCGTGCAGGTGCTCGAAGCGTTCGGCCCCAGGTTCGCCGGATTGCACGCCAGGGTCGACACCAGCACCGGCGCCACCAGGCTGACTGTGGTATTGGCCGAGCTGCTGTTATACGTTCCTGTCACCGTCGCGCTCTGATCGCTGGGAATGGCTGCCGTAGTGGCGTTGAACGTAGCCGTCGTCGCTGCCGCCGCGACTGTCACCGACGCGGGAACCGTCAGGGTGGCGTTCGTGTTCGTCAGGGCGACCAGTGCGCCGCCGGCCGGCGCAACCTTGGTCAGCGTAACGGTGCACGCGCTCGAAGCATTCCGTCCCAGGCTGGTCGGATTGCAAGCCAGCGACGACACCAGGACCGGCACCGTGAGGCCGACTGTGGCATTCGCCGAACTGCTGTTATACGTTCCTGTGACGGTGGCGCTTTGATCGCTCGGAATCGTCGTGGTGGTCGCGTTGAAGGTAGCCGTGCTGGCCGCCGCCGCAACCGTCACCGACGCCGGTACCGTCAGGGTGGCGTTCGTATTCGTCAGCGTAACCAGGGCGCCGCCCGCGGGCGCAACCTTGGTCAACGTAACCGTGCACGTGCTGGAAGCGTTCGGCCCGAGGCTGGTTGGATTGCATGCCAGCGTCGAGACCAGAACCGGCGCTACCAGGCTAATCGTGGTATTGGCCGAGCTGCTGTTGTAGGTGGCCGTGACGGTTGCGCTTTGATCGTTGGGAATGGCCGCCGTAGTGGCGTTGAACGTCACCGTCGTCGCTGCCGCTGCGACTGTCACCGACGCGGGAACCGTCAGCGTCGTATTGGTATTCGTCAGCGTCACCAACGCCCCGCCGGCCGGCGCAACCTTGGTCAGTGTAACCGTGCACGTGCTGGAGGCATTCCGCCCCAGGCTCGTCGGATTGCACGCCAGCGTCGACACCAGAACCGGCGCCACCAGGCCGATCGTGGCATTCGCCGAACTGCTGTTGTAGGTAGCGGTGACGGTGGAGCTCTGATCGCTGGGAATGGTAGTGGTAGTCGCGTTGAACGTAGCCGTCGTCGCGGCCGCCGCCACCGTGACCGACGCGGGGACCGTCAGGAAAGCGCTCGTGTCCGAGATCGTTACCAACGCTCCGCCCGCCGGCGCGGCTCCCGTAAGCGTAACCGTGCAGCTTGAACTGCTCGAGGGATTCAATGAGGTGGGGTTACACGAAAGGGAAGAGACCGTCGGCAACACAGACGCCCCGCCGGTCACGGTTCCGCCAGTCGCCGTCACCAGAACGGCATTTGCCGAAGGTCCCGTGGCCAGGCCGTTGGTGACCCCAATAGCGGTAAGGGTCGCGCCCGCCGCCATGGTCAGATTCACTACGGCGACGGTGCCGTTCGCGATGGTGGCGACATTCAATCCCGATGCCAGACAGGTATAAGTGCCGGAACCGGCGATGCAGCTCAGGGTCTTGCCAGCGGCGGTAGCCGCGGCTCCCGCGCTCGCGGAAATAGAGACCACACTAGCGGCTGGGTAGGTCAGCGTCCATTGAACGCCCGCGGGTTCGTTGCCGGCGGGGGACGTTAAATTCAGGTTTAAGGATACCGTTCCATTTGCCGCCGCCGTTCCAGATGTCAAGGCCAGAGAATCGGCTTGCGCAAAAGAGGTATGCGCCGACATTAGGAAAGCAATTGCGAAGATGGCAAAACCGCCCTGAGCATGTAGTCTTCTCATTGTGCGTACCATTAAGTACTAGAACTACTTAGCGATGTGATTTTAGCAGTGCAAATAGTAGGCAGGCCATCCTTCAAATGGTTAACTAGCTGGTTGGCTATAAAGTTAGCATGCAACAGAGGCTTCGGTCTGCAGTTCGAGTCTTGGACCTCACCTTGATGTTAAGTACCATTACTAAATTAACAGGACCACGGGGGATTCAGCTTCTCCCAATGGCGCGTTGGTAACATCATTAGCTTGGCTTTAGTCTAATTAAATCAACTGATTTAAGGCATAATCCCATTGGATGTGTGGGTGGTTAACTATTGGCTGTCTTGTTATAGAAGTACTAGAATTCTCATAATTACTATGTGGCGATATCGGAAATACCCTCGTTGTGCAAAGGTAGAAGGCACCAGATCGGTATTCTGCTGCTCTCCTTCCTTTTGTCAGGCAGTTTTGCCTACAGTCAGACGACTTCCCTAACCCTGGCGTCCGGCTCCGGAGCTCAAGGTGGCTCGGTGCCGTTGAACCTCTCTTTGAGCGCTTCTGCCGGCCAGGCGCCGGCCGCTTTGCAGTGGACGCTCGCATACGCACCCGGCGATATCGTCTCGGTGAATCTGGCAACCGGGGCAGCCTTGACCGCCGCCGGCAAGACCCTTAACTGTGTCGCTCAAGCCGGTTCGGTAGCTTGTCTGGCCTCCGGCATGAATGGCAATTCGATCGGCAACGGCGTCGTCGCCGTGGTGACGGTCACGCTTTCCGCGTCCAGCAGTTCGACCGTGCCCATTTCGATCCTCAATCCGGTCGGGGCAGTGGCCGATGGGAGCGCCACGGCGGTCTCCGGAATCGGCTCCGCCATCAGTGTCCAGAATTCCCTGCCCGTGGTGTCTCAGGTGCAATGTAGTCCGGCCAGTCTCACTTCCGGCACAAGTTCGGTCTGTACGGTTACGCTTTCGAAGGCGGCTCCGGCCGGTGGCGCCATGATCGCGATCTCGGACAACAGCGCCGCCCTGGCGGTCCCGGCGTCGGTGACGGTCGCGGCCGGTTCTTTGTCTGCGACCTTCAGCGCTACCGCCGGCACCATCGCCAGCGACCAGAGCGCTACCGTCACCGCGACGTACACCGGCAGTTCCGCGAATGCCGCGATCGGCCTCGTGGCGCCGGTGCTGGTGTCGTCGCTGGCGTGCAATCCGACGACCCTGGCGCCGAACGCTTCGAGCACCTGCACGGTTACGCTGAGTAAAGCGGCGCCCACCGGCGGCGCATCGGTCACGCTGACCAACACCAACACGACGCTCACGGTTCCGGCATCGGTCACGGTCGCGGCAACTGCGACCACGGCGACCTTCAGCGCCACCACGA
Source organism: Bryobacteraceae bacterium (assembly GCA_041484525.1). Classification (GTDB taxonomy): domain Bacteria; phylum Acidobacteriota; class Terriglobia; order Bryobacterales; family Bryobacteraceae; genus JBGPHT01. The sequence goes on along the minus strand of JBGPHT010000009.1, from coordinate 71,606 downwards.
CGGCCATCCCCAGTAATCAGAGCGCTACCGTCACCGCGACGTACAACGGCAGCTCCGCCACGGCCACCATCACCCTCTCCGCGTCAGTGCTGGTGTCGTCGCTGGCGTGCAGTCCAACGACCCTGGGGCCGAACGCTTCGAGCACCTGCACGGTTACGCTCAGCAAAGCGACTCCCACCGGCGGCGCATCGGTCGTGCTGACCAACACCAACACGACGCTCACGGTTCCGGCATCGGTCACGGTCGCGGCAGCCGCAACCACGGCGACCTTCAACGCCACCACCACGACCATCCCCAGTAATCAGAGCGCTACCGTCACCGCTACCTACAACGGCAGCTCGGCCACGGCCACGATCACTCTGTCCGCATCCACGCTGGTGTCGTCACTAAGCTGCAGTCCGACGACCCTGGGACCCAACGCCTCGAGCACCTGCACGGTGACGCTGAGTAAAGCGGCACCCACCGGCGGCGGCACGATCGCGATCTCGGACAACAGCGCCGCCTTAACGGTCCCAGCGTCGATCACCGTAGCGTCAGGCGCGATGACGGCTACCTTCAGCGCCACCACCACGACCGTCTCCAGTAATCAGAGCGCTATCGTCACCGCGACGTACAACGGCAGCTCGGCCACGGCCACGATCACTCTGTCCGCGTCAGTGCTGGTGTCGTCGCTAAGCTGCAGTCCGACGACTCTCGGACCCAACGCTTCGAGCACCTGCACGGTTACGCTGAGCAAAGCGGCCCCCACCGGCGGCGGCACGATCGCGATCTCGGACAACAGCGCCGCCTTAACGGTCCCCGCGTCGATCACCGTGGCGTCAGGCGCGACCACGGCCTCTTTCAACGCCACCACCACGACCGTCTCCAGTAATCAGAGCGCTATCGTCACCGCGACGTACAACGGCAGCTCGGCCACGGCCACCATCACCCTGTCCGCATCCACGCTGGTGTCGTCGCTGAGCTGCAGTCCGGCGACCCTCGCGCCGAACGGCTCCAGCACCTGCTCCGTCACGCTGAGCAAAGCGGCTTCCACCGGCGGCGCCTTTGTCACGCTGACCGATACCAGCAGCACGCTGACGATACCGGCTTCCGTCACCGTCGCGGCCGGTTCCACTTCGGCCAACTTCAGCGCCACCACCGGCTCGTTCTCAACCGATCAGTCCGTCACCGTCACGGCGGCATTCAACGGAAGTTCCGCCACCGCCTCTTTGACTCTGCAGACGGCCACCACTACCGTGCCCACGGGTCTCGTCGCAGCCTACAGCTTGGATGCGGGTTCCGGCACAACTATTACCGACGCCTCAGGCCATGGAATTACCGGCACCATTCATGGCGCCACCTGGACTACAACCAGTAAGTTCGGGAAGGCTCTGTCCTTTAACGGGACCAACAATTATGTGGATTTGGGAAATCCGGCATCGCTCCAGATCACCGGGAGCATGACTTGGAGCGCCTGGATTATGGCTACTGCCAACCCGGCCGACGACGGTCAAATCCTGGCGAAGGGATGGGAGTTCAAGACCAGCCCGGATACCGGCCCGCACACGTTCGGAGTGGCTGTGGCCGGTAGAGGCTCCCTGACGCAGCGGTATAGCAAGACCGTACGCGCACTCAATACCTGGTACTACGTAGCCAGCGTCTACAACGCCAGCGCCCGGACTCTCGATATTTATGTCAACGGAGTTCTGGATAACGGAGTTCTGTCGGGGACCGTTCCTGCCGCCCAGGCGAGATCCAGCCTGAACGTCAACATCGGCAGGAGGTTCGGCGGATACTATTTTAAGGGCGTGATTGACGAGGTCCGGATCTATGGCCGGGCTCTCTCCCAGGCTGAGATTCAGCGAGACATGACTGCCGCCATCAGCACGTACTCGGCGGCCCCCGCATCGCAGACTGTCACGGCACCCGCAACCGCCGCCATCCGGGTACAAAAGCCGGGTTCCGCGAGCAGCCCCGATTCGGCTACAGCGACGGCGGCCCAGCCGCGGCACGCGGTCTCTTCACTCTCCTGCACACCCGGAACGGTGAGCGCCGGCGGGCAGACCACCTGCGAATTACGCGTCACGCCAAGCCCGACCCCCTTCGAACTCCGCTTGACCAGCACCAGCAGCCAGGTCAAGACTCCGGCGGTTGTTTACGCCCGGCCGAATCAGTCGTCCCTGACGTTCCAGGCCACGGTCGAGCCGGCCGCGAAACAGCAATCCGCCGCCGTCAGCGCCACGCTGGGCGATAGTCAGGTTGCGGACACGATTCAGGTGACGCCTGCCTCAGGGCCGGTGTTGACGGTCCCGGATAAACAGATCGCCAGGTTTGGATCGGCCGTCCGGTTCACCGTCGGCGCCGTAGATCCGGCTGACATGCCGCTGCAGTTGGCGGCTGCCCGCGTTCCGGCCGGCGCGTCTTTCGATCCGGCGAGCGGCCAGTTCACCTGGGTCCCGACTGCCGCGCAGGCCGGCAAATACGAAATTGCCTTCGCCGCCACCAACTCCGCCCGTCAGACCTCGACCGCGCAGGTAACCATCGAGGTGGATTCGGGGACGCCGGTGACCGATTCCGATCTGCTGGCCTGCAGCCCGAACGCGATCGCCGCTCTGACCGGCAGGTGGCTGGCCGAATCTGACTCCATCCTCTCCGATCCCACTGCCGGCTCGATGGATCTGGGCGGCACCCGGGTGAAGGTCAACGGCCGCTACGTACCTGTGCTCGCGGCCTCCGCGATGGACGTGAAGTTCCTGTGTCCGGTGTTGGAAGCGGGCACGCCGCTGGCGGTGGTAGTTGAAACCGCCGCCGGCGCTACCGAGCCGTTGAATTCCACAATGCGGGAAGCTTCCCCAAGAATTTTGCCGCTGGACGGTTCCGCGCGGAAGCAGGGGCTGGTTTCCTTCGCCGGGACGGCCGACCTGGTGATGGAGCGGAACCCCGGCGTACTGGCACATCCGGCACAACCGGGCGACGCGATTCTGATCTGGGCGACCGGCCTGGGGTCGGCCGCCGAGTCCTCGAGCGGCACGGTACTGGTCCGATTCGGCGATGTGTACACGCAGGCTGACGCTGTCCACGCGGTAGCCGGTCATGCGGGCGTGTACACAGTCCAGGTGCGCGTGCCGGCGGGGTTGGCTTTTGGCGATGCGGTGCCGGTCGAACTCCAAGTGACCGTGTCGGACGGGCGGCAGTTGAGCAGCCCTGGCGTTACGGCCGGTATCGAGCCGGTTCGCCAGTAGCCCGCTAGTCCATGGTTCAGCCGCGCGGTGTCGGGCTGCGCGGCTGAACTTTGGCACTTCACCTGCCCACACAGGCGGCGCACCCATGCGTCGTCAATTGCTCCTGCTCTGTTTCGTCAGCGGTTTACACCTGGCGGGAGTTCCGATCGCCGGATACGGCGCGAGTCCATTGGACTCGCCACCAGGCGGAATCACCATTGGGGCGGCAACGGTCAATGCGCAAGGGAACGTCTCGATTGACGTCACACTAGTTTCCGGGGACCAGCCGGTAACCGGCGTTCAGTTCGATCTTCCCTATCAGAGCCCGATAACGGCTCTTTCGGTGTCCGCCGGCAGCGCCATCCAAAATGCCGGGAAAGACATCGCAACGGCGAATCCGCAACCGGGGTTGACGCGGGTTTTGATCGCCGGTCTGAATCGGACTCCGATCCCCAACGGCGTCATTGCAACCCTGTCGCTTCAAGTGAAAGCCGGCGCCCTTCCGGGATCCTATCCGATCGAGGCTGCCAATGTGGTTGGCTCGGATAGCAACGGCGGGCCGGTGCATCTGATAGCCAACGGTGGGGGAGGAGTGACGATACCCGGTCCGGCATCGCTGGCGGTAGCCAACTCGGCCAGTTATGCGCGCGGGGCCGTGGCGCCGGGCGAGATCGTAGCGATCGGGGGAAGCTCGCTGGGACCGGCTGCTATCACGACTCTGCAATTCACGGCTGCGGGGTTGGTTTCAACTTCGCTTGCGGGCACCCGGGTGCTGTTCGATGGAATCGCCGCACCACTGGTCTACACGTCGCAGAATCAAGTGTCCGCCGTGGTTCCGTACGCGGTCAACGGACATTCCCAGACGTCGCTACAAGTGGAATACCAGGGAGTTTTGTCGGCGCCATTGATCCTGGACGTGGCCGGCGTTGCTCCCGGAATATTCACCTTGAACAAGTCGGGAAGCGGCCAGGGAGCCATCATCAATCAGGACAACACAGTCAACGGGCCGGACAATCCGGCTCCGCGAGGATCCGTGGTTTCGGTCTATGCCACAGGTGAGGGACAAACGTTGCCGCCGGGCGTTGACGGCAGTGTCGTCGCACCGCCGGATCTACGCCATCCGGTCTCGTCCGTGACGGCGTCGATTGGCGGTCAAAACGCAGACGTGACCTTCGCGGGTTCGGCAGCCAATCAAATCTCCGGCTTGTTTCAAGCTAATGTGCGGGTTCCCGCCTCGGTGGCGCCGGGCGGCTCCGTACCGGTGACGCTTCGGATTGCCGTCAGCAGCAGTCAAACGGTCACTATGGTAGTGCAGTAGCGGAGCACTACGTAGCGGGGATGGCCGCCGAGATCTCGTTCGTAGGAGTGCTTAGGTTGCTGGAGTTGGCGGGGTCCACTGCGCGAATCACGTAGAAATAGGTCAGCCCTGCCACGACGGTGGTGTCGATGTAGGTAATCGTCCCTGCCGGCAAAGACACCAGCGGAGTAGCCGTGTACCCATTCGTCGAGGTCGCCCGGTAGACGTTATAGGTCACACCTGAAGTACCGCTGAGTCCCCAAGTCAATGTCACACCGTGGGGGATGGCTCCCAGACCGGTAACGCATGTGCCGCCGTTCGCCGGCATGGCGTTGACAATGCGTTGCACCACCACCACATTGCACGCCGGGGGTACAGCGATAGTCGCGGTGCACGGCACTGTACCAAGGGCCATGTTTTTCGCCGCGGTCACATCCGCCGAGTCGATTGTTCCGAAGGGCGTTGCCAGGTCACAGGCGTTGATCTGAGCCCAAGCAGAGGCGGAGAGTAATAGTCCCGCGATTGAAACGGTCAGGAACGGTTTGTTCATAGAGAGGCTCCCCGGTTAGCGAATTGGCTGGCAACCACACCCGTCCAAAATGAGCACAATCGTATTTTACACGCTACTGGCAGGAGCACGACAAGACGGCCGATAGTTAAGGTCATCTGCCTATCGTCTGGCAACTGCTGGGCGCCCGCGTGGATCACCTTTTAGAATGAACGCGATCGAGTCCTCGGACCGCTCCGTTCTCCGGCTTTCAGCCCGGCCCGGTGTATACTGTCTCTACTTAGCGGCCCAAAGGGAAAATCCTGTCTGGGAACTCCCGGTGCTCGTGAGGCCTCTTGATGAGTGAGCCCTGCCGCCCATGAGCTGGTTCCATGTATCACTTGGATTGGGTTGCGCAAATTCGATCCCGGCGGAGCCGATCCGGCGGCGCGCCGCCGCTCGGTTGGCGTCCTCTCCTGAATGTAAGTCCGACCGTTTGGAGGCTTGGATTTACCAGCCTGCTCACCGATGTCTCTTCGGAAATGGTGAGCAGCATTCTGCCGCTCTATTTCGTGTTGTACCTGCATTTCAGCCCATTAGAATTCGGCTTGCTGGACGGGATCTCGCAAGGCGTCGCGGTCTCTCTCCTCAGCTTGATTGCGGGCGTGATGGCCGATCGCTGGCGCCGCCAGAAGGAGGTTGCCATCGCCGGGTACGGGCTGTCCGCGCTCAGCCGAATAGGACTTCTTGCCGCTGGCAGCCTGTGGGGGTGGATTGCGGGTGTTCTGGTCCTGGATCGCGTCGGTAAAGGCATTCGCACGGCGCCGCGGGATGCCATGATCTCGCTTTCCAGTTCTCGCGACAAACTGGCGACGGCGTTCGCCGTGCACCGCGGACTGGATACGTGCGGCGCCATTTTCGGTCCGCTGGCTGCCTTCCTGGTGCTGCGGTCGCTTCCGGGGGCCTTCGATCTGATCCTGGTTGCGAGCTTTTTTATTGCGCTGTTGGGTGTCGGCGTGATCTGTCTGCTGGTGGATAGACCAACCCGTCCGGCGGCCCAGGATTCAACCAAGCCTACGTTGCGGCTCTCCTTCGGACTTCTGCGGCTGCCGCGCTACCGGTTTCTCGTGATCGCGGCCGGCATGTTGGGCCTCGCCACCGCCAGCGACTCGTTCATTTACCTGCTGCTGCAAAGCAAGACCAAGTCCTCCGCCACGTCGATCCCCCTGTACGCCTTCTTCACCGCTGTGTTCTACTTGCTTCTTTCCGTGCCTGCCGGACACCTGGCGGACCGGTGGGGACGCGGGAAAGTGTTCTTGACGGGCTACGGTCTGCTGGCCTTGATCTACGCCATTCTTTTGTCTCCCGAAATGGGGAGCCGCGCGCAGTTCGTTGTGGTATCACTTTTCGGCGCCTACTATGCGGCGACCGATGGCGTGCTGGCCGCCATGACCAGCGCCGCACTTAGCGCGGAGTTGCGCACCAGCGGGTTGGCCCTGCTCAATACCGCCACCAGTCTTGCGCGACTGGTTTCCTCCGTTCTCTTCGGCTGGCTATGGACCTCCGGCACCATGAGAACCGCGGTGGGGACGTTCCTGTTGGGATTGACGGCCGCCATTATTCTGTCAGCCTGGATTCTCGCCGATCGGAGAACGGCATGAGTCAAGGGGATCGCCGGTATCGAAATCTGTTTCTGTTATTGTGCGCCGGCTGCGTCCTGATGACGGTTTTATACGGCCTCATGGTTGTGCGGCGGTCGCGAAGCTCATCGGCGACGTCACCGATTGTCAGCACTGGACCCTCCCAGACTCCGGCCGAAGCACCGGCGGCGCCGCCCAACGAACCAGCTTCATCCGGCGCGAAGACGGATGTGGCGACGATTGCCAAGGGCGCTCCGGTCGCGAAAGCGGCGCCGGCCGGACGGCTGTACTTCGTCACGAACGCAGTGGGCGATACCAGCCACAAGCTGGCTGTGGCGCCGCTCGACGCGCTCGACAAAGTGAATTATTCGGCGGAACTTTCCTGCGAACGTGTTGATTTTAGCAGCGGCAAGGGTCTCTGTCTGGCTTGGGACGGGACCGTGAGCCCGCCCGTTAAGCGCACTGTCCAAAATTCCTGGATGGCCCTGATGGCCAAGTTCACGGGTTACTCCGCGGTGCTGTTCGACGAGCAGTTCCGGCCGGGATGGAGCATCAAGTTGAAGGGTCTGCCTAATCGCGTTCGCCTTTCGCCCAACGGACGTCTGGCAGGGATCACGGTCTTCATCTCAGGCGAGTCTTACGCGTCTTTGCAATTCTCCACGCGGACCACGATTGTGGACATTCCATCCGGAGAGGTCCTGGCCGATCTGGAATCGTTCGCCGTCACTCGCAATGGCGCTGTGCTGCAATCCCCGGATTTCAATTTTTGGGGCGTCACGTTCACGAAGGACGAGAACCGCTTTTATGCAACCCTTTGGACAAAGCGCAAGGCGTACATTGTGGAGTGCGATCTCGCCAAGCGTACCGCGAACGTCATTTATGAAGGGGGCGAATGTCCTTCGCTCTCTCCGGACAACAAGCGGGTGGCGTTCAAGAAACGCTTCTCCGGAATCGGAATCATCACCCACTGGCGCATCTGCCTGCTGGACCTGAAAACCCTGACAGAGACGCCCCTGGGCGAAACGCGCAGCGTCGATGATCAGGTGGAATGGCTGGACAACGATCGTATCCTGTATGCGTTGCCGCAGCATCAGGCTCCCGGCACGAGCACGGATATTTGGATGTTACCCGCGGCCGCCGATGGTTCTCCTCGCTTGCTCCTTAAAGATGCGTTTTCGCCCGCGGTAGTTCCCAGCGGGAATTAGCGGAGTTATGATGATTCCGCCGATGAAGACGAAGATCCCGGGCCTGATCTGTTTGTCTGTCTTGTGCGGCATCCTGTGGGCGGGGCTCGCGCCATTCCACGATCCCAAAAATGCTATTGCCTGGCTGGCGAATGAGAACGGCCTTCGTTTCGGTGTTAACGGAACTGTATTGAGTTCCGGCGCATTCCCTGAGCCGGATTCTCAACAGGGCGCATCGTGCACGATTGAAATCTGGTTACATCCAGGGCGCCTCTGGGACTCTAATACCATCTTAGGGTTCTACACTTCTGAAAATTCCGTTCAATTCTCGCTGCTCCAATACAACGCCGGCCTTATCGTGAGGAACGGAGGAGCAGCCATCGACACTGAATACGTCTTCCGTCAAAGAGGGCTGGTATTCCTGACAATCGCGTCAGGCACGCAGGGGACGTCGGTCTATTTGGACGGCTCATTGGTGAAGGCCTTCCCGGACTTCCGGTTTTCCGGTAAGGATCTGGCGGGGCAACTCGTCATCGGCACATCGCCGGTGGCTCCTGATAGCTGGCCCGGCGACTTGCGCGGCCTGGCAATCTACCATCAGGATCTCCCCGCGGCAAAGGTATTTCAGAACTATCAAGCCTGGACAACTAAGGGACGCCCTGACGTTGCCGAAGAGAACCGCGCGGCTGCTCTTTACCTGTTTGATGAGCACTCAGGAAACATGGTTCGCAACACGATCAGGCCGGGAGTCGATCTCTACATACCCGATCGCTTCACGATTCTCCATCAACTCTTTATGGAGCCGCCCTGGAAGGAATACCGGCCAACCTGGAGCTATTGGAAGAGTAACCTCATCAACATTGCCGGCCTTATTCCCCTCGGCTTCTTCTTCTACGCTTACTGGTCGTCGGTACGGCCAATCCCCCGGGCGGGACTCGTCACCATCCTGTTGGGAACAACCGTCAGTCTGACCATCGAGATCCTGCAAGCGTACCTCCCCACTAGAAATTCCGGCGTGACCGACCTCTTCACCAATACACTCGGAACGGCGATTGGGGTTATGCTGTATCGTCAGAGATTCGCTCAGACTTTGTATCGCGAAGTTCTGCGCCGCATCCCCTTTTCCGGTCTTCGATGAAGCTTGCAAACAATCCCGCCCGACGAAGCCGGTGGATCCGTTTCGCGGTTCGCATTCTTTTGCCCATCGCCGTGCTGGCTGGAGTCGCCATCCTGCTTTTCGGCCGCCCCGCTTTGCCGCCTCGATCCGTATCCTTCTCCCAATCCACACGGGATTTGGAAGCCTACGATTTTGTCGAGGTTACCGCGCAGGTTTCCTCTCCTCGTCCGCCCAACCCATTCACGGATGCAGCCATTCGGGGAACGTTTGCAACGGCAGCCGGAAGCCAGCGCTGGCAGGTGGAAGGGTTTGCCGACGCGGAGGATGGAAGCGTGTACCGCATCCGGTTCATGCCGCCGGCGCCGGGCGACTATACCTACTCGATTGATTATCGCCAGGGCTGGTCGAAGACAACCTCAACCGGCGCCTTTCACGTAAGAGACGGCCGCCGCCGCGGCCCGGTCCGGATCGATCCGCAAAACCGCTGGCATTTCATCTGGGAAGGCACCGGCGAACATTACTTCTTCAACGGCACGACGGCGTACTGGCTGCTCGGCTGGCAGGACGACGCGATCGTCCAATCCAGCATCGAGCGGCTGCACCGGCTGAAGATCAACCGGATGCGGGTGACCATTGCCGGCCGGACCATGCTGTATTACGGCGAACCCGTCATGGCGGGGAAAAAATGGACGCCCCTTCTGACGCCCTGGGCGGCCTCGAGCAGCGCGCGCGCTGCTCACTTCCTGGGGCGCGCCGGCCAGCGCTACGGCAGGGGCGTCGCCAGCCGCCTGTTCGAGACGCTCGCCAACTTCGGTTTGGCCGACGACATCTATCATCCGGGCTTCGACTATGGCCGCTTTCGCGTTGCCTATTGGCAGAAATTCGAGCGCGCGCTACGCTTCGCCCGGGATCGGGACATGATTTTTTCGCTGGTCCTGGACATGAACGACAGCCGCGCGCACCCGGCCCCGGGCAGTGCCGATGAGCATCGATTCATCCGCTACGCCGTGGCGCGCTTTGGCGCCTTTTCGAATATCACCTGGGACCTCGGCGACGATCTCGATAGCTACCGGGACGACCGATGGACGCACGCTACCGGAACCCTGATCAAAGAGTGGGACCCGTACCGGCACCTGGCCACCAGCCATCCCATCGACAACGCGCATCAGGATCGCACTTCCAGTTGGTTCGACTTCACCTCGTTTCAGGAGTGGTCGAGAAAGCAGCACGCCTTCATGTTGGCCCAGCGGAACGAGCAGCAGCGCCTGGGAAGGATCATTCCGCAGACGAATGAGGAATACGGTTACGAAGATCATTACCCGCTATGGTCCGAACCCGATTCCGAGTCCGCCGATACGTTGCGCCGGACGGCCTGGGAAATCGTGATGGCGGGAGGGTATCAAACGGCGGGGGAGACCGCGCGGCGCGGCACTAATATCTGGCCGGACGCGGGCGGCGGCTGGATGAACGGCCGCGGCGACGACACCATGACCATGTTCCAGGGCTACGCCCACATGGCGGATTTCTTCACCAGCTTCGATTGGTGGCAGACCGAACCTCATGACGAACTGGTGAACAACGGCAACTACTGCCTGGCCAAGCCGGGCGAGATCTACGCTGTTTATCTCCCACGGGGTGGCAGCGTCGCCGTAAGGCTTCCATCCGGCCGTTATGAGGGCACGTGGTGGGATGCAGCTACGGGTGAGAAGGCCGTTCTGCCGTCCATCGAGGCAACCGCACCTTTGTGGACTTCGCCTGCGGCTCCCGGGAACAATGATTGGGCTCTTCTGCTACGAAAGAGGTAGAACCTCGGCAGCCGTCCGGCGGGATCGTTAACCAATTGTAACCAAAGCAGAAACCGGGTTTCGGTGGGGCCTGCATCGCAAATAATTCTCAATTGTTTCGACCGAGGATTCTGCACCAAATCCGAAATCTTCTCATTAATTGGGAGCAAGTCCCAATCGTGGTCATCATTCCAAGCTCCGGCCTCTTTAGCACGCCATCGACCATATCTGTAAACCAATGATAGCTAGCCGTTTAAGCCGATGGTATTCATTGGTACTCAACCTGCATTTCCATGCCCTGCAAAGCTGTTCTGCCGGCCACGGATCGAGCCCCAAAAGTGAGGCTCAAACTGGGACCGAAAGGGCGGTAGCTTGTCCAAACCGGACACAAAAGCTAATGAACACCAAAAATACCCGCGACTCCAACACTGTGCTGGACGCTCGCCCGCGCCACACCCAGGAGATCGCCGGGAAGGGGCGTCCGGCTCGGCCAAAGAAGATTTGGATCGACCTGGACAACACCCCCCATATACCATTCTTTGCGCCCATCATTGACGAGCTTCAGCAGAGAGGCTACTCGGTAGTGCTCACAGCGCGGGACTGCTTTCAGGTGTGCGGTCTTGCCGACCTGTTCCAGTTCCGGTATACGCGAATCGGGCGGCACTATGGCAAGCACAAGATTATGAAAGCCCTGGGTACCATACTGCGGGGTCTGCAGCTTCTGCCGACGGCGCGGCGCGAGAAACCCGATCTGGCGATTTCGCATGGATCGCGGTCCCAACTGATCAGCGCGTCGATTTCCGGCATCCCCTCGGTGGTGATCTTCGATTACGAATTCGTCAAGCATATCCCGGGCGTATCGCCCACCTGGGTGATGGTTCCCGAGATGATTCCTGACTCGGCCCTGAACCGGAAGAAAGACACGGTGCTGCGATATCCGGGAATCAAGGAAGAAGTCTACGTCCCCCGGTTCAAGCCGGATGCCAGTATTAAAGGGCTGCTTGGACTGGACAGCAAAGCGCTGATCGTGACGATCCGCCCTCCGGCAAATGAGGCCCACTATCACAACCCTGAAAGTGAAAAGCTGTTCGCCGCCGTGCTGGAGTTGCTAGACAACCGGCCCGGCACTCAGATCATCCTTTTGCCCCGTAACGAAAAGCAGGGGGCCGCTGTGCGGAAGTCCTGGCCGGACATGTTTTCGAGTGGAAAGATCATTATTCCGGGGCAGGCTGTGGATGGTCTTAGCTTGATCTGGTACTCCGACCTGGTAGTCAGCGGCGGCGGCACAATGAATCGCGAAGCGGCTGCCTTGGGCGTGCCTGTGTACAGCATCTTCCGCGGGAAAATCGGGGCGATCGACAGGTACCTGGCAGATAACGGACGCATGGTCCTGCTCGAGAGCGTCGAGGATGTGAAGAGCAAGATCGTCTTACAGCAGAGGCATCGTCCAAGTTCGCCCGAGTCAGCCGGGACGATGGTCCTCGACAAGATCATCAGCGATGTCGTCAAGATCCTGGGCGATGCCCCGCCGGTGTCGAAGCGGCCGCCAGACACGGCCAACGGAGCACGGCCGCGGACGAAGGAAAGCAAGATGCCCAAAGCAGGAAATCAGAAATGAAAGTGATTATCGTTGTGGGTGCGCGGCCGAATTTCATGAAGGCCGCGCCCATCATACGCGCGATCCGCACATACAACACTGAGGCGATGCGGGCCGATGCAGGCCATGGCGGGACGATCGAGCCGATCCTGGTGCACACCGGCCAGCATTACGACGCGTTGATGTCCGATTCTTTCTTTGCCGATTTGAACCTTCCCGTTCCCGACATTCAACTCGGCGTTGGCTCCGGGTCCCAAAGCTGGCAGACGGCGGAGATCTTGAAACGCTTCGAGACGGTCCTGCTGGAGCATCGTCCGGATGTGGTGATCGTGGTGGGGGACGTGAGCTCGACCGTGGCCTGTGCGTTGGCTACCGTCAAAATCCCGGTCAATTCTGCCGCGAGGCGGCCGCTTCTGGCGCATGTAGAAGCGGGATTGCGGTCCCGCGACAGATCCATGCCGGAAGAGATCAACCGCATTGTGACCGATCACTTGTCGGACCTGCTTTTTGTGACAGAGGAAAGCGGTATCCAGAATCTCCAGGCTGAAGGGGTTGCGCCGGGTGCGGTGCATTTCGTCGGCAATACGATGATCGATTCACTGCTGGCGTTCAAAGACAAAGCCGAGGAATCGACCATCCTGGAGCGGTTGGGATTTCGCCAAAAAGCACGCGGCAACGGGCACCAGGCCCCGATCGCACGTTACGCGCTCCTGACCTTGCACCGGCCGGCAAATGTGGATAATCGGGAGGCTTTTTTAAATATCCTGGGCGGGCTGGAAGAACTGATGCAGGAGTGCCCCGTCGTCTTCCCCGTACATCCCCGGACCCGGCAGCGAATCAGCGAATTCGGTGTGGACTCTTACCTTGGGATGAGGGAAGCGAAGGGCGGCGAAAAGCGCGGCGGGATCATCCTTACGGATCCGCTTGGCTATCTGGACTTTGTCTGCCTGATGAAGCACGCGAGCATCGTGGTGACGGACTCCGGCGGAATTCAAGAAGAGACCACATGTCTGGGAATCCCGTGCGTCACGGCCAGGGAGAACACCGAAAGACCGGTAACCATAAGCCACGGAACCAATATCCTGGCGGGAACCACAAAGGAAAAAATCGCAGCTTCGATCCGGCAGCAGATGGGGAGAAGCAGCAGCGGCTGTATACCGAAGCACTGGGATGGCCAGGCAGCGTCGCGCATTCTGGATGTGTTAGTCCGGGCGCATCGCGAGCAAGGTCCGGACGGGCTCTCCGTTCTCCCGAATGTTTTGCCTCAAGAGCCCGGCGCGAATAACCCCGAGCTGGTCGCCAATGCCGGAGAGACACGCTGACTGAAGATGCTCTCCAGAGGCTGCTCGCCTACTGCCGGGAGAGCAATTGGGCAGGCTACGACCCTTACGACGCGCTCAATAGCAGGGTTTTTACCGCGCTGCCGTTCCTCAATTCCAGAATTCCCCGCCTCGTTCTAACCCAGGCATTGAAGCGGAGTTTCATCAATATCCGCGGCCTCGCGTTTGTTCCAAAGACCCAGAATCCGAAAGCCATAGCGCTCTTTCTGTCAACCTCCGTGAAACTCTCGAAAATCGGCATGGACCAGCAGAAAGAAGACGTGGATACGCTGATCGAACGCCTGATCGCTCTCCGCTCCCGGGAGAGTTCCTATTGGTGTTGGGGATACAGTTTTCCCTGGCAGACGCGCACCATTGTGGTGCCGTCAGGCTCCCCCAATCTGGTGGGCACAACGTTCGCCGCCCAAGCCCTGCTGGATGTCTATGAGGAGCGCCGGGACCCCAAGCTCCTGAGCATGGCGGTGAGCGCCGCCGAGTACCTGCTGCATGAGTTGTACTGGACCGATGGCGCTTCGGTGGCAAGCTTCAGCTATCCGCTCCGGTCGCTGCGGAGTCAGGTCCACAACGCGAACTTCCTTGCGGCGGCTTTGTTGTGCCGGGTTTCCAAATACACCGGCGACGCGAAGTTCCTCGATCCGGCCCTCCGGGCAGCCCGCTACTCGGCCTCGAGGCAGCACTCCGACGGGTCGTGGGACTACGGGGAATCGGCGTCGCAGAAATGGATCGACAACTTCCACACCGGCTATAACCTGTGCGCCCTGCAGTCCATCTCGCGGGATACGGAAACAACGGAGTTCGATGCGTGTATCCGGCGCGGGTTTGAGTTTTACCGGGCTCACTTTTTCCGGGAGGACGGCGCCGTCAGATACTTTCACGATCGCACCTACCCGATCGACATTCACTGCACCGCGCAGAGCATCATCACTTTGCTGGCTTTCAAGCAACTCGATGGGGAGAACGTCGCCCTCGCGGGTTCCGTGTTCCGATGGGCCATGAACCACATGTGGGACGACAAGGGTTTTTTTTACTATCGCGTCCTTCGGTTTTGCACGATCCGGACCTCGTACATGAGGTGGTCCCAGGCGTGGATGGCGTTGGCGATCTCCAGTCTATTATGCGAGTCGCCGGCGCACGCCACATAGCTTCCGGTACAGCCGGCGAGAAATCTGTATGCAGACCCTTCCCACATACGTTCTGATCAGCCCCGCCAGGAATGAGGCGCAGTTCATCGAACTGACCATCCAGTCGGTGCTCGCGCAGACGGTTCAACCATTGAGGTGGGTGATCGTCAGCGACGGTTCGACCGACGCCACCGACGCCATCGTCCAAAAGTATGCGGCCGTCCACCCGTGGATCGAATTAGTTCGCATGCCGGAGCGGCGCGAACGGCATTTCGCCGGCAAGGTGCACGCGTTCAACGCCGGTTGGGCAAGGGTGGAAGATCTGGACTATGAGGTGATCTGCAACCTGGACGCCGATGTCGCGTTCGACGCCGATTACTTCGCTTTCCTGCTGGATAAGTTCGCGCAAAATCCGCGGCTGGGTGTCGGAGGAACGCCATTCACCGAGGGATCGTTTCAATACGATTACCGTTTTACGAGCATCGAGCATGTTTCGGGGCAAGTCCAATTATTCAGGCGGCAGTGCTTCGAAGACATCGGCGGATACATACCGAGGAAGATCGGCGGCATCGATCACATCGCCGTCATCACCGCACGTATGAAGGGTTGGCAAACGCGAACCTTCCTCGAGAAGACTTACGCTCACCACCGGCAGATGGGCACGGCGACGGCTAACGGATTGATGGTCTGCTGGAACAAAGGGAAGAAAGACTACGCACTGGGGAGCGCTCCGCTGTTCGAGGTGTTCCGGTGCGTCTATCAGGCGACGCGCCGCCCCGTTCTCCTCGGCGGCATGCTGCACCTGGCAGGCTTCGCGTGGTCGATGGTGCGTTTCGAGAGACAGGTATCCACCGAAATCGTGGCGTTTCGAAAGCAGGAGCAGATGCACCGGTTGAAGCGGTTCGTAGCCGCACTGTGCCGGTTCTCTGCCCCAACCGCAGGCTAGAAATGACACTGCAGCACATCACGGTTTGCATTTGCACCTATAAGCGCCCCGAGCTTCTCAGGCACCTGGTGACGGAATTGATCCGGCTGGATACGGACAATCTCTTTACCTATTCGATTCTCGTCGCCGACAACGACCGGTCGCGATCCGCGGAAGCGGTGGTGGCGGAGTTCCTGCCGGCCTCGCCGGTTCCGATTCAGTACTGCATGCAGCCCCGGCAGAATATCGCGCTGACGCGGAACCTGGCGGTCGAACAGGCCGAGGGAGATCTGGTGGCGTTCATCGACGACGACGAGTTCCCCGTCAAAAGGTGGCTGCTGAATCTGTTCGAAGCGTTATGCGAGTACAAGGTCGATGGCGTACTGGGACCGGTTCATCCGCACTTCGACGCCGGAGCGCCGCGGTGGGTTGTCAAAAGCAAGTTGTATGACCGGCCGACGTATCCGACCGGCTTCGTCATCGACTGGAGAAAAGGACGAACCGGCAACGTACTTTTGAAACGCGAAGTCTTCGCGGCCGGCGAGCAGCACTTCCGGCCGGAGTTTCGGACGGGAGAAGACCAGGATTTTTTCCGCCGAGCGATCGAGAAGGGACATGTCTTTATCTGGTGCGACGAGGCGGTGGCGTATGAGACGGTGCCGCCGATCCGCTGGAACCGGACGTTCCTGTTAAAAAGAGCCCTGCTTCGTGGAGCGACTTCCCTGAACCACCCGACGCTCGGCGCCGCGGACATCGCGAAATCGCTGGTGGCGATTCCGGCTTATTCCGTCACGCTGCCGCTGGCGCTTCTGGCCGGGCAGCGCTGGTTCATGCCATGCGTGGTGAAGCTCTTCGATCACCTGGGCCGGATCCTCGCTCTCATGGGCATCCACCCTGTCAAAGATGCGTACGTCACCGAATAGGACTGAGATATGAGCCAGACGGAAAACGGTTTTATCATCAGCCCGAATGACCGCATCCTGATCACAGGGGCCAGCGGTTTTATCGGATCCAAACTGGTGGCGAATCTGTTGGACCGCGGGTTCCGCAACCTGCGATGTCTCGTCAGACCCTCGAGCCAGACTGCCGGGCTGGCGGCGCTCGGTAGCGGCCGGGACGGAGCGCGGGTTGAGATCGTCAAAGGCAATCTTCTTTCCCGCGAAGATTGCGCCGCCGCCACCAAGGATGTGTCCGTCATTTTTCACCTGGCTGCCGCGAGAGGCGAAAAGTCGTATCCCGACGCGTTCATGAACTCGGTAGTTACGACGCGCAATCTTCTCGATGCGTCCTTAGAATGCCAGCAGCTAAAAAGATTCGTCAGCATCAGCTCCTTCGCCGTTTACAGCAACATGGAAAAGCCGGGCTTCCGGCGCTTGGATGAGTCCTGTCCGGTGGAAACAAGTCCGCAACGCCGGGGCGAGCCTTATTGCTTTGCCAAAGTCAAACAGGACGAAATCGTCAACGAGTATGCCGCGAAATTCGGCATGCCCTGTGTCATTGTCAGGCCCGGGTATGTTTACGGCCCGGGAAATCCGGGCATCTCAGGACGCGTCGGCATCGGGACATTCGGCGTGTTTCTCCATCTTGGCGGCTCTAACCGGATTCCTCTGACTTACGTCGATAACTGCGCCGATGCGATCGCACTGGCGGGCTTGACGAAGGGAGTGGACGGCGAGGTCTTCAACGTGGTCGACGACAACCTGCCCACGAGCCGGCGCTTCTTGCGGCTCTACAAGCAGAATGTGAGACGGTTCACCTCCCTCTATGTGCCGCACAGTTGTAGTTATTTGCTCTGCTGTCTGTTGGAGTGGTATTCCAACTGGTCGCAGGGGCAGCTACCCCCTGTCTTGAGCCGGAGCAAATGGCATGCCTATTGGAAGAAGACTTATTACAGCAACGCGAAGTTGAAGGCGCGGTTGAATTGGGCGCCCAAGGTGCCGATGTCCGAAGGGTTCAGACGGTACTTCGACAGTTGCCGGAGCGGAGTGGAAGTTGCTTAAGGCCGCCATTATCGGGTGCGGCAGGATCGCCGACGCGCACGCCTTACAGATTGGCCGGCTGCCCGGCTGCGAGATCGTCGCGGTCTGCGACCGGGAGCCGCTGATGGCGCGGCAACTGGGCGAACGGTTCGGCGTCAAAGGATGTTATAGCGACATTCGAGAGCTTCTCAGCCAAGCCCGGCCCGATGTGGTTCATATCACGACGCCGCCGGAGAGTCACTTCGACATCGGGCGCCAGTGTCTCGAAGCGGGATGCCACGTCTATCTGGAAAAGCCTTTTACCTTGACCGAGGCGGAAGCGATCAGAATACTGTCGCTGGCGGATCAAAGAGGACTCAAAGTAACCGCGGGACACGACGATCAATTCAGTCATGTGGCACGGCGCATGCGCGCTCTGGTCGAGAGCGGCTTCCTGGGCGGCGCGCCGGTGCACATGGAAAGCTATTACGGTTACGAGATCGGCAAGGGCGGATATGCGGGGGCGGTTCTCGGCGATAAAAAGCACTGGGTACGCAGGCTTCCGGGAGGCCTGCTGCATAACATCATCAGCCATGGCATCGCCAGGATTGCCGAGTTTCTGCCTACGGAGTCGCCTCAAGTTGTAGCGCACGGATTTGTGGGTCCGTTCCTGAGAAGCATGAACGAGACTGAGATTGTAGACGAGCTGAGGGTGATTATCAGCGACGGCGAGCGGACGACGGCATACTTTACATTCTCGTCGCAGATCCGGCCCTGCCTCCACGAGTTTCGTGTGTTCGGTCCGAAGAACGGCCTCATCCTGGATCAGGATCAGGAGAGTTTAATCAGGCTTCGCGGCAAGAGGCTTCCGAGCTACAGCGAGAAGTTCTTTCCGCCGGTGCGATTCGCCGGGCAGCATCTGGGCAACCTGGCCGGAAATCTGCGCCGCTTTCTGGGCAATGACTTCCACATGAAGTCCGGCTTGAATTACCTCATCCAGTCCTTCTACCGCTCGATCGTGGAGGGTGCGCCGGTACCTATCCCGTATCGGGAGATCGTTCTAACCGCGAGGATCATGGACGCGATCTTCAGCCAGCTCCGTGATGCAAGGACCAGGGAAGCCGCCTGCGCCGTGGGGCGGGCATGAGGCCGGCGCGCCATAGCCGCAGAAGCGCATTTGGAGATCAACGATGAACCGCCCAAATGATCGATCGTCATCCACGGTCGCAGTCCGCGAGCCCCTGGAAGCGAACGGCTCCAAAAAACCCGAGCGCCAGATGTCGCGGCGGCGGCGTTTCGCGATCCAGGCCATCTCCGTATGCCTGGGCCTTGTGATGAGTTTCGTGGTGCTCGAATTCGGCCTGGCCGCATTCTATTACTCCAATGAGGCGGAGATCGAACGCTACGTATTTGACGACGAGCTCGGCTGGCGTTTCCGGCCCGGCCAATACATCATCAAACCTCCGCAGAGCCTGTTGAAGCACACCATCTCCATCAACACGCTGGGACTTCGGCACCAGGAGCTCGGGACGCCGACCGAGGGGACCAAGCGCATCATCGTGCTTGGCGATTCATTCACCTTCGGCGAGAACGTCAATGACAAAGCGCTCTTCTCGACGCAGTTGGAAAACAGACTGAACAGCAACTCCGGCGCCGGGACCAAATATGAAGTCGTGAATACAGGCGTCCCGGGCTACGGTAACGCGCAGGAGCTGTTGTTACTCCGCCGGCTTACGGGGAAGGGAGTGGTGGGACAGGTCTACATCCTGAATCTCTTCACCAACGACATTCTTGACGATCTGTGCCTGAACTACAGCGACCGGTCGCGGAACCTGGTCCAGCCCGGATTCGTGCTCGATGCCGGCGGCCACCTCGTGTTTCAGTACAAGCCGCAGAATACGGCAAGGGGCGGAGACAATCTGACGGCGGTTCGCCGCGGTCCCAGCTCCAAGCTGTTCTCGGTGATCAAAGCCAATCTGCAGTCTGCCGCGCAGACCAAGCCGGGCCTGACGAAATTCGCCTCCATGATCGGGTACAAGATCAACGTGCAGCGAATGCCGGGCATCATTAATGCGTGGTACGACGACGAGGTGCTCCATCAGGGTGTCCCGCTGATGAAAGCGCTGATCGGGGAAATCGACGCCAACGTCAAGAGCGTCAACGGAAAGCTGGTGGTCTGTCTGATTCCGTCGCCGATGCTGGTCTACAAGGAAACCTACAATCAGATCATCCGGACGAGCTTTCCCGACGATCCACAGGCAAAACAGTTCCTGGCAGACCCCACTCGCGCGCAGCGAATCGTCCGCCAACTGTGTGCAGAGCTAAACCTTCCCTACCTGGACATGCTTGACGTCCTGGCCCCTAAGAAAGACCAGGCGTTCTATCTGCCGACGGACGGGCATTTCAACGAAGCCGGGCACGCTATCTTCGCGGCAAGCCTCGAAACACTGGTAAGAGACAATGCTCCTCAGAAATAACCTCTTGGACGATATGTCCCTTGGGGAGCCGCTTTCGGTTCAAGTAACATTCAAGAACAGGACTAACTAAGATGACATTACTCAAGAGAAACATTACCAAAGACCAGAGCCGTGACACCGGTATGGCTATGGTATTGCTCCTCCTGATCCTGTATACCGTCTCGCGGCGGCCGCAACTGGTAATCGCCGCGATGGCATTGCAGGTGCTGGATATGACGGTGCCCAAGATATTCCGCCCGGTCGCCATGGTCTGGCTAGGGCTTTCGGAACTTCTGGGACACGTGATGTCGACGATCCTGCTCAGTCTTGTGTATTTTCTGTTTGTGACCCCGCTCGGCATGATACGCAGGGCGCTCGGGAAGGATTCCTTGCAACTTCGAGCGTTCAAAGCGAGCGAGGAATCGGTGATGCTGAAGAGAGATCACACGTTTGTGCGTGGCGACCTGGAAACACCTTACTAAGTAGGACGGAGAAACGACAATGGAATTCTTGAAAGACTTGTGGGGCTTCCTGAAATATAGGAAGAAGTTCTGGTTGGCTCCCATCATTCTGAGCCTCCTCGTGTTCGGCGCACTGATCGTGCTGGCCAGCGGGTCGGCCATCGCACCGTTTATCTACACGTTGTTTTAATCTCGGGCCGCAAAAGCTACGTAAGCCAGCCACCAGGCGGCAAGGGAGAAGAGAAGATCTGTATGAGAAATGCCATCCTCGGGATATCGGCCTTCTATCACGACAGCGCCGCGGCGATGCTGGTCGACGGAGAGATCGTGGCCGCGGCGCAGGAAGAGCGATTCACCCGCAACAAGCATGATCCGGCATTCCCCATTCATGCGTGCCGCTACGTTCTCGAGGAGTCCGGCATCGATTTTGGCGACATCGGGGCAATCGCGTTTTACGACAAGCCGTTTCTGAAATTCGAGCGGCTGCTCGAGACGTATCATGCGTTTGCGCCGCGCGGTCTGCGGAGCTTCCTGTCGGCGATCCCGGTGTGGGTGAAGGAAAAGCTCTTTCTCCGGCGCGTGCTCGCCGACTGTCTGACGGAGCTGGGCGATCGTAAGGTCCCAATCTACTATCCCGAGCATCACCTGTCGCACGCCGCCAGCGCCTTTTACCCTTCGCCATTCCAGGAAGCCGCGATTCTCACGATCGACGGCGTTGGCGAATGGGCCACCACGACCATCGGGCGCGGACGCGGGAAAGACATCGAGATACAAAGAGAGTTGGCGTTTCCCCATTCCATAGGTCTGCTGTACTCTGCCTTCACTTATTACACCGGATTCCGGGTGAACAGCGGCGAGTACAAACTCATGGGTTTGGCGCCGTATGGGAATCCGGGTTCGCAGCGGACGGAAGAGTATAAGAAAAAGATTAAGAGCGATCTCGTCGATATCCGGAAAGATGGATCGATCATTCTGAACATGGAGTACTTCGATTACGCCACCGGATTGAAGATGGTGGACGAACGCCGGTGGGAACAGCTTTTTGGGCTTCCCCGCCGCAGTGCGGAGTCCGAGATATCCCAGGCATACATGGATATGGCGCTGGCGATTCAGGAAGTGACCGAGGAAATCATGCTCCGGCTGGCTTGCACCGCCCGGCAGGTAACTGGCTGCAAGAATCTGGTGTTGGCTGGCGGCGTCGCGCTCAACTGCGTAGCTAATGGAAAGCTCCTGAAAGCGGGGATCTTCGACGATCTTTGGATTCAGCCGGCCGCGGGCGACGCCGGGGGCGCCGTCGGGGCTGCGTATGCGGTCTGGCACATTCACCAGGGAAATGAGCGGCAAGCCGACGGCCGCCACGACGCCATGAAGGGTTCCTACCTCGGACCGGAATTCTCATCGAAGGAGATCGGCCGGGCGCTCGAACGGCGCGGCGCCAAGGCTCGCCGCTACGACAATTTCGGCACGCTCGCGGCCGACGTAGCCGCCAAGCTGGTTGATGGAAACGTCGTCGGCTGGTTCCAGGGCCGCATGGAATTCGGACCGCGCGCGCTGGGGAACCGGAGCATCCTCGGAGACGCCAGGAATCCCGAGATGCAAAAGCGGATGAACTTGAAGATCAAGTACCGGGAAGGGTTCCGGCCGTTTGCGCCTTCGGTCCTCGAAGAGGACATCGACAAGCACTTCGACCTTGACCGGCCGTCTCCGTACATGCTGTTAGTTACCGGAATACAGGACGAGAAGAAGATTCCCCTTCCGCCTGGTTACGATGACCGGCCGCTGTACGACCGGCTTTATTTCCTGCGATCGGACCTGCCCTCCATCACTCACATCGATTACTCCGCCCGCATTCAAAGCGTAAGCCACGACACCAACCCGCGCTATTGGGAGCTGATCGATGAATTCAAGAAGCTGACCGGGTACGGAGTCATCGTGAACACCAGCTTCAATGTCCGCGGCGAGCCGATCGTCGGCACACCGGATGACGCCTATCGATGTTTCATGCGGACCGAGATGGATTTTCTGGTGGTGGGCGACTACGTGATGGACAAGAAAGAGCAGCCGAAGTGGAACGAAACGTCGGACTGGCGGAGCGAGTTCAAGCTCGATTAGCCGGCAATGCCTGGCTCCAGACCAGAATCCAAACTAATAACATGATCGTTGATAACAGGGGTAAGCGTTAGTGACTGCGTCAGTACTTCCTCGTAAGATTCAAGGCAATCGAATCGAGATCAGCGTCAAGGGGCGGTGGATCAGCGTCCCGGCGATGGAATTCAATGAGCATACGATCGTCGTCAAGGGGCGCGGGTTGAGAATCGCGTCCGTGCATGACGAGGAGTGGCTCGAGACGGAGCTGCAGGACCCGGAACTCTGCATCAAGACTTTGAAGGCGCAGGGACGAGGCGGACTCCGCGCGGACATTTTCACATTCATGCAGAAACTGCCCGCGACGCAGCCCAGATACGATTACCCGTTAGAATACGAGAGCATCGCCGCCGCTGATACTTCCAACTTCGAGGAATGGTGGACCGGTTTGCCGCAGGAGAGCCGCAAGAACGTAAGGCGGTCGGAAAAGCGGGGAGTCGCGATTACCCTGGTGGAGTTTAATGAGGAGTTGATCCTGGGATTGATGGAGTTGAACAATGACTCCCCCGTGCGCCAGGGACGGCCTAACCTTCACTACGGAAAGACAGCGGACCAGGTAAGACGGGACCATTCGGCGTTCTTAGATCGTAGCTGTTTGATAGGCGCGCATGTGGACAAGGAGTTGGTGGGATTTCTGAAACTTGTCTACCGGGGCGATGTGGCATCCATCTTGCAATGTATGCCGAAGGCCAGCCACTCCGACAAACGGCCTGCCAATGCGATGATTGCCAAAGCGGTCGGGATGTGTGCGGCGAAGGGAATCAAGTCTCTGGCATATGGTAAGTTTAACTACGGTAACAAGGGCGACAGTTCGTTACGCGAGTTCAAAGTTCGTAATGGTTTTCGAGAGGTCTTAGTACCTAGATTCTATGTGCCCTTGACAAGCTGGGGTGCAGTATGTATGAAGTTAAAACTTCATAAAGGTCTTCACGGCGTCCTGCCGCATAGCATAATAAAAGCAGGCGTCGATGCGCGCGCCAAATGGCATAATGTCAGGCAGGCCAATAAGCCGGTGTAGCTCAACGGTAGAGCAGCCGAATCGTACTCGGCAGATGGGGTGTCCGATTCCCCCCGCCGGCTCCAACTCTTTAACCGTTGGCGCCCCGCCTCTGAAAAAAATGTTCTTCGAAGCTGAAGGAATCCGAATCTAATGCCCGGAATCGTCGGTCTTATTAGCGACATGCCCCGCGAACGCGCCGAGGCTGAGCTGCAGCGCATGGTTGAGGAGCTGCGCCACGAGTCTTTCTACTCCACGGGAACGTGGGTGGACGAGCCGGCCGGTGTGTACGTAGGATGGTGCTTACGGAAAGGTTCGCTTTCCGGCCGAATGCCCCTGCGGAACGGGCGCGGAGATGTCGTACTCGTGTTTTCCGGCGAGGACTTCTCGGAGCCGGGTGTGGGCGGCGCCGCCGAATCCTACCTCGTCGACCGGTATGCGGACGACCGGTCCTTTCCGGCGGGATTGAACGGAAGGTTTCACGGCATCGCGATCGACCGGGCGCGTCGTACCGCCAAGCTGTTCAACGACCGCTACGGAATGAACCGGATCTACTATCACGAAGCGCCCGGAACGTTCTATTTTGCCGCGGAGGCCAAGGCCATCCTGGCGGTGCGCCCCGAGCTGCGGAGTCTGAACCTGCAAGCACTGGGAGAGCTTCTTTCCTGCGGTTGCGTTCTGGAGAATCGGACTTTATTTGAAGGGATCCACGTGCTTCCGGGCGCGGCCAGTTGGACGTTCGAGGGCCGCTTACCGGTGAAAAAGGCATCCTATTTCGAACCTCGAGAATGGGAGAACCAGACGCAGGAGGATCCGGAAACCTACTACCGGGGACTGCGCGACGCCTTTTCGAAAAATCTCCCGCGGTACTTCGAGGGCCCGGAGCGGCTTGGGATGTCGCTGACCGGGGGACTCGATACGCGGATGGTCATGGCGTGGCACAAGGCCCCCAAGAACAGCCTGCCCTGCTACACGTTCGGGGGCATGTTCCGCGAATGCAGGGACGTTCGGGTGGCGCGCCAGGTGGCTGGCATATGCGAACAGCAGCACGAAGTCATCCGGGTAGACCAGGCCTTTCTCGATCGCTTTGCTCACTACGCCGAGCGGACAGTCTATCTCACGGACGGATGCGCCGACGTGAGCCGGGCGCCGGACCTGTACGTCAACGAGCTGGCGCGGCAGATTGCCCCGGTGCGAATGACCGGCAACTACGGCGGGGAAGTGCTGCGGCAAGTCCGCGCGTTCAAGCCGGTGAAACCATTGCCGGGCCTCTACCAACCCGAGCTTCTCTCCAGCCTTGACCAGGCGGAAAAGACTTATCGAGAGATGATTCGAGTTCATCCGCTTTCCTTTGCCGTGTTCAAGCAGGCTCCCTGGCACCATTACGGATTATACGCGCTCGAGCAGACGCAGTTATCGGTCCGATCTCCCTACCTGGATAATGACTTTGTGCGGACCATCTTCCGCGCCCCGGCAGCAGCCGGAACCAGTGACGGCGTTTGCCAGCGGCTGATCGGCGACGCCAGCCCAGCCCTGCAGCGGCTCCCGACCGACATAGGCGTCGGCAGCGGCGGAGGCCGGCTATGGGGATCTATCCGCCGGTCTCTTCTCAAGTTCGAATTCAAGGCTGAATACGGCTATGATTACGGGATGCCGCAAGCGGCCGTCCCCTTCGACCGCCTGATTTCGGGCCTTCATCCCGAACGTCTCTTTCTCGGCCGGCATAAGTTCTACCACTATCGAGTGTGGTACCGGAGCTATCTATCGAAGTTTGTCCGGGAACTGCTGCTCGATCCGAAGACTCTTTCGCGGCCCCACATAGATAGAAAAACCGTCGAAACCATAGTCAACAGCCACCTCAAGGGAATGCGGAACTACACTCTTGAGATTCACAAGTTGCTGACCGTGGAACTCATGATGCGTACGCTTCTCGATCCCGCTCCGGTGCCAGTTCGTGTACCGGTGGCAGGCAGGTAGGCTGCCGTATGCCTCCCCGAATTGCCGCCGTCGTGTTTTGCTGCGGGATCGTGGGGCTGTTCTTCCTGAGCCGCGACCGCACCGCGAAGACGTCGCCTTTCCTCTGGCTGCCTTGCGCGTGGGTCTTCATCGGCGCCTCGCGCATGGTCTCGCAATGGCTCGGAGCCGGAGTCCTGATGGACTCGCCCGACCAATACCTCGAGGGCAGCCCGCTGGACCGTGCGATCCTCACGGTGCTACAGATCGCCGGCATGGCCGTGCTGGTTTTGCGGAGCCGGCGAACCGGCCAGTTTTTTCGGGCCAATGGATGGCTGATCCTGTTCTTCCTCTATTGTGCAGCCAGTATTCTGTGGTCTGACTTCCCTTTCGTAGCGTTGAAGCGCTGGATCAAGTTCACGGGAAACGTCACCATGGTTTTTGTGGTCTTAACGGATGACGATCCAGCCGCCGCAATCAAACGGCTCTTTGCGCGAACCGGCTTTTTTTTGATTGGACTTTCCGTACTCTTCGTTAAATACTATCCCGACTTGAGCCGCGGATATTTCCGGTGGACCTGGACCGCATTTGAGACCGGCGTATCCACCGACAAGAACGGCCTCGGCGCTATTTGTCTGATCTTCGGCCTGGCTTCGGTGTGGAGAGTTATCGAGGCATGGCGGAATAAAACGATTCCCAGCCGTAAAGGAGTTCTGGCCGCTCACGGAATCGTACTGGTGATGACCGTCTACCTGCTGCACATGGCCAGGTCCTCGACTTCCTGGAGCTGTTTCTTTCTGGGATCTGTGGTGATCTTCGTGAGCACCCGCGGCAAGAGAATTCGTCCCAGGACCGTGTACATTCTCGCCGGCGCGATCGCCTTCGTGGGGCTGCTTTCGTATGTGTTCAACGACGCATACACATTTCTGGTGGAAGCTGTGGGACGGGACCCCAATTTGACGGGCCGGACGGATATCTGGAACGACGTACTTCATCTCGACGTGAATCCATTGCTGGGGACCGGCTTTGAAAGCTTCTGGCTGGGCGCCAGGGCCGAGTATTTCTGGCAGAAGTACCCCTTTCATCCCAATCAGGCGCATAACGGTTATATCGACACGTATCTGAACCTGGGCTATATAGGGCTTGGGCTCCTGATAATCCTGATGTTCGCCGGACTCCTGAACATCGCCGACGCATTTAAGCGAAACCTTCCATTCGCCACTCTTAAGCTGTCATTTCTGCTGATCGCGGCGGTCTACAACATCACCGAGGGAGCGTTCAAGGTGATGCAACCGGTATACATCGCTTTTCTGTTTTCGGTGGTCGCCGTTCCGGCTTTCGCGTCTGCTAAGAACAAGGCGCGCCATGGGCCTGACAACCTTAAGGTGAGTACTCACCGGAACGCGACAGAAGACGCTTTCGATCTTGTTCCTCGCCCGATTTCTCTAGCCGGCACCAGAAGTGCCGACGGCTGGGCCGGGCATTAAAATGTCACTTCAAAGCTACTATCAGAGGCATATGTCGGCCCTGTCATTCAGGAGGCCGTTTGTCATCAACTCCAAGGAACCTCTCGTTTCCTTTACATTTGATGATTTTCCCGCGTCCGCCCTACAGACCGGCGGCGCCATCCTAAAGCACTTCGGCATTGCCGGAACATACTATACGTCCCTCGGCCTTTCGGGCAAAGACGCGCCCAGCGGCCGTATCTTTGCCGAGGGGGATTTAGCGGCAGTTGTCGAACAGGGACACGAGTTGGGATGCCACACGTTTTCGCATTGTCATTCGTGGCAAACGGCAACGAAAACGTTCGTGGAGTCGGTCAACGAGAACCGCGCCGCACTCGGCCGGCTGCTTCCCGGCGCTGAATTCAGAAGCCTGTCCTACCCCATCAGCCCGCCGCGGCCCTTGACAAAAGCTCGCATGGCGACGCACTTCCCGTGCTGTCGCGGCGGCGGCCAGACCCTGAATGCCGGACGCGTGGACCTCAATCAACTATCCGCTTACTTTCTGGAAAAGAGCCGGGATAGCATCCAGAAAGTAAAGGACATAATCGATTTGAACCGAAGGGCCAACGGCTGGCTCATTCTCGCCACGCACGACATCTGTGATGACCCGAGTCCGTACGGATGCACCCCGGAATTTTTCGCGGATGTCGTCCGCTATACGGTCCATTCTGGTGCGCATACGCTGCCTGTTTTCAAGGCTTTAGAGGAACTCAGGAAGGCGTCGTAGGCAAACAGGTTGCCGATGGCCAACTGCGCGGCGCTAACCAATGGCCGCCTTGCCCCGGTACGGTCGTGAGCTACAATCGAACCAGTACTATGAGACACAAAGCGTCGCTTCGACTCTTGCTTAGCTTGGTGTTCGCCAGCGGGTGGTTATGTGCCCAGCCACCATGGGCTGGCGTCTTAGCTCCCGCCAGGGCGGTAGATTGGACCACTGCTGGTTCTAGCAGCATCGCCACCCGCACCACGATTTGCTCCACGCTCAATCCCGGGGCGACCGCTTCGCAGATCAATACGGCCATCGCCAATTGCCCGGCAGAGCAAGTGGTCAAGCTAACCACGGGCACCTACAATCTTGGTTCGCCGGGTATCGTGTTTAACGCCAAGAATAGCGTGACGCTGCGCGGAGACGGTCCGGATAAGACCAAGGTTCTCTTTTCCGCTAATGGCAGTTGCAATGGGCTCGGGGCGGCAGTGTGCATCATCTTGTCAGCCACTGGTTGGTCCCAGGTTAGCCCGGGAAGCACCGCCAACTGGACGGCCGGGTACGCGAAAGATGCAACACAGATCACCTTGAGCACTGTCTCCGGTCTTGCCGTTGGCAAGCTCATGGTTCTCGACCAGACGGATGACTCCTCGGATGACGGTTCCATATATAACTGCCAGACCGTTGGCGTGTGCACTTCGCAAGGCACCGACATCGGGAGGAGTGGCCGCGGCCAGCACCAGACAGTGACAGTGACAGCTATTAGCGGCAATGTCGTGACCATCTCTCCCCCGCTTGCCAACCCCAATTGGCGCAGCGACCGGAGCCCCGGCGCCTGGTGGGCCAGTTCTCTACCGGTGAGCGGCGTCGGAATCGAAGACCTTTCCCTCGATTACTCGGGTATCTCTACAGGCGGACACACCTATGGGATGCAATTCATGGGAGCGACCAATTCGTGGGTCAAGAATATTAGATCCGTCAATGCGGACAACGCCCACATTAACTTCTACCTATCCACCCACATCACGGTGCGCGATAGCTACTTCTATGGCAACCGGCAGGCGTGCTCGCAGGCGTACAGCATGGAGCCCTGGCTCGCGGACAGCCTACTCGTTGAAAATAATATCTACCAGCATGAGGCCAGCCCTATAGTGTTGTCCGGATCCGTGGGATCGGTGCTCGCATACAACTACGCTACGGATGATTACTTCAACTGCGGAGACCCGGCTTGGTTCCAGTCCAGTCTCTACCACCATGAACAAGGGTCGAATTACAACTTATGGGAAGGTAACATCGGCCCAGGCATGACTGCGGACAACATCCACGGCCCCTCTGATTTTAACACTGCCTTCCGGAATCGTTTGGACGGTAAAGATCCACTGAACACAAACACAAAGACCGAACAGACGATCGCCGTAAACCTCTACTCGTTCAATCGATTCTTCAACATCATCGGCAATGTGCTCGGCACCTCCGGCTACCACAATACATATGAGGTCTTCACCACGACTACCAGCTCGCAGTCGGGCTCGAACTGCGATACTACGATCTTCCGCCTCGGCTGGGGCGGCAATTGCAGCAATTCCGACAACCGCGGCGACCCGACCCTGCGTACGACCCTGATGCGCTGGGGCAACTATGACACCGTTAATGCAGCCGCGCGTTTTGTCAGTTCTGAGGTCCCGTCCGGCCTAAGTCTCTATGCAAATCCCATGCCCTCGAGTCAGACACTCCCATCATCCTTCTATTATGCCGCCAGGCCCAGTTGGTGGTCGACGAGTTTCGGCACGCCCCCGTGGCCGGCGATTGGACCTGACGTGACGGGCGGCAACATCGCCAATGTCGCGGGGCATGCGAATATGAACCCAGCCCAGCTCTGCTACAACAATTCGCCCATCGACAGCAGCTTTGGCAGCAACAACGTTCGGGTGTTTAACGCAACAAGCTGCTACACTGCCTCAACGCCTACCGCGCCCCAACCGCCAGCAAACCTGCAACGGACTATTTATTAGGCAGGTCGCCTTCTTGGCGCCGGAAGACGTTCATCGACACTAACTGGCCAACGCCCTGATGGAGACATCAGGCCGGAGGCCTTCAAGCGTCCTAAGGGAGCTTGTTGAAAAAGGCCTTAAACCAATAAGCTGCCTGACGCATGTCTTGAGCGTCTGTAGAGCATTGCGCGCGGCTACGAACGATTCAACTGCAATCCGAAATGTTCAGTCATGTTCCCCCGGAGGAGCAGATTCCCACCCCCTGCGGGCTGTGTTGCCAGGGCCGGGCGGCCGTAGATTCCACCATATCGGTTGTTCCGGATACTGCTGCTACAGTAGTGTAGGTGCGCAGCGACCGGCTCGGGGCAACTGGACCGCAATTCGTTAGTCAAAATGGAATCGTTCAACAGAGATGGTGCGAGGCGAAAGGCGGCCGGGGCGGCAGAACAAACGGCCAGTCCGCGCATTTGCATGCCGACTGCTAGAGGCTTCACAAAGCGAGCTTTCCAGTGCGGCATGTACGAAGCACAAGACGTTCTCCTGGATATAGACGACGTCGACTTGATCTGTTATGAATCCGGGCGCGGTTTTCGGTTTAAGGAGAAGTGGCAGAGAAGGCTGCTCTACCGGGATGTGTCGCGGAGGCTGATCCTACAGAATCCCGGCCTCCACAGAGTTCGGCTCACTCGCGAATATGACCTGTTCGTGGCTGTCTGTCAAAGCTATTGGGATCTTCTTTACATCAATGCCATCGATGGGTGGAAAGACCGCTGCAAGACCAGCGTGTGCTGGATCGAGGAGATGTGGGCGTCTCAGTTAACGTCATACAAACACTGGCTGCATGTGCTCAGGCGGTTCGATCACGTATTTATTGGCTGCAGCGGTACTGTCGCCCCGTTGTCAAGCGCTATCGATCGGACTTGCCACTGGCTTCCCGGTGGGGTCGATACGCTTCGGTTCAACCCATATCCCAACCCACCAGCACGGGTGATTGACGTATACAGCTTCGGGCGAAGATGGGATGGTATTCATCGGGCCTTACTTCAAGCGGCGGAGAGTAAAGACATTTTCTACGTTCACGATACCTTCCGGGGCGCCGATATGGAGCCGTACGACCATCGGCAACACCGCGATCTCATGGCCAACGTGGCGAAGCGGAGCCGCCATTTCGTTGTGGCTCCCGCAAAGATAGATGCTCGGGAAGACACTCAGGGTCAAAGCGAAATCGGTAACCGGTATTACGAAGGAGCCGCCGCTGGCTCGGTGATGATCGGACAGTCACCGAGTTGTGCAGCGTTCAAAGAGTTGTTTCCGTGGCAAGACGCCGTTATAGAAATCCAACCCGATGGGTCCGACGTAGTTGACGTCCTTGCCGCCTTCCGTTCGAATCCCCGAAGCGCTTCCGCAATTGGCCGGAGAAATGCGGAGCAGGCACTCCTGCGCCACGATTGGGTTTATCGATGGAAGGAGATTTTCCGCGTGGCTGGTATCAGCCCGTCGCCGGGCATGGGAGCGCGTGAGGTGCATCTGAAGAAGCTGGCGGATTTGGCCGCGTACGGCGATCCGGCCGTGGCGCCAGTTCCGTCGCGATGATTAAAGCGGTTGCAGTCGTCACACTCGTTCTCCATGCTTCTGCGGAAGGCGGCGTTGAGTTCGCAAGACGATCCTGACGGGACTTCATAACTTCATGCCAGAACTCGAGACCGTGCCCCGGCAACGGCCGGTGAGCGTCTACTTTAGCGACAACAAGATCGAAGCGGGTCACGGACAGCAATCCCTGCGTGGCGGCGCCGCTTCACTCACCGCACGCGCCGTTAACGTTCTAATCCAAATCGGCTCCGTTCTGTTCCTGGCGCGCCTTCTCTCACCCGAAGACTATGGCTTGGTAAGCATGGTGACTGCGATCACCGGATTCGCTCCTGCCCTGGTGGACCTCGGCACTCACGATGCCGTGGTTCAACGGCCCCGTATCACGGAAGGCGAAGTCAGCGCACTGTTCTGGATCACGTTCGGGCTGGGCTGTGGAGCTGCATTATTAGTCGGGGCTTGCGGCCCTCTGATCGCCCGGTTCTATCATGAGCCCAGATTAATCACGATTACCGCGATCTCCGGGTTGACCTTTGTCACGACGGCGCTGACGTGCCAGCACCAGGCGCTTTTGCGAAGGGCGATGAAATTCAGGGAGCTTGGTGTAATCGAGGTCACTGCCAATCTCCTCAGTGCCGGCACGGCAGTCACGGTCGCCCTTTGCGGGTTCCATTACTGGGCATTGGTACTGCGGCCTCTGGCGATGACTTCTTTCATTGCCGCAGGCGTCTGGCTGCAATCCCGCTGGCTGCCGCCAAGACCGACGCTGACACGCGGCGTCAAGGATATGCTGCGATTCGGGCTGCATAGCACAGGTTTCACGATGGCGGACTTCGCCGGGAAGTCGGGCGACCGAATTGCGATCGGCCATAGTCGCGGCCCCAAGGCCCTCGGTTACTACCAGAATGCGATGTTTGTCTACGACAACCTGCTGGATGTGTTTGCGGCCCCCCTGCATGGAGTGGCGATAGCCAGCCTCAGTAAGGTGCGTGAGGACTTAGTAGAGGTCCGCAGGTTGTGGGGCAAGGCTCTGTCCACGCTCGTTTTCTACTCGATGCCGGCGTTCGGACTCCTGGCTGTGACCAGTCGCGATCTGATCGTTCTGCTGCTCGGCGCCAAGTGGTCGAGCGCCGGAGTTTTGCTCGGCATTCTTGCCTTACGTGGCATCCCCCACACCGTCGAACGGTCGTTGGGATGGCTGCATGTGAGTGCGGGCAGGACTGACCGGTGGATGTACTGGGGCGTATTCAGTACCGCGGTGCAGTTGGTCGCACTGTTCTGTGGGTTGCCTTTTGGGCCGACTGGAGTGGTTGTCGCCTACGTGATTTGCATGTTCATTCTATTTGTTCCTGCAATCGCTTATTCCGGACGGCCATTCCAGATCGGAGCCATCGACGTCATCCAAACCGTGTGGCGTCCGCTGGTGGGATCCTTGACAGCGGCAGCGGCCGGGTTCGTCTTGCGATACACACTGCTGGCGAATGCTTCCGGACTGGTCAGGACCGGAGCTTTGGCGCTCGCCTATGTGGTTGTGTATCTGGCGATGGTTGCCGGTCTGTTCGGGGAGCGAATGCCTCTTGCGATCGCTCTAGGCCTGGTGCGGGACTTCTTGCCCCGCCGGTTGAGGCGGCAGTGAAGACTCACCTGCTCTGGTTCGCCCAGGAACGCACGAATATGAAAATACAGGACACCGGATCGCAAGGGTCCGGAGTTTTCGAAAAGCTGGCCGCCGGCCTCGACACGGCTCCTTGGTCTGCCGTTTATCGGACGCTCATTGGTTTCGCTGTGCTTCCGGCAATGTCACGTTTGTGGGGCGGTCATTTCCCGGGTTGGGCTTTGGCCGCGTTTCTTCTGGCCGTCCTCCTGGCGCTTCGGGTTGGGCCTGCCGCCGTACGCAGACTGCTGCCCTTTTCGAACCGGGCTCGAGCGATCTGGGCGGAGCGGCGGGGCATGGCCAAGCGCTACGACTCGTATCAGTGGCAGAAGCTTTTCTGGGTCGGTCTCGGTCTCGCGTGTTATATCGGTTTTTCAGGCAATTACCGGACCTCCCCGGTGGTGGTTGCCTCGATTTGCCTGGTGTCTGGCGCGCTTGGCCTGGCGCGGTGGAAAGCCCTCGCTGCGCGAGTGAGGTCTGGCAAGTGACGGAAAGGAGAGGATGGGTTCCGTGGAAATCTGTGGAGCCGACCCTATGAAACAACATTCGGAACTGCACGCCGGCGAATGGATTGAAGTCCGAAGCAAGGCGGAAATTCTCGCTACTCTAGACAAGGATGGACGGCTGGAAGAGCTGCCTTTCATGCCAGAGATGTTTGACTTTTGCGGCAAACGATACCGTGTGTTAAAGCGCGCCCACAAGACGTGCGATCCACCGAGCGGTATCAAAGGACGCAGCCTGTCCCAGGCAGTACACCTCGAGGAGCTTCGCTGCGATGGGGCGGCTCACGGCGGATGTCAGGCGCGGTGTCTGTTCTTCTGGAAGGAAGCCTGGCTCAAGAAATCGGGCGGCGATAAATATACGAGCATCGACATCCCATCACGTGCGCCGGTAGAGGACCCTCGACTGGGGGCGGGCACAGCGTGCACCGAACAGGACGTTGTCGCAGGAACACGCAAACGAGCGGAGCAACCGCCTCCTTCAGACGAGCCGGTTTTCGCTTGCCAGTCCACAGAACTCTTTCAAGCCACGCAGCCCCTGCACTGGTGGGACCTGCGCCAGTATGTCGAGGACTATACTTCCGGAAACGTCCGGCTTACTCAGTTGCTGGCCGCATTTTTCTTCTTCCTGTTCGATCTGGTGGCATCAGCGGGGCTTGGCTTCGGATCGGCCCTTCTTTGGCTTTACGATACGATCCAGCGGCTCCGCGGAGGCACGCCGTTTCCCAAACGCGCCGGCCGGATTCCACAGGGAGCGAAGACTCCTTCCATGAAACTGGGTTTGCAGCCGGGCGACTTAGTGAAGATCAAGGATTATCGGGAGATTTTAGCAACACTCGACGAAGGGGCGCACAATCGAGGCATGTACTTCGATGCCGAAATGGTCCCTTTTTGCGGTGGCACATATCGCGTGCTGGATCGCGTCAACACGATCATCGATGAGAAGACGGGCCGGATGCAACACTTGAAAAACGACTGTATCATGCTTGACGATGTTGTATGTCTCGCCTGCTATGCAACGCACCGTAGATTCTGTCCGCGCGGTATCTATCCCTTTTGGAGGGAGATTTGGCTCGATCGTGTCGGATCCGATTGCCGCAACACATGAAACACCGCGGACAGCCCCGGGTTGCCCCCGAATGAGCCGGCTGCGGGCAGGTTGCGGAACCGGTGAGCGTGGCCGGGCGCTGGCATGAAATTTCACCCAACAAAACTGGCGGGGGTTTACGAAGTCCACCTCGAGCCCCACCCCGATCCTCGCGGGTTCTTTGCACGCTGTTGGTGCCAGAAGGAGGTTGAAAGTGCGGGGCTGAATCCTAAAGTGGCGCAATGCAATGTTTCGTATAACCAGCGAACCGGAACGTTGCGAGGCTTGCATTATCAAGCGGAACCTTATCCGGAGACCAAATTGGTGCGTTGCAGCGCGGGAGCAATCTACGACGTAGTGGTCGATTTGCGGCCGCACTCGCCGACATTCAAAAACTGGATTGGGGTGGTTTTGACTGCCGCCAACCGGCACATGCTGTACATCCCCGGGGGGTGCGGTCATGGTTTTTTGACCCTTGAAGACGAGACTGAAGTGTTCTATCAAATGTCAGAGTTCTACCACCCGGATCTGGCCCGGGGAGTGCGCTGGGACGATCCTGCATTCGGAATTGTCTGGCTGCGGGAACCAGAAGTGATTTCCGAGCGGGACCGGACCTACCCGAACTTCGAATAAATGGATGCGACTACTCAAGGAACTCGACGGCAGGGATCTATCGGAAATTGGCCGGGATCTTCACCGCTTCGCAGCCGGCCTCTACCCTATTTGCCGGAGCATTACCGGCGACGGAATCCGTCAGACCTTGGCCCTGATCCAGAACCGGATTCCGCTGCAAACCGTTGAAGTGCCCAGCGGGACTCCGGTCTTCGACTGGACTGTTCCGAAGGAGTGGAACATCCGGGATGCCTATATCAAAGGCCCTGACGGCACACGGGTCGTGGACTTCCAGCGGTGTAACCTGCACGTCATGAATTACAGCGTGCCGGTACACGCGATCCTGCCGCTGAGCGAACTCAGACCGCATCTGTTCACCCTTCCCGAAAATCCTGACTGGATCCCTTATCGAACGTCCTACTACCAGGAAAACTGGGGATTTTGTCTTTCCCATAACCAGGCTACGGCGCTAGCGGAGGGCGAGTACGAAGTATGTATCGACTCGACGCTGGAAGACGGACACCTGACATACGGCGAGTGTTATCTGCCGGGGCGGTCCACCGAAGAGGTTCTGATCTCGTGTCATGCCTGCCACCCGTCCCTGGCGAACGATAATCTTTCCGGCCTGACCGTGGCCACGTTTCTGGCTCAGCTTCTGGCCGGAGGGAATCACCACTACTCATACCGGTTCCTGTTTATTCCGGGGACGATCGGGGCGATCGCGTGGCTCGCGCAAAACCGCGAGAGCGCCGGCCGCGTCCGCCATGGCCTTGTGTTGACGTGCATCGGCGATAGTGGCGGATTTCACTACAAGAAGAGCCGGCGGGGAAATGCCGAGGTCGACCGCGCGGTGGCGCACGTTCTCCGTCACTACACGGAGTCCCCGGAGATTCTGGAATTCTCCCCGTATGGTTATGACGAGCGGCAGTACTGCTCTCCGGGTTTCAATTTGCCTGTCGGCTGCCTGATGCGGAGTGTTTGGGGGAGCTTTCCGGAATATCACACCTCAGCCGACAACCTTGAATTCATTCAACCCCTTCAACTGGCCGGATCGCTCCGTGTGTGCGCGGCGATCCTGGATGTTCTGGAAAATAATTGGCGCTATCGTAATCTCAGCCCATACTGCGAGCCACAGTTGGGACGGCGGAACCTCTATCGGTCTACAGGAGGAGACGGCATCAGCCAGGAAATCTCCGCGCGGCTGTGGGTCCTGAATCTCTCCGATGGAGAACACTCGCTGCTGGATATTGCGGAGCGTTCCGGCATCCCGTTCTCGACGATCGGCGCGGCTGCGGATCTGCTGTGCCAAAGCGGTCTGCTGGCGATCGTTCCGGAGCCGCAACCCGAGCCCCAGACATTGCCTCCCAAGGCAACCTGAAGGTCCCATCGAGACTTTCATACAAAAACCCAAATTCTTGGTCAAACCATCCTGGAGCTTGTAGTTAACGAGCTATTCATCAGTGGATTACGGGCTCGGGGAAGTGAATGGTCTGTGAAGTGCTTGGCACTGAGGGGAGATCTAAGTGAAAATACTGTTAACCGGCCACAAAGGCTACATCGGAGCCGTTACAGGGCCGGTTTTGCGTTCTGCCGGTCATGAAGTCATCGGCTTGGACACGGACCTGTTTGCGGGCTGCGAGTTTGGGGAACCTGCCCTGCCGCTGCCGGAGATCTGTAAAGACATCCGCGATCTGACCAGACAGGACCTGAAGGGTTTCGACGCGGTAGTCCACCTGGCCGCGTTGTCGAATGACCCGTTGGGCAACCTCGATTCCGATCTCACCTACAGCATCAACCATCGGGCCTCGGTCCAGTTGGCTGAGTTGGCCAAAGAAGCAGGGGTCGAGCGATTTGTTTTTTCCTCGTCCTGCAGTACATATGGCGCGGCAGGGGACATGTTCCACGATGAGACTGCTCCTCTCAGCCCGGTTACGGCGTACGCCGAGTCAAAGGTCCTGGTCGAAGCGGATCTGGCGCCGCTGGCTGGCGACGGTTTCAGCCCGACCTACCTGAGAAACGCGACGGCCTACGGCGTGTCTCCGCGCTTGCGGCTGGATGTGGTCTTGAACGACCTGGTGGCATGGGCGTACACCACCGGCAAGGTGTACATCAAGAGCGACGGGACGCCCTGGCGTCCGATCGTCCACATTCGCGACATCACCGCAGCGATTCTGACCGTGCTCGAAGCTCCGCAGGAAGTCATCCACAACGAGACTTTCAATGTCGGCCAGACCGAAGAGAACTACCAGATCCGCGAACTGGCCGCCATCGTCGAGGAAACCATTCCGGGCTGCCGTGTGGAGTATGCCGCCAACGGTGGTCCCGACAAGCGCTGCTACCGTGTCAGTTGCGACAAGATCAAGCGGGTTCTGCCGAACTTTCGTCCCCAATGGAACGCCCGCCAAGGAGCGCAGGAACTCTACCAGGCGTACCAGGCGGCGGGGCTGACCCTCGCCGATCTCGAGTGCGGCCGTTATACCCGGATCAGCCACATCGAGAGGCTGATGAAGGCCGGGCAGTTGGACAGTTCGCTGCGCTGGAGCCGGCAATCGGCGGAGACGGCAGCACTGGTGTAACCCGCACCCCCACTTTTTAACCCTATGGCTGCCATGACGCTTCCCCTCGATACTGAGCAACAAGTCGCCACCCCGGCATGCCGCTTCTGCGGCGCGGGCCTCGACCGGACCTTTGTGGATCTGGGGATGTCCCCGCTCTGTGAGACTTTTCCCGCATCGGCCGACCTCAACCGCGGAGAGGTCTACTATCCGCTCCACGTCTATGTCTGCGAACAGTGCTTCCTCGTGCAACTGGAACAATACGAGAGGCCGGAGAACATCTTCAGCGACTACGCCTATTTCTCCTCTTACTCCGACAGTTGGCTCAAACATGCAGAGACGTACTGCCACAAAATGGCGGCGCGCTTCGGCCTGGGCGCGCAGAGCTCCGTCGTCGAGATAGCCAGTAACGACGGTTACCTATTGCAATATTTCGTACAGCGGAACGTGCCGGTATTAGGCATCGAGCCGGCGGCGAATGTAGCCAAGGTGGCGATTGAAAAGGGCGTTCCCACGCTGGTGAGATTCTTCGGCGCACAACTGGCGGCCGAGTTGTCGGCGGAGGGGCGTTGTGCCGACCTGGTTCTCGGGAATAACGTGCTGGCACAAGTGCCGGACCTGAACGATTTTGTGGAAGGGCTCAAGATCCTGCTCAAGCCCCACGGGGTGCTGACGCTGGAGTTTCCGCATCTCCTGCGGCTGATGGAGAGCAACCAGTTCGACACCATTTACCACGAGCACTTTTCGTACTTTTCGATGCTGACGACGGTCCGCATCCTGGAGGCGCATGGACTGAAAGTGTTCGACGTCGAAGAGTTGACGACGCACGGCGGGTCGCTCCGGGTCTATGCCTGCCGGATGGAAGACCAAACCCACCACGTCGAGCCCAACGTTCGGGAGTTGATCGCAAAGGAAGAAAGCGCCGGGTTGGCTGCGGTGGAAGCCTACAAGAGTTTCGCCCGGCAGGCGCAAAAGACCAAGTTGGTGTTATTGGAATTCCTGCTCGCGGCGGCATGTGAGGGCAAGTCGGTGGCGGGGTATGGAGCCCCGGGCAAGAGTGCGACGCTGTTGCATTACTGCGGTATCGGGAAGGATCTGATCGAATACACGGTGGATCGCAGCCCGTACAAGCAGGGGCGATTTCTGCCGGGCACACACATTCCGATCTATCACCCGGACCGGATCCGCGAGACCAAACCCGACTACGTGATGATCCTTCCCTGGAACCTGAAGGACGAAATCATGGAACAGTTGCAGTTCATCCGCGAGTGGGGCGGCCGCTTCGTGGTGCCGATTCCAAAAGTAGCCGTGTATTGAGACGTTAAAGACAGGAGCCAATGATGAAGGTTGTTCTCTTTTGCGGTGGAGCCGGCATGCGGCTCAGGGGATACGCCGATGACGTGCCCAAACCCATGGTGCAGATCGGGAACCGGCCGATTCTATGGCACCTGATGAAGTATTACGCGCACTTCGGGCACAAAGACTTCATCCTTTGCCTGGGGCACAAGGGTAACTGCATCAAGGACTATTTCCTGCACTACGACGAATCCGTCTCCAACGATTTTGTCTGGTCGCAAGGAGGCAAGAAAGTCCATTATCTGAACCGGGACATCGACGACTGGAGCATCACTTTTGTGGAGACCGGAGCCCACGCCTCGATCGGCGAGCGGCTTAAAGCGGTTCAGCCACACCTACAGGACGACGAGGTTTTCCTGGCTAACTACGGCGACGGGCTGAGCGACGTCCCGCTTCCCGTGATGCTGAACGAATTTCAGAATAACAAGGCTGTCGGTTCGCTTCTGCTGGTGCAACCGACGGCGAGTTTCGACATCGTTACCGCCGAGCCTGGTGGAATCGTATCGGAGATCAACCCGTTGAGTGGATCCGACGTTTGGATCAACGGCGGCTTTTTCATTCTACGCAATGAGATCTTCCGCTATATTCACAAAGGCGACGAACTGGTGCGAGAGCCATTTCAGCGGTTGATTGAGAAGCAGGCCTTGTTCGCATACAAGTACTCGGGCTTCTGGCAATGCATGGACACGTTTAAGGACAAGCAACATCTCGAAGAGCTGAACCAGGGCGCGGCGCCGTGGAAGGTCTGGAGTCACGGCCAGGCCGAAGCCGCGAACTATTCGCCGGCCATTTCAGTCGGCGCATGATCCACCTCAACCTGCACCCGGAAGGCAGCCGAGGCTTGCAGATTTTGTGCCTGGGCTGCCACTCCGACGATATCGAAATTGGCTGTGGCGGAACCATCCTCCGGCTGACCGGGCAATATCCGGGCTGCGTGCTGCACTGGGTCGTATTCAGCGCCGCCGGAGCCCGGGCAGAGGAGGCGCGGCGCGCGGCGGCGCTCTTCGCTGGCTCGACCGATCTGCAGGGACCGTTGCTGAAGACTTTTCGAGACGGATTCATGCCGTTCGATGCCGCCAAGATCAAAGAGGTTTTCGAAGAGCTGAAGCAGACGGTCTCCCCAGACGTGATCTTCACCCATAACCGCAAGGACGCACATCAAGACCACCGCCTGATCGGGGAGTTGACCTGGAATACGTTTCGCAACCACTTCATTCTGGAATACGAGATCCCGAAATACGACGGTGATCTTGGACAGCCCGGCGTCTTCGTGCCGCTCGAGACGGAGGTTTACCAGAAAAAGGTCCGTTACCTCATGGACGCATTCGCATCCCAGCGCTCCAAGCACTGGTTTACGGAGGACATCTTCCTGTCTCTCATGCGCCTAAGAGGAATGGAGTGCAACGCCCCCAGCGGGTACGCCGAGGCCTTCTACTGCCGCAAACTAGCGCTATAATCCATGCACTCGGCATTATCTGAACGCCGAAACATACGTTTAATTACGCACCAACGCCTCCGGGCAGCGATTTATCCGGGCGGGTCGCGGTAGTAACAGGGGCGAGCAGTGGCATTGGCCGGGCCATCGCCCTGGAGCTGGCACGACATGGTGCGCGACTCTGCGTTGTCGGAAGGAACCCCATTGCTCTGGCGGAAACGGCTGTGGCTGCGCGCACGTTCTCCCCTGTTTTAGAGTTCCAGATCGATCTAACCATTTCTGAGAACTTCAAGCCGCTGCTTCGGTATCTGGAAGACCAGGCTGGCGGACTTGACATCCTGATTCATTCCGCCGGTGTGTTTTATCAGGCCCACATGGAACGGGCCCGGCCGGAGGACCTGGACCATCTGTATGCGGTAAATGTTCGTGCACCCTACTTGCTGACCCAGCAGTTACTGCCTTTGTTGATCGCAGCACGTGGACAAATCGTTTTCATCAACTCTAGCGTCGGTCTGTCGGCAAAACGGCCGGACGTGGGTCAGTACGGCGCAACAAAACATGCGTTGAAAGCCATCGCCGACAGCCTGCGTGAGGAGGTCAATCCGAAAGGAATCCGGATCCTCTCTGTGTTTCTGGGGCGTACTGCGACGCCGATGCAGGAAGCCATCTACCGGCGGGAGGGACGCGCCTATCACCCGGAAGCGCTTCTGCAGCCGGAGGATGTCGCTTCTGTTGTTATTCACACGCTTATGCTCCCGGCTACGGCCGAGGTATTGGATATCAGCATGAGGCCGATGCTGAAGTCGTATCAGTGAGTGCTGCATAGTGCCAGGGGATTCGTCTGGGGCACGACCCGAGATCCGATCCGTCTCCCCGAGCTTTCCTGATCTGCAATCCGCCAAAGTGCCTGCCCCGCCGCCCGAGCGGTCGTGGACCGGAATGGTCGCGGCAAAGCTCTTG
The DNA here is from genome assembly GCA_041484525.1 of Bryobacteraceae bacterium. Classification (GTDB taxonomy): domain Bacteria; phylum Acidobacteriota; class Terriglobia; order Bryobacterales; family Bryobacteraceae; genus JBGPHT01. The sequence continues at coordinate 29,996 of JBGPHT010000009.1, read as the reverse complement.
CCCAGTGCCTCCCGCTACCCCAGACCGCGCCGCTTACGGAGCGGCCTTGAAGTTCGCTCCGGAGACCGCATGGCTTTGGAACGAATACTGATCCGTCCACGTGTGGGTGGCGGTGCCCGTCCCGGGTCCAATGTCTCCACCCGCCGAGGTTGAATCAAGTCCCCACTTAAGGGTTTGATTGGTGTACGGGGTCTTCCACTTATTGGTCGTATAGGCGACACTCGCCGTCAAATCGCCCAGGCTGCTGGCGATCGTCAATGACGTCGCCGCACCCGGGTTTTCAGTGGCGGCGGAGAAGCCGCCATTAATACAGGGTGTAACCGGATCAGCCCCACTGACTGTAATAACCCCGACATCCACGTTCATACTGGTCGTCCAGGAGACCGTGGCGGTTTGCGAGCCGGACGGCGGGTTGATCACCTGGAAGATCAGGGTACGAATCGTAGCCGTGGTCCCGGTGTCGGTCCCGGGGATCAGGGTGCCGGCGACGCCGCCCAGACTCGCGGTGATGTTAGTCGCGTTATTAGCAATCATGGTGACCATGATCATCGCGGCTCGATTCGTGCCGGTCCCGATGACAATGGCGGGCGTCGTAGCCGTGGTTACTCCGAATTTAAAGCCTGAGCTTACTTTGTTGTCATACAAGACGCCGGGACGGGCCACCACGAGTGTGACCGTGGCGGTGTGCGTCAGGCTGCCGTTGACACCGGTGACGGTCAGGGTATAGGTGCCGACCGGCGTGGTCGCGACTGTCGCCACCGCCAGCGTTGAGGTTGTCGTCGCCGGGTTTGTGTTAAAGGTGCCCGTGGCTCCGGTTGGCAGCCCCGTCACGCTTAGCGTCACCTGGCCGGCGAAGCCGCCCACCGGCGCGATCGTAATCCCGTAGTTCGTCGAGCGGCCCTGTACGATTGTCGCGCTCGCGGGCGAGCCGGTCAGCGAGAAGTCAGGGGGCACTGTCACTATGAGCGTTACCGTGGTGGTGTGCGTCAGACTCCCGCTGATGCCGGTAATGGTCAGGGTAAAGGTGCCCGCCGGCGTGGTCGCGGCTGTCGTCACCACCAGGGTTGACGACGTCGTTCCTGGATTCGGAGTAAAGGTGCCCGTGGCTCCGGTTGGCAGTCCCGTCACACTCTGTGTCACCGAGCCTGAGAAACCGCCCACCGGTGCGATCGTGATCCCGTAACTCGCCGCGCTGCCCCGTATGACGCTCTGACTCGTGGGCGAGCCGCTCAGCGTAAAGTCGGGGGGCAGGTTCACGATCAACGTGACCGTGGTGGTGCGCGTCAGACTGCCGCTGACACCGTTGATGGTCAGCGTATAAGTACCGGCCGGCGTAGTTGCGCCTGTCGTTACCGCAAGGTTGGACGTCGTCGTTGCCGGATTCGGACTAAAGGTGCCCGTGGCTCCGGTTGGCAGTCCCGTCACACTCTGTGTTACCGAGCCTGAGAAACCGCCCACCGGCGCGATCGTGATCCCATAGCTCGTCGCGCTGCCCCGTATGACGCTCTGACTCGTTGGCGAACCGCTCACCGAGAAGTCCGGGGGCACGTTCACCACCAGCGTGACGGTAGCGATGTGTGTCAGGCTACCGTTGACACCGGTGATGGTCAGGGTATAGGTGCCGGCCGGCGTGCTCGCGGCTGTTGTCACCGCCAGCGTTGAGGTGGTCGTCGCCGGGTTGATGTTAAAGGTGCCCGTGGCGCCGGTTGGCAGTCCCGTCGCGCTCAGGGTCACCGGGCCTGAGAAGCCGCCCACAGAGGCGAGCGTAACCCCATAGTTAGTCGAACCACCCTGTATGACCGTCTGACTTGCTGGCGAGCCGCTCACCGTGAAGTCGGGGGGCACGTTCACCACCAGCGTGACGCTGGTGCTGTGCGTCAGGCTGCCGCTGACACCGGTGATGGTCAGCGTATAAGTACCGGCCGGTGTACTCGCGATTGTTGTCACCCCAAGGTTTGAGGTTGTCGTCGCCGGGTTCGTATCGAAGGAACTCGTGGCTCCGGTTGGCAGTCCCGTTACGCTCAGGGTCACCGGGCTGCTGAAGCCGCCCGTCGGCGCGATCGTGACTCCGTAGCTGGTCGAGTTACCCTGTATGACCGTTTGGCTCCCGGGCGAACCGCTCAGCCCGAAGTCGCTGGACGCGTTCACTACCAGTGTGACCGTGGTGGTATGCGTCAGGCTTCCGCTGACACCGGTGACGGTCAGCGTATAGTTGCCCGTCGGTGTGCTCGCGGCTGTCGTCACCGCAAGGTTTGAGGTTGTCGTCGCCGGGTTCGGAGTAAAGGTGCCTGTGGCTCCGGTTGGAAGCCCCGTCACACTCAGCGTCACCGAGCCGCCGAAGCCGCCTGTCGGTGCGATCGTAACTCCGTAATTCGTCGAGTTGCCCTGCACGACTGTCTGACTCGCGGGCGAGCCGCTCACCGTGAAGTCGGGGGGCACGTTCACCACGAGTGTGACCGTGGTGGTGTGCGTCAGGCTACCGTTGACACCGGTGACGGTCAGCGTATAGGTGCCGGTCGGCGTGTTCGCCGCTGTTGTCACCGCAAGGTTTGATGATGCCGTCGCCGGGTTCGGAGTAAAGGTGCCCGTCGCTCCGGTTGGAAGTCCGGTTACGCTCAGCGTCACCGAGCCGCCGAAGCCGCCTGTCGGTGCGATCGTAACTCCGTAGCTCGTCGAGGCGCCCTGCACGACGGTCTGACTCGCAGGCGAGCCGCTCACCGTGAAGTCGGGAAGCACGTTCACCACGAGTGTCACCGTGGCGGTGTGCGTGAGGCTACCGTTGACACCGGTGACGGTCAGCGTATAGGTGCCGGTCGGCGTGGTCGCGGCTGTCGTCACCGCAAGGTTTGATGATGTGGTCGCCGGGTTCGGAGTAAAGGTGCCTGTAGCTCCGGTTGGCAGTCCCGTCACGCTCAGGGTAACCGGGCCGCTGAAGCCGCCCACCGGTGCGATCGTGACTCCATAGCTTGTCGAGGCGCCCTGCACGACGGTCTGACTCGCAGGCGAGCCGCTCACCGTGAAGTCGGCGGGTACGTTCACCACGAGCGAGACCGTGGCGGTGTGCGTCAGGCTTCCGCTGACACCCGTCATTGTCAGGGTATAAGTGCCGGCCGGCGTGGTCGCGGCTGTCGTCACCGCCAGCGTGGACGTCGTCGTCGCTGGATTGGTGTTGAAGGTGCCCGTGGCTCCGGTTGGCAACCCGGTTACGCTCAGCGTCACCTGACCGCCGAAGCCGCCCGTCGGTGCGATCGTGACGCCGTAGCTCGTCAAGGCGCCCTGCACGACGGTCTGACTCGCGGGCGAGCCGCTTAGCGTATAGTCGGGGAGCCCGCTAACCGCTTTGAAGTTCGCTCCCGAGACCGCATGAGTTTGAAAAGCGTACTGATCCTTCCACGTATGCGTAGTGGTGCCCGTGCCGGGTCCAATGTCTCCACCAACCTCGCCTGAATCGATTCCCCACTTAAGGGTTTGGTTGGTGAACGGGGTCACCCAACCGTTGCCCGAAAAGCCGACACTCGCCGTCAAATCACCCGGGCTGCTGGTGACTGTCAACGACGACGTCGCTGCCGCGGTCGAATTGGTGGCGGTATTCGTACCGTTTATGCACGGAGTACTCTGATCGACTCCGCTAGCCGTGATCACCCCGACATCCACGTGCATGCTGGTCGTCCAGGAGACCGTGGCGGTTTGCGAGCCGGACGGTGGATTGATCACCTGGAACATCAAGGTACGAATCGAAGCCGCGGTCCCGGAGTCGGTCCCCGGGATCAGGGTGCCGGTGACCCCGCCCAACTTCGCCGTGATGTTGGTCGCGTTATTCCCACTCATGGAGACCATGATCGTCGCGGCTCGATTCGCGGCGCTCCCGATGACAAATGCGGGCGTAGTAACCGTGGTCACGCCGAAGTCGATGTCCGAACTCACCTTGTTGTCATACGCAACCCCGGGACGGGACACCGTGAGCGAGACTGTGGCGGTATGCGTCAGGCTGCCGTTGATACCGGTGATGGTAAGTGTATAGGTACCGGCCGGCGTGGTCGCAACTGTTGCCACCGCCAGCGTTGAGGTTGTCGTCGCCGGATTGGTATTGAAGGTGCCCGTAGCTCCGGTCGGCAACCCAGTCACGCTCAGCGTAACCTGGCCGCTGAAGCCGCTCGTCGGCGTGATCGTGACTCCGTAGCTCGTCGAGCCGCCTTGTGTCACCGATTGGCTCGCGGGCGACCCGCTCAGCGTGAAGTCGGGAGGCGGAGGTATGTTCACGACCAGTGTGGTCGTGGTGGTATGCGTCAGCGCGCCGCTGACTCCTGTGATAGTAAGTGTGTAAGTCCCGGCCGGCGTGGTCGCCGCTGTTGTCACCGCCAGCGTGGATGACGTCGTCGCTGGATTGGTATTGAAGCTGCCCGTGGCTCCGGTTGGCAACCCGGTTACGCTCAAGGTCACCTGGCCGCTGAAGCCGCCCACCGTCGCGATTGTGACTCCGTAGCTCGTCGAGCCGCCCTGTAGCACCGTCTGGCTCGCGGGCGACCCGCTCAACGTGAAGTCGGGGGGTACAGGAACGGTCACGACCAGCGTGGCCGTGGTGGTACGCGTCAGCGCGCCGCTGACTCCTGTGATAGTAAGTGTGTAAGTCCCGGCCGGCGTGGTCGCAAGTGTTGTCACCGCCAGCGTAGATGACGTCGTCGCTGGATTGGTGTTAAAGGTTCCCGTGGCTCCCGTCGGCAACCCGGTTACGCTCAGCGTCACCTGGCCGCCAAAGGTTCCCGCCGGCGTGATTGTGACCCCGTAGCTCGTCGAGCCTGCTTGTTGCACCGACTGGCTGGACGGCGAAGGGGTGAGAGTAAAGTCAGGTTGCGCGTTACCGATGAAGCGATCGAGAACGTTCGCCGTCGTCCGCTGGATGCGTGCGTCGACCGTGTTCGCTCCGTTCGAGTAGTTGTCCAACCCCCAGGCCCAATCCATCGTCCCGGATGCAAACACCCAGGCTCCGCTTGGCGCCTGGTAGACGGATGAGTTGGAGAAATCTCCCGTGTAGGGCGAATGCGACAGCAGTGAGTACGTACCGCTGACTGCGGTCGGTGAGGGATACTCGCTGAAATAGCGATCGGCTTCGTAGCCGACGATCCCCGGCACCGTGTCGCCGTCTTTGAACCCAGTCCCGGCATATACCCAGTTCGCGCTGTTCCCCACGACGTACGTGACATAGGCGATCGGCCCTGAATGCCACGGTACCTGGCTGGTGAACTGGACGCCCATCAGCGTCTGCTCCGGACGGTTGAGCGGCGGGTCGCGCCAGAGTATGGTTTTCAAGCTCGGGTCGGGGTTCGGGTCGATGCTGGCGTCCCGGTAACAGACCTGCACGCGGTTCGGCACACCGGTGCTCGAAGGCTCGAACCGTATCGCCCAGTAGACCGCGTCGGCGGTGAAGAAGGCGAGGTTGACCCCCGCATTTCGAGCGGCGATGGCCGCATCATACATTTGCTTGGACCAATACTCGTCGTGCCCGACAGAGAGGAAGCCGCGGAAGTTCAGCAGATGGGAGCCATTCGTATGTGTGTCGATGTCGGTGGAGTACGTGACGTCATACCCCGACTTCTCAATCCAGCGGAGGAAGTTGACCTCGTATTGGCGGAAGTCGCCGCCGCTGCCGTCGTCCATGTACGGCCGGTCGAACGAGACCTTCACCGCTGCCTTGCCTCCACCCACCGTGTTCGGGCCATAGCTGTTGAAGTCGTACAGGCTTTTGCCGGTGGTGTTGTTATTGGGATAGTCGTTGTAGGCCTGATGGCTCGTCACGGACACCTGGTACATCAGGGGGGCGATCCGGTTGTCGTCCCGAACGGTAAACAAGATATAGTTCTGATACTGCTGGGCGTTCGTCAGAACAGCGACATAGACTCCACTGGTCCAAGTAGTCTGGGTGGCTAACGTGTAGGATATCGCCCAGTGGCACTCGATCATTCCCGTTGTCGCGTCCATTGGGCAAGTGGTCTGGTGGACACCGGCGAACGGTCCGGCATGCTGCATCAGGCGTCCCCCCAGCCCTTGGTACCAGCCGACCCGATAGACGTCGATGGTGTAGTTCTGCGCGGTGTTGACGCTCACATAAAAGTCGATGCTGGATCCCTTGTTGATGCTGGCGGCGGACGCATAGCCCTTGATCTGGCCTATTGTGTCGTTACCCAAGCGCTCGAAGTCGATGTCCTACGCGCTCGTCCCGGGCGCCTGGTTCTCTATCACGATAGGATTGCTCTGAGCGGACGCGGTGGCAGGGCACAGCCCCATTACGACAACGGCGGAAAGGCAAACTCCCACCAGTGTTGACCGCATAAGGCCGGCGTGCTTAGTATGTCGCATCATCATTTTCCTCCCACGCGAACTCGCCAACTTCGGAATGTCAGGTCATGTACTCTACGAGCTCGGCGCGCGCGTCGATCGCACCGAGGTGGCGTCGAACCCGCCGGACCGCCCGGCGTCACCACTGAGCAGCTCCCGTTCAGGTCAGATGTATTCAGGCACGCAGTCGCAGATGAGTTTGGGGGGATCGTGCCCTGACCTATGGGGCAATTGCCCGGGCCGGCGACGCCAGCCCCGAACCGGGCATCAAGGGAACCCGAGACACACACTTGCCTCGAGAGTTGCGTGATCCTAGCCGATCGGCATTTCAACATGGACCGGGCCCAAGCACGGCGGGTCCCTGGCCAAATACTTGGCGGAACGTCATGTGACTAGCGGTTCCTCTATTTCCTGCGCTCCCGCATTCGTCTTTGCGAACCAAAAATGATGTCCTAAAGTACTGCTAGTTCCTCCCCGGCGCCTGGTTGCTGGACGGATTGCGTCGGCGCAGAGGGAAAGACACCTTCCCCGATTAACCACGTGCATTTTGTTATTTGGGTCCACCCTGCATCCCGGCGACCACTATGTAAGTGGGTGATAACATTAACTTTTAGGCGACATTTTGGGGAAATAGTCTGTCACTTTATCCCAATCCGTTGTCAGCCCATCCGGGATCTCGACCCCGGACCTCCTCACCTCCTCTTACAGAAGAAGCCGGGCTGCCGGCATGCGGGAAAACTGTACAATGGTTGTTTCCACCGCGGCTGGAACCGCGCGGGGAGCGGGCGCTTCCTCGCAGCCAGGGCCGCAAAGGAGACCAGACAAGTCTATGCCAGCGGGCGTGGGTTCAGCAGATATTTGTGTCGTCGGGGGAGCGGGGCATGTGGGGTTGCCGCTGTCCATCGTTCTCGGGTCGCGCGGATATCGCGTGGTCCTCTATGACGTGAATCAGCAGTCGCTCGACACCATCGCGTCGGGTAAGATGCCCTTCGTCGAACATGGCGCCGAGCCTCTGCTCGAGCAGGTGCTGGCCGCGGGTGCGCTTTCCTTTTCCACCAGTCCCGCGGTGGTGCGGGACGTCGACACGGTGGTCATCATCATCGGGACCCCGGTGGACGAGTTCATGAACCCGTCCCTGAAAGCCGTCAAGCGCTGCATGGACGAGTTGATGCCCTATCTGCGCGACGACCAGTTGATGGTGCTCCGCTCCACGGTGTATCCGGGGGTGACGGAGTCGATCGCCGAGTACCTCGCTGCCAAGGGAAAGAAGACCAGGATCTGCTTCTGCCCCGAGAGGATCGTGCAGGGGCACGCCATCGAGGAGCTGCAGACGCTTCCCCAGATCGTCAGCGGCACCACGCCTGAAGCGGAAGATCGGGCAGCGGAACTCTTCTCGAAAATCTCGCCCGAAATTGTACGGCTGAAGCCGGTCGAAGCCGAGCTGGTGAAGCTGTTCAACAACGCCTACCGGTACATTCAATTCGCCGTCGCCAACCAGTTCTACCTGATCGCCAACACGGCTGGCGTCGACTATTACCGGGTACTCGACGGCATGCGCCGCAACTATCCGCGCGGCGAAATGCCGGGCGCCGGTTTCGCGGCCGGGCCTTGCCTGTTCAAGGACACCATGCAATTGGCCGCGTTCTACCGCAACCAGTTCAGCCTCGGGTTCGCCGCCATGCTGGTCAACGAAGGCATGCCGCAATTCATCGTGGACCAGATCGCCGCCAAACACCGGTTGCAGGAGATCACGGTGGGCCTGCTCGGCATGGCGTTCAAGGCCAACATCGACGACCCGCGTTCGTCACTCAGCTACAAGCTGAAAAAGCTGCTGGCGATGAAGGCCGGACGCGTGCTGACGACGGATCCGTTTGTGAAAGGCGATCGAGACCTGGTGCCGCTCGAGACGGTCCTGGCCGAAAGCGATGTACTGGTCCTGTGCGCGCCCCACAAGGTGTACAAGGACCTCGATCTGGGCGACCGCCCCGTGTTCGACATCTGGAATTTCTGGGACAAGGCCGATGTTCCCGAGGAACTCTCGGCCGCCGTCAAGAAGTTCTAAGACGTCAGGTACAGCCGAGACGATTGCTTTGTCCAAAGTGAATTTCGCTGGTGTTTTCGGCATAAAGAGACGGCCACCGGAATCTCCGTGACCGTCAAGCCTATATCCTTCCGGTAACAGCCATCTCCTCTGCCGTGAGTCCATCACTCCGCCCTTGACTGACCTGCCTCGGTACTTTGGTTCTCGAAAGAGCCGCTGACCATGCCACTGTCGGGTAGCAATATAATATCATCGCTGATATGATATCGTGGATGATGTGAGGCTGGTGCTGGACACCGACGTGGTGGTGGCGGCCATGCGTAGTCCAAGCGGGGCGTCCGCTGCCATTCTCCGGAGCGTGCGGCGGGGCCGGGCTTTGCTGTTATTGAGCGTCCCGCTGGCGATGGAGTACGAAGCGGTTTGCTCGAAGGCGGAACATCGGCTGGCGGCGGGACTGTCAGCCCGGGAAGTGGAGATCTTTCTGGATGCCACGATCGCCATGGCGGAGCCGGTCGAAACGCATTTCCTGTGGCGGCCCCAGCTCCGCGACGCCAACGATGAGATGGTTCTGGAGACCGCCGTCAACGGTCGGGCCGATGCCTTGGTGACGTTTAACCGGCGCGATTTTGGGACTGCGCCAGCACAATTCGGCGTGGAACTCCTGCTCCCGCGGGAGGCGATAGAGAGGATCAGGTGATGTCAGAAACGAAAACATACCCGCTGCGGCTGCCGCGATCGCTCAAAGACGCGGTCGAGCGGTTGAGCCGCGAGGACGGCACGAGCATCAACCAGTTTGTGGCCACGGCCGTCGCGGAGAAGGTGTCGGCTCTCTCCACGGCCCGCTTCTTCCAGGACCGGCAGGCACGGGCCGATTTCAAAGCCTTCGACAAAGTCATGAAGCGGCGCGGCGGGAAGGCTCCCCGTGACGGCGATGAAATTCCGGCTTGAGGCGTATTTGCTGGCTTACTGTGTTACCGTACTGCGGCGTAACAATTCTATACGCTATTCCGTCTTGCTGTATTTCTGTATTAACAGATCGAGCGCTTCCTGGACCAGGTCCGATTTGTCCGGACGCTTTCCCGTTCTCCGGCGCTGCTGCAGTTGGATTTCTTCGATGTGGAGCACCTGCTCGGGCCGCACATAGAGCGTCACCTTCTCGAGTTTCGGCTTGCGCACCGGCGACGCTGCCGCATGTCTGCGGTCACTCACAGTTACGCGTTTATTCATCTTCGTCTTCCCTGCCCCGCCTTCGGGCCACAGAACGCCTTTACAGCAAAACAGTTTAGCAGCTACACAGTGGAACGGTAACACATCTGAAACCGATCGCACCGTACTTCGGCGTAAGCCGAGACCTCTCATTAGATAGTCTGTGCGCGATTAAAGCCGTATTTTGCAACAAGTTACGGCATAGATAGCGGTACAAGAACAGGGCCTGCATTGAAACTAAAGGCATTTGAAAAATAGATTCCCCCTCGGAAGACCCCGGGCTGGCGGTATTCCAACAGCCGTACTCCAGCGTAAACACTCCGTACCCCGACGGAACCCACCCCGTACCTGGTCGTAAGCCGGGCCGTACCCGGGGGTATATTTACCCGTACTGGGACATACGAGGATACCGGATAACCCGTTTAGTGTTAGCCTTTTACCGAGCGCCACAGACTCTTAGAGTTTGGTTCTGATTGGCTCAAAGAACATGCGTGGATGATTTTGTTGTGACGCACGCTCAAGTGTGTCAGTATCCTGAATTCGACTCCGATGCGGACGCGCTCGCAGAATAACAACACGCAATTGTCGCTCCTGCCAGTAGAGCAGCAGGTGGCGAAGCGCGAGATCGTACGCGTCGAGAAGAATCTCAATACGTTTGGGTTCTTCACACCGTCGAGTAAACGGTTGCACCAGTCATCGAAGAGTGTTTCCCTCCAGGTACGTACCGACGACGGGCGCCGTATGGAAGCCAAAGCGACGATTTTTCCCGCGGCGGAATTGGGGCTTCCGACCACCGCCGATCAGGACAAGTATTTCGCGTTTCAGAAGATCATCGAGCGGATCCGCAAACGCGAGGGCATTATCACCAATCCGGTGCGTTTTTCATCGGCCGCAATACTGGAGATTCTGGGAAAAACGGATGGCGGCAAAAACTATCGCGAGATATGGGAATGGCTGCGGCGGATGACGTTGACGGGTATTGAGTCCGAAGGCGTGGTGTATTTTGCCGGACGCAAGAAGTATGCCCGCGACCTCTTCCATGTTTTTCACCGGTCAGTAGCGGTCGGTGAAGAGATGGAGGACGGTACCACCGCTGAAGAAAACTACGTCTGGCTGAGTGAATGGCAACTCGAGAACCTGAATAACCGCCACACCCTGCCGATCGATTACGACGTCTACAAGACGCTGCAACTGCATATCGCCAAGGCCCTGGTTCCGCTGCTGCAAATTTGGTTCTACGCCAGCCGCAAGGATCAGCAGGTGGAGAAGAAGTACCCGGATCTCTGTTCCCTTCTCGGCCTGCAGCAGTTCAAGTCGCCGTCGCGCATCAAGCAGCAACTGGCGCCCAGCCTGGACGAGTTGAAAGAGAAGCGGTTCCTGTCTGGCTGGGAACTCCTGCGGACAACCGACGACATGGGCTACAAGCTTCTCCTCGAGGCTGGGGCCGCGTTTGTCAGCGCCGCCGACGTGCGGAGCGGAGGCACCGAGCAAAAAGGGCTCTTGAGCCGGCGCCACAATGAAATCGTGGCCGCACTGGTCGAGCGCGGCGTCCGCGAGGATCGGGCCCGTCAACTGTTGCTCGATCTGCCGGACGAGCAGCCCGCCCTCGATCAGATTGAGTGGGGTGACGCCGAAATCGGCCGCAAGCGGAGGAGCAGCGATCCCATCGTGAATCCGCCCGGTTTCTACATCCACCTGCTGCGCGTCAACTACCCGGTTCCCGCCAGCTTCGAGACGCGCAATAAGCGCCGGCTGCGAGAAGAAGTGATGCGGAAAGAGGCGGAATCCCGGGGCCCCGAACCACAGCGGGAATGGAAGCTCTACGAGCAGCGGGAGCAATACGAGAGCTTCGTGGTGGAGCAGACGGACGCGCATATCAAGGCCAGGATTGCCGCAGCGGCGCTCGATCGGCAGGTCCGGGCCCACATGAAGAAGATCAAAGATGATTACCCCCAGTACCGATGGCCGGAACCTACCCTTCGTGAAGTCGCCTGGCGAAATTTGCGGCGGGAGATTGCCGCCGAGCTCAATCTGCCGAGCCTGGAAGAATTCGTGGAGCAGAAGGCCGAGTCGTTGTTTTAGAGGCTTACGTTGAAGTACGGTTCCCTTCCCTACCCCCGAGTCTGCGATAGAACCCGTTTAGAATCTGATGATCGTATGGCGTTCCGGGCTGCGCATGCAGGACTCCGGGCAGGCGGATCTTACGTTGAAGTACGGTCGCTGGAACGCCCTGGCGGAAGTATGCACCGGGGTGGAAAAACAGGGGGAGTATTCAGCGGGGTGGGAACAGCGGCAGGGTTTCCAGCGGGGTGCGAACTGCCTCGCCGGCCGCCATAGCAGCAGCTTCCGATGCGGTCAGCAACTGGATGCCTTTGTTCTTCAGGGCCCACTCCAAGCCGGCTTTCTGGCGGCGGGTGGCGATCTCGGAGTAGTCGAAGACGAAGTACATGCGGGGGTGCCCGGTCTTGAAATCCTGGTCACGGGCGATCTGGATCGAAAACTTCCGCAGGAGCGACTCGATCAACGGGCGGGTGTTCCGGTCGTCGCGGCCGAGGGCTCGCGCGAGAGAGGTCATGGATCCGCAGTAGACCCGTACTCCGGGGGCATGCGGTTGTCCGGCCTCCCACATGAACTGGTAGAGGCGATCCTCACCATCGGTGTGCGCGTCGGCGGGACGCTGCGGACGGAAGAGGCGCTTCTTCGACCTGGATAGGAAGAGCCGAGGTTCGGGAAGTGGCAAGATTGTATCCACCGGGGTGGAAACAGCCGCCACAGAATCCACCGGAGTGAAAATACCCCGGTGGCTTTGAACCGGAGTGACCGGAGGCCCAAGCGGGAGAGTTGGGTTAAGCGTTTTCCCTGTTACGGCAGTATTAACCGGGGTGGAAATAGGCGGGGTGGAAACTGCCAGCGTAGAAACAGCCAACGTAGAAACAGCGGGCGTAGAAACAGCGGGCGTAGAAACAGCGGGCGTAGAAACAGCGGGCGTAGAAACAGCGGGCGTAGAAACAGCGGGCGTAGAAACAGCGGGCAATGAACTCAATGGATTGGCGCGCTCTATAGTTTCCACCCGGGTGGATACTATTACGGCGGGTGCGGCAGGCGGAACAGGCAGTGGTTCTAACGGGGCAGGGAAGGGCTCGATCGGCGGCGGGATCGGAAAACGAAGAACGCTCTCCAACCCTGAAGCGCAGGGGTTATTCTCCAGATCTTCCAGCCGGATTGGTTCAAGCTTTCTGTGCCTGGCCATTGGCAAATTCCTCGAGGCGTGAGGTGATCACGTCGAACGCGGCGGTGTAGTCCTCGGCGGCCTTGCAGGTGGGGTCGTAGTCGAAGAGAAATTGTCTCGCCCCGGTCGCCTTGTGGACCGTCTGGTCCACCCGGATGGTGGGCAGCACCGGGATCCCGGTTTTCGCGGAAAGAGCCTCTAAAGTCGCTGATACAGTAGCAGTTACCTGCAAACGGGCGTTCACTTGTGTGGGCAGGAACCCCACGATCCCGATGTTGACCTTGTAGTAATCATTCAGCATCCGAACGGTCTCGACGGAAGTCTGGGCGCCCTGCAGGCTGAGCAGATCCATAGCGACCGGAATCACCACCGAACCGGCGAAAATCATGGCGCAGCTCTGCAGCAGCGTGATGGACGGCGCGACGTCGATAATGACCGCGTCGTAGTTCCCCTTCACCTCGGGTTCGAGGACCAGTTTCAGCGCCATTTCCCGCGCCATTTGGCCCAAAAGCGCCGCCTCGGCCTGCTGCGTTTCGCGGTTGGACGCCAGCACGTGGAGATAGGGACCGACCTTGGTCACGCACTCCGCAAGCTGCTCCCGGTTGAGGATGTAGTGATGCAGGAATCGGGTAGGCTTGAGGCCCAGGAAGGTGCCGGCCGAGCCCTGGCTGTCGGCGTCAATCAGCAGGACGCGCTTTTGCCTGGCGACCAGATAGCCGGCATAATTGACTGCTGTAGTAGTTTTGCCGACACCGCCGCGCTGGTTCGAAACCACGAGTCCGATCACCGGCCACCTCCCGTGACAATGCCCCGAATACGATCCACATCTTCTGGTTTCCACTGCGGATAGGAGGTCAGGGGATGGCGAGTTGGAGCGGGTATCCTGCCTTGTTTCAACCAGTTGTACAGGGTTTGACGAGATACCCCGAGCAACTGCGCGACTTCGCGGGTGCTCATGTAGTCGCGTTTCCCTGGCATGGGCGAATGATAGCCCAAAGTGTCCAAGCTGTCAAATCTGATGGGTAGCCCAATCCTCCACGCAATTTATACAGTGACAGTCCGGGCAGGAGCGAGCGGCCTTCACTACATCGGGAAGGCAAGGGCCGCGACGAGTGGCCAGTCTGCATCAACGGCTGGACAGCCTGGGGGCAGCGGCCCGCCCTCAATCGCGGCCCGTGGCAATCCGCTCGAACCTGTCCCGGTCGTTGCCGATCGCCATCGCCAGGGCCAATAGCTTTTCGAGGGCTTCGGCAGCGGTTTCGAACTCGACGCTGATCTGTCCGCGGTTGACGGAAACTCCGGCAGGCAAGCCGTCGAGGCTCGAATTCACGATGGAAAGGGGCGCCTCGACCAACACCCGCGGCTGTTCCAACCAGGACCTCCGCCACCCGTCGAGGTGTCCGGCCAGGCGCTGCCGACGCTGCCTCTCGTAGTGCACCGTCGCCTCCTGGGCCGCGAGACGCCGCAAGTGCTCGAGGAGGACGCCCCGGTCCGCCAAGCCATTGGCGCCGATCTGCCGGCTGACGCAGGGCGCCAGGATCTGCTGCGCCCGGCGCCGGCCGATTCCCAGGAGCTCCTCGAGCATGGAACGGTCGACCCACGGGTCAGGTAGCGCCAGGAGACGCCGTTCGACTTTGTCCAAGTGCCCGCACCAGGTAGGTTTATCCGGCATGGTGTATTGTACATGAGCATACCACCCCTGAAAGCGGTTTTGCGCACCACCGCAAAATACGGGACCTCCCAGAATCTGAGAAGCATAGGTTATCAGGTGCCAGAACTTTCGAGGTATGCTGATCCCCATGGAAGAGCGTTCCGATGTCAGCCTGAGTCCTGGCACCCTGGACCTGATCCGCCTGGCGGTGGAGACCCGCGGGTTTCTGGCGGCCGCCAAGGCGGACAGCTCGCGCCGGGCCTACCGATCCGATTGGGCGCACTTCGAAACCTGGTGCCGGGGGCATGGGCTCGCCGCCTTGCCGGCCACGCCCGAGACAGTAGCCCTATATGTCACGGCGCTGGCCGCGAGCCATAAACCGGCGACCATTCGCCGCCGCCTCACGGTCATCAGCCGGGCTCACCAAGCCAACGGATCCCCATCGCCGGCGAGCATGCAGCAGCCGCTCGTCAGCGAAACTCTCAAGGGAATCCGGCGCACGGTGGGGACGGCGCAGTCGGGAAAGCGGCCTCTCTATACGGACCAGGTTCGGGCGATGATCCACGCCTTGCCCAAGGGGCTGCAAGGCAGGCGCGACCGGGCGCTCCTGTTGATGGGGTATGCGGGAGGATTCCGGAGGTCGGAGCTGGCAGGTATCGAGGTGCGGGACGTGGCGGTCGAACAAGACGGACTGGTGGTGACCTTGCGGCACTCCAAAACGGACCAGGAAGGGCAGGGAAGGAAGGTGGCGCTGCCCTTTGGTTCGCAGCCGGAGACGTGCCCCGTCCGCGCTTACCAGGAGTGGCTGAGCGAAGCCCGGATCGGCGCCGGTCCGATATTCCGCGAGGTGGACCGGCACGGGCGGGTGCAAAGCAAAGTCCTGCACAAGGACTCGGTGGGCATGATCGTCAAGCGCGCCGTGGGGCGGATCGGTCTCGACACGTCGGCCTACGCGGGACACAGCCTGCGGTCCGGGCTCGCCACCCAGGCCTACCGGAACGGCGCGAACGAGCTGGCCATCATGCAGCAGACCGGACACCGGTCGCTGTCTACAGTCCGAAAATATATCCGGGAAGGGTCGCTGTTCCGGGACAATCCAGCACACAAACTGGGATTGTAAATTCCGCCAGTACTGCCGGTACATTATTGTTTCTAAGTGGAATTCGACCAATTTTCTAGGGCGATTTTGAAACCAAACCGACACGAATGTTCTCATTAATTGGGAGCAAGTCCCAATCGTCTTCATCATTCCAAGTACCGCCCGTCTCAGCACGTCACCGGCCACACCTGTAAGCCTTTGGCAGCAAGCTCTTTAAGCCGATAGTATTCAATGGCACTCAAACTGCGATTCGACCACGCAAGACTGCTCGGCTTGCGCTGGTGGGTCCCATCAAGGGTAATGCTCAATTGGGACCGAAAGGGCGGTAGCTTGTCCAAGAGAATGGGAATTAAAGCAAAAACAACGGGGGAATCCATGACCTTTGGAGAGACGCGCGATCGCGTGCCGCAGCAGTGGTACGCCATTCGCGTGAAGTCGCGATGCGAAAAGATCGCCGCGACCATGGCGCAGAATAGAGGATTCGAAGAGTTCCTACCGCTGTACCAATGCCGGCACCGTTGGTCGGATCGCGTGAAATCGGTGGAACTGCCGCTCTTTCCGGGCTATATATTCTGCCGATTAAACCCGGAGCACCGCCTTCCTCTACTGACCATTCCCGGCGTTCTCCACTTAGTGGGCATCGGGAAGATTCCTGCTCCCATCGAGGACACGGAAATTTCCGCCATTCAAAGCGCCGTACGATCCGGGCTTTCGGCGGAACCGTGGTCTTATCTGGAAGTGGGCCAGCGGGTGCGGCTCGAAGACGGGCCCTTAGTCGGTCTCGAAGGAATCCTGGTCGAAGCCCACAAAGAGCAACGGCTGGTAGTCTCCGTGACTCTGTTGCGGCGATCGGTGGCAGTAGCCATTGAGCGCCATTGGGCCAGGCCTTTGGACGCGCAAGGGCGCCCGGCGCCGGTTCACCTCAGACCCCTGATGGCCGCAAGTCCACTGAGTATCTAAACTCACGTTCCCCGTACCCTACTTACCACAAGCCCGTCGATCTCAATGACAGCCAGTTCAGAACGTAGCATCACGAGAGGGTGTAGCTGTGTTGAATAATATGCTCCGTCTAAAGACGAGCGCGCAAGTGGAGACGCTCGTTTCTCCCGATGAGCCGGCTGACTTCGGGATGCTGCCTCAACGACTCTTTATGCGGCTGCTGCACGTGGAGCGTAAAAGAACCGAGCGGTCGCAGCGGCGCTTTGTGCTCATGCTTCTCGATCCCGGCAGGCTCTTGAAAACCGGCAACAGAGAGAACAAAGACCGAGTCGTTGAGAAAGTTCTCCAAGCTCTGTCGCAGTCAACCAGAGACACGGATATTACGGGGTGGTACAAGGACGGATCTGTAATCGGCGTAATCTTCACGGAGGTCGGCGGCGACGAGGAAACCGTTGTCGTGAAGGCTCTCGCAACCAAGGTCAGCGATGTGCTCTATCGAACCCTGACAGTCGGGCAGGTCAACGAAATCAAACTGTCCTTCCACGTGTTTCCCGAAGACTGGGACGACGACGGCCCGAGCGGGCCGGCAAACTCGTCGCTGCACGTGGAATTGGCTCGGGGCCTCGAAGACAAAACGGTCTCTCTCCACCTGAAACGGGCGCTCGATATTGTGGGCAGTCTGGTGTTGCTGATTCTCTGCCTGCCGGTGTTCGCGGTCCTCTTCATTGCGATCAAGCTGACGTCGAAAGGACCTGTCCTGTTTCGACAGGTGCGGCTGGGCCAGTACGGCAAGAAGTTCACCTTCCTGAAATTCAGGTCCATGTACTACAGGAACGATCACACCATTCACGAACAATACGTCAAGAGCCTGATCGCCGGCGGCGGCGGCCCCGAACCAAACGGAGCCGGCAACCAGCGAGTACAGTACAAGCTGACCGCCGATCCAAGGATCACGCCCCTGGGAAAATTTCTCCGCAAGACAAGTCTGGACGAATTACCACAATTCTTGAATGTACTTATAGGGGACATGTCGCTGGTAGGGCCGCGGCCGCCGGTCACCTATGAATTCGAGTGCTATGACCTTTGGCACAAACAGCGCTTACTGGCAGTGAAACCGGGCATCACCGGCTTGTGGCAGATCGATGGGCGAAGCAGGATGAAGTTCGACGACATGGTCCGGCTCGACATCAAGTACGCCAGGTCGTGGACACTGTGGCTGGATATCAAGATTCTCTTGCAGACGCCGCGCGCCGTGCTTTCGGGGGACGGCGCCTGCTAATGGCAATGCCCGCGCTTTTCGGTTCGATTCATACCCCCGTCTGCGGCTCCATCTTGCACCCCCGGCCGGCTAGTCACAGCCATCCTCTCACTTGAGCCGGCCACCAGACGGATTCCTTCCAGGCAACAAATCCAGACGAAGACCCTATAGGGAGTACTATGATCCGCGTTGGAATTATCGGTTACGGTTATTGGGGCCCGCGCATCGCTAGAAACTTTCACGGCCTGGACGGCTGTGACCTGGCGGTGATCTGCGACAAGAGTCCGGACGCGCTGAAGCGGGCCCAAAAAGCCCATCCAGGCGTAGCCGTGACGAGCGACATCGCGGAGGTCATCGGCTCGCCGCAAATCGATGCGGTGGCGGTGATCACGCCGGTGTGGACCCACTTCGAATTAGCCAAGGCAGCACTTGAAAACGGCAAGCACGTATTTGTGGAGAAGCCGTTCACGTCGACCGCCTGCCAGGCGGAGGAGTTAATCGAGCTGGCGGCCCGCAAGAAACTCAAGATCATGGTGGATCACACGTTTCTCTTTACGGGCGCAGTCAAGAAACTCCGGCAGTTGATCGACGACGGCAGCCTCGGCAAGCTGTATTACTACGACTCGACCCGGGTCAACCTGGGCCTTTTCCAGCACGACGTCAACGTGCTTTGGGATCTGGCGCCGCACGACCTGTCCATCATGGACTACCTGATCGACGCCAAGCCGGACGCTGTAGTTGCCACCGGCCAAAAACATCTGAACTGCCACGAAGATGTCGCGTACATCACCATCTATTTCGGCGACAGCATGATTGCCCACCTGAACGTCAACTGGCTCTCACCCGTCAAAGTCAGGACCACGCTTCTGGGGGGCGAGAAAAAGATGGTGGTCTGGAACGACGTGGAAGCCGACGAGAAGGTCAAAGTCTACGACAAAGGCGTCGACATCACCAACGGCCAGAGCGTTTACGAACTGCTCGTCAGCTATCGCTCCGGAGACATGTGGTCGCCCAAGATCGACCAGACCGAAGCGCTTATGGCAGAAGCCAAATACTTCATCAATTGTATTCAGAAGGACGAAACGCCCTTCAATGATGGCGAAGCAGGGCTGCGGGTGGTGAAGCTGCTCGAAGCGGCAGACCGGTCGTTGAAGGAGCGGGGCAAAGCAGTCACCTTATGAGCAGCTACCTATGTGTCGCCCCCGACGTAAAGCTGGGGGAGAATGTCAAACTCGCGAACTTTATCAACCTCTACGGATGCGAAATCGGCGATAACACCAAGCTCGGCACCTTTGTGGAAGTTCAAAAGAACGCCAAGGTCGGCAAGAACTGCAAGATATCCAGCCATACCTTTATCTGCGAAGGCGTCACGATTGAAGACGGAGTCTTCATCGGACATGGGGTGACGTTCATCAACGACAGTTACCCGCGCGCCACGACGGATGGGGGCGGGTTGCAGACGGAAGCCGATTGGAAAGTGGAAAAGACGGTAATCAGGAAGGGCGCTTCGATTGGGTCGGGCGCCACGATCCTGGCGAATGTCACTGTCGGGGAAAACGCCATTGTGGGCGCCGGCAGCGTTGTAACCAAGAGTGTACCCGACAACGCAATCGTTGCGGGAAATCCAGCGCGCGTGTTGCGCACCACGGCGCCAGCGGCGCCCAGGAGTGTGAAATGAGTGAAAAAAAGCCGGTCCCGTTCTTGGATCTCGTAACTCCCCATCAAGAACTAAAAGAAGAACTGCGGTCCATTTTCGAGACCGCGCTAGACACCGCCGGATTCATTGGCGGACCGATGGTGGAGGGGTTTGAGCAGGACTTCGCGGCGTACTGCGAAAGTCAGTACGCGATCGGCGTCGGCAGCGGTACCGACGCTCTGCGGTTTGCTCTGATGGCGGCGGGAGTCAAGACGGGCGACATCGTCGTGACGGTTCCGAACAGCTTCATCGCGACGACGGAGGCAATTTCGCAGGCCGGCGCACGGCCGGATTTTGTGGATGTCGACGAACGCACTTACAACATGGATCCGGTCAAACTTCAGGAGTATCTGGAAGTCAAATGCCGGATGGACGGCGTTACGGGGAAGCTGATACACCGCAAGTACGCCAGGCCGGTGGCGGCGATCGTGCCGGTGCATCTCTACGGACAGATGGCCAACATGGATGCGATTATGGCCATCGGAGAGCGCTACGGTTTGACGGTAGTGGAAGATGCGTGCCAGGCGCATGGGGCGGAATACTATTCGAAGACGGACAACGCCTGGAAGAGGGCCGGCTCGATTGGCCGGGCGGCGGCATTCAGCTTCTATCCCGGCAAGAACTTAGGCGCCTGCGGAGAGGCGGGCGCGGTCACGACGAGCGACCCGGAGCTGGCGAAAAAAGTCCGCATGCTGCGCGACCATGGACAGGCGCAGAAATACTATCACGATGTGGAAGGCTACAACGGGCGGCTGGACTCGATTCAAGCCGGGATTCTGCGCGTCAAGCTCCGGCACCTGACCTTGTGGAACAAGCGGCGCCGCGAGTGGGCCGAGCGGTATCGCGAGTTGCTGGGGCCGTGGGGCGAGGTGGTGGGTCTGCCGCATGAGCCTTCCTGGGTCAAGGCGGTGTACCACCTGTACGTAGTCAGGGTGTCGGACCGGGAGCGGATTCAGGCGCACCTCGGCGAGGCGAAGATCGGTACCGGAATTCATTACCCCGTGCCGCTCCACTTACAGAAGGCATACAGCGCGCTGCGGTACAAGACGGGCGATTTCCCGGTTTGTGAAAAAGCCGCGCCGGAGATACTCTCGCTGCCCATGTACCCCGGGCTTGGCTATGACAAAGTAAGTCAGGTCACGCAGCGGATGGAGGCCTGCTTCAGCCAGACAAGCGACAGGAGACTGGCTGTTGCGGCCGCGGCGGGCGACTAATAGGCCGCATTGCCACAGCGCCGGCAGGAAGGCCGGCGGTGAAGGTTGTATCGATCGCCGGAGCGCGGCCGCAGTTCGTCAAGGCGGCCGCGGTGAGCCGATAGAGCATGTCCCCGCGCGCCCGCGGGCGGTGGTTGGTCCTTCATCGATGACGACCTGGCAGATCGATCCCCTGCAAGATCCGCGCTGGCCGGCGTTCCTCGAACGTGATCCTCATGCCACGGTGTTTCATACACCTTCCTGGCTCGAAGCGCTGCGGCGGACGTACGGATATGAGCCCACGGTTCTGACTACAACCGCTCCGGGAGAAAACCTGACCGATGGATTGGTCTTCTGCCGGGTCAGAAGCTGGCTCACCGGGCGCCGCAGCATCTCACTCCCCTTTTCCGATCATTGCGAACCGTTGGTCGAGAACGATGAGGCACTGGTGTGCCTGCTCTCCGCATTCAAGCGCGACCTTAGTGAGAGTCACGCCCGGTATCTGGAAATCCGGCCGGTCACGCTACAGGCGAAACTGTCGGCGGATTTGAGACAGACAGACAGCTTCTGCCTGCACCAACTCGACCTCAGCCCCTCGCTCGAAGATCTCTTCCGCGGTTTTCACAAGGATTGCATCCAGAGAAAAATCCTGCGGGCCGAGCGGGAAGGGCTCAGCTATGAGGAAGGGCGGTCGGAATCGCTGCTGGAGCGGTTCTACAATCTGGTGATGCTGACGCGCCGGCGGCAACAACTGGTGCCGCAGCCGCGCGCCTGGTTTCGCAACCTGGTTGCGTGCATGGGCGACATCCTGAAGATTCGCCTGGCCTCGAAAGACGGCCGGCCCGTGGCGGCCATCCTCACCCTCCGCTACAAAGACACGCTGGTTTACAAGTACGGTTGTTCGGACAAGAGCTTCAACAACCTGGGGGGGATGCAGCTCCTGTTCTGGAAGGCGATTCAGGAAGCCAGGAACGGCGGGCTCTCCCGGTTCGATATGGGGCGATCGGATTGGGATAACCCCGGTCTCATTGCTTTCAAGGATCGCTGGGGCGCCGGCCGGTCGGCTTTGGCGTATTGGCAATATGGCGGCGCCCCGGTTCAGGCCATCCACTCCGGCTGGCAAGCCCGAATGGCGAAGCGCATCTTCGGGCATTTACCGGACAGTGTTCTCCCTCTGGCGGGCAGCCTGGTATACAGGCATCTGCCCTAGTTTGCGATCGTCCCCGCGACTCGTCCCGCGGCGGACCATGAAGTCACGACTAGTCAATTCCCGACCGATCGCGTGCTCCAGTCTGTCTGGCGGCGCACGCAAGGTGCGCCGATCCGATACTCGCATGAACCCCCTGATCCAAGGCTCCCGCAGGGCCTCCGCCTGTTCGACTCTGGAGCCGCCGGTGCGTAATGTTCTGGCTGATTTTTACCGGTGCCCGGAAGAACTGCTACCTCCGTATGCGTCCGAAGAACTACATCCGGAGTCCGGCTATTTCCACTTCGGCCAGGCGGTCGGGTATGGACAGGTGTCGCGCGCGGCGTGGGCGGCGAATGCTGCGGGGACAGCCCCGGATCTCTCCCGGCAGGTTGCGGCCAATGGCTCGGGCCTCCGGCTGCCATTCGACCCCGCCCAGGCGATCGACAATCTCCGCATGGAGCGTTACGCCGGCCAGGGGAGCAACCAGAAGCGCCGCATGCTGGCCGCGAAAGCCGTCCGGCAGGCCTATTACCAGTTACGGCCTCTGCTCGGCGTCCCGGTTCGCAAGCATCTGCAGCGGCTGTTCCTTCGCGACTGGAATACGCTGCCGTTTCCGAAGTGGCCGGTGGATACGAGCGTGGAGGATCTGCACGAGCGCCTGCTGATCCTGTCGATGCGGGCTAAAGGAATCGAAACCGTCCCATTCATCTGGTTCTGGCCGGAAGGCTGCCGCTCCTGCGTCATGGTCACGCACGACGTCGAAACCGCGGCGGGGGCCGGTGGCATCACCCGCCTGATGGACACCGATGCATCTTTCGGCATCCGGGCCTCCTATCAACTGGTTCCCGAGGAACGCTACAGCGTTTCCCCCGCCTTGCGCCAAACCATCCGGAAGGGCGGATGTGAAGTCAACGTTCAGGACCTCAATCATGACGGCAGGCTGTTCAGCAGCCGGCAGACGTTTCTGGATCGGGTTCCGGCCATCAATGCGTACCTGCGGGAGTACCAGGCCCAGGGATTCCGGGCCGGCTCGCTGTTCCGCAATCTCGAATGGTCCGGCGCGCTCGACGCCGCTTACGAGATGTCGGTGCCGAATGTGGCTCACCTGGAAGCGCAGCGCGGCGGCTGTTGCACCGTATTCCCTTACGCCGTCGGCGATCTTCTCGAATTGCCCGTGACGACGATCCAGGACTATTCTCTCTTCCAAATCCTGGGACAGTATTCGATCGATCTTTGGAGAGAGCAGATCACGGCGATCGAGAAGAAGAACGGGTTGATCAGTGTGATTACCCACCCCGATTACCTCATCGAAGACAAAGCACGACGGGTATATCGTGAGTTACTGAGTTACTTGTCGGCGTTAGGTGCGGAGCGCGAGGCGTGGATGGCGCTGCCGGGAGAAGTCAACCGCTGGTGGAGAGAACGCAGTGCGATGCACCTGACGCTCGAGGGCGGGAGATGGCGAATCACAGGCCCGGGCCGCGAACGGGCCAGGGTCGCGTATGCACGTGTAGTCGCGGATGAGATCGTCTACACCCTCGATGAGCGTAGAGATCGCTGACCGTTTTTGGGCGGCAGCGGCTTCCCGCAGGACCCAACCCCTTTCCACTGCATAGCTGCCGTTCCAGGCGTTCCTCGATGCTGGGATAAGCATCGGCGAGCACCAGGAACATCCGCAACCACGCGTAGGCGAGGGAAAAGGCTTCGAACATTGCCCGGGATTTTGGGATTTGCCCCCTGCCCGAGCACTGGTTTGGGCCGATAAATCAACGGTTTAACTGAATTGGACTGTGAAGTGCCAAGTATATGGAGACCCCTGCCAGCCAATAACTGGCAGAAGGAATCAAGTCTTTTGTTTATAATCGGATAAATGTACTTTTACAGCCCGGACGGAATGCGCGATTAACATGCCCGACGAAGAGATAGAAGGTCAAACTAGTCTCGGCGAAATCTTCGAGCGGATCCGTTATACCGTCGTCCGTCGCCGTTGGTGGATTTTCCTTCCGACCTGCGCCGCGATCGTTCTGACGATGGCCATCCTGCGTATCCTGCCGAATCGCTACACTTCGCAAGCAACACTTCTGGTCGTTCAGCAACAGGTTCCCCAACGCTACGTAACGCCGAACAGCACGACGGATGTCGCTTCCGAGCTCGAAGCCTTGAAGCAGGAGATCCTGGCGCGTCCCCGGTTGACTGACATCATTCGCGAATTCGCCCTATACCCCAAGGCGACGAAGCGCCAGGCGCCGGAACAAGTGGTTGAGTTGCTTACGCACGACATAGATATTCTGCCCATCCTGGGCGGACCGCAAGGAAAAGACTTGTCGGGCTTCAAAATCTCCTTCACGTCGGAGAACCCGGTTGTCGCGCAGGAAGTCACCAGCCGGCTGACCTCGCTCTTCATCCAGGAGAACATGAAGGCCAGCGAAGCGCGGGACGCAAATACCACCAGCTTCCTGCATGAACAGTTAGAAGCCGCGCGAGCCAAGCTGACTACGCAAGAACAACACGTGCGCGATTTTAAGATGCAGTTCCTGGGGGAGCTGCCCGAGCAACAGTCGGGGAATCTGGCGATACTGACCAGCCTGAATTCGCAACTGCAGACCACAATGGGCACGCTGAGCCGCGCCCAACAGCAGCGGGTATACCTGCAATCGTTGCTCAGCGGCTACGAAGCCATGTCCGCGCGTAATACGCCGTTGCCCGGCTCGAATGACGTAGCCCGGATCGTCGATCCCGTGGCCGCAGCCGAGGCCGACCTGGCGCATATGAAATTCGACCGCGACCGGCTGTTAACCGTCCTGGGAAGCAAGCACCCCGAGGTGGTGAAGGCGGAAGGAATGGTGTCGGCAGCGGAAACCGCGCTCAAGCGCTTGAAAGGCGCCGCTCCCACAACTCAAAAATCGGAAGCCGCCGCGACCCAGCCGGACAGAGCCGCCGATCAGCCCGCCGTCGCACAGATCAAAAGCCAACTGGAAGCCAACCACGTGGAGCTGGACAACCTTGCCAAAGACGAAACGCGGCTACGGGCAGACATGGAGCGATACCAAAACCGCCTGAATCTGACACCGGTCCGGGAACAGCAGTTGACAGGAATTCTGCGCGACTACGAACTGCAGAAAAAAGAGTACGAGGATCTGCTCAGCAAGGAGCAGCAGTCGCAACTGGCGACTAACCTCGGAAGAGACCAGCGCGGGCAGCAGTTCCGCCTGGTCGATCCACCCACTCTTCCCCAGGTTCCTTCCAGTCCGAAACGGATGAACA
This sequence comes from Bryobacteraceae bacterium, assembly GCA_041484525.1. Taxonomy (GTDB): domain Bacteria; phylum Acidobacteriota; class Terriglobia; order Bryobacterales; family Bryobacteraceae; genus JBGPHT01. The sequence goes on along the minus strand of JBGPHT010000009.1, from coordinate 4,898 downwards.
TCAACATGGGCGGCGTGGCGGGAGGACTTCTTCTGGGGTTGGTGTTGGCTTTTTTGAGGGATATGTCCGACCAGTCTTTTCGTGCCGAGAAACAGCTTAGCCGGCGTTTTTCACTGCCGCTTGTGGTAGGCGTACCCCTGCTGCTCACTCCCGGCGAAGGGCGCACTCGCACCTGGAAGGCTGCCTTCGAGTGGTCGGCAGGATGTGTGCTGGCGCTAGCGCTATGCGCGGCTGAGTATTATACCTATCGGCATCCCAAATGATTAGTCAGGTAACATCATCTCCGGTGACACGTCTATGAGCCGCCTCCGCGACCTATTCCAGAAACCCCCGGCGGCGAGACATGATTACGCGCGAACCGCGGTCGAGTTTGAGCCGGAGGGTCATAGCAAAGCCCCTGAGCTCCGCCATATCCCCACCGTAGAGGCTCGTCTTACTCCCGCCAGCCGGATCATTTGTCACTCCGATCCGGGCGGCCCCGGCACCGACCGCTTTCGATTCCTGCGCATGCGTCTGCGCGAGCGCTGGGACACGGGGAAACTGAAAAGTCTCCTGGTCACCAGCCCGCTGGCGCACGACGGAAAATCCACGGTCGTCTCCAACCTGGCAACGGTGCTGGCGGAACGCGGAACTTTTTCCGTCCTGGTGATAGAAGCAGACTTTCATCGCGCTTCGATGGTGCAGAAACTCGGGCTCAAGGATTGGCCCGGGCTGGCGGAATCTCTATATGGCCGTTTGGACGCCTTCTCGGCCATACGCCGTGTCGAACCCCTGAACTGGTACCTCTTGCCGGCGGGCAGTGCCATCGCCAACCCCACTGAGTTGCTGCAAACCCCGGCTCTTTCGGCCGTCATGCAGAAGCTCAGGCCTTACTTCGATTGGATACTGATCGACTCACCACCCATTCTGCCCTTGACGGATGCCCTGATGCTGCAGCGGCAATCGGACGCCACCCTGTTGGTAGTGAGGGCCGGGTCCACGCAGGATCGGTCTGTCGAAGAATCCATCGAGCTTCTGGGACGGCAGAACATCGCGGGCGTCGTTCTGAATGGCATCGAAGGGTTGGATAGTTTCTATGTGAAGTATGGGTATTACGGCAAGAAATCCCAGAAGGGCAAACAGCCGGAGGAAGAGTAGGTCCGGTGTTTCGGGGGCAAGCATGCCAGACTCATCCAACACAACGGTACGGTGGTCTGTACGAACTGGCGGGTTCCTGCTGTTTTGGGGGCTGTCCCTGGCAGCGTTCCGGGAGCCGATCGGGCAGATCGTCACCCTGGGATCCAACGACGAACGCTATTCGTACATTCTGCCGATACCGTTTATCAGTGGATTGTTGATCTACCTGGACAGAAAAGGCGTCTTCAGCCAACCTCGCTTTTGCGCCGCCTGGGGGATGCCTTGGCTGTTGGCCGGAGGCCTGTTTTTCTGGATGGTCCGGGCACAGTCGTCATTCCTCAATCCGAATGACAGGTTGTCCCTGCTGGGGCTCGCCATCTTTCTGATTTGGGCGGCGGGGTTTCTGGTTTTCTTTGGCCCGCGAGTTGTGAAGCGCGCCATCTTCCCGGTGAGCTTTCTGATCCTGACGGTTCCCATTCCTCCGGAGCTCCTGGATAGGATCATTGGAGTGCTGCAGGCGGGATCGGCTGATATTTCTTTCGTCCTGTTCAAGATCCTGGGAGTACCCGTCTTTCGGGAGGGCTTTAAGTTCGCGTTGCCTGGCATTGATATTGAAATTGCGAAGCAATGCAGCGGCATACGTTCGAGTATGTCGCTATTCATCGCCAGCATACTGGTGGGCCACGCGCTTCTACGATCCGGTTGGAGAAGGGTTTGTTTATGCCTCCTGACTATCCCCACCGTGATCTTCAAGAATGCCATCCGGATCGTGACTATTTCCTGGCTCGGGGTCTATGCGGATCAGCGCTTCTTTTTCGGCAAGCTTCACCATGCCGGCGGGCTGCCTTTCTCCCTTGTAGGTCTGGCGATGATCGGAGCCTTGCTATTTGTCTTGCGAAGAACAGAAGCCCGCCCCCCCAAGAGTACCGCTGTCGAATGCGCCCCGGTAACCTAATACGGATGTTCCGCGCCCACTCACAGGATGGGGGGACCTGTCAGGGAACGGTTGGCTCTAAGCCATCGAAACGCACCTGTAATGGAGGATGGTGCAAAATGATCGATGTAGCGATTATCGGAGCAGGTCCATACGGGCTGTCCATCGCAGCTCACCTCAAGGCACGCGGCGTCGAGTTTCGAATTTTCGGCAGTCCGATGCGTACTTGGCTGGTCAACATGCCCAAAGGCATGCGGTTGAAGTCCGACGGTTTTGCCTCTTCCCTGTATGACCCTGATTCGGCATTCACTTTGGGGCGGTATTGCCAGGAAAAAGGGATCCCATATGCCGACCAAGGACTCCCCGTCCCGCTGGAGACGTTTTCTTCCTACGGACTCGAGTTCCAGAAAAGGTTTGTGCCGGAACTGGAAAACACGCTAGTCGTCTCGGTGGATCGAGTCCCGGGGGGATTCCAAATCCGCTTGGCAGACGGGGAGGTTGTTGCCACGCGAAGGATAGTCAATGCGGTTGGCTTGAGTTACTTCGAGCATGTCCCTCCAGCCCTTGCCGAACTTCCGGAGGAATTCGTAACCCACAGCTCCAGGCATTCTACTCTGGACCACTTCAAAGGACGGGAGCTGGCTGTGGTGGGAGCAGGGGCGTCGGCTGTAGACTTAGCGGCCCTGCTCCACGAGGCCGGAGCCAGCGTGCAGTTAGTAGGTCGAAAAGCGCGTATTCGCTTCCACGATCCGCCAAAGCGAATTCCCGCCGCCCTTCTGGAACGCATTCGTTACCCGATGACGGGGATCGGCACGGGGTGGAAGTTGGTTTTCTGCGCCAGTGCACCTCTGGTATTCCGCCAACTGTCGGAACGATATCGATTTGACGCGGTGCGGCGGCTTCTCGGTCCAGCGCCGGGCTGGTTTGTAAAGGACCAGGTTGTGGGAAAGGTGCCATTCAACCTGGGGGTCTCGATCACGCAAGCGAAGGTCCAGAACGGCCGGGTAAGCCTGCAACTTACGGATGGCTCGGGCGGCCAGCGGACGCTGGTGACGGATCACGTGATCGCCGCCACCGGCTATAAGGTCGATCTGCGCCGCCTCACCTTCTTACATTCGGATATTCAGGCAGGAATCCAATGCGTAGAGCACACTCCCGTGCTCTCTTCCAACTTCGAATCTTCCGTGCCGGGCCTGTATTTTGTGGGCACGGCCGCGGCCAATACCTTCGGACCTCTCCTTCGTTTTGCGGTCGGAGCCAGATTCACAGCACGGCGGCTCGCGCGTCATCTGGAAAGAGCGGCTTCGCGCACTTTGGTGCGCAGCAGATCCGCGTACGTGGGACATTCCAACGGGAATCAATGAATCGGAACGCCGGACGTTACGCGGCGGCGCTCTTCGACAGGATACTTTAAGCATTGGACGTGACTACCGAGAAGTTCAATTCGAAAGATCGGTTGGCAACCGCAATGGCAGCCCCACAGGTTCTGTTGACGGACACCACAACGTGGTCTCTTTCCGCGCAGCTCGCCATCAGCCTCTCACATGCCGGTATGGATGTTTTCGCTGTCTGCCAGGCCAGCGGGCACCCTTTACTCAAGACGAGTGTCGTTCGGCAGGTATTTCCTTATCACGGCCTTCGTCCACTGGACTCATTGGCCGCCGCGATTGAGGCGACCAATCCCCAGATTGTGATTCCGTGCGATGACCGCGCCGTCGAACATCTGCATGAGTTGCATGCGCGCGCCAGGCGGCCGGGAACATCGGTAAGCAGCGTGGCGGCCTTGATCGAGCGCTCCCTGGGTCCGCCGGAAAGCTACCCCACAGTCTCGGCTCGGTACGACCTTCTCCGGATTGCCCATGAAGAGGGGCTGCGTGTGCCGGCTACGAGTGTGATCCGCACCGCAGAGGATCTTAAGCCGTGGCACTCGCAGCAGGCGCTTCCCTGGGTTGTGAAAGCCGATGGAACATGGGGTGGCCGTGGTGTGAAGATCGCATACACTCCCGAGCAGGCCGGCCAATTCTTCAGGGAACTTCCCCGATTGTTCGGTGCCGCCCGAGCGCTGAAGCGGCTGATCGTCAACCGCGACCCATTCTGGCTGCGCTCCTGGTGGCGCCGGCCGCGGCTCGCAGTCAGTGTTCAGTCTTACGTTCAGGGCCGTCCCGCCAACTGCGCGGTATTTTGCTGGAAGGGAAGAGTATTGGCTGGATTTGGCGTTGAGGTCGTCAGCACGGATGGGCAGACCGGACCTGCCACAGTGGTGCGCGTAATCGACAACCCTGAAATGATGCTCTGTGCGAAACGAATTGCATCCCGGCTGGGCTTGTCCGGATTCTTCGGTTTGGATTTCATCATTGAGGATACCAGCGGCGCCGCCTATCTCATCGAAATGAACCCGCGCTGCACTCCGCTTTGCCACTTGCAACTCGGGAAGGGACGCGACATGGTAGAAGCGCTGTGGGCGCAATTATCGGGCCAGGCGCTTCGCGAGACGCCAGCCGTTACGCAAAAGGCGATGATCGCATATTTCCCGGACGCCTGGAATAGTCAAAGTAAGTTCCTGGAGTCGAGCTTCCATGACATCCCGCTGGGGGAGCCAGCCCTAGTCCAAGAGCTCCTCCGGCCTTGGCAGGAACGGAGCTTTCTTACTCGCGTACGGAAATCAGCAACTCTACGCTCGTCGGTTTGAGGTGGAAGACCTCGCTAGGTAGTGCGTCGGAATTCGTCGAGTTTAAAGCAGAGCCCCAAAGCTGATCGAGGTGGTTGAAAGGCCGAAACCCGAATTGGCACCAGATGAACGCAGATAAGCGCAGATGAAAAACAACTTACCTATCTGCGTTCATCTGTG
>JBGPHT010000008.1:0-91599 GCA_041484525.1 Bryobacteraceae bacterium | reverse complement strand
GCTCGCTGGCTCATTACTGGCATGCTTTTATTCCCGAAATAAGCCCTTGCCTTCCGGGGCCACCGGAGTGATGAATCGTCATGCGCGGATCAACCGCCAAAAGGATAAACACCACCATGAAGAACGCAGAAACCACCAGCACCACCGAATCCGCCGCCGTTGCGGAACAGGGCGCGCACGTCGCGCCGGAGAAGGCCGCCTCGAAGAAGGTTGCCAGCCAGAAGAAGGGCGCGCCCAAGGCCAGCAAGGGCGCGAAGAAAGCCGCTAAGCAAGCCAAGGCCGCGCCGAAGAAGCAGGCCAAGGAGAAGGTCGCCAGCAAGAAGACCGCCAAAGTGAAGGAGGCTGCGGTGCCGCGCGAGTTCTCGAAAAAGAGCATCGTCCTGGACCTCCTGCGCCGCCCCAAGGGCGCGACGATGGCCGAGATCGCCAAGGCCACCGACTGGCAGAACCACAGCATCCGGGGCTTCATCAGCGGAAACCTCACCAAGAAGATGGGCCTCACGGTCGAGTCCACCAAGAACGCGGCGGGGGAGCGGACGTACAAGATCGCCAAGTAGGCGCACCCCGCGCCCTCCACGCCGCCGGCCTCCGCGCCGGCGGCTTTTCTCATTGGTCGGGCCGATTGTTCACTTGCTTTCGTTCCGGCCCGGAGTGATGAATCGTCGGCGAGGCGCGCGAGGTCGCACAACAGGACCTCCGGAGCCGGATGGACCGGCTGGAGCACGGAGAATCGCCGCTTTGCCCGTACGAATACAAAGTCTGGGCCCGCGGAATTGATGGCGACTACCGTATCGCCGTTGAACTAACGGCCGCCGACCTTTAGCCGCCGCGCCATCGCCGCCAGCCGCGAGGCTGGCGGCTCTTCTTGCTTCAGGCCACGTCTACGATAGTTTCGTAACACCATTCCCTTTTTCCGAGTGGGCCATTCGCCCCAGAGCCTTTTCGGCGTTTCGCTCGACAGGACGCCGTAACCCGATTCCTTGTGGTAAGGGCTCTTTCCGCCAGGAATCCGGCGGCAAACGTGGATCGCCGGACCCTGACACGTTTCTCGGTACCGATCCTGTCTGGACGCCGACATCACACGAGTAATCGCCCACAACGGTTGTCACGAGGCCGCTACGAACGATTCGCCGATTTCGTCGCCTTGGTTAGGAACTCCCACCTTAGGGGCGAAAAACCAGAAAAAGTTGCCGCCTGATGACGTGATGGCCCCACCTTTCCGACTGAGCAGAAGGCAATCGATAGTAAGCCGGCGATTCGTTGAACAATTGGCAACGCACGCTGATGGCAAGGCCGGTCACGATGCCGGCAACCCGAGCTTGTCGAAGAAGGCTCGATTGCGCTCCCTCGCTGCGTTAAGCAACTTGTCAAAGGAAATGACCTCAATGTATGCCTCGTAGTTCGAGTTGTAGCCAAAGTAACCAAGATGATCACTCGTGACTTTCAATCCAAGCAGTTTGCATCGATTCTCGACGCTCGGAGTAAGGTCGCAGATGGCGTAACAGAATCCTGGGATCGTTTGTGCCTTGGGAATAGGTCGGCCAGACGCGGTTCGTGTTTCACCATTACGGATGCGTTCTAGGTATCCAAGCGCCTGCTCGACGGGGTCCTTGTCTTCACCGGGTCTGGCATCATTGCGCATGGGACGTTTGATCTCCACGACGACGATGGAGGCCAGCGGGAGGCTCTGGCCTTCGGACACCAATATGGGCTGGTCGAAAACATTCAACGCGCAAATATCCGGCTCCTTGTTTTCCTTTGAATTGACAATCGGCATGGTGGAGAGCGGCTTGTCGGAGGCGAGGAAGTCGTGAAACGCGAGCCGCTCGTCAATCAGCCAAAGATTGCAGCTATCGGACCTGATCTCGTTCGAGGTCTTTCGCATTGGCATGATCAATTCATGAATCAGCTCTTCGGCTGCGTACTTACCGGCAGAGCCGACCTGGATTGCCTTCTGCAATATGTCCAGGATGACTTTCCGATGAAATACATAGTTCGCGAGGTCGGATTTCTTTATATCATCAACTTTCGCCAAATACTCGCCGAGTCGCTTTCGATACTGGTCAGGGGACTCGTGCAGGCCGAAGTTCATTACTTCATGACCTTCGGATAGCAGGCTGCTCTCCAGCTCTGAGAGCTGCTTGTGCAGCACCAGTTCAAGATCCTTGTCCGTAATGTTCGGGTCGACGTTTAACTCGCTCTCGTGGATGCGGCCGAGAATGGGACGATAACGCGGCGCTGTCTTCGACGCGAATGCCTCTATGCGATCGCGGCTGGCTTTCTGGTTGTCTTTAAGGTAGTTCTCCAGGTGTGATGCCACAGACTTGATGACTACGGTCCTGATGTCGCTAAGGCTCAGCTCAGTCTCCGCGAAAAGACCGCCGCTTATTTCATTGATGTCAAAGCTGAAGCGTTCTGGCCGGACGTGCAGGTCCAGAAATGGTGAGGTCAGGTAGCAGGCGTAGACAAAGTCTCCAGCTTCGTCCCTGAGGCGCCCGTACAATCCGGGAACCTTGCCGGCGAGGGTCTCTTCCTCAACTAAGCTCCCCGCCGCGCACCAGGCTATGAAGTGCTTCTTGGCTGAACCCGCCTTGAGTTTTATGTGGGTGAGATCGAAGTCCTGCCCCTTAATCCGTATGCTCTCCTTCTTCGCGGAGGAAAACATATATTGCTCATACACGTCGTCGAGGCTGATCGACTCCGCACCGTCGATGATTTCGATTGTCGGCGCACCGCCCTCGCGGACAAAGTACCAGAGGCAATGCTCCAGCAGACTGTTAGCGATGGTTGCGGCGGTCTTGGGTGAGGCGTCTCGGTAGTGCTTGATGAATCCCTGCAAATGGACCGAGGTTCGAAGTTCGGTGTCTGGCGGGGCGTCTTGCACTTTCACGTCGTCCACTCCGCGGGCCGCCGTGAACGTAAACGATCTGCGCTTCATGGTCCCCTTGGGACCGGCGAACGCGCTGTCGATGGCCACTGTCTCGAACGCCTTCAGCCACAGCAAGCGTCCCACGCCCCGGCAACCTAGGTGGGCCTTGTATTCCCCGTCAAGAGTCTCGAAAGACGCCATGTTGGCGTCGTTGAACCCTACACCGTTGTCGATCACCTTGAAGCCGAAAATGTTCTCGAGCGGCGGTGATCCTCGCCTGGATTTTCCGTCATCGAGCTGAAGCGCCATCTGCGGGACTCTGATGATCTCGATGGAAATCTTGCCGAAGGTTGCGTCGGGGCTCCGCTCATGAGTAGCGTGAATCGAGTTCACGACAGCTTCGAACAGACAGAACAGGCCGTGGTTCGTAGGCAGCGGCGTGTTCCGTAGCCGTCCCTGAAGATTGGTGTTCATGCTCATATTGCGGTTGGTCGACTATTTGGAGTTCCGCAGCGATACGGGGAGCCCCTCTCGGGCTATGCGAGACCCTTGAACGACTATAACCCTTTGGGCCAGTTTCTGGGACGGACCCAATACCCACAGCATCGCCTTCGCCTGAACGCGCTACCGCGAGCCGTAAATAGCCGACGAACCGGAAATTGGCCCCACTAGGAACGGGAAGTCGGCTTGCGGCTGCTAATCGGGTAGTGGCCGCCCGAAGCCATGCGGCGCGCTTCCGTGGCGCTCAAAGGCTCCCCCTGATTGCTGGTGCGAGATCCCCTTCGCACGAGCGAGGGCCCAGTGAGCCCCGCTCCGGCACGGTGGCCGGCCCGACTCCGGACTTACCACACGGAAACTGGGCACAGCGCAGAATACGAGCGCTATAAACGAAAGATCATCGTAAATCATCCACAGATCCCGGATTTGCCCCCTCCCGCCGTGCTTGGCCACCCGTAAACGCATCCCACTGCCGAATTCCACGACCAGGCGGCGGTGCTTCTGCTTCCAGAATCCCCAATTCGGCTGACCAGTCCGAGAGCGCCAGGCAAAGCCCCTCAACGTCCGGGTGACCGGCGAGTAGCAACGTTTCGATGGCTGCGATCTCGGTGCGGCATCGATCCACCTCACGCCGCCACTGGGGTTCGCTCTTTCGCGACGTCGCTGTAGCTTCTCCCGTCGGCTTCAAGCTTTGCTTCCTGCCCGGTGAACTCCTGCCAACGGCGGATGATCACGTCGCAGTACTTCGGCTCCAACTCAATCAGCCGCGCTTGCCGCTGCGTCTTCTCGCACGCGATTAACGTCGTCCCCGATCCGCCGAAGGGATCGAGGATCGTATCGCGCGTCTTGCTGCTGTTCCGGAGAGCGCGCTCGACGAGCTCCACCGGCTTCATCGTCGGGTGCTCCAGATTCGCCATGGGCCGCTTGATGGACCACACGTCGCCCTGGTTCCGGTCACCGCACCAGAAGTGCTCGGTCCCTTTGCGCCAGCCGTACAGGATCGGCTCGTACATTCGCTGGTAGTCCGACCGGCCCAGCGTGAAATGATGCTTGGCCCAGATCACGAACGTGGACCAGTGGCCTCCGGCGTCGGTGAATGCCCGGAAGAGCGTGTGCAGTTCGGACGAGGACATGCACATGTAGATCGCGCCCTTCGTCATCGCGAGCATGTTGGCCGAGGCGTCCCGCAAGAACTCGTAGAACTTGCCGCCAAGAGCATCGTTGTCGATGGTCAGCTTCTTCGCCGTCTTGCCTTCGTAGGCGACGTTGTACGGCGGATCGGTGAAGACCATGTCGGCCAGCCCGCCAGCCAGGACCTTTTCGATATCGGCCATCTGCGTGGCGTCCCCACAGAGCAAGCGGTGCTGGTCGAGGACCCACACGTCGCCGCGCACCGTGACGATGGCATCCTGCTCAGCGGGAACCGCGTCCGGATCGGTCAGCCCGTCCTGCGTGGACTCCGGTTCGCGGAGGAACTCTTCCAGTTCCTCGTCCGTGAAGCCGACCAGATCGAGATTGAACGCGTCCTCCTGCAGCGATTCGAGTTCGACCCGAAGCATCGCTTCATCCCACCCCGCGCTCATGGCCAGGCGGTTGTCCGCAAGGACGAGCGCGCGCCTCTGCGTTACCTGGACGACGCAGCGGTCCCCGATCCCGAAGCGGAGGAAAAGGCGACGCGCGAGTGGGCCGAGCGGTTCGCGGACAAGCCGCTGGTCATCAATATCGACGCGCGCATTCCCCAGGAGACGCTCGACGACTGGTTGGCAAGAGACCTTCGGTTCAAGAACACCTGGCTGCGCCAGCGACACGACCTGAAGGATCAGAGCCAGAGCGGGTACGATATGGCGCTGGCGGCTTTTGGCGCTCAGGCAGGTCTGACCGAGCAGCAGATTGTTGACCTGATCGTCCACCACCGCAGCCTGTACGCAAGGTCGCAGCGTACACGACTGGACTACTTCCAACGGACCATCGCGAAGGCATTCCGACCCAGTTTGGGCCCGGATGCACCCATGGTGCTGCTTGGCACGCAGTCCGTTGCCGCCACGACCGGTCCGGCTGCGCAACCGGGCGCCCCCGTTTCGCCAGGTGCAGGCGGTCCGGCACATAGAGCGAGCCTCGATCCGGCCGCCGCCAGGGCGCTACTGTGCGAACGAATCTCCGCAGTGCTGGGCGTCCGCGTGTGTCGCCTTGTGAAGTTCGCTGGCAAGGAGCCGACCTACCACATGGAATTGGAAGAGGGGAAAACCGAATTTCTCAGCGTCCGGAAGTTGATGTCGCAGAGTGCCGTGCGGGAGGAGATCGCCGCATCGACGGGCAAGATCATCCGGAAGTTCAAGGGCAAGGATTGGGACCAACTGGCGCAGGCCATGCTGGACGCCTGCATCATCGAGCAGGGCGGCGAGGAGAACGAGTGGGAAGGCGCGGCACGGATGTACGTGTCGCAGTATCTCGCCGAGACCGGCTTCATCGACACCATCGAAGGGCAACAGGTCCAGAGCCAGCGGAAGCCAATCGTGCTCGACGGCAAGGTAGCCATCTGTGCCAGCGACATCCAGATGTACATCAACAAGACCATGCTCCAGATGCTTTCGGTAAAGGCGGTCGCCTCGATGCTCGGCGCACTGGGCGGAAAGAGCATTCGCGTTCGCGGCCAAAAGTTCAAAGAGCAGGGCCGGTGGGTGCTGCCGTTGGATCAGTTTGACCCCGCTGACTACTCGCCGGGCAAGAAGGAGGACCACACCGGTGATGCCATCTGAGGAACAGGCCACCGGCACGCTCGAAGAGATCGGGCAGCGCGATCACAGTGTTACAGCCGAGTACCGGATCTTCGGCGCGCCAGGGTGTGGCAAGACCACGAATATCACCCGCCAGATCAAGCGCGCGGTGGAGAAGCACGGTGCGGATGCGGTGCTGGTGACCAGTTACTCGCGCACGGCAGCCGCGGAATTGGCAGGCCGAGATCTGCCCATCGCTCGGGACCGGATCGGCACGCTGCACTCGCACTGCTACCACGCGCTCGGCAGACCGTTGGTCGCAGAGTCGTGCGTAGACGAATGGAACAGAGACAACCCGCACTTGGCCATCACCCCCGCCAGGAAGCAAGTCCGTCTCAACGGCGAGGGAGCCGGAGCGGAAGACGACACCGAACTGAGCAGGAACGGCGATGTGATCCTCCGGGAGTTGAGCCGCATGCGCGGCCTGATGATCCCGGAGAACTGCTGGCCAATCGTGCTAACCCAGTTCGAAGAGAAGTGGACGGCGTACAAGCGAGCGTTTGGTTTGCTCGACTTCACCGATTTGATTGAGACGTGCTACCGGGATGTCCATGTCGCGCCCAAGCATCCGGCGGTCATCTTCGCCGACGAGGCGCAGGACCTCAACCGGATGCAGTTGACGCTCATCCGAAAATGGGGGGAGTGCGCGGACTACTTCATCCTTGCTGGTGACGACGACCAAACCATCTTTTCGTTCACGGGCGCATCCCCGGATGCCATCCTCGATCCGGATATTCCGGAAGACCACAAGATCATCCTCAAGCAGTCGCATCGGGTTCCGCGCGCCGTTCACCAACTCGCCAACGATCTGATCCATCGCGTCACGAGACGCCAGGAGAAGGTCTACCTCCCGCGACATGAAGATGGCGCAGTACACCGGCTCTCGCGTGGCACCTACAAGTCGCCGGAGTACTTCATCCTCAAGAGCGCCATGGAGCATCTGGAGCAGGGAAAGACGGTGATGTTCCTCGCGTCCTGCTCGTACATGCTCCACCCGTTGATCGCGATTCTGCGCAAGAACGGCGTCCCGTTCCACAACCCGTATCGCAACACGAACGGATTCTGGAACCCGCTGCGGATCGGCACGAAGGGGTCGAGCGCCAATCGCATCGTTTCCCTCTTGGTGGCCCATCCGGAGTTTGGTGCCGGGCATCGAGCGTGGACGAAGGGCGACTTGACGTTGTGGAGCGAGTGGCTGGATTCGAAGGGCATACTGAACAGCGGCGCGAGAGAGATCATCCGGACGCGGGACTGCTCCCACTTGGTGACCATGGAGCACCTGCGGACGATCTTCGAATCGAGGGCGCTCGAATCTTTGCTGGCCGCTTGGGATTGCGATTACCGTGCGCTGCTCGACTGGTGGCGAACCCGAATCACGGCTGATGTCCGCACGCGCGTCCAGTTTCCGGCAGACGTTGCGGCCGCGCGTGGGCCGCGCTCGCTCGTGGATTTGCCGAAAGTCGTGGTCGGGACCATCCACTCCGTTAAGGGCGGCCAAGCCGATGTGGTCTATCTGTTTCCGGATCTCAGCCAGGCCGGGGACGCTCAGTACAACCGGGGCGGCGCGGCGCGCGATTCGGTGATCCGAGTGTTCTATGTGGGCCTAACCAGGGCACGCGAAACGCTTTACATTTGCCAGCGAGAAACCGGCATGGCGGTGACATTATGAGCAGCCGAATGTCGATTCCTGAGATCGCTGAGCGGCTCTCCGTCGGGCGGATCGCAGTCTACACGATGCTGGAACAGGGCATCATTCCCGCCGTCCGCCTTGGCCGACGGTGGATCGTCACCCGGCACGCCTTCGAAAACTGGGAGCGCACATGCGGGATGCCGACTGGACTTCCACGGAAACCCGAGCATAAGGTGACCTGACGTTATGCCAGTCTACAAACGCAAGTACCGGTCGGGAAAGGCGGTGTGGTACTTCCAATTCGCCCCGCCAGGATCGACACGCCAGAATCAGAATCTGATCACCGAATCTGGATTCGCCACGAAACAGGAGGCGACAGCCGCAGAGGTCGTCCGCCGCAACGAGGAACTGTTGCGCCAGGCAGCCACCGGCGGAGTGGTCGCACCCATGCCGACGACTCTGGCGATGCTCTTGGCAGAGTTCATGAAGCAGTACGCACAAGAAAACCTGGCACCGAAAACGGTTGAGCGATATCGCGAGATGGCAGAATACCTCTCGCCGGAACTGCTCGCGATGAACATGAGTGAGATCACGCCGCTTCATCTCAGTCGCGAGTGGACGCGGTTGCTGAAGTGCGGCGGCCACGCCCGCAAGTCCAAGACGCCTCGCCCGATGAAGCCGAAGACGGTCAGGAACATCGCTGGTCTGGTGTCCTCCGCATTTGTGCGCGCGATCAAGTGGGGGCTGGCCACCACAAATCCTGTCACCCATAGCGACCTCCCAAAGGTGAGGAAGCGCATCGGAATGGCACTGCTCCCATCTGAGCAGGATCGCCTGACCCAGTGCGCAACCGGCCCATGGTGCCTCCCGGCGTTCCTCGATGTTGCGGCAGCGACCGGCGCGAGGCGGGGGGAAGTTCTGGCTCTCCGGTGGTCGGACGTAAAGGGAATGGTCGTTTTGATTGATCGATCACTCTGCCAGACCAGGGACGGACTGGTGTTCAAGAACACCAAGACGGAGGAGCCTCGCAAGGTGGAGTTGCCGCCGTCGATGGTGGCTTGCCTCGACGCGCATCGACTGCGGCAGGATGAGTTCCGTCGGCAGTTCGGTCCGGACTATCGCCGCGATCTGGACCTGATTTTCGCCAACCCGGATGGATCGCCGCTGATGCCGAATTCGATTTCATCAACGGTGTCGCGGCTGTGCCGACGCCTGGGTCTGCCCAAGGGAGCATCGCTCCACGTCCTGCGACACAGCCACGCGAGCCTCCTGCTGGCCGACGGCGTGGACCTTGCAACCGTCTCCGCGCGCCTCGGCCACTCATCCGTGCGCACGACCGCCGACATCTACAGCCACGCGATCCGCGGCAAGGACCACGCCGCCGCCCAGTGTTGGGACGACATCATGCAGCGAGCACGCGGCGAGGCTGAGAAATCCAAGACTGTAAACTAGGAAGTTGGCGCTCCCACGGCATAGAAAGCCGCTCGTAAAACGGGCGGCTTTTGCTGTTTGGAACACGGGGCGCGGGGGCGCGCCCACGGTATTCTGACGTACCGGAGGTCCATGCGCGCGCACCCGGTGCCACCTACTGCGCCACGTGCGCCAACGGACCGCAAACGGGGGCGCACCACCCCTGCGCTGTGACTGCGTTGTGACGTCGACGGTTCGTAGCCGTGTTCCGGAGCATCCCGGAATACCACTTGGACTGAAAACACAACCACTTAGACCTATCTGGACTCGCCTGAACTGCCAGCCGTCGGGTTCGACTCCCGTTAGCGCTACCAAAGAATCATATCATAGACTTACGGGCTTTGCGCTGTGACGCGCTGTGACGGGTGCGCGACATGTAAGTGACGATCTGCGTATTTCCCTTTTTTGTGCCCTTTGACCTAGCGTAGTGCTACGCTAGGCTGTAGGAGGCTGTACATGCCCGACTCTTTGCCAGACTTGGAAAGCCGTCGCGCCGCCGTTCAATCCCAAATCGCCCAGTTGGGGGACATGCGCTCTGGCTCTATTACCGGAACGGGGGGCCGTTGTGGAAATCCGAACTGTCATTGCCATCAGGCCGGTGATCCCGGCCATGGCCCCTACCATCGCTTGACCCGCAAGGTGAATGGCAAAACCGTTACCGAGACGTTCTCCTGTCCGGCCAGTTTGGCCAAAGCACAGCGCGAGGTCGCCGAATGCCAGCGTTTCCGGGAACTCGGCGATCAACTGTTGGATGTCAACGAACAGATTTGCCAACTGCGGCCGGTGGAGGAGACCCCGCCGTCGGCCCAGGAAAAAAAACGCTCGAAACGTTCCAAACGATCCAAAAGGAAGTCGCCCGCGAACTAGACCAACTAGTGCGCATCATCTTCAGCGCCCGACGCAAAACGGGCCATTTCGATCTCGAAGCCATCGAGATGGCGGTTCGCTCGGCCATGCATCAGGCCGGGGCAACTGCCTTGACCGAGTTGCTGCGATTCGCCGCCCCGGCGGCGGACCAGCGGATCCTCCCTTGTTCTTGTGGCCACCAGGCGCACTACCACGAACAGCGCTCCAAGCCGATCATGACGGCAGTAGGCAAGGTGGAGATTTCGCGCCCTTACTACTGGTGCCAGAACTGTAACAACGGCCAATTTCCGGCCGATGTCTTCGTCGTTCGGGAGAAGTGACCCACCTGTGCTCTCCAAAAGTGACCCAGGCGTTCTGAGTTGACCCCGCCGCGCCAGCGCGTGATGACAACGATAGATCATCACGATGCCAGAGGCCCGGAAGAGACCATGCAGGATCTGCCGCCGGTGGTTCCGGCCGGGTCTGCGAGCAGGAGACCGGCAACGGGCCTGCGACGCGCCGGAATGTCAGTCCGCTCGCCGGCAGAAGACGCAGGCGAAGTGGCGCAACCGGAACCCAGGCTATGCCATCGCCTGGAGAATTGACCGGCGCGCGACGCAAGCGCAACAGCCGCCGGAGCCGCTGCGATTGCCGGCGCCATTGAACCAACTTCCCTGGGATGTCGCGAAAGACCACTTCGGAGTGCAAGGAGCTGATTTCATTGGGGTTATGGGTTCACTAATCATCCGTGTTGCGAAAGACCACCTCAAGGCGTATCTCATTGATCCCACGGGACTTTCCGGCAGACTTCCCCAGCCGCCGGAAAAGACCAGTTCCGGCTTCAAGCATACTGAATCCCGAGCAGGCGACGATGCAACTGGAGTTTCACCAACTGGACCGGCGATGGGAGCATCTGCGAGTCCGCGAGCCTCTCCGGCAGCGCCGGTTGCTGGCGTCGCTGGCTGAGAGTGGCCAGCAGACGCCCATCGTCGTGGTCGTCTCCCAAGACAACCGCGAACGTTACCTGGTGATCAACGGCCATAAACGCGTGGCCGCGCTGGAACAACTCGGCCGGGACACGGTCGAGGCCACGGTCTGGGCGATGAGCGAAGCCGAGGCTCTGTTGCTGTCGAGGTCGCTGCGATTCAGCCCACAGGAAAGCGCGCTCGAACAAGGCTGGTTGCTGACGGAGATGGAACAGCGCTTCGGTTCGCGCCGTTTCCCGCCAACTCAGCAGTCGCGCCCAGCGCGCTAAGAATCCCATCATGGTGCAGGTCACCGGACGTTTACCGTCGCTCCACGGAATGTGCTCGACGACGACCCCGTGCTCGGCGCACTCCACGCGCCGTGGCGCGTAGCAAAAATAGGTCGTGATTCCCCACAGGGGCACAAATAGCCAGCGGCGCTCCGGCAAGCAGTCGTAGCCAGGCGCCGGCTGCTGACAACGTGAACAGCGCCTGTGTATGCCGCCATGCGGTTCCAGCATGATCTCGATCAAAGGCGGTTGGTTCGGGTGGCATTGGAGGCGCACCTCGCGGTACACGAAGCCCACGAAACGTTGCACCTGATTCAAGATGGTCTTAACCTGTAGTTGAATAGCTGATCTCCTCGCCGGGATGAATCCCCTGTCTCTCAACAGCCAGATTAATCCCTCCCGATGGCGATCAGCTATTCCTGCTTGGTTCGGTGACCTCTACGTGAGATTCGGGGTGGCCGAAGCCACCCCTGCCATTCCGGCGCTTGAGTCGGCGCTCGGGTCGCATTCCTGCGGAGCCCTATCCTCCGCTCAAGTGCCTGTATTGTAGTCGAAACCAAAAACGACTATTCTGGCCACAAAGCGGTAAATTCCGGGGGTTTGGGGGCAGCGCCCCCAATTCAGAAACGCACTTCTTCCTTATGTTGACGCCCCGCTGCCTAGAAGCTCTCCTGCCCACAGATTCTGCTACAGAGCCTTAAACTCCTTGTACCTCGGAGTTTTCAGTTCGCCCACGGCGCGCGCTATGAATGCAAGACCATAATGTTCAATCGAATTACCGCCCCACCTAAAAAGTTGTCTGACGGTCGCGATAGGCTCAAGTTCAGCGACCTCCATGCCGACTTCGCTCTTAACAATGCGGTTGACCGCCTCCTCAATCGTCTCCCTTTTGTAGTCCTGAATCGGCCCCCCAATCAATCGCCACCCCACAACTTCATTCGCGCTGAGTTGGCTTGAGCTATAGACAAGAAAGAATTCTCTCTTGCTGTCATAAAGCGCAATTACCACGAAGCTTATCGCCTTAGTGCAGTGCGCGAAAAACTGAGGATCTACCGGCCACTCCTTCTCGAATGATGGCAAGGAGTAGAGGTCAGCGTACCGATGAATGAGGTCAACAGTACGCTGCGCTGTGGTCCCGTAAACGCGGGCGAGCAGGCTACTTAACTCTGGTCGAGCAGTCGCAGCCGGAGTCTGTTTTGCCTGAGCCTGAGCATTCATTTGCTGCGTCCGCCTCATGATCATTTAAGACTGCGATGCCGATCCTGCTGTTCAACCAGTCTTGAGATAAGCGCTCGATACATGTGCGAGGGCGGCATGATCTCCAGCACTTCAATCTCTACGGGCTTTCCTCCGATTTGCACCCTCTTCGTGTCACCCGTCCGCATGCCCAGCAAGGCGCGACCGAGCGGGCTCGTATAAGCAATTAGTCCGTTCGCGGGGTCCGATTCGCCATACGCTCCAATAGTGATTGTCTTCTCGTCGGAACTCATCAGGGCCATGACGGTCACACCGATTGCGACCTTGTCGTTTTGTTCGTCTATTGTCAGGATTTGGGCACCATTGAGGTCTTCGCGAAGCTGTCCGAGCATGGTTGCCTCCATTTCGAGTCGGCGTTTCGCGTCTTCGTACCCGAAATTATCATGCCAATCGCAATTCAGCCCCGCTTCGTCCCCAGCCTCCTTGCCGATCTCTCGCACCTTGGCTTCTTGCGCTTTTACTTGCCGCTGCTTCATTTCCAGCCCTTCGCGCGTAAAGTACTTGGTCATAGTCCCGTCGTCCTAGGTCCTAGATGTGAATCAATCCAGCAGCGATATCGGAGTCCCTGATCAGCACTCTTCTGGGCCTGGATCCCTGGCCAAACCGCAAGGGACGGCGAGATTAGTATACACCTTGGAAGATCCAGTGTCAGAAAACGTACATCGGCGGCGCTTCGCCAATGGTGAGCGAGGATCTGGTCCAGGAACAAGTGCGCCGCCGGAGAACCCTTTCGTCGCCGTTGAAATCATTTGTCTGTTGACGACTGACAGCACTGAATGATAAGCATCAGTAGAACGCTCCAGAAGCGTTCCCCGAGCGCCGGGACGCTCGCCAATCCACTCCCGCAGCTTTCCTCGTTGCCCCTCGTGTGTCCAAAAATCATGAATGCTGCTTTGATACCGGCCTACCACGCCGACGGTAGTCTGTACGCCTGGGCCTCCGAACAACGATTCGCCAGGCTTCAATCGGCGGGAATGGTGGCGCGCGTGGTGCGACAGCGCAAGGGTCACATCTCCCGAGCGATTCTCTTCCTCCGACCGGGTGAGCCGAAACCGCTCTCAGCAAGCTCCATGATGGGTACCAGGTACAGCTTCAAAGAGCATCTGGAGCACGGGCCGGCCTGGGAACTGAAGCATCTTGGCGGAGGCCGCGATGGGAAGACTTATGCGCCGCCGAAGACGCGGGCGGTTTTCCTCCAGGTGGTCGCGGACTGTCTGGTCGCGTGAAAGCCAAGAGACAGATCGGCGGGCGGTACCTCGCTGGCGAGCGTGGCGCGTTTCGTGGCGGTCAGGCGCGCCTGAGGCAGCCGGTGGACCAACCGAGCCAGACGGCGCGACACGGGGCACCCGGGCGCGTAAGGTTGGGCATTTCTCGGAGTTCGTAACCCAATGTCAACACTTCCGGCGACCATAACGCCCGCGATGGCGCGGCGCATCGAAATCTGGCCGATCGACCGGCTTGTGCCGTACGCGAGGAACGCCAGGACCCACTCTCCGGAACAGGTAGCGCAGATCGCGGCCTCCATCGTGGAGTTTGGATTTGTAAATCCGATCCTCGTCGATTCCATGGACGGTATCATCGCCGGCCACGGTCGCCTCCTGGCTGCCCGCAAGTTGGGCCTCGCGGAGTTCCGGTTGTGGTGCTGGACCATCTCACCGAGACCCAACGGCGGGCGTACATCATCGCGGACAACCAGATCGCAATTAATGCCGGATGGAACGACGAGATGCTCCGCGAGCAGGTGGCGTCGCTCGAGGTAGATGGGTTTAACCTGTCGCTGGTTGGGTTCTCCGATGCGGATCTCGTCGTGCTGCTGGCCGGCACCGAGCCGGAGGCTGCCGCCGACGTCGAGGAGGAAGCCGTCCCCGAACCTCCCGCGCAGCCGGTTACGCTGCCCGGGGACGTGTGGTTGATCGGAAGTCACCGGCTGATCTGCGGCGATTGCCGGGATGTCGCGGTCATCGAGACGTTGATGGCTGGGGCCAAGGCGAACATGGCGATCACGTCGCCGCCGTACGCCACGCAGCGCGAATACGACCCCACCAGCGGGTTTAAGCCGATCCCGCCGGACGAGTACGTGGAGTGGTTCCGTGCTGTTGCCGCAGGCGTCGAGTCGGTGCTGGCGCCGGACGGATCGTACCTTTTGAACATCAAAGCGCACGCCGACGAGGGGGAGCGGAATCTGTACGTGATGGACCTGGTACTGGCACACCGGCGGCAATGGGGCTGGCGGTTCGTGGATGAATTCTGCTGGCGAAAAACTGACAATGGCGTGCCTGGTGGCTGGCAAAACCGCTTCAAGAACGCATGGGAACCTGTGTTCCACTCTTGCCGGCAGCAGCAAATCAAGTTCCGTGCGGAGGCAGTGAGTCACGAGTCGGAGGACTGCTTCGATTATTCGCCCGACAACCCAAAATCGAACTCCGGGAGTGGTCTCCTGGGCACCGGCGCGCGGGGCGCGGCCGCGGACGGCGGGAAGAACCAGGAGGCGTGGCAGCGCAGCAGAAATAGTCTGTCCGACGATTCGGAGGGCAGGCACGCAGGACTGGCCCGCCCGAGCAACGTGATCGAGTGCAAGACAGAATCCAGCCAGGGATCGCACTCTGCGCCCTTCCCGCGCGCGCTGGTCGAATTCTTCATCAAGGCGTTCTCCGACGCAGGCGACATCATTTTTGACTGCTTCATGGGATCGGGAACGCCGATAGCCGCGGCGCAGGTGCTTGGCCGAGCAGCCTGCGGTTGCGAAATAAGCCCGGCTTATTGCGATGTGATCGTGCACCGCCTGATGAACTTGGGCATCGACGGGGTGTTGGAATCCACCGGTGATTCGTTCGCGGACGTGGCAGCGCAGCGCGGTGTCGATCCAGAGCAGGCATTGAACCCTAAGGCGCAGGACTCTGGCGCGATCAAGCACCACGGTCCAAATCCATGCTATGGCCCGCAAAGGAAGGCATCTTGAAGACCGATCTCCAAATCGAGCAGTGGCAGATTGACCGGCTGATTCCGTACGCGAGGAACTCAAGGACGCACTCGGACGAGCAAATCGCCCAGATCGCGGCATCGATTGCCGAGTTCGGCTTCGTGAATCCAATTCTCGTCGGTCCCGACGCCGTGATCATCGCCGGGCACGCGCGCCTATTGGCCGCTCGCAAGTTGAAAATGCTTGAGGTGCCGGTGATCGTGCTGGCGGACCTGACGCCTGCGCAACGCCGGGCCCTCGTAATCACTGACAACCAGATCGCATTGAACGCCGGGTGGAACGCGGAGATGTTGCGGGTGGAGTTGCAGTCGCTCGATGTGGACGGCTTCAACCTCGACCTGATCGGGTTCTCCGCAGAGGAACTGGAGACGATCCTGGCCGGCGGCGAGCAGACAATCGAGGGCCAGACCGACGAAGACGCGGTCCCCGAGACGCAGGTTGCTGTGGTGTCTGCGCCAGGCGACGTGTGGATCATGGGCGACCACCGCTTGCTCTGTGGTGACTCGACGCAGTTCGATGTGGTCGAGAGAATCCTGGCCGGCGGCTTGGCCGACATGACTTTCACCGATCCGCCGTATAACGTGAACTACGGGGCGACGATGAAGGATAAGCTCCGTGGGAGGGCACGGGCGATCAAGAACGACGACCTCGGCGACGACTTCGAGCAGTTTCTGCGCGACGCCTGTGTGAACATGCTGGCGGTCACCAAAGGGGCGATCTACGTCTGCATGTCCTCCTCAGAGATCCACACGTTGCAGCGGGTGTTCCGCGATGCGGGTGGACACTGGTCCACTTTCGTCGTGTGGGCGAAGAACACTTTCACGATGGGCCGATCCGATTATCAGCGGCAGTACGAGCCGATCCTGTACGGCTGGAAGGAAGGCACGGATCACTTTTGGTGCGGCGCCCGCGACCAGGGCGACGTTTGGTTTATTAATAAGCCGCACGTCAACGACCTCCACCCAACGATGAAGCCAGTCGAGTTGGTCGAGCGCGCCATTAGGAACAGCAGCAAGGGCCGCGACACGGTGCTCGATGTCTTCGGCGGGGCTGGAGCAACGCTGATCGCGTGCGAGAAATCCGGCCGCCAAGCACGCCTGGTGGAGGTGGAACCGAAGTACTGTGACGTCATTTGCCGGCGGTTCCAGGAGTTCAGCGGCAAGACGGCGACGCTCGAAGCCGATGGCCGGACGTTTGCGGATGTCGTCGCGGAGCGCCTCGGGGTGGCGGCATGAATCGAGCGGTGCCGCCGGGAGCGGGTTCAGATCGAAGCCGAGATCCGGGCCGGGAACCCCGACCTCCATGGCCTGTGCCTGGCACTCTCGGACTGGTCTGCGGAGTTGAGAATTCTTGATGGCACAGAAGCAGAACCGCCGCCGGATCGTTGGACCCGGCGGCGGTGAGGGGGTGCGGCGCGCTACTGCCCGATGCGGTAGGCGCGCTCGCCATCAGGTCGCTTGAAGGATTCGACGGTGAGGCCCATCTTTTTGCCCAAGCCTCCGGAGATGAAGCCGCGGACGCTGTGGGCCTGCCAGTCGGTCGCGTCCATAATATTCTTGAGCGTCGCGCCGTCCGCGCGCCTCAGCATGTCGAGGACGATGGCCTTCTTGCTGCCCTCGCGCGCGTGGCGCCGCGTGGCGGCTTCCTTGGCGGCCTTGGCTGCCTTGCGCGCCTTGGGCTTGGCCGGCGCGTTCGTGGGCGGCGGCGCGGTTGGCGCCGATGTCCGCGAAGCCTTCAACTTTGCTTCCGCGTCGCGGATGCTGGCGCGCAGCAGTTCCTCGCCGAGCGTCTGGATGGCCTTCCAGATTCGGGTGACCGCCGTCTTGCGGTCCGTGAACTTCTTGACCGGCTTCAGGTCGCCGAAGGGCGGCACGCCAGCGAAGGCGTTCCAAACCTCGGGGAAGCGGGCGAGGGGCCAGTCGGCGGAGAGCTTGGCGAACTCCTTTTCGGTGGCGAAACGATCTTGGCCTTCGGGAACCTGCTCGGCGGCGGTGAAGGCAGTGATGCTGTTGTCAGTTGCGATGGTAAACGACGTCATGGTTGGTCTCCTGTTCAAAATTCGATTTTGTCGACGATCTGGCGCGCCTCGTCGTAGCTGATTCCCGTCGCGCGTTTCGCCTCCGAGCGGAGGCGTGCGGCTGTCCGGATGCGGATCTCGCGGCCGGTCGCCAAGTTGGTGCCGTACCACCCGCCGCGTGGGTGTTCGCGGGTGAGGCGGACTTTGGCCAGCGTGCCGCTGACCTTCACGATGTAGGTCGTTCCGATGTTCACGTTGTGTTTTTGCATGATCAGTACTCCAGTCCTTTCTGGTCCACCGCGCTGCGGTCGCCAAGGCTGGCCAGGACGTAGGCGAGTTCCTCGGTGACTCGGCCGAGGTCGCCGGCGTACCCCCAGTTGGCGGGTTCCTGCGCCTGGTCCTGCTTGTGCTGTTCCAGGCGGCTGGCGATGCGCTTCAGCAGGTCCTGGCACTCGGTGTGGCGTTCCGCGTAGCAGGCGGCGGCGGTTTGCTTGGTGGTCTTCGTGGGGCGTTGCATCGAAGACATTCATCACTTCGGTGGCGGCGGAAAGCAACACCGAAATTCAACTTTTCGGAAGAAAGATTCAATGGCGGCGATCCGGAGCCACGCGCGGTAAGCGCGGTAAGCGCTAGAAGTCCCGTAAATGCGGCAAGGGCAGCAATTACAGTAAGCGGGGTCGTTGGAGCGGTAAGCGCGTTAAGCGCGATAAGTCATCACGCACACCCCCTTTCCGCGCTTTTGGCGCTTTTCGCGCACCCTGAGTGGCGTGCAGACAGCGGGCCAGGACAGCGTAGACGCTTGAGCCGGGGGACCGCGAGCGATGACAGCGACATACTCCGAGTGGTTGATGACTCAACGAAAAAGGAATACCCCGGTCGGCGACCTGGCGCGCGATGCAGAGGACGACCGCCGCATCCAGGCCGGCTTTGAGACGCGGGGACACCTGGTGGCCTATCTAACCTCCCGAGGCGCGTGTGACGGCGCGGTTCGAGAAGCACGCGCATCCTTGGCCAGATGGCGCAAAGCGAGCACTGCGTGATGCCAGGCAGTGGGGGCGGCCAAGCACGCCCCAAGGCGGCTGGGAGAGGAACACCGCAACACGGCGCGCCACGGCGCGAACGGGTGCCAATCTACCGCGTCAGACGCCGTCGGGGGGGCAGATTCAGGGACCTGGCTTTCCACTTTTTGCGGCGGGTGGTCTGGCTCCGCAAAGTGGCTACTTAGAGTGAATATTTCAGGTGGTCAGCGCAGGTGGTCACCCATTGCGTGGCCGTGTAAGCGATGCCGATTCATACGGTTGCGGATAATTTTGATTCGGGCAGGTGACAACTTCACTCGGCCGGCGGGGTAGTTTCAGCCGCTGTTCGCGGCGGCACGCCGCATCGTGTTCCAACAATCCGACGACACTGGTTGCGCATCGCCACCACAGAGCCCTTCCCGCGCCAGTGATCGCGCATCAAACGGAGGCGGCTGTAGATCCCCAACAGACGCCTCTCCCACGCGCACAGTTCCCACGTCGGCTTCACACGGAATTGCCAGTTCACTTCCCGTGGATTCATCGGAGCGAAACCCGCCTTCAGCATCGCCCCCTTGAACATTCCGTTCGTCACGTAGAAGCCTTCCGGCTCCCGCTCGAAGTCGTGCTTCATGATGTAGCTGTTGGGCTTGTACACCCTCTCCGCCGGGACCAGAACGTCCAGAATCCAGCTGATCAGGACTGCCTGCTGCCCGGCGGAGAGATCGTTCAGACACTCCGGACTATTGCCGTAATCCACCTTCATTGATGCACCCCCGATTGTGCCGTACGGTCGAAATGATAGGGCTGCCCATGCCAGCAATTCACGCGAGGGGTACCGCGGACGGACAACGTGTAGAACTGCAGGTCATTCATCTCGAGGCGCACAATCTGGATCAGGTGGAGGACACGTATGGCGTCATCCATGATGCGAACGGAAAGATACCGTCGACGGTTGATGATCTCCAGGAAGTGGTCAATTGCTGGTTCGGCGGGACCCAGCGCCAGTGCCGCGGCAATGTGGTCATCGAGCGTCACGACCTCAGCCGGGTGCCGGCGGGCAACAGCAGGAGTGAGCGTTTCCGCAGCCTTCCAGTTGTACTCGGAGCGTCCGTAGTCGCCGGGCAAGGTGCAAGCCTGAACGGCCTGCATCCCGATCTGGATCCGGTCCAGCGCCTTGCGGAGACGCTGCAAGTTCCGGCGGACCCGGTTGCTCGTCTCCGCTGCGGGTGGCTCCAGGTGGAGGCCGACTTCAAAAGTTTTGGAGTGGTCGCGTTCGAATTCGTCCACGGCGCGGTGGACGGTGGCCAGTTCGCTCGCGGCGGCACGGTGATCGTCAACGGTCATGACGCTCATGAATCTACCTCTCATACAGTGCTTGTTCTCCTCTCTTTTCGGAATCGATGGCGGAGGCGGATGCCCCGTTCGATGCAGCAGCCGCACAACCCTGCGCGACCTTCAGTAATGCCGACGCCACCTCCTCGGCGCGCCACGCGGGCACGCGCCGGATGACGGCCAGTTGCTCGTTGACGACGTACGAGTGGCGGCCCTTCGGATCGAATTCGGCGAAGACAGCCAGCACCGCCGCAACCCCCTCTCGGGTCAGCCGATGGCCAGCGGGTTCCGTATCCAGAACGACCTCCGCCACGTACTTGGCCCGAAGCACCACCACTCTGGGACGATGCTCCCGCCGGCACGCCAGGCTGTGCTCCTGCGCTCGCCGGCATTGCGTCTCCTCGATGACCTCGTAACCCTTCTCGCGCCATCGGTTTCGGACCAGCCATCCGCGACCGTACACTCCCCGCTGCCGCTGCTCCCAGCGCGCCAGTTCCTGAGCCGGTTTTACGCGGAATCGCCAGTTCAGATCGCTCTCATCGACCGGACGGAAGCCCGCCGCCAGCATGGCGCCCTTGAACGCGCCGTTGTAGACGTAGAACCCGTCCGGCTCGCGATCGAAGTCGTGTTTCATGCCGTAGCTATTACGCCGGAACACGGTCTTGGCAGGCGCGAGCACGGCGCGGATCCAGTCCACCAGGGCGGTCTGCTGCTCGGGTTCGAGCTTCTGGAACCCGTCCGGGTCGTTGGCCTCCCAATCCCTCTCGGCCAGTTCATCCCTTCGGCGTCCGCTCGCCATGTAGATCGCTTTGTAATCCATATTCAGTTCACCTCCAACTCCAAAGCCGTGTTGCCCATATCCGGGCTGCCCACCGCACCGCCATCAAAATAGTTGAACGATCCGAGCCAGCAATTCACCCAAGGGATGCCGCGACCTCGCAACGAGTGGAATTGAAGATCTTCCATCTGACAGCGCAAGAATTGGAACTGGTGGAGGACGCGGATCGCGTCATCCATAATCCGAACCGGGAGATGCCTGCGCAGCCGGATGATGTCCAGGAAGCGGCGTGCTCTCATGCCGGCCTGAATTCTGTCGAGGGCTTTATGGATGCGCTTCACGGTGTCCGGGATCCGACAGCAAACCTCCGCTGCCGATCGGTCGGCACGGCGTCCATCTTTAAGAGTTTTGAAGATGGCGTTCTCGAACTCGGCCACCGATCGGTGGACCGTGGACCACTCGTGCGCGGCGGCGCGGTGGTCGTCGAAGGTCATGATGGTAAGGTACGTTCTGTTCATAGTGATTCCTCTCTAACCTGTGGCAGCCAAACTCCCGGCGATGCCATCGAGTGGGTTTTGTCAGTTTTGTCAGTTCGGTTTCGACAGGGTCCGCCAGAACCGCGTCCTGGAGGCATGCCCCGTATGTTGTTGATTTGTTGGGCCACACCTTGGCACCCGACTCGCCGCGGGAGGTTTTGTCAGTTTTGGCGGTTTTGTCACCGGGGTCCATTCGTGGAGCGGCATACCCGGCTTCTGCCACTCCTAACAGAAAAGAAAGAAGGGATAGAATAAGAAGAAAAAGCGAAAATAGAGTGTGGAAAAACATCTTATTTCAGGAGTTGTTCTCTTCTTTTCTGCTCGCCATGGAGTACCGTCGCGGCGGTGATCCGGCCTGGTCTTCCGGTGACGCCCTGGTCCCGGAACAGACGGTTCAGGCTCTCGGCCTTCCATTCAGCCCAAGACATCCAGCGGAGCTTGGCTTGTGTGTTTGCAGACGTGCCCCCACTGACAAAACTGACAAAACCGCCAAAACCTCCTGGGCCGACTTCCTGACCGCACCAGTCATGAAAGTTGCCACGCGCCGTTTGCTTGGTTTCAGTAACTTGCGGAGAGAGCGCCGTATCGGACGAGGTTGCCGCGGCATCCAGCAGTCCTGTCGCGGGGGAACTGACAAAACTGACAAAACCCCCGCCGTCGGAACCTTTGACGGGTATAGCCCGCCCAGCGCCGCTTGGTTTCCACTTCCGCCATCGCCCCGGGTCACCCATGGAACACCGCCGGATTCACGTCGAACTGTTCCGATGGCCGCCCGCCTTTGCCACGAGATGGTGCGGCGGCTTTCCTGATCCACCCGTCCTCCTCCAATTGTTCGATCGCTGTGCGCGCCGACTCCGGCGTCTCCAGCCCTTCCCATCCATTGCGGTACACCTCGCGGACGGAGAACTTGACTCCCAACGCACCGGCGCGGATCTTCTCGCCGAGGCTCGCCGCCGACTTGCGGGAATGGGACGCCACGCAGGCGTAGGCCCGCCGCGCGTGGGATTCCAGATAGACACACCAGTCCGCCGCTGTGCCTGAAGCAGGGATATCTCCGGCTGAAAGTTGCCGTCGGCCATGTGCGTGATCACCGCCAGCGAAGGCATCAGGCTGCGGTACTTCGCCAAGTGCGATTCCATGGCCGGCGAAAGATTCCCCTTGCGGAGCCGCACCTCGAGTTCCTTCCGCCAGACGCTGAATAATTCCTGGGCCTCCGTATTGAAGCGGAAGCGCAAAGGTTCGGCCGGCGAGATCTTCACGATGGACTGCATGACCGAATCCACGGCCTGCTCCGCGGCCGAATCCGGTAGCCGGTCGATGTCTTCCCATTCCGGAGACGCGTCAGGCCATACCAGCACCTGAAGCCGCTGCGCCAGACCGTCATCGTTGTTGCCACCCGACACCGCATCCAGCAGGTACGCCTGCAGCTTTGCCGGTTGCAGCCCGCCGAACAGCGAGATGCACAAGTTGTCCACGCGAACCGAGCCACGTCCAATACGGTCCATCACGTACCCGCCGTCGCCGTTCCAGGCCTCCAGGAAAAACGGCCGCTCGCGCTCCCGACCCTCGGAGTCCAACGTCGCCAGCCAACCTACCAACTCGTCGCGGAGGTACAGGATGCCCTGCGGATTCTCCTCCAGAATGGCGTGCAGCTTTTCGATCGTGGCGTCGTTGATGATGAACCTGTCTTGCGGTGGTCGCTTGGGTTCCTGCTCTTCGAAGCGATCGAACGATCCTCCCTTCTTGGCGGATTGCGTGGCACGTGCTTTCCAGGCGTTCTTGCGAATTTCATGAGCGGCGAGATCCCGCTCGAACTCTTGAACTACGGTCTTGTGGACATCTATAGAGGTGGCCTCAATCTTGCGCAGCGGACGGAAAACGCTCCGGATGCACGGGCTCTTCATTAACCCAGGCCGGCCGACGATGCCGCCCCACAAATTCGGCACAACCTCCCAGTCGTCAAACCGCTTCGGCTGGATCACTGCGCGCCTGCCGATGGCGCCGGCCAACTCGATAATCGCGGTCGCCGCCGGGAAGTCCACCGGAATCTGGAGGCGGTCGGCAATGTCGGTTACCCAGGCACGGAGCGCCTCGGGCAGCAATTCCGGATCGAATTGCTCCACGTCGGGCAACGTGCCGAGTATCGGTTCCGGCTCCGGCCACTCCCCCGCCGCGCTGGTATCGCCCCGGAGTCCCCAGCGGTCCCACAACGCCGCCAAGGTCGCACTATCGATCGGAGCAGCCTGTGAAACAAACTCTAGGAATTGTTCGCGGCTGCCGCCGGCCTCGGCCCAGTCGGTCACGTCGCCCTTCTCGCCGACGGGCAATTCCACGATCTTTACCGAGGCGGCCACGGGCAGCAGCGCCTCCGCAACCAGGACAGCATGGCGGTACCCGGGCTTGTCGTTATCGGGCAGGATGATGCAATGCCGCCCACGAAAGTGCGGCGTGTATTCGTCGCGCCAACCGGTGCCGGCGCCACCGGGATTGCAGGATGCCGTAAGCTTCCATGACTCCAGCGTTTGAACATCCTTCTCGCCTTCGGGAAGGAAGACAGTCTCCGACTCCAAAACTTTTGGCAGCCGATACGGCGCCCGCGGGCATTCGCTGAACTGATAGTAGGCGCCGTCATGGGTGTGCTGGGTCTCCACCCACACCGTGCGACCGGCACGCGCCGACTTCTTCGGATCCTGGATGTACATCCCGGCGTCGAGGCTGTTGACAATGCCACCGGTCGGAACGCCACCGCGAATTCCAGAGTCCGTTGTGCCAGCCGCTTCGACGCCGCTGGGGCGGCACTGAACGAATGCCTTCTTGCCGTCCGGCTTTAGATATCGGACGACTTCGAAAATCAGCGTGCCAGCGGCGTTGTGATATGGATAGCGGGCGATCTCGCGCCATGCACCTGGTAAGCTGGGTGATCCGCGGTGACCATTTGAACTCCCGCTCCGAGGCACGGTGCGGCCGACGAGCCGGAATACCTCGTCGCGTGCCTCGATGAATCCCGCGCCCGTCAACTCCCGCTCCAACCCGATAATGTCCCAGCCTCGGTCGCACGTGGAAAAACACCGGCACAATCCGGTTGCCGCCTCCACGGTGAAATTCGGATCCTTACCCTTGTGCCCGGGACATCCGCCGCGCCACTCCTTCGCGGAGGTCTGCCGAAGATCCGGCACCCGAGCCCGGAAGTATTCCGCCACCTCCGACGGGGTGAAAGTAATCGAATCGCTGTGAGCCTTGCTCATCGTGGTAGCGCTCCGGCGATCCGCTTCCGTGTGCGGCGCTTTGTGGGACTAGACTCACAAGAGTTGGACCGGGACACGGGCGGACGTTTCATTCCGTCGCGCCGCCTCCCACCGGGCAGGATTCCAGCCATGCCTCGATGTCGCGCAATTCATACCGGACTGAGCCGCCGAGTTTGTGAAAGCGCGGTCCTTTGCCAAATACCCGCCACCGTCGCAGCGTCTTCACCTTTAGGCCCGTCATCGCCGCGAGTGCCCGTTCGTCAACAAACCGGGGCGGGCCTGGTTGCCGTTCCGTTCTCTGCTGTGCTTGCATGCGCCCGTTGTCGCTCCTAGCCTCGATGCTGATCTAAGGCGAATAGTCGGGCAATGAGCACCGCAATGCGGGCAGAAAGCTGCTGAAACGGTGAGACTAACCGAAACGCCGTGTGGGCGCGAGGCAGCGGAACTCCCGCGACGATTCCGCGACAGTCCCGAGAAAGTTGAATTGTCGCGGAAAGGTCGCGCGTATCGCGGGCGGGTCGAGGCTTCGAGTTATTCCTGGCGCGGCTTTTTCAGATGATACTCGATGGCCTTGATGACCCGGTCACGGGCGCTGCTGTCGCCAATGTCGAGCGCGTCCAGCCACCCTCGATAGCGGCGGCCGTCACGCCGCTTCGGAGCCGTTACACCGGCCTCATCCAGTTCCTCGCACACGTCGTCCAAGTCGGCTTTCCAGTCGGCGTGCGCCTGAACGATTGCGGCGAGCTGGCGCCCGACTTCCAGATTGGGCTTTGGGCCAGGCTTGCGCCGCGGTTCCGATTGCGACGGGGCGGTGTCCGGAGATGTTGGCGATCCGTCCTGAGTCTCTTCCGCCGCGAGCCGCACAAGTTCCCGCTCAGACCACTCCAGAGCCTTCTCGCGGATCAGATCGGCGAGCTTGAGTTTGTCCGACAACAACCATAGGTGCGCCTCAGTGTCATCCCAACTTCGGCCCAGCCGCGCATGGATTTCCCGCAGCCGGTCGAGAGGCTGTGCCGTAGGCCCCTTGGGATCAGGCCCAACCATCGACCAGGACAACCCGCCTGGATTACTGGACGCTTCGGCCGTGCCCTGCGAGAACGGTAGATATGTATTTGCGTCGATCTCCTGGTCCACTTTCACCAGCAACGCAAGAAGGTCGTTCCTCACCTCAGGCATGGTGAGATCTCGCGCGATGAACACCTCGGCCGTTTCGGGGTGCTTCGCCAGATCGCACAAGTAGATGATTTGGAAGAGCCGCTCGTATTGGTGTTGCAGTCGGTCGAGCAACGGCAGCGTTAATCTCGGGAAAGCCGATGGTTTGGCATCGAAATGGTGGGCATCAATGATGCCCGCAGCGACCGCGCCCCGGAATGCCTCCGCGGGAATCACGTCCTGGAGGGCCACCTCGAACTGGTGGTAGGGGATCTTGCCTGCGACGCTCCCCGCAATCGAATCGAGTATGCCGGCGAAGGCGCGGCGGCAATCCAGCCTGCCTTGGCGGTAGTCCAACTCAATACGCTTAATGTCAGCGCGCGTGGTGAAGGACAAGGACAGAGTAGCGAGCGGGCCCTGATTTTGATCGTTTCCTGCCAAGGCAGATATTATCATGTTGCGAAATCCGACCGGTCCGATTCCCGCGAGTACGGGCCGGAACGGAGGACCGCCGCCGGTTGGTGATGCCGGCGGCGGTGTATTGCGATGGGGCAGTATCTACCGGGTGATGCGGTAGGCCCTCTCCCCGGTATCCCGTTTGAAGGACTCGACCGCAAGCCCCATCTTCTTGCCGAGGCTGCCGGAGATGAAGCCGCGGATGCTGTGGGCCTGCCACTGGGTGGCGTCAGCGATTTCCTTGAGGCTTGCGCCGTCCGGGCGGCGGATCAGTTCCAGCACGATAGCCTTCTTGCTGCCACCGCGCGCCGTGGACGTAGCGTCCTTCGCGGTGGCGCCCTTGGCCGCCTTGGTCTTCTTCGGCGCGACCGGGGCCACCTGTTGCGCGGGAGTGGGCGCCGTCCGGGCAGCCTTCAGCTTGGCTTCCGCGTCGCGGATGCCGGCGCGCAGCAGTTCCTCTCCGAGCGTCTGGATGGCCTTCCAGATTCGGGTGACCGCCGTCTTGCGGTCGGTGAACTTCTTGACCGGCTTGAGGTCGCCGAAGGGCGGCGCGCCGGCGAAGGCGTTCCAGACTTCGACGAACCGCGTGATGGGCCAGTCGGTGGAGAGTTTGGCGAACTCCTTCTCGCTGGCGAAACGGTCTTGGCCTTCGGGAACCTGCTCGGCGGCGGTGAAGGCGGTGATGTTGTTGTCGGTGGCGATGGAAAAGGTGGTCATGGTTGGTCTCCTATTTCAGAATTCGGTCTTGGGGATTAGGTCCTGCACGAAGGCGGCTTTGCCGGAATCCTCACAGGCCGCGGTGAGGCTGTGGCTGCCCTCGATTGCACCCAGGATCTGGGACGGCGGTTGTTTGCCAGCGGCGACCTTCCGCATCGCTTCGTGGGGGCCGTCGGCGGTTAGGTTCT
Source organism: Bryobacteraceae bacterium (assembly GCA_041484525.1). Lineage (GTDB taxonomy): Bacteria > Acidobacteriota > Terriglobia > Bryobacterales > Bryobacteraceae > JBGPHT01. The sequence continues at coordinate 64,580 of JBGPHT010000008.1, read as the reverse complement.
CGGCGTATACCACGCCTGTGTCGTCCCACAGGCCGATTACGGTGTATGTCTGCATTCTGGTCTCCTGTTTCAGAATTCGATCTTGTCGACGATCCGACGCGCCTCGTCGTCCGTGAGGCGTTCTCTCAAGCCTCCCTGTTTGATCCATTCGTCAACGGCAGTCTGGACAGCGTTCCAGAAGTCCGTTTCGTTGTTGTCGAAGGGACGCTCGAACGCCCCGCCGTAGCCATTGGCATCCGTGTAGTCGTGCAGTTCGCTGAAGGAGGCGCAGGTGCTGGGGACGGTCCCGGAGGCAATGTCGGCGAGGATTTCGGCTTTTGCCCGCTCCACAACTTTGTGCAACTCGCCGGCGCTGAAGTCCAGCAATCGCTGGTTGCGGGCTTGCTCGGGGCAGCGTTCTCCCGCCGGCCTCGTCTCCGAGCGGAGGCGGGCGGCTGTCCGGATGCGGAACTCGCGGCCGGTGGCGAGGTTGGTTCCATACCAGCCGCCGCGTGGGTGTTCGCGGGTGAGGCGGACTCTGGCCAGCGTGCCGCTGACCTTCACGACGTAGGTCGTTCCGAGGTGTACGTTTTGCTTTTGCATGGTTAGTAGTCCAGTCCTTTGGCATCCACCGCGCTACGGTCGCCGAGGCTGGCGAGGATGTAGGCGAGTTCCTCGGTGACGCGGCCCAGGTCGCCGCCGTACCCCCAGTTGGCGGGATCCTGCACCTGGTCCTGCTTGTGCTGCTCCAGGCGGCTGCCGATGCGCTTCAGCAGGTCCATGCTCTCGGTGTGGCGTTCCGCGTAGCAGGCGGCGGCAGTTTGCTTCGTGGTCTTGGTGGGTTGCATCGAACACATGAATCACTCCGGTGGCGGCGGAAGGCAAGGGAATAACGCGCACGAACCGCATCTTCGCCGTGGCTCTATCAAATGGCCAATTGGCGGCTTGCTCCGAGCACCGCTTCCCGCCGCGCAGCGAGACTTCACCGGTGCGAACTTCCGCACAGTATTGCGGAAGTGGAGACCCATCTATAAACGTTTTAATGATGGCGGGCATCCTGGAGCCGACCCCACGCCTCCCGTTGCTCGCCCCACAGCATCTTCGAAGCAACCTGGCGGAGCGCGACTTCGCCCAGATGGAATCGGCCGAGCGATGTCCGTGGCAGGGTCAGAATCTCCTGCTGGATGTCGGGCGCCAGCCAGACCAGCCGCATGATCTGGCTGACCCGTTCCTTGCTGATGCAGCCCAACCGGGCCAGATCGGAGTGGTCCCTCGCCAGGCCACGCCGGATCATGTCGTCGAAGCCGATAGCCAGCGCCAGTACTTCGGCAACCCGCGGAAGCCTGCCGCGCTCGGTCCCCGGCGCCGCCGCATCCTTCTTAGCGCGCGGCCGCAGTTGAAATTGGATCTCGTGCGTCACCGTTACACCTCCTGCTGCAATAGACAGAGTTGCTTCACGCCGGCGGACCGGAAGCCGACCGTCACCGTGCCAGTGCTCCCGTCATAGCTGACGGTTTCCACCAGCGCCTTAATCAACTGCTCTTGCTCGCGCGGTGAGAGATGCCTCCACAATCCGTCAAACTCTCGAAGTGCCTGGGCCACGTCCTCCCGTGGCACGTCCCCAAAGCCCGTCTCCTCCAACTGCCGCATCACCGCTGTGAGCATCATCGGATTCCGGCCGATACCCCGGATCTGATCGATCACCGCCTGTTCCAACTCCGGCGCCGACACCGACCGGGTCGCGCACTGCGTCCAACCGCGCTGGTGGGCTTTGACGCAAACGTAGTAGCGGTAAAGGCGCGCGTCCTTCTGGGTGTAGGTATGGACCATACCGACGTTGCAGGTGGCGCAGCGGACGGTCCCTTTGAGCAGCGCGCCGTGCTTGTTCCGCAGGTTCCGTGTACTGCCCGGCGCGTTCGCCTTGAGCTGCGCGTGGACCTTCTCCCACGTCTCGCGATCGACGATGGCCTCGTGCTCACCGGGATAGATCTCGCCGCGATGCCGGACCTGGCCCGTGTAGATCACGTTGGTGAGAATCTGGTGAAGCCGCGGGCGCGTGAACGGCTTACCGCCCACAGTCTTGCCGTCTCGCGTGGTCCAACGTTTCAGCGTCCACCCGCGACGGTCCAATTCGCGCACCACCGGGAGCAGGGAACCATGCTCCAGGTACAACCCGAAGATCGCGCGCACGCGGGCTGCCTCCTCCGCATTCACCACCAGCGAGCCGCCGTCGGGATGCACGTCGTACCCAAGCACCGGATTGCCGCCGACCCACTTGCCTTTGCGCCGTGCCGCCGACATCTTGTCGCGGGTGCGTTCGGAAATCATCTCCCGTTCGAACTGCGCGAAGCTGAGCAGGATGTTCAGTGTGAGGCGGCCCAGCGACGCCGTCGTGTTGAATTGCTGCGTGACCGACACGAAGGTGGTGCCGTGCTTGTCCAAGACCTCCATGATGCGAGCGAAGTCGAGAAGCGACCGCGTCAAGCGATCCACCTTGTAGACCACCACGCAGTTCACCAACCCGCTCCGCACATCGGCGAGCAGCCGCTGCATTGCCGGCCGATCCATGTTGGCGCCGGTGAAACCGCCGTCGTCATATTTCTCGGGCAACGCCAACCAGCCCTCGTGCCTTTGGCTGATGATGAACGCCTCGGCGGACTCGCGCTGGGCGTCCAACGTATTGAAGTCTGAGTCGAGCCCTTCGTCGGTGGACTTCCGGGTGTAGATGGCGCAGCGGATCGCTGCCAGCATCGGGCGCAATTTGTTAACGGCGGCCATGTGCAACCTCCTTGGCGATTCCAAAGAACAAATACCCATTCCACTTCGTACCCGTGATTTCCTGGGCGATGGCGGACAGAGATCGGTAAAGCCGCCCGTCGTAGTCGAAGCCGTTGTCGAGCACCTTCACGACGTGCGTCTCGCCCTTGTGCTCTTTCGCCAGCAGGCCGCCCGGCATCGGCAGGCGGACGTCGTGGTTGCTGGCCAGGCGCGTGGTCGCAGTGCGGTCCGCCTCCGCAGCGCCCCGAGTGGCGGCGCTGTCAATTCTGATTCTCAGCGGAGCATCCCTCGCGACGGCCAGCGCCAACTGCCGAGTCTCCTCCGGCAGCCCACCCTCCGCCTCGGTCTGCAGTCGCCAGGCGACCTGCCGCGCCAGGAACTCCCTGTGGTGCGACTTCGCCACCTCGCCAAACAGTTCCTCGTGCCGTGCCCGTAACTCCGGCACCGTCATCTTCGCCAGCCGAACAACTTCGGCGGCGATGCTGATTGGTTTCTCTGTCTTCTCCAAAGGCGTCAACCTCGTGTCCATGAACGCTTCCTTCGCGCCGGTTATCAAGCCAGGGAGTGGATGCAGGTGGGGACCAGCCGACCGGGTTGGCGACCACGAACTCGAAGTGGCCGGTCGTCCCGATTGACGATCCGCACCCACAACGGAGTCCGCTTGACGGTCGTCCGGCTGTCTGGTGTCGTGGAAACGATCGTGTGATCGCCTCCGTGTACTATATACGCCAAAAGTTCGAAAACTGTACAGTCCGTGGCGCACTTTTTCCCGCGTCTGCAAACCGCCCTATCAACTAATACTCAGCGAGTTGGAAAACTGTCCACTTTTTCCTTCGCGCCAGTCCGGACGGGGCTGTCAACCAAAAGTTCGAATTGGGGGCGTCAACTACGGAGTTCGCAATCGAATTAAGCCGGACCCCGGCCCGAACACCCGTCAACATAAGCGAGGCGTCAACAAGAGAAGACAGAGAATTCGCACGCGAAAGCCGGGGTCCCAAGCCAAACCATGGGGGTTCAGGCCGGTTTCCAAGGCGATGATTTTCCAACTGGAGAATGTCTGGAAGTCGTAGAAGTCAAAGAATGTGAGGCATATGCGCGAACTCCGCCACGGCGATGGCGTCCACAAAAACGAGGCTGGAATTTAGGAAGGAAAAATGTTGGCTCCCCGGCATGGATTCGAACCACGATTCACGGCTCCAAAGGCCGCTGTCCTACCATTAGACGACCGGGGAATTGGGTTGGGACGGGCTCTCGACTAGTGTAACCGCCTCACTCGGTCAACCGCAACGCCTTGCCGCTCTCGCGCCACTGCCGCTCTGCTACAATCGCCCTGGAAGCCAGTCTTGGCCGGTGCTGGGCGCGGGCTTCAAACCCGTTGTGCGGTACTTTGTGTCGCGTGTGGGTTCGACTCCCACTGGCTTCCGCCAACGCCGCCCGGTTCGTGCAATTGTCTTTTTCCCAACACTCCTCCACTCGAAACCCATGCTTTCCGCTCTACGTTGGCGTACGCTGTGAATATAGACGTTTGGTCGCTCCGATTCCGACGGCTCTTGACTCCGTTCACGCCGGGAACGGTCCGGTACGAGGGTCCGGAAAGTTCCAGTACATCGCATGTCGCCTCCGCAACCGTCCTAGCTGATTTCAGCCGTAGCGGCGATCCGCCTTGGGAGATCGACATGCAGAATGGCGCAAAAACAAGTCCATCCCGCGAGATGGAAGACGCCTTGATGTACCTGCCTCGTAAAGGCATCACCGATTACCGCAAAGGCCAGATCGTCTTCGACGAGCAGCAGCCTTCGAAGGGCCTCCATCTAGTTGTCCAGGGCCGCGTCAAGGTTACGATTCCACTTGAGGACGGCACGCAGACCCTGGTGGACATATTTACTACTGACGACTTTTTCGGAGAGAGCTCGCTCCTGGGCGCCAAACCGCACTCGGAGCGCGCCACGGCGCTCGATAATGTCACCCTCATGTCCTGGACCAGCCCCGAAATCGAAGAGCAGGTGGAACGCCAGCCCCAGCTCGGCGTGGCACTGCTCCAGATGCTCGTCAAGCGCGGCCTCGATTACGAGGAGCGCCTGCAGAGTTTCGCCCTCGATAAGACGCCCGAGCGCATCATGCGTTCGCTGCTGCGCTTCGCCGACCGTCTGGGCGTCCGCGGCGAAGATGGCTCCGTCAAGATTCCGCCCCTGACCCATCAGGTGATCTCGGAATACGTCGGCACCTCGCGCGAGATCGTTACGTTCCAAATGAATGACCTGCGGCAGAAGGGTTGCCTGCGTTACTCGCGCAAAGGCATCCAGGTTTACACCGACGCGCTTCGCGACCATCTGCGAGCGCAGTCCCATCAGGCGGTGGCATGGCCAAGGCCGGTGGAAGACCGGTCCCTTTCCGCCGGAAAACCGTAAGGTTAACTTTAGGAAACAGTCGCGCTGCTGCCTAAATTCAGGCGGACAAGCGGCGTACGCCTCGGGTAGATTCGTAATTGACATTACGAACTGTGAGGCGGTATGAAGTTCACCCGGCTCTTTCTTGCGATCGCAGCGTTCAGCTTCTTGGCGAGCGCGGACGATTCGCCCGGCGAAGCCAAAGCGGCACCCGGTAACACCGAATCCATGCGCCTGCCGGCGGCGCCGTTACACCCATTGCTTCCACCCGTACTGCGCCCTTTGGAGCCGCCCGATAGCCACGTGGTCCAACTGCCCGGAGCGCCCGTCCCGGCCGTTACGCAGAGAGTAACGCCGAGACTGACACCGAGGTCGGCGCCTGTTCCCGCGCCGGTTGCCGCGGCCATTCCCGCGCCGGTTGCCGCGGCTGTTCCCGCGCCGGTTGCCGCGGCCATTCCCGCGCCGGTTGCCGCCGCCATTCCCGCGCCGGTTGCCGCGGCCATTCCCACGCCGGTTGCCGCGGCTGTTCCCGCGCCGGTTGCCGCGGCCATTCCCGCGCCCGCGCCCGTTCCCGTCGCCACTATTCCGAAGCGCCAACCGATTCCGTTTCGCTACGTAGCCGCTCGGAGCAACCCCGTCTCGCTACCCGCGTTGCCGCCCGCGCCCGCGATTCCCACGCCGGCCGTCAAGTTCGAGACGCCTGCCATTCTCGAGCCGCCGAAAAAGACGTACCCGGCCGACTTCACGCGCGACAGCGCCCTATTCTGTCAAAAACGAATCGGCGAGTGGACGACGGCAGAAGCCCAGGCACTGCTCGGCGACGCTATCCGCCAGCGCCCGGCGTTGGACGACGACAAGACCGAAAGCGGCCGCATCTACGCCTTCACCGACCCCTCCGACCGGTACAAGGAACTGGAGCTCGATTTCGCCAAGGATACCGGCCTGTTGCGCACCGTCTTCGTCTATCCCCACAACCTTTCATGGACGGAGTGCCGTCGCCTTTGGGGTGCTAATGTCTCGGCAGCAGAGGTGAATAAAGGACGAAAGTTCTACTCTTACTTGAACCGGCGTCTGGATGTTCTCGTCGATTCCTCCGGCAAAGTCATCAGCCTCGGCCTGTACTGAGTCCCATCTGATAGGGTGAAACAGCGCGAAAACTGTTCCCAGGTGTGAAACCTGCGCCCAGCGGGCGGCGTTTAATACATAGAGCTACATCGCGCTCCAGACAGGCGTATAGTGTAGCTATACAGGAGTTTTCGGACAATGAGATTCCGACTCGCCCAGCCGGTTGCAGCCTTGGTCGCCCTTAGCTTGCTCACCGCAGGCGCGTGGGCCGACGACAAGAAGAAGAAGAACCCCGACGAAATCGGTAATCGCGATGTCGGCAAAGGGGTGAACTTCTACTCCCTCGAGAAAGAGATCGCCCTTGGCAAAGGGCTGGCGCAGGAAGTGGAGCGTCAGGCCAAGATCATCGACGATCCGGTGATCGCGGAGTACGTCAATCGCGTGGGGCAGAACCTCGTGCGCAACTCCGACGCCAAGGTACCGTTCACCATCAAGGTGCTGGATTCGGAAGAGGTGAATGCTTTCGCTTTGCCCGGTGGCTTCTTCTTCGTCAACACCGGCTTGATCCTAAAAGCGGAAAGCGAATCGGAATTGGCTGGCGTGATGGCGCATGAGATCGCGCACGTGGCGGCGCGCCACGGCACGCGGCAGGCCACCAAGGGCCAGATCATTAACTACGCCACCATCCCTCTGATCTTCATGGGCGGCTGGACTGGTTACGCGATCCGTCAGGGCGCCGGCTTGGCTATTCCGCTGGGCTTCCTGAGTTTCTCGCGCGCCATGGAAAGAGAAGCGGATTTCCTCGGCCTGCAATACCTGTATAAAGCCGGCTACGATCCGACCTCCTTCGTGGACTTTTTCGAGAAGATCCAATCTCTCGAAAAGAAGAAACCGGGAACGATTTCCAAGGTGTTCTCTACCCACCCCATGACGGATGACCGCATCAAAGCCTCGCAGCAGGAGATTCAGAAGGTGCTGGTGGAGAAGCCCGAGTACGTCGTCAACACGTCGGAGTTCAACGATGTGAAGACGCGCCTCGCGATGCTGCACAACCGCCGCAAGGTCACCAACGACGATCCGAACAGGCCGAAGCTGCGCCGCGCCCCTGGCAGCGGCACAGGTCCCGTCGACGAGAACGAAGACGGCACCAAGCCGAAGCCCGATCAGGACGAGCGTCCGACTCTGAAGCGCCGCGAAGGCGGGAACTAAGCAATTTGGCCGCAGATGAACACAGATGGACGCGGATAAGCAATCCTGTTAGTTATCTGCGTCCATCCGTGGCCAACCTATTTGACTCCCCGATATTGCGCCTGAATGCCCTGTAGGTTCTTCGCCGCAGTCGCCTGGAATGGGCCCTTGATAGCGGCGCAGGCCCTGTAAAAATTGGCGGCCTCCTGTGGCTTATCCATCTTGTAGTTCGCGAAACCCAACAAATAGAGAACCTCGGGCTTCATCGTCGCGTTCCCGTCCACCAGCGGCAGAGCGCCCCGCAGCTCCTGATCGGCCTTGCCGAAACTAGTCTCGTTGTAATACAGTTTCCCGCTCATGTAATGCGCCAGGCCCGTCACCAGGTTGCGGCGCGCAGTCCAATCGGCATCGCTCACCCCCTCCGGCTTGGGCTTGGCCGCCATCAGCTCGACGATCTTTGCCGTGTAGGCATGCACTTTCTCCGGCTCCTTCTTGTTCTGGAGATAAGAGTCCGCCACCACCAGCAGCATGTCCTCGTTGGTCTGGCCCTTGGCGAGCACCGTTTCCGCCAGGGCGACCGCCTTGTCGTTGGCCCCCGCCTGCCGGTACGCCACGAACAACGGGTCCACCGTCTTCGGCACGTACTCGCTCTGCGGACTGCGCCGCTGCAATTCCTCATAGAGCTCGATCGCCACCTTCGGGTCACGCGACTCGATGGCCGCCCGATACAGCGCGTAATCCGTGTACGTATCCACCTGTTTGGCGTAGTCCACCTGGTTTTTCCAGTCCTCCGCCTTGTCCGCGTCCGCCGGTTTCGGCGCCGCGGCCATCTTGCGGGCGTTCGCCGAAGTTAGCGCCGACCATTTTCGGATCGCCGCCACATCTTTCTTCGCCTCGGCCGCTTTCAGGCACTGCAAGGCCGCTTCCGGGTCTTCCGGATCGAGCGCCAGCAGCTTCTCGCCGGTCGCGATGATCTTGTCCGGCTGCGCGGCCTTCACGTAGATGGCTTGCAACTGCTCGAGCACCCACGGCGACGCGTCGGCCTTGGGAAATTGCGTCGCGAACTCTTCCATCAGCGCGGCCTTTTTGTCCGCGTCGTTCTCCTGCATCACCTGCTGCAGGAGCTTGCCTTCCGGCTTCTCCGCGTCCACCTCATCCAACTTGTGACGCTGCCCGAACGCTAGCACGGCAAATGCGGTGCACAGTACGAATACACGCATAGCTTCACCTCCTGGTTTTGGTCAGGAATCTTATCACAGACGGCGACGCTATGCCGTCACCGGCGGCACCAGCGTTTTCAGAAACTCGTGCGCCACGCGAAAGCCGCGCTTGAACTGCTCCGTGAAATCGCCATTGCTCTGGTACGGCGGGTAGTAGAATTCATCCTCGTTTTCGATGTTCATAGCGCCCGTGTACCCCGCGTCCGCCAGCACCGAGAAGAACCCTTTCCAGTCCACTGACCCATACCCCGGCACGCGGAACCGCCACCACCGCACATTCGCCGGCGGCTGGATCCCGGTGCGCCGCAGCACGTGCCACATGATCTCCGTGTCCTTCAGATGCACGTCGTAGATCTTGTCCACGAAATCGCGCGCCGCCTGCACCGGGTCCATGAACTGCCACACCAGATGCGACGGGTCGAACTGCAGCCCCACGTACGGGCTGTCCTTGAACGCCTTGAACAGCGCCTCCCAGCCGACCGGGCCGGTGCCGATATTCGGTCCGCCCGCATACGGCTCCCACAGCACCCGAACTTTGTACTTCTCGCACAGCGGAAAGTATTTCTCGGTGTACACGCGCACGATCTCGTCGACTTGCTCCTGCAGCGGCTTCCCCACGATCTTGCCCGATTGCCCGCCGATATTCGGCACCCCCAGCTTGCCGGCCAGATCGATCGCCTTCATGGTGAGCTGATTCTGCCGATCGCGCGCCGCCGGATCGGGATCGATATGGTTACCGTCTACCGCTATCGACGATACGGTGATCCCGGCGCGCGCGATCTTGTCCTTAATCGACGCCACCGTGGCATCGTCCACTTTCTGCGGATCGAGGGGGTCGTTGATCCGGAGCTGCATGCTGGTGAAGCCCTCGGCCTTCACGAAGGCGAGGTTGGGATCCGTGTACCGGCACAACACGCCGAGCTTCGGTTTCCAGTTAGGACGGTTGCGCTGCGCCTGCGCGGCAGCCGCCGCGGACATGGCGGTCAAGAGAGTTCGTCTGGATAGGTTCACGAATCGACAATACTTCGAAGTTGGCCGTGTTGCAACTGTGGAAACTTTTCGGAGCATGACGTCGTACACCTGTTAAGCAACGCCACTGACGGGAGTCTATATGGGCATGAGCTTAGCGCAGGACGTCAAGTTCGGTATCCGGATGCTGCTGCGGGAACCGGGCTTCACGGCCCTCATGGTGGTGGCGCTGGCGCTCGGAATCGGCGTCAACACCACCGTCTTCACGCTGGTCAACGCGGTGCTTTTCCGCGGCCTGCCCGTTGACCAGCCGGACCGCGTGATGTATCTCTCCACCAACAACCATTCGAAGAACCAGACCGATATCCGCGTCTCCTACCCGGATTTCCGCGACTGGCGCGAGCAGTCCAAGAGCTTCCAGGAACTGGCGGCATTCTCCGGGACGGCTGTCGTCATCACCGACGACACCAGCGCGCCCGAGCGTTACTCCGGTACGCTTCTCACCGCCAATGCCTTCTCGCTCATCGGCCAGAAGCCGGTGCTGGGCCGCGACTTCATGCCCGGCGAAGATCGCGTGGGCGCGCCCGCCGTCTGCATCCTCGGCCACAGCGTGTGGGAGAGCCGCTACGGCCTCAATCCCGACATCCTCGGCAAGAGCATCCGCATCAACGATGTCCCTACCACCATCGTCGGCGTGATGCCGAAGGGCATGAAGTTTCCCGTCAACTCCGACATCTGGACGCCGCTGGTGCCCACCGCCGATTTTGAAAAGCGCGACTGGCGAGAACTCCAGGTCTTCGGCCGCCTGACCGGCAGCGCCACTCTGGCACAGGCTCGGACCGAAATCGAATCTATCGCCATCCGTCTCGCCAAGGCTTACCCGAAAACTAACGAGGGGTTCACAGGGATGGTCATCCCCTACAACGACGAGTTCAACGGCGGCCAGATCCGCACAGTCTTCCTGGTGTTGCTCGGCGCCGTCGGCTTCGTCCTCCTGATCGCCTGCGCTAACGTCGCCAACATGCTGCTGGCTCGTTCGCTGGCGCGCGCGCGAGAGATCTCCATCCGAACCGCGCTCGGCGCCAGTCGCTGGCGCGTCATCCGGCAGTTGCTCATCGAGAGCGTGCTCGTCGGTTTCCTGGGCGGCGCAGCCGGACTCGCCATCGCCGTCTGGGGCGTGCGCATGTTCGATCTCGCGGTGGCCAATGTCGGCAAGCCGTATTGGATCGTTTTCAAAATGGACTTCACGGTCTTCGCCTACCTCGCCGCCATCTGCCTCTTCACGGGAATTCTTTTCGGCCTGGCGCCGGCACTGCAGCTTTCCAAGGTCGACCTCAACTCGACGCTCAAGGAGGGTGGCCGCGGCAACAGCGGCGGCTCGCGCTCCCGCTACCTCACCGGTTTCCTGGTGGTGAGCGAAGTAGCGCTTTCCCTCGTCCTGCTGGTCGGCGCCGGCCTCATGATCCGCAGCTTCATCAAGCTCTACAACATGACTGAAGGCATGCGCGCCGAGCGCTTCCTCACGATGCGGCTCAGCCTTCCCGACCGTAAGTACCCCAATGCGGAAGCACGCAAGCAGTTCCACGACCGGCTGGCGCCGCGCCTGGCCGCGATTCCCGGCGTCGAATCCGCCGCCATCGTTTCGCATCTGCCGATCAACGGCGCCGCCGTCTGGAAACTGGAGATCGAGGGCGAGCCGCCGGTCGAGGAGTCCAAGCGTCCGGACCTGGCCGCGGTGGTTGTCGACGCGCCGTATTTCGAGACCGTTCAACTCGGCTTGGTGCGCGGCCGCAGCTTCACTGCAACCGACGGTCTGCCTGGAAAAGAAACCGTGGTCGTCAACCAGCGCTTCGCCGCCAAATATTTCCCGCATCAGGACCCGCTCGGCAAGCGCATCCGCATCTTCTGGCAGGGCGACCGGCCGTGGCTGACCGTCGTCGGCGTCAGCCAGGACATGCGGCAGCAGCGCCCGAACCTGCCTGAGATGGAACCGGTGGCCTACGTGCCGTTCCCCGCGCGGCCGCTCTCGAACGATGCCCTGGTGATCCGGAGCGCTGTATCTCCCACCTCACTCACCAGCGCCGTGCGCAAGGAAATCCAGGCCATCGATGGCGAACTCCCGGTCTTCGCCGTGATGACGCTGGCCGCGAACTTCGACCAGCAGCGCTGGCAGTATCGCGTCTTCGGCTCGCTCTTCGCCATCTTCGCCGCCATCGCGCTGCTGCTCTCTGCGGTCGGTCTCTACGCCGTCATGGCCTACTCGGTGACGCGCCGCACACAGGAGATCGGCCTCCGCCTGGCGATGGGCGCCTCCACGCAAAACATCCTGTTAATGGTGCTCAAACAGGGACTGCGGCAACTTGCCATCGGGATCGGCATCGGCCTGCTGGCGGCCTTCGGCGTGGCGCGCGTGATGAAGACGCTGCTGGTGCAGGTGAGTCCCAACGACCCAGTGACTTTCGGCGCCATCTCCGCCGTGCTGCTGGCCGTCGGCATCTTCGCCTGCTGGCTGCCCGCGCGCAGGGCCATGAAGGTCGACCCCATGGTGGCGCTCCGCTACGAGTAAACTGGCTGGATGAACCGTCGCCATTTTCTGGCCGCCGCCGCGCTGGCGTCAGTCGTACGCGCCGCCGCGCCCCGCATCAACGCCGCGCGCCTGCGTCAGCATCTCGAAGCCCTCAGCGTCCACGGCCGTCCCGCCGGCGGCACGTTCGCCGATGGCGTTTCGCGCGTCGCCTACTCCGATGCCGACGTCGCCGGCCGCGCCTACGTCATGCAGTTGATGGAGGCCGCCGGACTCGCGCCGCGTATCGATGCCGCCGGCAACATCTCCGCGCGCCGTCCCGGAACCGATCCTTCGCGTCCGCCGGTACTCTTCGGTTCCCACATCGATTCCGTCCCCAACGGCGGCAACTTCGACGGCGACCTAGGATCGCTCGCCGCCATCGAAGTCGTCAGGACGCTCGGAGAATCCGGCGTCACTACGCGCCGGCCGCTCGAAGTCGTCGTCTGGTCGAACGAGGAAGGTGTCGCCTTCAACAACGGCCTCGCCGGCAGCCGCGCCGCCGCCGGCCACCTCGAACCCGGCGAACTCGACAGCGTCTGGAACGGCACGAAGAAGTCGGACGCCATCCGCAAGATCGGCGGCAACCCCGGCCGCATTGCGGAAGCGCGGCGCGCGCCTGGATCTTTTCACTGCTACCTCGAACTCCACATCGAACAGGGCGGTACGCTCGACAAGGGGAGCATTCCGATCGGCGTGGTGGAAGGCATCGTCGCCATCGATCGATATGAAGTGGAGATCCGCGGCTACGCAAACCACGCCGGGACCACTCCCATGCCGGAGCGACGCGACGCCCTGCTGGCAGCTTCCTACCTGACCATCGCCGTGAACGAGATTGTGCGCGCCGAACCCGGCAGGCAGGTGGGAACGGTCGGCCAGCTTAACGTGACGCCCAACGCGCCCAACGTAGTTCCGGGCGTGGTAAAGATGACGGTCGAACTGCGCGACCTCTCGTCCGCCAGGATCGCGGCCATGGGAAAACAGGTGGAGGCGCGCGCCCGGGAAATCGCCGCTCGGACGCAAACGGAAATCAGCATGCGGCTGGCTGCGCATCATGATGAAGCCCTGGCGACACCCGCCGTGCAGGCGTCGATCGAAGCTGCCGCCAAGATATTGGGCTTGGAAAGCCGGCGCCTGCCGAGCGGCGCCGGCCACGACGCGCAGATGATGTCCACGCTCGGTCCGATGGGCATGATTTTTGTGCCGAGCGTGAAAGGCATCAGCCACGCTCCCCAGGAATTCAGCCGCTCGGAGGACTGCGCTAACGGCGCCAATGTCCTGCTCGAAGCCGTGTTGGCCTGGGCAGGATAACGGGGGCCAGCTAAATCATCCCCAGCGGCACATCGCGGTCGGGCGCCGGGAACGCGCGGTCGATCGCTGCCACGTCCTCCGCGTCCAAACGGAAGTCCCAGCTTCCGGCATTCTCCCGGACGTGATCCGTGTTGCCGGATTTCGGAATCGTGAAGACGTCCTCATTCCTCGTCAGAAATTGCAGCACCACCTGCCGCGCGGTCGCGCCGTGACGCTTGGCAGCCTCGTCGAGCACCCGATTCCGCTTGAACGCACGGTGCCCGAACGGGCTGTATGCCACCACCGCGATGCCTCGCCCCGTGCAGTAGGGCAGCAGCTTCCGCTCGATGCCGCGGTCCCACGGGTGGTAGAGCACCTGGTTGCACGCCAGCCGCTCGTGCCGCAGCGCCTTCTCCGCCGCCTTCACCTGCGCCACATCGAAATTGCTGACCCCGATAAACCGCACCTTGCCGTCCGCCACCAGCTTCTCCAGCGCGCGCATGGTTTCGCCGATCGGGTGGGAACTCTCCCAATGCAGCAGGTACAGGTCCAGTCTCTCGACGCCCAAGCGCTTCATGCTGGCATCGCAAGCACGCAGCGTGCCTTCGTAAGATGCATTCGAGGGCAGCACCTTGCTTGTCAGGAAAACTTCGTCGCGCCGCCCGCGGATGGCTTCGCCGGCGATCTCTTCCGCGCGCCCGCTGCCATACATCTCAGCGGTATCGATGTGCGTCAGACCCAGATCGAGTCCCAGCCGCAGTGCCTCGACGGCCTGGGCGTCGTGCTCGATCATCCAGGTCCCCTGACCGGCGACGGGCACTTGCACGCCCGTCCATCCGAACGGCCGGCGGATCACTACTTGCGCGCCACGAGGACGCGCGAAGGATAGAACGACTGCCGCACCACGCGGTCATGCAGGATCTGGAACCGCACGGATTCGATCAGCTCCGGCACGCGCCGCTCCACCTGCCGTCCCCAGAAGGCCGGCGCCACCTTGCCCAACACTCTATAGATGGCGCTGAACACCGCCGTGTTCTGGCCGATCAGCACCAGCGTGAGATTGCCGCGATCGCGCAGGATGCGGCGGAACTCGCCTAGCGTGCTCACGATGTCTTCCGCCGAGAGCAGCTCCAGCAGGTAGCAGCAGAAAATGGCGTCGAACGATTCGCTGCGGAACGGCATGTGGCGCGCGTCTACCGCCTGACAATGCGTCTGCGCCGCCGGGTACTTGCGCCGCGCCGTGCGCTGCGTGCGCGCCGCCATGTTGGGAGAAAGATCCACGCCGATGGTGGCGCCCGTGCGGTTGGCTCGTACCAGCCGCCGGAACATCTCGCCCGACCCCGTCGCCACCTCGAGCACCTGCATCCCATCGCGGATGCCCGACACCTCCAGCGCGCAGCGGTGCGCGCGCGAATGAAACAGCATGGTGGACGCGGGATAAACAGCCGCCAATCGATCGTACACTCGCCGCGTCCTCTCCGCGAGTGTGTTGGGCAGCCCATTGGCGGGCCAGGCGCTTATCGATTCTTCCAGTCTGTTCAAATTGTCTCCTCGTAACTCTCCGTCACGATACCGCCGCCAGGTCGGTGTGTAATTCCGGCACTTCGATCTGAATGCGCGTGCCGCGCCCGGGCTGGCTTTCAATCCACATTCGATACTCGTTTCCGAACAGTACCTTCAGCCGCTCATTGACATTGCTCACTCCGATCCCGCGATCGAGCAGCGTCGCCAGCTTGCTCTCCGGGATGCCGATTCCGTCGTCCTCGACGCACAAATGCAGTTTCAGCGCGCTGCGATGCGTATGAATCCGGATGGTGCCGCCCTCCACCTTGCTGCTCAATCCGTGTTTAATCGAGTTCTCCACCAGCGGCTGTAGCAGCATGCTCGGCACCAGCATATCCAGAGTATCCGCCGCCACGTCTTTTTCAAAACGCAGCTTGTCGCCGAAACGCACCACCTCGATCGCCAGATAGTCCTCGATGAAACTCAGCTCGTCGCGCAGCGCGCTGAAGTTCTCATGTTTCTTGAGCAGGCGCCGCAGCACCTTCGAGAGTTTGACTACCATTACCCGCGCCTGGTTGGGGTCCGTGCGAATAAGAGAAGAGACCGAGTTCAGCGTGTTGAACAGGAAATGCGGGTTGATCTGGCTGGTCAGCGCGGCCAGGCGCGCTTCCACCAGCAGCCGGCCCTGGTCCTCCAGCTTTTTTTCGTTGCGCGTGCTGTTCCAGATCTTCAATGGGATGCCGACCGCGAACAACGTGCTGGCGTAGAGCGCCGCATACGAGAGGAAGTGCCGCGGTTCCGGAGCCAGGAAGAATACCTTCGGCTTGAACAGCTCCCCTACCTGCTGGCGCAGGAATTCCGCGAACAGGATGCCCGCCACGCAGGAGAGATGAAACGCCGCGCGCCGGTAATTCTGCGTCTCCCGGAAGAACCGGTAGAGGTTCAGGTCGAACATGGGGGAGAAGCGCCAAATATCTTCGGGCTCGGCCGGGATGTCGCGCAGCAGCCCTCCCAGCACTCCGATGCCAGCCAGCAGCGGCAGCGTCAGGTACTCGCCCGCGAACATGGCGGGCAGGGAAATGATGATGCCGGAGAGCAGTCCCGTTACGTATCCGCCCACCAAGCCGGCCAACAGGGCGCCCTCCAGGCCGAGGTCCGCCGCCTTGTACGCCGGGGTGAAGGCGCGCGTGGCCACGCCCGCGCCGAACACGATGGAGAGCCAAAGCGAAAGCGCCACACGCTGGTTGAGCGTACGGTTCTCCCGCATCAGCATCGACTTGAACGAATTCCACCGCGCCAGCAGGCTCGCGACGGAAGCCATCAACCCGAGTTTCACCAGCAGGGTGACCAGGTAACTTTCCACGGTGTCGGAAGCCATTATAATAAAAGGATTAAGGTTCCCAAAAGCTAAGCATGCACAATTCCTCTCCGCTGCGCCTGGAGAAGGTGGCCGAAGCGGACTTTCCAACCCAGTTCGGAAACTTCCGGATCTACGGTTTCGAGGGCCATGCGGGCGGTCCTCCCGAAGAAGCCGTGGTGCTGAAAATGGGCGATCTGGAGGCCGAATCCCCGCCCCTGGTGCGCATCCATTCCGAATGCCTGACGGGCGACGTGTTCCATAGCTTGCGCTGCGATTGCCGGGCGCAGCTCGAAATCGCGCTCAAGAGCATCGCGCAAGAAGGCCGGGGCCTGTTGATCTACGAGCATCAGGAGGGACGGGGAATCGGTCTGCTGAACAAGCTGCGGGCCTACGAATTGCAGGACCACGGCGCCGATACTGTGGAGGCCAACGAGCGGCTCGGCTTCGATTCGGATCTGCGCAGTTACGAGCTGCCAGGGGCGATTCTGCGGTATTTCCATTTGGCAGCGGTGCGGCTGCTGTCGAACAATCCGGAGAAGGTCGCCGCCGTGGAAAATGCCGGGGTGCGCGTGACGGAGCGGGTGCCGTGTTTGGCCGACGTGGTGGATACGCGGAAAGCGTACCTAAGGACGAAGAGGGAAAAGATGGGGCACTTGCTGGAGTAGGTGGGGCAGGCTCTCGCGAGAAGACTGCCCCGCCTATCTTGGTTTTCCGGTCGGGAGTGCCGGTAATGTACCATGACCGTAAGGGAGCGGTTGGTGCGGGCTGATTGCGAAACTGCGCCCTTGCGGCTGGCGTTGCGTCCTGCCATTGCCGTCACGAAATGGATGAGCGGCGTTCAGTTCGCCGAGAGAATACGCGGCGCGGTCGGCAAACATCGCAGCATCCAGGTCAACGAGGTAGTTCTCGGTCGCGAGTTTGTAAAGGGTCTCTTGCACCGCTGGTTCGAGGAAGGCAGCGACTCCGAAGAGATGGCCGCCCTTGGACATGTTCACCGTCCGAAACTGTCCCGCCCATTCGTACACATCTTGGAAAATGCACCGGTGAATCGCCTCGAGGTGCCCGACATCGAATCTCCCCGGAACGAGAGTATCGATTAACTCAGCAATGCGTCGCTGCGTTCGGCGTGCTTCGAAGCGTTCGAGTAGCTTCGGGTCAGTGAGACCGCGCAGGTTTTTGAGAACGTTTGTGCCGGGATAGAGATACGGGTCCGAATTCTCTGTCATCGAGCTCATCGATCGCGCTCCCTACTTCAGCTAACGTCAACTCTCCTGCGATGTATCGCTGGTACAGCGCTTTCACCTGCTCGTCGAGCTCAAACCCTTCAAGGCGTATGGAAGCAAGAGCTTCTTCGTAGACGCGTGTGCGCCGGGCGCGCTCAGATGCCGTGATTGGGTGTGTGGCCAGCGCCATATCTTCTATTCCACTCCGTGCCGTCTCTTGTTTCCGCGGGTTCGGTAGTGTCTGAAATCTGCGTTGAAGAAAAACCAGCAAGTGATTGCTTCCCGATGCCGCGCACCGTACCCGTTGAAGTATGGCATCTGACCGCAATTGGCTTTAAGCCTTGAAGAACCTGATCTCTGAAGCGGGCGAAGATGACCCCGGCTGCCGTCATGTGGCACAAGGGTGGCACCAACCCGGCGCGGAAGCTCGGCTCAGACCATTTCCGCCGCATGGCTGCGGCGCGAAAAACGCGGGTGAGTGGAAGACAGCGCAAGGCCGAATAACTTCAAACGATCTCCGGGGCATAGCGAGCTAGAAGTTTGCGAGCTTTCGGATTCCGCTCGTGAATCATGGAATGAAGGTATGCCCAGTATTCTGAAACAAGCAGTCCGCGTCCCTGCATATTCTTCCGCACGAAGGATGCAGTTCGGAGAACCTTGTGCCGTCGGAGATCGTCAAGAAAGATCGGAGCATCCAACTTGCAGACGCGCTCAATGCGTCCAAAGTAGGCGTCCCCTTCCCGCCATGACGCCGCACCGTGCTCCAGCATGCGGCCGGAAAACCGAAAGACATCGGTAACACTGCAAACCGGATAGCCGCGATACATCAGGAGAAGGTCCCCTTGCGTGACCCGGTTCGATAGTGCCCAGGTCATTCGGTCTCGCTCATCAAGCCAATGCTGCTGATCCTTAATCGCTACCTGTATCCAAACCTTGAACGGCGTCCCGAAGTACTGCTTTAATTCGATGACTTCGAGGTGATCGGGAACGCCCGGCCAGTCGTGATGCCAGCAGACGATGCAATCGCATTCTTTCGCGTCGTGGCCGTGCGCCCTGAAGCTGCTGGAACGGTACTCGAACTCGATTCGGACTCGCTTCTCGCGCTCACCCGCATAACGGTACGCGATGCAATCGGGATAAGCCGCGCGGATCTTTTCGATCCGGAATTGCAGGCGTTTGGCGATTCGCGAGAACAGGAACACTACGCCAAGTTCATTCTCAGGGGCGTATTGAAGCGGGGCGTTCTTGAGTGGCAGCGGACGCTCGGACGGCTTCATCAAGGAGAAGTCTAGCAGCGTAGTAGGTAGAATAGCTCCTTAGCAATCCCAGGCTGGGTAATCGATTGGGCAGTCTCTCACGATTGGACACCACTCGCCTGTTCGCCGCGTACGTGTCGCCGTGCTGCTCGATAAGCGACGATTGCCGCCGGCCTTCAAGCCAATCCCTGAGAGAGAGTTAATGCCAACCTTGGAAGACGGAAGGTGCCGGACTGGTATCGGAAAGACATCATGAATCGGCTGTAGAGTCGAATTGCGTCTGGCAAGCAGGAACGTTGATGCCTGCTGAGTTCGAGTGATAGGAAGCGGCGCGCGGACGATTCAAATCCGACGCCAAGGCAATTTCGTTTGAACGCCACGATGATCGCATTAGAAGAGCACACACGTGTGATGGCAAGGCGGGCGGCAGATTTCTGACACTACCGCGGCTCTCCTACTCGATCTCCATCGTCAGAAACATCAGCCGATCTCCGCGCTGCACCTGCAGTACCAGCGCGTCGCTGTCCTTCAGCCCATCTAACGCCGTGCGCAGCGAATCGATGCCTGTCACCGGCAGGCTGTTGACCGAATAAATCACGTCGCCCAGTTGCAGCGAGTCGCCAGTGTAGGGTGACTCGCCCGCGCGCGCGGCCACCACCACGCCGTACTTCTTGCGCAGGTCGGGCAGCAGATCCGCCACCTTCTGGTCGATGCCGATTCCCAGAATGCCCAGTTTGGGAATCACATTCTTCGTGGGATCCACCATGTCGGCGAAACGCTGCGGGTCGTCCTCGCGTTCCACCACTGTCACTGGATAAGTCAGCTTGTTCGTGCCGCGCAAAATCTCGACGTCCACCTTCTGGCCCGGCGGCGAGCGGTAGAGATTGATTTCGAATTGCCGCGCGTTCTGCATCGGCTTGCCGTTCAGCGAGAGCACCATATCGCCCACCTCGAGCCCCGCCTTCTCGGCCGGCCCGTCCGGCGTCACGTCCGACAACAGCACGCCCCAGTCCTGCGAAAGTCGCAGGGCCGACGCCAGTGCCGGCGTGATGGTTTGCGCGTAGGTCCCGATCTCGCCGCGATGCACGTGGCCTTCCTGCTTGATCTGCGTGTAGACCGAGCGCACGATGTTGCTCGGAATCGCAAAACCCAGGCCCTCGCTGCCGCCCGATTGCGAGAGGATGAACGTGTTGATCCCCATCACGCGTCCGTCGGCATCCACCAGCGGGCCGCCGCTGTTGCCGGGATTGATGGGGGCGTCGGTCTGGATGTAAATCATCGTATCGTCCGGCTTGAGCTGCCTCGCCGCCGAGCTCACTACGCCCAGGCTGACGCTGTTCTCCAGGCCCAGCGGGTTGCCGAAAGCCATCACTAGTTGGCCCTGCTGCAAGGTGTCCGAATCGCCTAGCGGCAGCGTGGGCAGATCCGTCCGGTCGATCTTCAAGATCGCCAGGTCGGTATCGCGATCCACGCCGATCACGCGCGCCTCGATCGTCCGGGACGCCGGCTGCAAAATCGAACGTCCGGCGGCGGGCTCATCGGCAGCCATCCGCACACGTATGCGGCGCGCGTTCGAGACCACGTGGCTATTCGTGACGATGTAGCCGTCGGCGCCGACAATCACGCCCGAGCCGCTGGCCCGTTGGCGCGTCACGACCGCCGCGTTGCCCCGGCCCTCGCCTTCTTCTCCCAGCGAGTAGCCGGAGGCGAAGATCTGCACCACCGCCTTGCTGACGCGGCGCGACAATGTCTCGAGCGTGGCGCTGAGATCGTGCAGCGCATCGCTCTTCTTCGGTTGCGCGCCGGCCGGTTGCTGGGCAGCGCCCGCGCCGGCGGAGAGAAGGCTCAACAGTAGCGCCAGTGGTTTCACAAGGCTACCTCGCAGAGAGCTTCGTCCAGCCGCGCGCCGGCATGTCGCGCAGAAGGTCTCTCATCCAGCCGTATTCCGAGTGCTTCGAAAGGTGGTCGGCGGCCTTGAAGCCAGTGCCGCAGGCGTGCCCCAGCGCGGCGAACATGGTCAGCTTCTCCGCTCCCACGCCATCGGTAATCTTGTTCTGGACGGCGCCCGCGGGCGCATACGGCGCCTGCCACGTCCCCATGCCGCGCGGCGAAACTTCGACGTGCCCGCACAGCGTCCGCTCGCTCGCCGCCGTCTTCTTCTCATAAGTATCGAAGTGGTCGCCCAGGAATTTCTCGCCCGCGGCCACGTCGATCTTGCCCTTGTACTCTTCCATCAAGTCGGTCCAGCGCTGCCGCCGCGCGTTCTGGCTATTGCTCCGGTCGTCGGCGTTGAACGTGGTCTCCTCGCGCGCCAGTTTCGGGTTCTTGGGGAAATTCGACCCGATGAAATATCCGTCCTTCGTGCGTTCCAGAGTGACGTTCTTCAGCCCCAGTTCGAGGTCCGCTACCTCGTTGGTCTTGCGGTCCGCCACCAGCCAGTTGTTGGCGTAGCCGCCGTTGTTGCCTTCCTTCATGATGCGCGCGAAGTCGTCGATCGACTGCGAATACTGCATCGCCTTGCGGGCGCGCACGAATTCCGGAATCTGATTCACATCGAAGCCTTTGAAGTCGCTGATGGTGGTTTCGGTGATGATGATGCCTGCCGAGTTCAGGCCGAAATCGTCGCCCGAGTGGATCAGGCCGGGCATGCCGTCCATCACGATGCGGTAGCCTTTCGCCGGCACGATATCGAAGATGATGTTCCATCGCTCGCCCGACGAAAAGCTGGTCCAGTTGTTGTGGCCGATCACGATGCGGCCGTCCTTCGTATAGCTGCCCGTCGCGACGAAGGCGCTGCAGTGGTCGCCCGCGCCCGATTTCACCGGCCCCGTATCGAGCGTCTTGTCGTAGTAGGACACCTCGAGCCACGAGTTGAGCGCCACCAAGTCCCAGATATCGAGCGACACGCCGTGCGCCTTCAGGCCTTCCACGATGCCGTTCAATTCGTCGCGATACTCCTGCTCCACTTTCGGCCAGAAAACTTCGCGCGCGGTCTTGCGGAAGAACTCCCAATCCCGCTTCTCGTCGTGAATCAGCTCGCTCGAGATGTCGTGGAACGTGTCTTTGATCTCCGGCGCGAGCAGGTATCCGTGCTGGAAGCCGATCTCGGATGGCGTGCCCTCCAGATGCACCGGAATCCAGCCATTACGCTCCGCGGAGCGCACCGCCTTCTTCAGGCGCGGATCGGTCTCGGGGTCGCGTGAGCAGAGCGTGAATGCCGCACCGAGCAGCAGCAGAACGGCCAGAAACACAGACGTGCGTCGCATGATCGTTATTATAGAGAAGAGCGATCCATGGAAGATACAACCCAACTCAAGAAGCTTACGGCACACGTCAAGGCCGGAGGTTGCGCGTCCAAGCTAAGTCCGAAGTTGTTGGACCGGGTATTGCCCACAGTGCCTCGCTGGTCTGACGAAAACGTCCTGATCGGGTTTGACACTTCGGACGATGCCGGCGTGTACAAGCTGACACCGGAGCTTGCCCTGGTCCAGACCGTGGATTTCTTCACGCCCGTCGTGGACGATCCGTACACCTTCGGCGCCGTCGCGGCTGCCAACGCGCTGAGCGACGTATATGCCATGGGAGGGCGTCCGATCTCGTCGCTGTCCATCCTGGCGTGGCCGGCCAAGCACGACATCGCCGATCTGGAACAGATTTTGAAGGGCGGCGCCGAGAAGATGCGCGAGGCGTCCTGTTCCATCCTGGGCGGCCACAGCGTGAATGATGAGGAGATCAAGTTCGGATACGCCGTCACCGGCACCATCCATCCCGCGCGCGTCAAGGCCAACGCCGGCGCGCGTGCCGGAGACGCGCTGGTGTTCACCAAGCGGATCGGCACCGGCGTGATTGCGACCGCGCTGAAGCGCAACCTGGCTAAAGACGCGGACGTAGAAGGCATGATCCAATCCATGCTCGTGCTGAACCGCGCGGCCTGCGAGGCGATGCTGCGGTTCGACGTACATGGCTGCACCGATGTCAGCGGGTTCGGCCTGATGGGCCATTCGCGGGAGATGGCGCTCGGGAGCGGAGTTACCCTCGAGATCGCTGTGGACAGCGTGCGGTTCCTGCCCGGAGCAGTCGAGTACGCGCGCCTGGGTGCGTTGTCCGGCGGCCTCAAGAACAACCGCGAGTTCGCTTCGTGCATCGTGGAAACGCGGCGCGAAATTCCGCGGGAAATCGAAGATCTGTTGTACGATCCGCAAACCTCGGGCGGCCTCCTGATCGCACTGCCCGAAGCCGACGCCGCCGCACTGGAGCGGTCGCTCGACGGCGCCTATCGCATCGGCCGCGCGATCGAGCGGCAGGAGAAAGCCATCCATCTGATATGACGCCCAACCCGATCATCGTGGCACTCGACGTGGAATCCGCCGCCGAGGCGCGCGCGCTGGTGCGCCGCCTGGGACCCCGCGTCGATTTTTACAAAGTAGGAATGGAACTCTACGCCGCCGCCGGCATGGAAATGGTGCGCGAACTTTTGGGGGAAGGAAAGGACGTATTCCTCGACCTGAAGTTTTACGACATCCCGGAAACGGTGCAGCGCGCCGTGGCCCAGGTGGCCCGAACGGGCGTCCGGTTTCTTACGGTGCACGCCGTCGGCTCCGTCATGCGCGCCGCCAAACAGAGCCGCGACCGTGAGGGAGTGGGTGGTCTCAAAATCCTCGCAGTCACGGTCCTCACGAGCTTCGGACCCGAAGACGCCGCCGAGCTTGGCTTCCACGGCGACATCGCGGACCTGGTCGCGCAGCGCGCGCGCAACGCTATCGAGTGCGGCGTGGATGGCATCGTCGCCTCGCCTCTCGAAGTAGCTGCGGTGCGCCGGATCGTAGGCCCGGGCGCAATCCTGGTCACTCCGGGCATCCGCTCGGCCGGCAGCGACAAAGGCGACCAGAAGCGTGTGGCCACGCCGTTTGAAGCCATCCGCGACGGCGCCAACTACCTGGTGATGGGCCGCCAGATCACACGCGCCGCCGACCCTGCCGCCGAGGCCGCCCGCGTGCTCGAAGAAATCGCGTTGACTAAAACTCCGTCATAGGCACGAGTGCTCCGCAGGCCCTGCCTGTGCGGGCCCAGTGTATGATATAGGGCACGTCAGGAGGGGAAATGCCTCACGCCCGAGTCGTCGTGTTCGCCGGACTTGCCGCCGCCGCGTTCGCCCAAACCGCTAAGGACACCGAGTGGCCCAGCTATGCGGCTGACCTGCACGGCACGCGCTATCGCCCGCTCGACCAGATCAACGCATCCAACTTCAACAAGCTCGAAGTGGCCTGGCGGTTCAAGACGGACAACCTCGGCACGCGGCCCGAATACAAATTAGAAGGCACGCCCCTGATGGTCCACGGCGTCCTGTACGCCACCGGCGGCAATCGTCGCGCGGTGGTGGCGCTCGATGCTGCTACCGGCGAAATGCTGTGGGTGCACGCCGAACACGAAGGCCCGCGCGGCGCAGCGGCTCCCCGCCAGCTCTCCGGCCGCGGCGTCGCGTATTGGACCAATGGCAAGGAGGAACGCATCCTCTACGTTACGCCCGGCTACCGGCTGATCGCGCTCGATGCCAAGACCGGCGCGGCCATTCCGTCGTTCGGCAAGGGCGGCGCCGTCGACCTCAAGCTCGAGGACGACCAGACCATTTTCCCCGACTTGACTACCGGCGAGATCGGCATGCAGTCGGCGCCGGTGGTTGCCAAGGACACCGTCATCATCGGCGCGTCGTTCAAGGAAGGCATGACGCCCAAGAGCATGCGCAACAACAAAGGGTACGTGCGCGGCTTCGACGCGCGCACCGGCAAGCGCCTCTGGATTTTCCACACCATCCCCATGAAGGGCGAGCCCGGCTACGACACGTGGCTCAACGGCTCCGCCGAATACACCGGCAACACGGGCGTCTGGACGCAGATCAGCGTGGACGAACAACTCGGACTGGTCTATCTGCCGGTGGAATCGCCGACGGGCGATTACTACGGCGGCCATCGGCAGGGCAATAATCTTTACGGCGAGAGCCTGGTGTGCGTCGATCTGAAAACCGGCCAGCGCAAGTGGCACTTTCAACTGGTGCATCACCCGCTCTGGGACATGGACATTTCGTCGGCGCCGATCCTGGCCGACATTAATGTGGACGGCCGCGTCGTCAAGGCAGTGGCGCAGCCGACCAAGCAGGGTTTCCTTTATGTGTTCGATCGCGTGACGGGGAAGCCGGTGTGGCCCATCGAGGAGAAGCCGGTGGCGAAGGGCTCGGTGCCGGGCGAATGGTATGCGGCCACGCAACCCATCCCCAATAAGCCGCCCGCCTATAGCCGCAACGGCGTGTTCATCGAAGATCTGATCGACTTTACTCCGACGCTGCGCGACGAGGCGCGAACCGTGATTTCGAAATATCAGATCGGTCCGGTTTACACGCCGCCTGTGGAAAGCAAGACAGGCGGCCCGCTGGCGACGCTCACGCTGGGGACGGCGAGCGGCGGCACCAACTGGCCGGGCGGATCCTACGATCCCGAGACTCACACGGTGTTCGTCTACGCGTGCAATGCGTGTGTGACGCCGATCGGATTGGTGAAGGCTCCGAAAGAAGTGTCCGACATGGATTACATTGCCGGCGCCGCGGGCCAGGAAGTCCGCATCCGCACCGGGCCCGGCGAAGGCGCTGGTCCGGATGCGCCGGTGGCGCGGCCCGCCGCTGGTGGACGGGGAGGAGGCGGAGGGCGCGGCGCGGCCCTTGCTGGCGGTGGCGGCGGAGGCGGGCTGACGGTGCAGGGACTGCCGCTCATGAAGCCGCCGTACTCGACCATCTCGGCCATCAACCTGGATAAGGGCGACATCGTGTGGCAAGTGCCGCACGGCGAGACGCCGGACGCCATCCGCAACCATGCGGCGCTCAAGGGTCTGCAGATTCCGCGCACCGGCCAGTCGGGTTACAACATCGGCACGCTGGTCACTCGAAGTCTCGTCATCGCGGGCGACGGGCAGATCACGACCACCGCCTCGGGCACGCGCGGCGCCATGCTGCGGGCGTATGACAAAACCACAGGCAAGGAAGTCGGCGCCGTCCAGATGCCGGCGCCGCAAAGCGGTTCGCCGATGACTTACATGGTGAATGGCAAGCAGTATGTCGTGGTGGCCGTCAGCGGCGGACCGTACTCGGGCGAATACATCGCGTACAGTTTGTCGAGCGAGGAATGATGAAGGTCTGGGTGGTGGTCCTAGGTGTAGCGGTCCTGGCCGCGCAGGCCCCGCGCACGGTGTGGGACGGCGTCTTCACCGACGAGCAGGCCAAGCGCGGGCAGGCGTCCTATGGCGAAGAGTGCGCGTCTTGTCACGGCGTGGAGTTGACGGGCGGCGAGCAGGCGCCGCCACTCGCGGGCGCCGCATTTCTCGGGACGTGGAACGGGCTGTCGGTGGGTGTGTTGTACGACCGCATGCGGCAATCCATGCCGCAGGACGATCCCGGAAGTCTGAGCCGTCAGATCAACGCGGACATTCTGGCGTTCATGCTGAAGGCGAACGGATTTCCGGCGGGGAAGACCGAGTTGGAAAAAGATAGCGAGGTCCTGCGGCAAATCAAGCTGATCAGCGAAAGGCCCAAAAAATCTAACTAGGCCACAGATGGACACAGATACACACCGATAAGACAAACGAATTTCTTATCGGTGTGTATCTGTGTCCATCTGTTGCCCGAGACTGACCCGCCGTCCTGATGTACTCTAAAGGACTGGCTTCCCCGATGGCCTTCCGGAAACAACACGCTGCCGAGCCGCTCGGACCCCTCGAGATCACGGTCATGGAGATCCTCTGGGCGCACGGCGAATCGAACGTGCACGATGTGATGCAGCGTCTCGACCGGCCGCTGGCGTACACCACCGTGATGACCACCCTCGACCGCTTGTTCAAGAAAGGTCTGCTCGACCGCCGCAAATCCGAGCGCGCCTTTTTTTATTTGCCCATTCTTTCGCGGCCGAAGTGGGAGCAGAAGCGGGCGGGGGAGTTCGTCGCCGGCTTCCTGAACGGGTCCGAGCCTTCCGGTGAAATGCTCCTCTCCTGCCTGGTGGACGCGGTGGGGAGTTACGACGAGGCGCTGCTGGATGAACTCGAGCGTAAGATCCGGCGGAAGCGCCGCGAGCTGCGGAGCAAGGCATGATCCTCGCTTACGACTTGCGGCTGGTTTCGGTGTGCCTGGCGTTCTTTTTCCTGGCGCACACGGCTCTGGGGCTGATCGTTTCGTGGCTGGCTCTGCGCGCCGTGCGCCTGGCGGCGCGGCTACGTCCCGCCTCGGCGGCACGGCTGCTCCTGACGCTGCGGTTCCTGCCGGCCGGCCTGGCGCTTTTTGGCGTGGCAGTGTTGTGCGTCCCGAGCTACCTCAAGTTCGAACTCGACGCTGGCATGGAAGATGTCGGACTCGCCTGGCTGGCGGTGGCGTCGCTGGGGCTCACGATATGGGTGGTGTCGATCGCGCGCGGCGTGACCGGCGCTGCGCGGTCGCTCCGGTACCTGCGCAGGCAGCGGCACTCGGGACGCGAGATGCGGCTTTCCGAAGGGTTGCCGGTTTGGGTAATCGAAGCTGCTACACCGCTCTGTGCCCTCTCCGGGGTTCTGCATCCGCGCCTGGTAGTCTCCCGCTGCGTGCTGCGCGCGCTCTCCGATGAGGAACTGGCGGCGGCGTTGCGGCATGAGCGGGCGCACCTCGACGCGCGCGACAATCTGAAGCGCCTGTGCCTGCTGATGGCGCCCGGCGTCGCGCCGTTGCACGGTGGTTTCGCGTTTCTGGAACATCACTGGGCGCGGTTTGCGGAGTTCGCCGCGGACGATCGGGCGGTGGCAGGCGACGCGGAGCGCTCGCTCTCGCTGGCCGCGGCGTTAGTCCAGGTGGCCCGATTGGGATCAGGCAATTGGACCGCGCTCGAAACTCGCCTGTGCGCCGACGGGCGAGATCTGGAAGAGCGCGTGGATCGATTGCTCCAGTTGGCGCCGCCGGTGGACCGGAACCGGCATGGACAAGCAGTATGGTGGTGCGGGGCGGCTGTGGGCGCCTGCCTGCTCGCGCTGCTGCTGCGCCCGGCGTCGCTCTACGCCGTGCATCGAGCGATCGAACGCCTGATGCATTAGGTGAGCACCGAGCCCACATACCCCTGGCCTCCGGCAGCGCTCGCAGCCCCCCCACCTACGACCGTTGGTAGTAATTCCACTCTTGGCTGTAGATTAGTGTTACCGCATTGAGAGGATTATGTCTCGACTTTCCGCGTTACCCGTCTTGCTATTCGCCTTCATCGCCGCGCCTGCCGCCGCGCAGTCTCCCAACACGGCGACGATGATCGTCGTCGTGGTCGATCAAACCGGCGACGTCGTGAAGGACGCCAAAGTGTCGGTGGTGAACACCGCGACCGGCGCCGTGCGCGAGGCCGTCTCGGGGAGCGACGGGAGCGCCACCATTCCGGCGCTGTCGCTGACGGGAACCTACACGGTCGGTGTGTCCAAGACAGGATTCGGCAACGAAGATCTCAGGGACATCACGCTGCGCTCGGGTGAGACCGCGACCCTGAAGGTAAAGCTTTTCGTGGGTTCTGAGAAGGCGGAGGTCACCGTCTACGGCACCGCCGAAGGCGTGCGCGCGGATTCGCAGATCGGCCGCCGGCTGGACAGCCCGCAAATCGACGAGCTGCCGATCCTCGGCCGCAAGGCGACCACGCTGCCGCTTTTCAATGCGGCGTTTCGGCAGGCGAAGGGCACGGGGGATCTCTTCGTCAACGCGACGTATTTCGTCACGGGCGTTGGTGGACGCCGTCAGACCACGGTGACGCTCGACGGCGCGAACAACGATGAGGGGTGGGGCCGCCAGACGGCCATCGCCACCGTGCCGCTGGGCGCCATCCAGGAAATGACGGTGCTCTCGAACGCGTTTTCTTCCGAATTCGGCTGGACCTCCGGCCCCGCCTTGAACATCGTCACCAAGTCCGGCACCAACGGCCTGCACGGCGAAGGACTGTACATGAACCGTCCCGATGGCATGCAGGCGAAGACGTTCTCGACCAAGGGCTTCTGTCCGCCCTCCGTGGCGAGTTGCGTCACGCCCAGCACGCTCGCCGCTATCAACCCGGTGGACGTTCCGGATGAGCTGAGCCAGGTCTCCGGCTCGGCCGGCGGGGCGCTCGTCAAGGACAAGACCTTCTTCTTCGCCACGGCCGACTACACGCGGCAGAATCGAACGGCGTTCCTCTCGAACACGCTGCCGTCGTTTCTGTTGCCGGCGGATGGCCACCTCGACTACACGGGTCACTACCGTCAGACGCTCTTCGACGGACGGCTGGACCACAAGCTCACGTCGAGCCAGACGTTGATGGTGCGAATGAACCTCGATCGGTTTTCCGACGACAACCCGCAGGACGCCGTGGGCGGCACGAACGCGCCCAATGTCGCGCGCAGGTACGTGCGGCGGGCATGGACGGCTCAGATCAATCACACTACGGTCCTCAGCGCGAATCTTCTCAACGAGGCGCGATTTGCGTACCTGAACGGCGATCCTGTCACGCGCTGGGAAGCTCAGACCCTCTCCACCACCTACACGCGCAGCGGGTCTGTGCCGTTCACCATCGGACAATCGCGCGCCTCCGACCTCTTCGGTCACCAGGCGCAGTTCTCGGACACGCTGACGTGGTCGCGTGGCATGCACCACGTCCGCTTCGGCGGAAGTGCGATCCATCACACCTCAGGCGGCACGGGCAGCGAGCCCGGCACCGCAATCCTCGGCACGTTCACGTTCTTGAACACGACGACGGCGCCCTTCGATCAATTGACACTGGCCGCCGTGCAGAATTACACGCAGCCGATCGATTTCGGGATCAACAGGTACACGCTGAAGCAATGGCTCTATACCGGCTTCGTGCAGGACAGCATCCACCTGCGGCGCGACCTCACCATCGACGTCGGACTCCGCTACGACCGGCAGACCTTGACCGGCGCGACGAAGGACTTCGCGCCGCGCGTCGGCTTCGGCTGGCATCCGGGGGGCGTTTCGCGCTTTTCGATTCGTGGCGGCTACGGCATGTATTACACGCAGATTCGATCCAATGCGGTGGCCGGCTACCTGGTGAACGGGCTGGACGGATTGACGACCTACACCGCGACTCCCGGACAACTCGGCTTCCCCACCTGCCTGATGGGATCGTGCCTCCCTCTGTCGTTCGATCCGAAGACGCTGGCGGCTTCACAATTGCCGGCGCGCGATATCACGATCGGGGCGGGCCAGCGGTCGTTCTACGAGTCTCAGTTCGCGAAGTACGGGCTGAACTTCGACCTGCTGCCGAACTACCCCAATCGGCTTGTGAATCCCCGCAGCCAGGTGGTGTCCATCGGCGCGGAGGTCGAGGCGCTCAAGGGGTTGTTCGTCGGGGGCGACTACGTACACCAGCACGTGACCGACCTGGACCGCACGGTCGATTTGAACGCCCCGTCGCCCATCGATCGCACGGCGCCCGGACAGGTTAGGACCGTCGCCGCGGCCAATGCGACTCGTCCGATTCTGCCGGTCAACGGCGGCGTGCGCCAGGTCAACGTGTTGATGAACCTCGGCCTCGCCGATTACGACGGATTGCAGACGCAGGTCAGCTACCGCGGCAACCGGCGTATGTATGCCTCGGTCAGCTACACGTTGTCCAAGGCGACCAACACCAGCGAACCGGATGGCAACGGCATTGGGCCCAACGAGAGCAACATCGCGCGGCTGGGCGAGGTGGAACGCGGACCGAGCCTGCTCGATCAGCGTCATCGTGCGGTCATCATGCTCCACTACCAGTTTCCGTTCAACATCACGGCCGGCACCGTGACACAGCTCGCGTCCGCGCGTCCGTTCAATGCCACAACGGGCGTTGACAACAACGGCGACGGCGCAAACAACGACCGGCCCGTCATTGACGGCAAGGTCCTCGGCAAGTCGACGTTCCGCGGCACTCCGACCTCCGACGTGGCACTCTTCATCGAGGGTCGCATCAAGCGGACAGAGAGCATGGCCGTCCTACTCAGGTTGGAGGGATCCAATCTCGTCAACCACGGGAACTTCCTCGGCCGCGGGCAGACGACGTACGGCGACACGGGCACAGCGAGTCCGACGTTCGGTCAATTCGTGGCCGTCGGCACGGCGACGAACGCGATCCCGGCGTTCGCTAACATCGACCCGCCGCGGATGTTCCAACTACAAGTGCGGTTCGTCTTCTGAGCTATCTGTAATCGTGACAGGCATTGTGGCCGCGAACTGCGGGTTCGGGCCCGCCGTCGTCAGCCAACCCTGGACCGCGTAGTTTCCGCCTGACAGGACCGACCGCGGTATCTGGACGGTAGTCGACCAACCGCCGATCACACTGATTTCATGCTCAGCTTGCGTGAAGAATCGGCCATCCGAATATTTCCAGATCACGTTACCTTTTTCATCGCGCACGGCTACGTCATATTCCTGGCCTGTCGCGAAGAGCAGCTTCAGTGCGAGCAGAGAGTTCGTCTGCAGGCGAAGGAGTGCGGTCACGTCCTGAGATTGTTGGGTGGATAGGACGCTGACGGTGAAGCTCGCGTGCGGCCTCGCGTCGATCTGAATATTGCCCACGCGCGCATACACCAGGTCGAGCCTCTGGGGACCGATAATGGAGGTGTTGATCCGCCGCAGCATTCCGATATTCTCGGCATACTGTTCGGAATCGGTGCCGACATCGGCGCACCCGAAGATGCGGTACTTGATTTCGAGGACCTCCTGAACCGGACCTGCAGGTCCATCGTGCACGCCCCGGCGTTCGAGCGTCTGCCCCTCTTGCGGGCAGATACGCGAGGGTGCTTCCCACCAGGTGTAATCAAGCGGAGCGAATGACGTCAACGTCTGCTCGCGGCCGGTCTCTTCGTCCACTTGAACCAGGTCCTTCCGCTCGTTGATGCGCACCAGTAGCGGTTGCTCCAGGTAACCACGCAGCATGTGATACACGCGCTCGTTCAACACGACGGGCGATCCGACGGACACAGTGAGTGACTGTCCCGTGCGGTTGTTTTGATAAGTCCATGTGTTGCCCTGCTGCAGCGGAAAGTAATCCGCAGCGGACGCGGAAGAAATAGAAAAGGCTGCTCCAAGTGCGAGTAATAGTGTTCTCATAAGGGACAAAGAATGGATGGCTCGGGCAGCCGCGGTGTTCCATGCCGGCCGCTCAGCCGCCGGAATATTCCCGACGATGGCGATTCCTGCCGGCACGCCCAGACAGAGCACCAGCAGCGCCACGAGCCATCCGTCGAGGAGCCTCACATTGAGTAACGCGCGATCTTCGCGCGGGCCGGCTCAGTTATCTTCGATCCCAGTTCAAGCGCAGCCGGTCGCGGCCATTGGTGGCTTCAAACGAGATTCGGTAAATGTTGCGGCGACTGTCGAGCGAGAGATACATGGGGCCGCGCATCCGCAGGAAGCGGTCGTCGGCGGCGACATCCGCTTTTATCGTATCGCCCTCCTGGCCCATCACCGTGCCCGAGAAAGCAATCGAGCGGCCACTATCGGTGCGGAAAGCGATCTGGATCCGCCCGCCGCGGTCGATGTCCACATTGGCATTGAACAGCCGCTGCGATCCGACGCCGCTCATCACCGATTCGCCGCGTCCCGAGCCGCTGTAGTGGATGACGTTGTTCCAGGAGAACCCGCCGCCGCGATCGGGCCGGTCGTTGTCGCGCCGCGGAAAATCGTCTTGGATGCGCGGACGGTCGCCGCCCGGACCCATTTCCCAGCTCAGCCGGAAATGGTAGCGGCCCTCGCCGCCGGAGCTATCGCGAATGCGGACCACGGCCGCGTCACCCCGTCCGGCCGGTTCGGCGATGAGCCGGATTTCGTTGCGGCTCTCGCGCACTTCGTAACTGAAATTACGCGGATCGCGAGGCAGGGGAGCGTTGCATTCCGATCCATCGTCGCGTCCGTCGCGGCCGGAGATGGTCCGGATGGATACCGTGTCGCCGCGCACTGTAACCTCGGCTTCGCCATCGATCTGCAGCCGGATGTCGCACTGGCCCTTACCTAAAGGCACATCGTCGCGCGTCATTTTGCGGATGCGGAATTGTGTGTCGGCCAGCGCGGGAAGCGCGGCCGCGAGAGTGAGTAGCATCAACCCCGAACGACTGAAATGTCTCATACTGCCTCCAGCATAGCGCTGAGATGGATGTACCGAAACGGACCGGCGTTTCGGCCCGCGAATTAAATTTCTTTCACTCCCATCGGAGCGCGATCGAGGGATCGACACGGCTGGCGCGGCGCGCCGGCACCCAGCAGGCGAGGAGCGCCACGCCCAGCATCAGCACCGGCACCACGGCATAGGTCGCGGGGTCCGCCGTGCTGACTTCGAACACTAAAGACGACAGCACGCGGCGCAGCGCGAACGCTCCCGCCAGGCCCAGAGCGAGTCCCGCGGCGCTCAGCACTAGGCCGCGGCCGATCACCATCCGCAGAACCTGGGTACGCTCCGCGCCGAGCGCCATCCGGATACCGATTTCGCGCGTCCGCTGGGCCACCGACCACGACATGACGCCGTAGATTCCCACCAACGCCAGCACTACGGCGAGTGTGGCGAAAGCAGCCAGCAGCGCCATGGTCCAGCGCCGGGGACCGGCGATTCGGCCAGGATGGCGTCCATCGTGCGGATGTCCGATACGGGAATGCCGGGATCGATGGAGCGCAATTCGCGCTCGGCCGCGGCGGCGAGCGACTGAGGGTCGCCGGCCGTCCCGAGGATGAGATAGCGGGGCGCGAGGACCGGGTAGTAGAGGTCCATGGTCGCTTCCGAATCGAGGCCGAACTGCTTCACGTCGGCGGCCACTCCGACGATGGTCGAGTAACTGGGGGTGGAGCCCCAGACGCCCGTGATGAACTTGCGGCCGGCCGGGTCCTGTGGCCAAAAGCGCTGCGCCATAGTTTGATTGACGATCGCCACCGGCTGATTCAGGTCACGCGCAGTGAAAGCGCGGCCGGAGCGCAGCGGCAATCCCATAGCTTCGAAATAGCCGGGACTGATGAAGCGAGTCTGCGCGGCGGGCAGCGCGTCGGGGTTGATAAGCGGGCTTCCGGGCACGTTGACGCGGCTGGCGAGAGAGCGGTCCGCAATCAGCGGTAGCGCGTTGGCGACGGCGACCGAGCGGACGCCCGGGAGCGACAGCAAACGCTGTTCGATCCGCGGGTAGAGCACGCTCGCATCGCGCGAGGGTGGGACGGAAAGCCGGAGAGTCAGTATGCCGCGGGAATCGAAGCCGGGGTCGACGCGCACCAGGCGCAGGAAACTCTTCGCCAGAATTCCGGCACCGGTCGCGAGCATCAGCGCCAGGGCAAACTCGAAGACGACGAGGACGCTCCGCACGCGGGACGAGCCGCCGCCCGGCAGCGCTCCGGATTTCATCGCGACGCCGGGCGCGACGCGGAGAATCTGCACCACTGGCGCCAATCCGAATAACACGCCCGTGGCGACGGACACCGCCAGTAGAAATAGCAGCACGGCCGTCTCGAGGGGCGCCCGCGCCTGCCAGCACCAGGCTCTCCGTTACGAATTGGCGCACCAATCGCCACGCGCCGGCTCCGAGCGCCGTGCGCACCGCGATCTCGCGAGTGCGTCCGCTGGCGCGCGAGAGCAGCAGGTTGGCCACGTTGGCACAAGCGATGAGCAGCACCAGCGCCACCGCGCCTAGCAGCATCAGGAGCGCGGGCCGCATGTTGGCCGCGAGGTCCTCCTGCAGCCCGTAGACGCGCACGCCAAATCCGCGGCTGGTCTTGGGACGCTCGGCTGCCAGGCGCAGCGCGATCTCGTGGACGCGCGCGACCACCTGTTCGCGCGTCACGCCCGGACGCAATCGCGCAATCCATCCCTTGGCGTGCCGGACCGGGTTAGTCGATTCGTCGCCCAGCAGGGGGCCTGGCGGCAGCCAGAGGTCGGCCCAGTCGGGGAAACGAAAATCGGGCGGCATCACGCCGATGACAGTGAACTCCTGGTCGTTCAGACGAATCGCGCGGCCCACCACGTCGCGGCACGTCGCGGCTGCGCTTGAACCTGGATTGCCAGAATCGATCGCTCAGCATAACCGAGGCCGGCGGTTCGCCCGCGGTGAACGCGCGACCGATGACCGGCGCCACTCCGAGCAGTGGAAGGAAGCGATCGGAAGCAAACGCGCCGTGGACTTCGACTGCTTCCGCACCCGGCGTGACGAGGTCGAAGTTGTACGCGATGTGGCGGTATCAGGCGGAGTCCGCGAACAGGTCCGTCTGCTGCTGCCAGGCCTCGGCTTCGGCGGACGACACGCCGAGCTTCTCGTACTGCGGCAGATACGTGTCCCAAATCGCGACCAGCCGATCCGGATCGCGAAACGGCA
The DNA here is from genome assembly GCA_041484525.1 of Bryobacteraceae bacterium. GTDB lineage: Bacteria > Acidobacteriota > Terriglobia > Bryobacterales > Bryobacteraceae > JBGPHT01. The sequence continues at coordinate 29,455 of JBGPHT010000008.1, read as the reverse complement.
GCGGCTTGAGAATCACGGTGTGGACCAGGCTGAAAATGGCGGTGTTGGCGCCGATCCCGAGCGCCAGCGTGACCACCGCGATGGCGGTGAACGCCGGCGTGCGGCCCAATGAGCGGAGAGCAAAGCGAGCGTCGCTCATGCGGCCAGTATACGTCTTCCACAGCCTTGCTAAAATCAAAGGAGCCCGTCTCTGTTTCTATGACAAAACTGGAAGACATACTGGAGCAACGTGTACTCGTACTCGACGGGGCCATGGGGACGATGATCCACCAGGCGCCGCTGTCTCTCGAGGCCGACTATCTGGGCCGCGAGAACTGTCCCGAGATCCTGAACGCGACTCGTCCGGATGTGATCCTTGACATTCATCGCGCCTACCTGGAAGCGGGCGCGGACGTGGTAGAGACCAACTCGTTCGGCGGCGCCCGATCGACGCTGGCCGAGAACCACCTCGACGACCGGGCGTACGAGCTGAACTACGCGGCGGCGAAAATCGCGCGCCAGGCGGCGGACGAGTTCTCGACTGCGGCCAAGCCCCGTTTTGCCGCCGGCTCGATTGGACCGACTACTAAGAACATCAACGTCACCCGCACCGCGACCTTCGCGGAATTCCGCGAACAATACTACGAGCAAGCCAAGGCCCTGGTCGAGGGCGGCGTGGACTTTCTTCTGATTGAAACCTGCCTCGATACCGGCGCCCTCAAAGCCGGGCTGGTTGCCGTCGATCAACTGCGGCGCGATCTGGGAATCCATATCCCGGTAGTAGCGTCCGTCACCATCTTTCCCAATGGCGCCATGCTGGCCGGGCAGGCGATCGATGCCGTCTGCGCTTCGATCGCCAACCACGACCTGCTGGCCATCGGCATGAACTGCGCCACCGGCCCGGACCTGATGATCGATCATCTCCGAACCTTGAACGAGATGGCGACGTCCCGGATCTCCTGTTATCCCAATGCGGGGCTGCCGGACCACGAGGGCAAGTTCCCCGAGACTCCCGAATCGCTGGCGGCGCAACTCGGGCGATTCATCGATCGCGGCTGGTTGAATATCGTCGGCGGATGCTGCGGCACAACACCCGCGCACATCAGCGCCATCGTGCAGATGGTGGAAGGGAAGAAACCGCGTGCCATACCGGGGACCCGGCACCGGGCGTATTACTCGGGCATCGAGTTGGTGGAGGCGGAGGAAAGCAATCGCCCGCTGATTGTCGGCGAGCGCACCAACGTGATCGGCTCGCGCCTGTTCAAGAACATGGTCGCGGAGGAGAAGTGGGAAGAGGCCACCGAGATCGCGCGCCGTCAGGTCAAGAACGGCGCACACGTGATCGACGTCTGCCTGCAATCCACCGACCGCGACGAACGGGAAGACATCAAGCCCTTCTACGAGAAGCTGGTGGACAAGATTAAGGCGCCGATCATGATCGACACCACCGATCCCACGGCGCTCGAGTTGTCGCTGGCGTATTGCCAGGGGAAGAGCATCATCAACTCGATCAACCTGGAGGACGGCGAAGAGAAGTTCGAGCGCGTGTGCCCGCTGGCGAAGCAGTACGGCGCGGCGCTGGTGGTGGGCTCGATTGACGAAGATCCGCTGCAGGCGCAGGCGTTCACGCGCGAGCGGAAGCTGGCGGTGGCGGAGCGGTCGTGCAAGCTGCTCACGGAAAAGTACGGCATTCCGATCGAAGACATCATCATCGACCCGCTGGTGTTCCCGTGCGCCACGGGCGATCGGAACTACATCGGGGCGGCGGTCGAGACCATCGAAGGCATCCGGCTGGTGAAGGAGAATCTGCCGTACGTGAAGACGGTCCTCGGCATCTCGAACATCTCGTTCGGGCTGCCGGCGGAGGCGCGCGAGGTGGTGAACTCGGTCTTCCTTTATTACTGCACGAAGGCGGGGCTCGATCTCGCGATCGTGAATGCCGAGAAGCTGGAGCGGTTCGCGTCGATTCCGGAAGACGAGCGGAGACTGGCCGAGAGCCTGCTGTTCAATACGCCTCCGGTGGATGCGGCCGACGAATCGCTGCGCACCGCTCCCGAGGACTGGCGGGAGCAATCGGCGGAGCAGAAGGCTGCGATCAACCAGTTCCACATCGCGGCGGTGACGGATCATTTCCGCAAGGCGGGGAAGCGCGTGAAGGCGCGCGCGGAGGATCTGCCGCTCGATAAGAGGCTGGCCAACTACATCATCGAAGGCACGAAGGACGGACTGATTCCGGACCTGGATCGCAAGCTGGCGGAAGGCACGGCGCCGCTCGATGTGATCAACGGGCCGCTGATGGAAGGCATGTCGGAGGTGGGGCGGCTGTTCAACAACAACGAGCTGATCGTCGCCGAAGTGCTGCAATCGGCTGAGTCGATGAAGGCCGCGGTGAACCATCTCGAGAAGTTCATGGAGAAGGCCGACACGGCGGCGCGCGGCAAGGTGATCCTGGCCACGGTGAAGGGCGACGTCCACGATATCGGCAAGAATCTGGTCGAAATCATCCTGGCGAATAACGGGTATAAGGTGGTGAACCTGGGGATCAAGGTGCCGCCCGAGGAACTGATCCGCGCCTATCGCGAGCATTCGCCCGACGCCATCGGGCTCTCGGGGCTGTTGGTGAAGAGCACGCAGCAGATGGTGATCACGGCGGGCGATTTGAGGAACGCTGGGATTATGGTGCCGCTGCTGGTGGGCGGCGCCGCGCTCTCCGAGAGGTTCACGCGCACCAAGATCGCGCCGGCGTACGGCGAGGCGGTCTGCTACGCGAAAGATGCGATGACGGGGCTGAGCCTGATGAACAGTCTGATGAATCCGGGCGAGCGCGAGGGAGTCATCGAGAGCCACACGTTCACTGAAGCACCCGCGGCCGTGGCGGTGGAGGAGCTTCCAGCGGCGTCCGCGGCGTCGTTCACGGCGAAGCGAAGCGCGAAGGTTCGTACGGATGTGCCGATTCCCGCCGCGCCTTATCTGGAACGCAGGGTGCGCGACGTGCCGCACCTGGCGGAGGTGTGGAGCTACATCAATCCGTTCATGCTCTTCGGCAAGAATCTTGGCTACAAGGGGAATTTCGAGAAGGCGCTGGCGGAACACGAGCCCAAGGCGCTCGAACTTTTCCATCGGATGGAGGAAGTGAAGCAGGAGGCGGCGCAGTTCCTCACGCCCAAAGCGGTGTGGCAATTCTTCGAAGCGGAGCGCGACGGCAATTCGATTCACCTGTTCGCACCTGGCTGCGAGCGGCCGATCCACACATTCGCGTTCGGCCGGCAGGCGCGAGAGAACGGGCTGTGCCTGAGCGATTACATTCTGGATGCCGACGAGGGCCGCCGCGATCACCTGGCGTTATTCGTGGTGACGGCGGGGGCCTGCGTTCGCGAGCGCGCCGAAGCATGGAAACACGCGGGCGAGTATTTCAAATCGATCGCCATCCAGGCGCTGGCCACGGAAACCGCGGAAGGCACGGCAGAGTGGCTGCACCGCCGGATTCGCGAGGAATGGGGCTTTCCCGATCCGCCCACCACGACGATGCACGACCGGTTCACGTCCAAGTATCGCGGCAAGCGGTACAGCTTCGGATACCCAGCGTGTCCCAACATGGACGATCAGCGCGGCATCTGGAAGCTGATTCATCCGCAGGACATCGGCGTCGAGCTGACCGAGGGCATGATGATGGAGCCCGAAGCAAGCGTCAGCGCGATCGTGTTCCATCACCCCGATTGCGCCTACTTCACGGCGGATGAGGGCCAGGGTTTAACGGACTGACGGCGGGGCCGATAGGACGACGGGTTGGGGAATCCAGCCTGTTGGCATTTGCGGCTGTTCGTCCGGGGGCTCGTCCGGTCTGCGAAAGACGATCTCCCAGCGGGAGTGGCCGTAGATGTAGAGGCGAGCGATGCGGCCGGCGCTGCGGTCGGTGGAGTTGCGCTCGAGGCCGATCGCCTGCGGATACCATCCAGTGTCTTGCAAAATCTTTTTCGGCTTGCTCCACGCGGCAGGATCGCCCGGATTTTTGCTGAAGCTGACATAGATGCCTTCCTGCGGGAAGCCTGTCGAGCAGCAGGCATGGTTGAGCAGCATCACGTATTGTTCGAGATAGGTATTCCAGTGAATCGCGGGTCCCCAGAAGGCGTCGGTATTGGGCTGCTGCCACGCGACTTTGGCGGGGAAGATGGGGGTGATCCGGCCGCGGAGGCCGGGTTCCGTCCACGCGCCGTCGTGAAACTTCATCACGGCGCCGTTCTGGCTGTAGCGGCTGGCAAAAGGCATGCGCGCGATGCCGAGCCCCTGGCCCTCCAGTGGGCCGCCATAGACGCCGAAGAAAAAGTAGAAATAGTTCTTGTCGCGGTCGAGCACCACGGAAACATCGCCCGTGCCGCCGGCGAAGTAACCGTTCTGGGACGCGCAATCGATGGGGTCACCCGACGCGATCACCGCGCCCATGTCGATCCACGCATGGCCGCCATCGTAGGACACGGCGGCCCCGATCTGGGGCACGGACAAATTGCTTCCCTTACAGACGCCGAAATGTTCGCGATGATACCAGCCGAAAATCACGCCGGTGTCGGGATCGGGCCACACGGCTTCCATCCAGGTGGGCCAGGGGTCGAGGCGGTTCATGGACCCCAACTGGGGCGCATCGAGGTGGAACTGATCGCGGCCGTCGCTCTTCCTGGGGCCTTCGCCGGTGGAATTGAGGAGATGGAATTGACGGTCCCACCAAAACGCCGGGCTGTTGGAATCCACCGGCGCGGGCATGTCGACTTGGGAAGTGTCGCGAACGCGCGCCTTTTGCGCCGATGCGGGGTGGCTGAGGCACACCAACCCCAGCCAGAGTATTGAAAACCTCACTGCAGAGAAGGCGCGGCATACAGTAAATCCGTTACGCGCCGTAAGGAATTTACATTACGGGCGAGGGCGCCAGACGGTACGGTCCGATCGTAATCGGGACATTCGGGTCCAGTTCCAAGTAATAGATCCCGCGATGGTTTCGCCATCCCACCAGGAGTTTCGGGTCGGCATTGCCGGGCACGACCAGCAGCAGCCTGTGCGATCCGGGCCGGATGAGGCCGGCCACTTCCGCGGGCACGGGCAGCGACTCATGGCGGTAGTACGACAGCGGACCCTCGCCGGGATTCGCAGGGAGAACGACGACGTAGTCGTCGGGGAAGTAATAAGCCAGATGGCGGGACGAGACGGGGGAAGCGTAGTGCACGATGGTGACCGGGCCGTCGCAGTCCAGGTCCTGAATGGCGGTGATGGCATTGGTAGTGAGCCGGTCGACCGCCAGCACGGCGCGGTAACTGGAAGCTTGCGCGAGCCGCGTGGGGGGCAGGAAGAAAAGGAGGGCGTGCGCGAGAACGATAGCGGAGGAGGCGGCATAGGCGCGGTGGCTGCCGATGCGATGGAGAAATGCCGCGAGCACGGCGCCCCCGGCCACACACAGGATAGAGATGCTGGCGAGCCCCTGGTCAGGGTCGCCGATGTGGATGAAAGCGGAGAAGAGAAACGGTGGCAAGAAGGCGATTGACAGGAAGGTCGCCTGGCGGCGCAGGTCCGGATTCCAGGTGCGTAAGCGCGCGAAGGGCACGGCCCAAAGCCAGACGACCGCTCCCAGGAGGTTCCAAACCAGGGCGGACGCGAACATTTTGTAGGCGGCCCGGCCGGTGGCTCCGAAGACGGCGGAGGTGCCGTGGAACTGGCTATCGGCGTACGTCCAGAGCATGTCCACGGTAGGATGGATGCCGCCGACCGCCATCACCGTGACGGCGATCCAGGGCAGGGAGCAGGCAGTGAAGCAGGCGGCGCCGATTGCCAGCCGCCGAGGCGAGCGGCCGGTCGCAGACCACACCCATAGGCCCACGGGAGCCAGCAGGAGGGCTGCTTCGGGGCGGAATCCGCCGGCGAGTCCCAGCCCGGCACACGCGGCTGAGAACCAATACGGGCGAGCGGGCCGGGTGAGGGCGCGCCAGGCAAGGAGCCCGATTCCGACCGCGATCAGTGAGAGGAATAATCGGATCTGGTTGGTGACGCCGGCGAACCAGAAGACGGGGTTGGAGGCCAGCAGGGCCGCGGCGAGAATGCCTGCCGTGCGGCCGAACAACTCCGCCGCCAGCATGCGGATGAGTAGCGTGGCGGCGCAGGCTGCCAGGAGACCGGCTACGAGCAGGACTCTTTCGGGGCGTTCCACCCAGAGATGGATGAGCCGGATGAGGCCGACGAAAAACGCGTATCCTGGCGGCTGCGGCTGGTGCAGGGCGGGGTTGAATTGCTCCAGCGAGAGCGCGAAGTTGCCGCTGTCAAAGTAGTAGGGATAGCGCGGCGCAAGCGGCCAACGCGTGCCCACAATGAACACCACGAGGACAGCCATGAACGCCCAGGCAGACGTATAGCGTCCGGATGGAAGAACCGGTTTGGCTCCCAGCATCGTCCGATATCACCCAACGATACATGTGTTATACGGCAGGTGGACGATTCTGTACATTCAATCGTTTCTGTATTAGTTCCAGAATCTTTTGGGCAGATGTCAAAAAGCTCTGGACAGCCCGAGCTATTTATTCTCTACTATGTAGAAACTGTGGCAAAGGGTGACTTCCAGGCGAATTCGAGCAGATCGTACTAGTGGCTTTACTACAGCTTGGCGCCAACGCCTACGGGATGGCGGTGCGGCGCGAAATCGAGGAGCGGACGGATCGGCGCGTGTCGATTGGCGCGGTGTACGCGACGCTCGAGCGGCTGGAGGCGAAAGGGTACGTGTCGTCGTTCGCTGGCGATCCCACGCCGGAGCGCGGCGGGCGCGCCAAGCGATTCTTCAAGATCGAGTCCGGCGGACAGCGCGCCTTGCGAGACTCGCAGGACGCCATTCGCAAAATGATGGCAGGGCTGAAGACCAACTGGCGGACCACATGAGGCACACGGCACCCCCGCGCCTGGCCAACCGGCTGCTCGGGCTTTGCCTGCCGCAGCGTGACAAAGAGATGGTCCTCGGCGACCTGGTGGAGGAACATGCGCTGCTGGCATCCACTCTGTCGCCGCCACACGCGCGCCGATAGTATTGGGACCAGGCGCTCCGCTCGAGTACGCGCTTGCTCTGGATAAGCATCTGGCGCGGCCACTGGCTGAAGACGCTGGCCGCGGCGCTGGTTGGTTACGCGGCGGTCGCGTTGACGGTCATGGGCGGTGATGGGGCGATGTCCAAACTGCTCACGGCGGGCGACCTCGCCTACTCGCTGATCAGCCTCGCGGTCGGTTTGCCGGCCATGGTGCCGGGCGGCTACATCGCGGCGTCGCTGCGTCCGCGCGCCGCCGTTGGACTGGCCGCGATTGCAGCGGTGATGGGCGTTGTCTCACTCGCGGTCACAGGCGGCGCGGCCCCTCTCTGGTATCAGCTCGCGCTGATCGCGATCGGCCCGGCAAGATCTCTGGCAGGTGGACGGATTCGCATTCGAAGAAAGGAAGGGCCTCGCTTATGAAACGCATCTGGATCGCGCGCGGCGCAGTTGGTTTGCTCTTGACCTGCGGGTTGGACGCACAGCCAAAATCGCAGCAGGACCTGGAAAGACTGCAGGGAGTCTGGAACATCGTCGCGCTCGAAGCGGATGGACAGGAAGTTCCCGCGCCCATGCTGACCGGCGCCAGAATTGCGATTCAGGGCGACCGCTTCACTTCGACCGGAATGGGCAGCGAGTATGAGGGAACGATCTCGATCGACGCGAGCCAGACTCCGCGCTTTCAATTTCAACTTCACCGTCGGTCCCGAGAAAGGCAACACGTCTCTCGGCATCTATGAATTGAATGGAGACACGTGGCGGATCTGTATGACGACCCGGGGCGGGGACCGTCCGCGGAAATTCGCCACCCAGGCCGGTACGGGGCTGGTGATCGAGACACTGAAGCGGTCGAGCGGTACGGCTAAAGTAGTCGCGGTCAAGGATGAGGTGCATTTCGAGGCGGTGCCGGAACTGACGGGCGAATGGTCGATGGTCTCCGGGATACTCGACGGGGTGGCGCTGGAGCCGGCGTTCACTCAGTCCGGGCGGCGCGTGGTGGAGGGGAGAGAGATGACCGTTTTCTTCGGGTCACAAGTGTACTCCAAGACGAAGTTCGCGGTCGACCGCTCGAAAACGCCAAGGGCGATCGACCTCTACAACATGCAGGGCGGCAACGCCGGCAAAACGCAGTATGGAATCTATGAACTGGATGGGCAGACGCTCAAGATCTGCTATGCCGCTCCCGGCCAAGAGCGTCCACGCTATTTCGGATCGCAGCCCGGCGGTGCGCGGACGTTCACGGTCTGGAAGCTGGTGCGGAAGTGAAGCGTCGGTAGGTTATTCGAGCGCCCTGGCTTCGAAGGCGCTCACTTCGTCATCCTCGACTGTATAGCGCACCTCGATCGGATGGCAGCAAACCTCGCAGTCCTCGACATACGTTTGGGCTTTCACCGACGTGTCGAGCACCATCGAGATCCGTTCCCAGCAGTATGGGCACGCGAAGAAATACTCCATTGCGCTCAGGATACGCGATTGCCGCGGCACTGCGGGATTTAGAATGGTGCGAGCGATGCGGACGTCCATTCTCAATTTCGGTATTGTAGTCGCGTGCGTAGGGTTGATCGTTTCCTGCCGCAGCAGCGACGACTTCTCGCAAGCGGAGTGGGCAATCATCCACTCGCTTTCCCCGCTGCCGGAACTGCCGGTGGACACCACCAACAAGTATCGCGATTCCGAGTCCGCGGCTCTGCTCGGACAGAAGCTCTTTTTTGAACCGCGCCTTTCGGGTCCGATTCAGGTGGGCACGCCCCAGGAAGGCCAGCTTGGCGCCATCGGCGAGGCTGGCAAGATCGCATGCCGCCATTGCCACATGCCGGAATCGAAGTGGCTCTTCGACATCCGGTCGAATCCAAACGCCACGGCGCTGGGCTCGCAGTGGATGACGCGTAACGCCAGCAGCGTGGTCAACACCGTCTTCTACGTGCATCCTAATTCCGGCGCGCACTGGCGTGAGAACGACGGCTTCTCCGACTCCGAGTGGTTCGACGCGCAGAGCGAGCCCGAGAGTCCGCCAGTGCAGAACGGCAGCCGTCTGCAGTTGGCGCACGTCATATACGAACACTATCGCAGCGATTACAACCAAGCGTTCCCGGAGTGGCCGCTCGATCCGGGCATGGCGGATTACCGGCGATTTCCCGCAACGGGCTCGCCCTACACCGACACGGCGAATTGGAACAAGTTGAATGCGGCAGACAAGGAGCTCATCAACCGCGTTCTGGCGAATTACGGCAAGGCCATCGAGGCGTACCTCCGAAAGCTGGTGAGCCGTAACGCGCCATTCGACCGCTATGCCGCCGGCGAACGCCAGGCAATCAGCCGCGACGCGAAAGCGGGCCTCAATCTCTTCATCGGTAAGGCGGAGTGCATCCGCTGCCACAACACACCGCTCTTTTCGGACGACGATTTCCACATCATCGGGTTACGCATCGACACGCACCTTTCGCCGCATGCCGATCCGAAAGAAGCGGGGCGTTCGGCCAACCAGCCGCTCATCTGCGATTCATCGACGGCGGGCGGCGACTTCAACGTGAACGGGCATTTCAGCGACGATCCCGCCACTATCCGGGATGGCGACTTCTGCAAGCAGACCATTCCGCCGGGATTGTGGCGTACGAAAGGGCTTCGTCAGGTGGTGGAGACGGGTCCATACTTCCGCGACGGCCAGGCTGCGACTCTCGAAGAAGCGATCGAGTTCTACAATCGCGGCGGCGATCCGGAAGGCACGTTCCTTGGAGGACCCAAGGAAACACGCCCGCTATCTCTTTCGACAGAAGAGAAGCGGCAGCTCAAGGAGTTTCTGAAAACACTGACGGGCGAGCCGGTGCCGGCGCAATACCTGCGGGACTTGCGGAATCCGTAGGCTCCGGTTAGTGAACCGTATATCGCGCTCTCAACGCGAAGGGCGCGATCTCGATGTCGAACTGCGTGCCCGATGCGCGGACCATCTGATAGGTGCCGTGCATCATGCCGGTGGGTGTCTTGAGGGGGCACCACGACGAATACTTGAATGACTCGCCTGGCGCCAGAACCGGTTGCTCGCCGACCACACCCGGACCTCTGACTTCTTCGACGTGATCCAGAGCGTCAGTGATGATCCAGTGCCGGCTGAGAAGTTGAACCGTCTCCGATCCCTGATTGGTAATTCGGACCGTGTACTCGAACACCCATTCTCCCTGCTGCGGCCGTGAGTTCTCGGGTGAGTGGCGCGACAGAACTTCGACGCGGACACCGTCGGTCACGGCTTCGGATATTGGAGCGGGCTCGGATCGCAGATCAGGCATATTGAGACACCCATGATAGCAAGAAGGCTACGGCAGCAGATTGCGCAACTTGAGACTACGGATGAGGCGGCGAAGCGAATTGGGGTGAACGTTGAGCAGGGCGGCGGCCCGGTTGTGATCGCCGCCCGAGTCGTGCCAGGCGGTGACGATCGCCTGTCGCTTGCGCTCGACCACGGAAGATTGCAGACCGCCCGCTGGTTCCGTAATGGCCGCTGAATCGAGCACCGTCTCGGGGAGATCTTCGGGCATGACGGTAGCGGAGTGGCCGAGCACCACGGCACGCTCGATGGCGTTTTCGAGTTCGCGCACGTTGCCAGGCCAGGCGTAAGTGATGAGGCAGCGCTCGGCTTCGGCAGAGATTCCGGCGACGCGGCGGCGGCACCGCACGGCGGCGCGATCCAGAAAGTGGTGGGCGAGAGCGGGGATATCCTCGGGACGCTCGCGCAGCGGCGGCACGCGCAGGGCGACGACGTTGAGGCGGTGGAATAGGTCCTCGCGGAAGCGGCCGCGGCGGACTTCGGCGGCCAGGTCGCGGTTGGTGGCGGCGATCAGCCGAACGTCGAGTGCGAGGGTTTTGGTGCCGCCCACGCGCTCGAATTCGCGCTGCTGCAGAACCCGCAGGAGCTTGGCTTGAAGGCCGGTGGCGAGCTCGGCGATCTCGTCGAGAAAGACGGTGCCGCCCTCGGCCATTTCGAGTTTGCCCTTCTTCTGCGCGATGGCGCCGGTGAAGGCGCCCTTCTCATGACCGAACAGTTCACTCTCGAGGAGCGTTTCGGTGAGCGCGGCGCAGTTGATGGCGACGAAAGGCCTGGCCGCGCGCGGACTCCCGCGGTGGATGGCTCGCGCCACCAGTTCCTTGCCGGCGCCGCTCTCCCCCAGGATCAGGGCGGAGGCGTCCTGCGGAGCCACGCGGGCAATCACGTCGAGAAGTTTTTGAATAGCCGGGCTCGACCCCACGATTCCGGGCTCACCGCCGCGCAGGAGAGCGTTCTCGGCCTGTAGGATCTCCACCTCGCGCACAGTTTCGAGGGCGGCAGCGGCCAGGCTGGCTACGGCGCTGAGAGTGTCGCGATGCTCCGGCAGGTTGACGGCTTCGGACTCGGGAAAACGCGCCGCGAGAATCCCGGCGATGTGTCCACGCACATACAGGGCAAGCGCCACCGTGTGGGCGTCGATGACGGCGCCCTCACGGCAGACTCGTGCGGCCAAATCCCCCGGCCCAATGGCGGCAGTGCGCAGCTCGTCCTCACCGGCCCCGAGCACCACCGCGCCGCCTGTACAGGGCACCAGATCGGCGATCAGGCGGAGGATCTGCGCCTCGAGTGTCGCGCGATGCGGTTGGTTCTGCGCCATGGCGAGGGCGCGGAAGAGGAACAGCAGGGAGCACGCGCGAAGCAGGGAATGCTGCGGTGAATCGGCGGGTAGCACGGCGGGGTCCTCGCGGTAGACGAGCACGGTTTCGCCGATGCCGATCTGGTCGCCGGGCTCAAGGCAGTGCTCCGTAATCCGCATCCCATTAACAAATGTTCCGGAGCCCGTGCGGCAGTCGTGGATATGGTAGCGCCCGTCGTGCAACCGGACGGCGGAGTGCTCCCAGGCCACCTGGGGCTCGTTGAGACGGATGCCGGCCGAGGGGTCGCGGCCGATCGTCACCTCATTCGGACCGAGGGAGAACCGTGTGCCGAGCAACGGTCCGCTCACGACGATGAATTCCGCTTCCATCCCGGGCCAGTTTAACCGATCGGTTCACGGCGCGTGAACCGGAGGGTTCAGAATCGACACGAGACAAGGCCCGCGCGTTATGAATTCTCAACGAGTTAGCGGCGGAGCGGCCAGCCTCCGCAGTGTGGCCTTACGCCTGCAACCTTACGGCACGCATTCGGGAACGCGACGGCGAACTCGAAGGAGGATGCGACGATGAAAAGCCTGACGATGAAGCTGACGATGGCGGCGGCCGCGCTGGCGGCTGTGTTAGGAGTGGCCTCGGCGCAGACGTCGAGGGCGGAGATTCCGTTCGCCTTTCGCACGGCCGGCGCGGTGATGGCGCCCGGCACGTACCTCATCACCGAAGTCAACGGCGGAAGGGTATTCCAAATGAGGAACGCCACCGCGGGCAATGGAGTGCTGCTCATGAAGCCGCCGGCGCGTAACCCGCCCCGGGATTGGATGGCGGACGGCAATCCGCGGCTGGTCTTCGAGTGCGGCCGCGGACGCTGTGCCCTGGTCGAGATCTGGAACGGCAGCGACAAGACCTACCGTTTCAGCCGCCCCAAGCTGGGACGGGATGAGGAGGCGCGGCGGGTGGAGGTGACGATGAAGGCGGTGACCGCCGATTAGGGTTCGACCGCACCAACCGCTCCTGGCGGTCGCGGCTCGGTATCCAATCCCCCCGGATACAGGGCCGCGATCGTCTGTGAAATTTTGCGACTGTGCTACCATTCAATTGGACTGCGCTCCGGCGCCTCGGAAGGCATGTTCCGTCCCGTAGTGAATCCTATTTAAATGAACTTACGGTCTCTTTTCAGTCTATTCTCCTCGGATCTCGCGATCGACCTGGGGACAGCCAATACTCTTGTCTATGCGAAGGGGAAGGGCATCGTAGTCAACGAACCTTCCATCGTGGCCATCAATAAGAACACCGGTGAAGTGGAAGCCGTCGGCAAGGAAGCGAAAGAAATGCTGGGACGGACGCCCGGCAATATCGTCGCAATCAAACCGATGAAGGACGGCGTGATCGCCGATTTCAAAGTCACCGAGCGTATGCTGAATTACTTTATTCAGAAGGCGCACGGGCGCAAGATGCTGGTGCATCCGCGGATCGTGATCGGCGTGCCGAGCGAGATCACGCAGGTGGAAAAGCGGGCCGTCATGGATTCGGCGTACCGCGCCAAAGCCAGCGAAGTCCACCTGGTGGAGCAGGCGATGGTGGCGGCGATCGGCGCCGGTCTGCCCATCACGGAGCCTTCGGGCAACATGGTCGTCGATATCGGCGGCGGCACCACGGACGTGGCGGTGATTTCGCTTTCGGGTATCGTCTACTCGCGCTCGGTGCGCGTCGCGGGCAACGAGATGGACGACGCCGTGATGCAGTTCCTGAAGCGCAAATACAACCTGCTGATCGGCGAGCGCACGGCGGAAGCCATCAAGATCGAGATCGGGTCGGCCTACCCGCTCGACAAGCCGCTCACCATGGAAATCAAGGGCCGCAACCTGATCGAGGGCGTGCCGCGCACCCTGACGATCGACGACAGCGAGATCCGCGAAGCCCTTTCGGAGTGCGTGGCGACCATCGTGAACGCCATCCGCGTGGCGCTCGAGCGCACACCGCCCGAGCTGAGCGCCGACATCAGCGACCGCGGCATCGTGCTGACGGGCGGCGGCGCATTGCTGAAGAATCTCGACAAGCGCATCCGCGAGGAGACCGGGCTGCCCGTGTCGATTGCGGATGACCCGCTGGCCTCGGTGGTGCTCGGCACGGGCCGCATGCTGAGCGATTTCCGGCTGCTCCGCAAGATTTCGATAGACTAGGGACGGAGGCGGTCCGGGCGCATGGAGTCCTTTCTCAACCGCTACCGGAACATCACGGTGCTGCTGCTCGTGATTTTCGCGCAGCTTCTGCTTCTGGCCCTCCAGGTCAAGAACGATCAGGACGTGCGCGTGATCCGCGTGTGGGCGGTCAGCGCGGTCACCCCGGTGGCGCGGCTCATCGAAGGGCTGCGCGGCGGCGGCTCCGGATTTCTGCACAACTACATTCTGCTGCACGACACCAACGACCAGAACCGGAAACTGCAAGCCGAGGTGGACCGCCTGAAGATGGAAAACATCTTCCTCAAGAATGAGGTGAACACGGGGGACCGCGCCAAGGCGCTGCTGGTGTTCCAATCGCACACGCCGTCGAAGACGGTAGCGGCCACCATCATCGCCACCGGCGCCGGGTCGAATTCGAAGGTGGTGTTCGTGGACCGCGGGACGGAATCGAGCGTGCAGCGCGGGATGGCGGTGGTAACGCCGGATGGAATCGTGGGGAAGGTGATTGCGGCGTACCCGTTCTCGTCCCAGGTGCAGCTCATCACGGACGCCGATTTCGCGGCGGGTGTGATCTCGCAAAAGACGCAGGTGCGCGGAACGCTCAAGGGGCAAGGGACGCCGATGTGCAAGGTGGACTACGTTGCCTTTGAGGAAAAGATCGAGACGGGCGACTGGTTCTACACATCGGGCGACGACCGGATTTTTCCGCGCGGATTTCCCGTGGGCGTGGTGAAGGTGGTGCGGCCGGGTCAGGGGTTCAAGGAAATCTACGTGGAGCCGAGCGGGTTGCAGCGCGGCCTGGAAGATGTGTTGATCGTCATCCAGGGCGTGCATCAGGATCTGCCCGAAGGGCCGCCGTCGAGCCAGCCGGTGTATATCGCAGCGCCGCCTCCGGCGACAGCCGCGGGACAACAGCCGCCAGCGGACACGCCACCGCCGCCATCGGCGGGCACCGAGGCGGACAGACTGCGGCTGCAGTATAAGGCAATCGGCGATACGCAGAAGCATACGTTTGGCGCCGGAGCGCCGGGGTCGAAGCCGCCGGACTTTAATTTGAAATTGCCGAATGGTGCAGGATTGGTGGCGCCGCCATTGCCGGGGGCGGGGAATGCGGGCGCTCCCCAGCAGCCGGCGCGGACGCCGGCTAACACGCAATCGGGGAACACTCCCGGTCCACCGGGCGATGCGCAGGGACGGCCGCCGATCAATCCGGCCGGCGCTGCCACGGCGATCCCCGCGCCTCCTCCGGCCGCCGCGCCGGCGGGCAATGCGGTGTCGCCCGCTAAGAAATCGGGAAGCGCTCCGAGTCCGCCGAGCGATACGCAGGGACGGCCGCCAATAAACCCGGCCGGCGGTACCACGGCTAGTCCCGCGCCTCCTCCAACCGCCACACCGACGGGCAATGCGGTATCGCCCGCTAAGAAATCCGGAAATGCTCCGAGTCCGCCGAGCGATACGCCAGCACAGCAGCCGACGACACCATCGAGAAGCCCCGCCGGTCCGCAGCTACCGTCGAGGCCGTCGCCGACCCCTTCCGTCAACCCGGCAACTCCGCCAAGCAATCCCCCGCAGCCACCGGCGAAGGCGCCCGGCACCCCGCCGCCTGGGGGAGCGCAGAAGCAGGGCAATTCGTCGCAGCAGGCACAGCCCCCGGGCACACTGCTGCCGGGCACTCGAGTGCAGAAGCAGGATGATCCGCCCGCGCAGACACCGGCCAAGCCGCCGGCTGCCGCGCCATCGAAGGATGGGGGCGGGGGAAGAGCCAGCGTGAGGACCGGCCCAACGGGCGGTGAGGCGAATCAGCCATCCGGCGGCGTCGAGCGCGCCAATCAGGCTTCCGGCCCAGGGCCGGGGGGCGCCTCCCACTGATGAGCTATTCGAGCGAGCGGATCCTCCTCAGCAGCCAACGCGAAGGGCAGGTTTCGCGGTTCCGCGCGTGGGTCCTGGTGGCCGTACCGCTGGCCGCCATCCTGTTTCAGGTTTACGTTCCGCTGCTTTTTCCCTTTCTCGGCTTCCTCGAGATGCCGCTGCTGGTGGTGGTGTACTTCGCGCTGATGCGGCGCAGCCAGATCAGCGGTCTCCTCATCGGCGCGCTGGTGGGGCTGGCGCAGGATTCGCTGTCCAAGAACCCGCTCGGCATGTTCGGCATCGTGAAGACGCTGGTGGGATACTTCGCCGCGTCGGTAGGCGTGCGGCTCGACGTGGACCATGGTCTCATTCGCCTGCTGCTCGCGTTCTTCTCGTTCCTGTTTCACCAGTTCCTCTATTGGGTGTTGGCGCGCGCGCTGCTCAACCAGCAACTGGCGTTCGAATGGCAGAAGACCCTGATCGTCGGCGTGCTCAACGCCGTGGTGGGGGTGTCGCTCTTCCATTTCCTCGACAAGCTGCGCGAGACGGCGTGAAATGGGCGCCGCCGCGATTTCGCTCGCCATCCTCAAGTTCATCTTTTGGGAAGCGGCCACGCTGGCGGCTGCCGTGTGGCTGGTGCGGAAGCTGGATGTGGCGGGCGCCGAGCGCTGGCTGCTGATAGTGGCGGCACAGGTGACGATCGAGTCGTCGATTGCCGCGCTGTTTTCGTTCACCGGCGTCAACTCCGCGGGGCTTTATCTGGGGGCCGCCTTGGCGTGTATCGCATTGGCGCAGCCCTGGCGATTCAAGCTGGCGTGGCCGCGCCCGACGCCACTCGCGGCGGCATTCGGAGCAGCGCTGGCAGTGCCGCTGGTGGTGCTGTCTTTCCGTCCCACGCAGGAGATCGACTCCATCAACTACCTGCATTACCTGATCGAGTGGATGGCGAACCGCTCCACGCCCTACACCTTCGCGACCAACTACGTGGCCTTCTGGGAGCTTTCGTTCCTGCCCGCATGGACGTTCACCGGCGTGGACTTCTTCTTCCCGTTGCTGGCTCTCAAGGCGGTGGTGCTGATGGGGCTCGCGCTGTGGCTGGCCGGCCGCGAGCTGGATCTCGACGGACCGCTGCTGGCCTGGACCATCGCGGCCGCCGTGGCCATGCGCCACTACTGGTACGAGTACTCGGGCGTGGGAACGCTGAAGAACGACGTGCTGCACGGCGTCGGGTTCGTGTTGATGACGCTGGTGGCGATGCGCGCGTGGCGTCGCCGGTTGACGGCCGCGGACGTGGCGCTCCTGGCCTTGGGCGTCGGCTTCTCGATGGTCAAGTACACCGGCATTTTTCTGGCGGCGCCGATGTTGGCCGCGGTGGCGTGGCGGGAGCGGCGCAACTTGCGCGCCGGCGCGGTGCTGGCGGTGCTCGCGTGCGTGATGCTCACGAGCGGCCACTACTACCTCCACAATCTGCTGCAGCATGGCAGCCCGTTCTATCCGTTCCAGATCAATCTCGGGCCGATCCATCTGCCGGGGACGGCCGACCTCTCGGATACTTCGATCCTGCACAGCCTGCGCGACGAGCGCCTGTGGCGGGCATTTTTTCTGCCTGCGGGCGGTCTCTCGCCCGCGGGGCTGCTGTTTCCGGTGACGCTGGTGGCGGCGCTCGCGCTGGCGCTCGGGCGAGTAGCACGGGCCGTGTGGCGGAGCAAGGCCGCGCCGATCGACGTAATGGCGCTCTGCCTGCTCGCCGGATGGCTGCTCTACTTCCGCTCGGTGTACAGCGCCAGCGCTTCACCCGGCGACTTGGGATTCGTGTTGAACTCGCTCAACAGCCTGCGCTATGTCGACGGCGTGCTGGCAGTGAGCGAGTTGTTCCTGGTGGCGATGCTGCCCTCGGCTGTGGCGGGCGTGCTGGTGGGGATAAACCTGGCCAGCCGGCTCTGGATACTGTACGGCAAGATCCCGTTGGCCCTGTTTCCCGCGGCGTGGATTGTAGCGGCGTGCGCCCTCGTGTTTCTGGCGATGCTCGGACGGCGCACGCGATGGGTGGCGGCGGCCCTCTTTATCCTCGCCACACCCTGGATCGTCGATCGCAATCGCTCACGCTGGACCACCTATTGGAACGGCCTCAAGCCGGCCCTGGCGGAAGTGCGGTCGAAGGGCCTTGCCGAGCTGGCGATGGAGGACGGCGGATACTTCGCGGGACACGTCGTCGCGGCGGGGAACCCGGTGAATCCGACAGTCCGGTCGCTGCTATCGGAGGAGATTGACAAACTCTCGCCCGCGGAGCGACCGCGCTACCTGGCGGTGTTACCGACGCCCGGCTCGGTCGACTGGCAGGTGCGTTACGGCGACAAGCTCGCAGCCTGGGGATACCGGCCATGGCGCACGGGCGCCATCGGAGCCGTGCTCGAATTAAGCGGCAATACGATCGAAGATAACAATCAGCGGTAGCGCTCCTACCCCCGCGTCTCGTAGAATGGAGTTAGAGCGGTCGAAACGCTCTGTATCATTTGTGTCGCGGACCGAACACATCGATCCCCTCCCGAGTAAATCAGGACAGGGCCGTTCCGATGCTGGAGAGTCTACTCCTTCTGTTCCTAAAGTTGCGCCCCTGGAAGGCCCGGGACGGCTGCGCGACGATACCCGGTTTGCCGCCGGGAAGATCGCCGTTTTTCAATACTCCGGCGTGGCCATTTTCCTGTTTCTGATTACCGGCTTCTGGAAGCTCCAGGTACAGAATCAAGGGTTCTACGACGAGCGGGCGCAGCAGAACAGCGTCAAGAGCGTACCCATCCTGGCGCCGCGCGGCCGCATCCTCGACCGCGACGGCCGTGTGATCGTGGACAACCACGCGTC
The DNA here is from genome assembly GCA_041484525.1 of Bryobacteraceae bacterium. GTDB lineage: Bacteria > Acidobacteriota > Terriglobia > Bryobacterales > Bryobacteraceae > JBGPHT01. Next base: position 10,914 of record JBGPHT010000008.1, on the reverse strand, counting down.
CTTTTCCCTGATGATTGCGCGTGAGCTGTTGAAGGAAGAGCATCTGCGCCCGATCGCTCAGGGTTTGGACTTGGACTACACCGACCTGGCGGCGCGCGTGCGGCGCTTCAAGTCGCAACCCAAGTACGTCCCCATCGTGATCAAGAGCGAGTTGACGCCGGCCGAGCTGTCGTTCGTCGAATCGCACCGCGACTTCTTTCCCGAACTGGTGCTGCTCCAGGCGCAGCGGCGCCTCTACCCGCAGAACGGCCTGGCGGCGCACGTCATCGGGTATACGGGTGAAATCAGCGAGCCGGAATTGGACGACCCGCAATTCGCCAAATACGAGACAGGCGACGTTATCGGCAAGTTCGGCATCGAACGGCAATACAACGACACCCTGATGGGCGTGGATGGCCAGCGCCAGGTGGTGGTCGACAACCGCGGGCAGGTTCGCAACGTGTTGCGCATGAAGCCGGCGACGCCGGGGAAAGACCTCGAGCTGAGCCTAGATCTGGACCTTCAGGTGGTGGCCGAGCTGGCGATGGATGCGGCGCTGGACGAGATGCACTTCGACCACAAAAACGGCGCCGTGGTCGCCCTCGATCCGCGCACCGGCGAAGTGCTGGCGATGGTCAGCCGCCCCACCTTCGACCCCAACAAATTCGCCGTGCGGGTAAAGAACAGGGACTGGAAAGAATTGCTCGACAATCCCGAACATCCGCTGATGAACAAGGCGATTCAGGCGCAGCAGGCGCCCGGCTCGACGTTCAAGCCGATCGTCGCGCTGGCAGCACTCGAGTCGGGCTCGATCGACGACAAGTTCACGGTGCACTGTTCCGGTGGGGTTTCGTTGTACGGTCGTTATCAGCGTTGCTGGTTGAAAGGGGGGCACGGCGCCATGGCGCTGCACAACGGCATCGTGCACTCCTGCGACTCGTACTTCTACACCATCGGGAACAAGACGGGGATCGACAACCTCGCGTTCTACGGCGACCTGGCGGGCTTCGGCCACACTACCGGCATCGACCTGCCGCACGAAGCCGCTGGTATCATGCCCTCGCCGAAATGGAAGCTGCGCAATTACCGCGAGAAGTGGTGGGCGGGCGAAACGCCGTCGGTGGCCATCGGGCAGGGCGCGCTGACGGTGACGCCGTTGCAACTGGCGCGGGCCATCGGCGGGCTGGCGATGGGAGGCGCGTGGCACCAGCCGCACGTCGTGAAACAGGCTTTGAAGAACGAAAAAGTGGTGGAGTGGAAGCTGACGCCGGAGTACGTAAAGGACGTGATTGACGGCATGTTCGGTGTGGTAAACGAGGGCGGGGGCACAGGCGGCCGCGCGCGTTTGCCGAACGTCGAGGTCTGCGGGAAGACGGGAACGGCGCAGCTTGCTTCCAACGATTTCCTGAAGGGCACCGCCGCCGGACGCGCCCAAAACATGAAGGACAACGCGTGGTTTGTCGGATTTGCGCCTCGCTCGGCGCCCGAAATCGTGGTGGTGGCGTTATTCGAGCACGGCGAGCACGGTCAGTACGCGGCGCCGATCGTGCGCGATGTGATGAAGGCATACTTCGACAAGAAGGCGCGCTTGCAAATGTCGCTGCAGCAGAAAGAGGCACTAGCCAACAAGCTGCAGGCGATGTCCGGCCTGGGCCTGCCGGGTCCGGGAACCGCGCCACCGCCGGCGCCCGTTCCCCAAAGGTAAACTATGTCGCGCTATCTTTCGGTACGGGACATCGACTGGCTGCTGCTGTTCATCGTCCTCATCATCTGCGCCGTCGGCGTAGTCCAGATCTTCAGCGCCACCCTGGATACGGATTTCCACAGTGCCTGGTGGAAGCAGATACTCTACGTCCTGGGCGGCCTGTTCCTGATGTGGATCGTGCTCTCCATCGATTACCATACGTTCCTCCACCACGTCCCGCTGATGTACGCGATTTCAGTCGTAGCGCTGCTCGGAACGTACGTCGTCGGGGAGCGCGTGTTCGGGTCCAAGCGCTGGATTCCGGTGCCGGGCGGTATCCATTTGCAAGTATCGGAATTTGTAAAGCTGGTGATAGTATTATTGGTAGCCCGTTATTTGGCCGATTTGAAGACCGACGAGTTGGAAGTACGGGAGATGCTCAAATTGGCGGGCTTGGTGATGGTGCCGTTGCTCCTGGTTCTGAAGCAACCGGACTTGGGGACGTCCCTCACTTATGTCGCAATCCTGATGGTAGGTGCGTTCTTAGCCGGGTTGCGGTGGAAGTATGTAGCCGCTATTGCCGTAATAGCGGTGGTGGTGCTTCCAGTTGGCATGCATTTCCTAAAGGATTATCAGAAGGCGCGGTTGGTGAGCTTCATGGACCCGGAACGCGATCCGCAGGGGACGGGATATCAGTTGATTCAGTCTCAGATCGCGGTGGGCGCCGGCGGGATGTTTGGCAAGGGCGTCACCAAGGGAACGCAAACGCAGCTTCGCTTTCTGCCCGTGCCGCACACGGATTTCATATTCTCGGCCTTCGCCGAGGAGCATGGATTCGTGGGCGTAGTTTTAGTGTTGTCTTTGTATTTTGTGTTAATCATGCGCATCGTCCAGAATGCGCAGACGGCGCCGGATCGGGCCGGCATGTACATCTGCATGGGGATCGCAGCCTTGTTGCTGTTCCACATGCTGGTGAATGTCGGGATGGTAGTGGGGCGGATGCCCGTAACCGGGATTCCGCTACCCTTCATGAGCGCCGGGGGATCGAGTGTCTGGTCGAATTTTTTGGCCCTGGGGCTGGTAAACAATGTCCGCCTCAGAAGGTTTGTGAATTAGAAGAAAGGTTTTTTCGGGAGCCTGTAGAGACCCTCGGGACACGGTCCCAGAAGCAAGAGGAGTTTGGTTCCCGGCCGGCAGGTGTCTGAGAAAAGCGGCTCCACCGCCGGCCAGCGTGAGCTTGTAACAAGTTCGCCCCGTTTTTTCGGGGTCGCGAACCCACGCAGGGCGCTACCTTGCTTTCGGTCTCTCTCCGGACCCCGGGGAGGTACTGAATGTCGAAGGAGTTAGTGATCTCGGCCAGCCGCCATGAAACGCGGGTGGCGATGATCGAAGACGATCAGGTCGTCGAAGTTTTCCATCAGCGCGAGAACGAATACTCGCTCGCGGGCAGCATTCACAAAGGCAGAGTGACTCGCGTGCTGCCAGGCATGCAATCGGCATTCGTCGATATCGGCCTGGACCGCGATGCATTTCTGTATGTGTCGGATTTCTTCGAAGACAACGAAGAGTACGACAAGATCGTGACCAGCGTGGAGGAACAGGTTCTCAAGCTGGGCCGATCGCAGGAAGCGCCCCTTCCACCGGCGGCTCCGCCGGCTACAGTTTCCGGAGAACGTGAAGCGCCGCCGGCGGCTGCGGCCGAAGAGCCGGTAGCTGCTGCTGCGCCGGTTGCGCCCCCCGGAGAACCGCGGCGTGACGAACGCGGCGGCGGCGACCGCGACCGGCGCGGACGCCGGGGACGACGACGCCACAGCCAGAAGGGTCCGGGCAACGGCGGCGGCGGTCGCGGGCTGCCCGACTCGAAGTTCTACTCGCCGCGCGGCGATGCCGAGCCGCGCCGCGAACCCGAAGAGCGTCGCGAGATTCAAGCGCCGCCGCCCCCGCCGGTGGCCGCCGCGCCCTCCCCCGCACCCGCGTCGGGTGACGACATCTTCGTGCTTCCAGGGGAATCGCTCGCCAAGTACACGGGGCCGGGCGAGGCGTCCGACCGTGAAGTAACGGCCATTGAGCCGGCACCCACAGCCGCCGCCGAAGAAGCCGCGCCCGAGCTGGTGTCGGCGATGGAGGAGTTGGTCGACGCCATCGATGAAGCTCCGCCGGTTGCCGGGATAAGCGCGGAAGAGCCTGAGACGGTGGCGGTGGAAGTTTCCGGGACAGCCGCCGAAACGGCCGGGGACGCAGACCTGGCACTGTCCGACGCCGCCGAATCATTGGATGCAGATGAGCCGGCGGATGCGGACGAGCCGGTGGAGGCCGCGCCCGAAGGCGAGCAGCCCATCGTGCAGGACGAGGGTCCGGAGCCGGCGCGTATTCCCACCAGCCTGACGGCCACGCTGCGCGAGCAGAATCCACGCTATCTCCACCGCGTTTCGCGCCGCATGCGCCGCAAGGGACGGGGCGATCGCGGTCCCACGACCGATGGTCCGCGCCCGCCGCAAGGGGAAGGACGCCCGGAGCCGCGCAACGACCAGCGCACCGATTCGCGTAACGAGCCCCGCAACGATCAACGCAATGAACCGCGCGAGCCGCGCCCTGAGCCGCGCCCGGAACAGCGCACCGTGCCCGCTCCGGTGCGGGAGCGCGCCGACCGGCCGCCGGCTCCCTCCATCGCCGACCTCTTGAAGGAAGGGCAGGAGATCATCGTCCAGATCGCCAAGGAGCCGCTCGGCCAAAAGGGCGCGCGCATCACTTCGCACATCGCGCTGCCCGGCCGGTTCCTGGTCTACATGCCGACCGTGGACCACATCGGCGTATCTCGCAAGATTCCCTCCGACGAAGAGCGCAGCCGTCTGAAGCGCGTGCTGCAGACGCATCGCACCGGCATTCCCGGCGGCTACATCGTGCGGACGGCGGGTGACGGGCGCACCGAAGAAGAACTGCGCGCCGACATGATGTTTCTCTACAACATGTGGCTGGATATGCGCCAGAAGGCGGAGCGCCGGCCCGCGCCCATGCTCATTCACCACGACCTGAACGTGGTCGAGCGGGTGCTCCGCGACCAGCTCACGTCGGCCTTCAAGAGCATCTGGGTGGACAACGAAGAGGTTTACGAAAACGTGCTCAGCTTCGTGCAGCGCTTCCAGCCCGCGCTGGTAGGGCGGGTCAAGCTGTACACGCGCTCCAATCCGATCTTCGATGAGTTCAACATCACCTCCGAACTGGAGAAGGCGCTGCGGCCGAAGGTATGGCTGAAATCGGGCGGGTACATTGTGATCAACCAGACGGAGGCGCTGGTCGCGATCGATATCAACACCGGCAAGTACGTCGGAAAGTCCAACCGCCTGGAAGACACCATCGTCAAGACCAACACCGACGCCATCAAGGAGATCGTGCGGCAGATTCGCCTGCGCGATCTGGGCGGCATCATCGTGGTGGACTTCATCGACATGGACGAGCGCAAGAACCGGCAGAAGGTGATGCAGGCGCTCGAGGAGGCCATGCGCAACGACCGCGCGCCGTACAAGATTCTCCAGTTCAACGATTTCGGACTGGTGGCGATCACGCGTAAGCGGGTGAAGCAGAGCCTGGAGCGCACGCTCTGCACGCCATGCCCGTACTGCGAGGGCGCGGGTTACGTCAAGAGCCCGCTGACGGTGGTGGGCGAGATTCTGCAGGAGGCGCACAAGATCGCCAAGGCCGTCGAGGGCAAGGACGTGATGCTGCGCGTCGCCCCGGAAGTGGCGAAGCTGCTGAAGTCGAACCAGAACTCGTATCTCCAGGAGATGGAGGAAGTGCTGGGGCGGACCGTAATCGTGAAGAGCGATCAGCAACTGCACCAGGAGAAGTTCGACCTGATGTAAGGCACGACCTGCGATCTTATCTGGCGAAGCTCAGGCGGAGGCCGGTCGAGAGCAGGATGTCGTTGCGCTGCCTTCCCAACGCCGGGTTGTTCAGATAGCGATCGCTGGCGGTAAGATGCCAGCCGAGCCATTTCTTGATCGTCATCACCGTGCCGAGGTCGAAGTTCGCGCGATACTGCCCCGTGTCCGTCAGGCTCGGAAACATGCGGAACGACTGGGTCACCGTGGTCAGGCCGTTCAGTTTCACCTGCAGGTCGTCGCCGAAATTGGCCTCGCCGGCCTGGTGCGATACCCCTTGCCGAAAGCTCTCGTGTACGTAGTCGAGGCCGCCTTCCACTCTCAAGCTCGTTCTCTCCGACTTGATTGCGATCAGGCCCAGCCCCCCTCCGGCGACAAATCGGAGTGACAGATCCTGGAAGCGGTCGCGTTCATAATCGTTGAAGGTGCTGGCGAAGACCCTTGAGTTGATGTTGCGGTTGTACGTCCACCCGCCGCGGATGGCGCTGGCGATCAGGTTGTTGACGCCGTCCAGACGGGCGGTGCCGCGGATCTGGTTGAAAGTGATGGTGGTCTTGTCGTGGGTTGTAATGCGCGCGGCGTGGAACGCAGTGGTGAACGTGTTGGTCCGCGCGTTTCCACCTGCCAGCGCCAGCCCGATGTCGAAGGCGCCTGCCCAGAGATCGAAGATGTGCGGCCGCTGCAGCCGCTCCCAGGCGTGCTGCTCCGCCGCATTGCGGACAGCCGAGACTTCGGCCAACGGGGTCGACGTGGTGCCCGAGGCGCCAGCCACCTGGAACGACGCATCGCTGGTCGATACCTTGCCTTTGACCGATTCACCTCCCGGCAGCACGACTGTGAGGTCTTCGTCCGAGCGCAGGCTCTTCACCGCCGTCCACGGCATGGTAACATTGCCCAGGAATTCGCTGTGGACCGTCAGGTTGGCGCCGTCTTTCTTGACGACCTTGCCGGAAATGGTATCGCCGTTGGTGAGCACCACCTGGTCGGCAAACAGGGTGACCGCCGCGAGCAAAAATAAGAACATGTTCCGCATGAAACAGTCTCCGTCACTCCATCATACGGAAGGCGTAGACCGGTCAATGCGATTCATCCGATGCCAGGTGGCACTTCTTGTACTTCTTGCCGCTGCCGCACCAGCAAGGATCGTTGCGGCCGGGCTTGGGGGGCGCGATGTAGGGCACGGGCACGTCGTCGTCGCCATCAAGAGCCTCTTCGAGCACTTCGCCGGGCGTGCCGCAAAAGTCGTACACCGTTTCTTCGGGTGGCGGCAGGCCCGAATCCATTTCCTTGATGGTATCGGCGACTTCCCGCAAGTGAGCCATGTCGGCTTCCGGCAGCAGTCCCTTCGCCATCTCCAGGACTTCGCGCGTCGCGCTACCCGCCGGACCATCCACGAACATGAGCGCCGTAGCCGCGCCCGCGAGCACGCCTTCATTGTCTTCACCGCCCGCGGCAACCGCATCGCGGGCAATTCTCAAGAGGACCTCCGTCTGGCCGGGGACTGCCGGCATGACTCCGATCGCGCTCGCCACAACCAGCCGCGTCATCGGGTCGTCCTGCGAGAGCATCTCGCGCATCCTGGCGAAAGTCTCAACCGGCCGCCGATCGGCGATGCGCCGCGTAGCCCACTGCGCGGCATTGGCGCGCGGTTCGTCATCCAGCGCCCAGTACTCGAAGATCTCGGGGAGCACCATGGGGTCGCCGATTTCTCCCAGCAACGCCAGCGCGCGCAAGGTCGTGGTGGCGCCCGCGTTCTGGTACCCCTCTTCGCCCCACTCCCGGAGTATCCCCAGGAGCAGCGGCGTACATTCCAGGGAGAGTTCGAGAATGCGATCGGCGAATTCTTCTTCGACCGGTTCCGGACCCGCCTGCCGCAAGTGGTAGATCAACCGGTGCGGCTCGAGTTCGCGGGAGACCTCATCGGGCTCCGCGCCGGCGGCTTCTTCCGCCGCCTGGAGCACTGCGAGCAACGCCTCTTCCGCCGGCAGATCGCGCAATTTGCCGGTAATGTTCGACCTGTCCAGCAAGGCGGGGATGTTCGCCTCCGCCAGGGCTTCCGGATCGCCCGCCAGCTTATACAAGCCGAGATGGTGATAGCCGTCGACGAGTGCGCCATCGCGGCCCGCGGTTTTCAGCAGCCGCGAGAGCGTGATGTAGCCGGCGGAATCGCCCGGATGCGATGCAATGTAACGCCGGACGTACTGCTCGGCAGCGGCCGCATCGCCTCGCTCCTCGGCCTCTCTCACAAAAAAGCGGAGAGCCATCCAGTCGTGCGGGTCGGCATCGAGGACGCGACGAAACGCCTCTGCCTCGCCGATCGCGCCGGAATCCATCTGCGCCGCCACTTCGCGGCGAAGTTCGTAAATGGAGTCGGGAGGAAAGACGATCACTAGTGAGCCGAGTACTGCTGTTGCGGCGTGTTGAGCTTGATCTCGACAGTCTTTTCGTCCTCATTGATCTCGAAGACCTGGCCGAAAGTCTGGAAGCCCTTGGCGATAACCTGGATGCGGATCTTCCCTTGCGGGATTTCAGGAATCCGGGCGCGGCCTTCCTGATTGGTGCGTAGCTCGTAGGTGGTGCGGATCTTCTTGCCGAGCTTGATATAGGAGCGGCCTTCGACAAACCGGACCACGACGCTGGCGCGGTCGACGGGGTTGCCGCCTTGCGTCTTGACCATGATATTGAGCTTGGTCATGTCCGCCGCGTGGAGCGCGAGACCCCACACGAGCAGCGCGGCGGGCAGCAGGAGGACACGCCGGATGAGGGAAGGGACGGAGCCCCGTGTTCGCATGATCCGATTATACCGGGGGGCGTGATAGACTGGGAACGTAGTACCCACTTCTAGACGCTTCAAATTGTGGGGGCGCAACGGATTCGACGGGATCGAATCGTGGTGGGGAGGCGTGCCGGGTTCCGAGCTCCCGTAAAACGATCGGAAAATATAACTGCCAACACGCAGTTTGCATACGCTGCTTAAGTAATTAAGTAGCCGCTCCAGCCGCTGAGCCCGCGCGGCGGTGAGTGAGCGTCATTTTGCGGGATAGGCCAAAGGCTTCGGTCCGGAGCCGGCGGCTGAGATCTAATCGGGCTAGGCTGCCGCCGCGCTCGCCGGTTCTGAAGCGGTGGCCGAAATCTCTGAGCTGGCTACGCACGTAGTCTCTTCACGACGGGCTTTCTCGGACGGGGGTTCAACTCCCCCCGCCTCCACCACTATAGAATCAATAGGTTACAAAACAACTCTCATCGGAAGTCGGCCTGATTGTCTCAAAGTGATCCCAGTGCAGTTGGGCGGTGAACATTGCGGTGGACGGCGGCGGGAATAATGATACGTTGGGATACATGTGCATATTGCATGCCAGCTGGGATGCGTTAAGATATCATTATGGCGCGTGACATCCTGAAAGTCCGAAAAGTAGGCGGGACACTGGTTGTTACCCTTACGCAGGGTGTGCTTGAGCAAGTCCCACTTGGTGAGGGCGACCGCGTTCTCATAGAAGCGCTCCCTCCCAGGCGAATCCTAATTTCAAAGGAGGCCCCCAACATGGCCAACGTGCAGAGTACCCGTCGTCTTGAACTCGAACTCGAGGTTTTGGAAGCTAAATGCGAATCTTTCGATTCGCAAGTCAGCGCCGCGATAGCCGAATACAAAATCAGTGGCACAATCGACAGCGATGACCTGGATAGCCATGTCAAACGCCTGAATGCCAATCGGGACAAGGTCGCCGTCGAACTCGCAGAAAAGAAGCTGGAACTCTTCGACCTCCAGGGCGGGTAAGGGCGTCTAGAGAAGACCGTTTGATGTTCGTACATAAGTGTACGATACTGAAGGCGTGAAGGGTTCCGAGTTCCTGAGAAAGGCGCGGATCGCTGCAAGGGCGAAGAAGCTGACATGCAAATGGGTTCCTTCTCACGGAAAGGGGAGCCACGGAACTCTGTACATCGGTCCGGGAGGCAAGACTACCGTTCAGGACCTGAAGCGCGAGATTCCCACGGGAACCATCCGCGCTATGATCGAGCAGTTGGAGCTTGCAGCGAAGGACTTCGGCTATCGCTAAAGGAGTGCGCTATGGACCAGTTTGCATACCCCGCCCAGTTTACCCCGGATAACGGTGGAAACTTCATGGTTCGTTTTCGGGACCTACCGGAGGCGATCACAAGCGGTCGCGATATGGCAGACGCGATTGAACAGGCGGCCGACTGCCTTCAGGAGGCGCTCGCCGGCCGGCTCATTCGACGCGATGCCGTTCCAAAGCCGTCAAAGCAGCGCCGCAGTGAACGGCGAATTCCGGTGGCAATGTATCTCGCCCCGAAATTGGCTCTGTTCGGCTCTATGGAGCGGGCCGGAATAAACAACTCCGAACTAGCACGTCGCTTAGGTGTGACGGAGGTAGTTATCCGCCGGATGCTCAACCCGAAGCATGAGACCAAGGCTGGCAAGATCGAATCCGCCCTGCGCGCGCTGGGCAAGGAAGCTGTGGTTCACATCGACGACGCAGCGTGAAGTAGATGTCCAAGGCCGCCACTGATCCCAATTGATCCAACAAAGCTGGGAATGGAAGCAACGCTAGGCACGGTGGGCCAAAGAAATCAATAACTTGCATGTTTTCAATACCCCTCTTTAGTTCAACTCCCCCGCCTCCACCATAACAGAATCAATAACTTACGGCGATTTTTGGCGAGGCGTGATCAAAGATTGATCAAACGCCGTGTCGTTCACTCGATTCGGCTATCTCCGGTAACAGCCCACGGGAGATTTGGCGTAAGATCCAGCGCATGACCATCCTTGTTGGCATGACTTGTTCGAACGGGATTATCCTCGCGGCAGACCAGTGCATGGTCCGCCAGACTGCAAGCGCTTCGGAATTTGATGATCGAGTCGGCATTCGCAAAATTGAAAATCTGGCAAGACACCACGTGGCATATGCTGCCGCCGGTGATGAGATCTCGTGGTGCGTAGGGCGAGCTCTGACGGCAAGATTGAACGAAGGCACTTTTGAATTCGCGGACATTGGAACAACGCTAGAAGAAATTGGCGCAGGCACTTTCAACAACGAACGCACCAAAATCGAAAACTGCCATGGGCGAGAAGAAGACAGACAGCGGGCTCTCAATATGTCCCTTCCGCGTGGTCTCTTGGTGGTGTTTTACGGTCAGAAAGTGCGTGAGCCGCAACTGTGGGGGCTGAACATCGACGCCATCCGGTGCTTTGCGCGTAGGATAGATGGCATTGTCATATCACTGCTGTCCAAAACAGGACAGGGTTGTGATGTCGCCTGTTGAAACTGAATGCTTTGCGTACTGAGAATCGGGGTTGCCAGATCGAGGTCTGTCGTTTCCTCGGGTAGTGCCTGTCCAAATCAAGCCAGCGCCAGG
>JBGPHT010000007.1:0-92536 GCA_041484525.1 Bryobacteraceae bacterium | reverse complement strand
TGCCCACGACCTCGCTGCTGACGACCCAGAGATCTTCCTGTCGCTCCCGTTTCTTGCGGGTTCCCATGGCCATGCAGTATAGACGCCCAGAACATTCGCTAGGTCACATGTTTTCGCGACTATTACCACAGGCTGCTAGGACGGATGGCTCCACGCCCATGATCTCCGCCAATGCTTTAAGAACGTACGGCCTCACGTTTCGCCCCGCCCTGACTTTGAAGACCTGGCGGCGGTCGATCCCGGCTTTCTCTGCTAGTTGGTCCAATGACCATCCCTGCTTTGTGCGAAAGTCATCGATGATCGACTGCGGCGATACCGCGCGTTCAGTAACAGGCCCCCTCCTAGGCGCTGACTTTTCAACTTGAGGGGACACCTCTGTGGCGTCTGTGGCCGCGCGCTGTACCCAGTCAAGAATCTTGTCATTGCTCGTATCACGAATCGTATTTCTGAATTCTTGATAAACGATTTCGCGCGACACTCTAACACCGATGTCTTCGAGCATGGCGGTGAATCTCGATAGGTCCGGACGGACGACATGCCACACATGCTCTGCGTAGGCGTCAAAAAGTTCAGCAGCGGCCACCTGCACATCTTTCTCCGCATCTTCGATGGGAGACCCATGGTCAAATATGCCTTCAGCGTTTCCGGAATAGAGTCGGCGACGCATATGCTCAACCTTGCGACGACCGCGACGAACCCTGGCTTGGGCGACTATCCTGATATTCTTGATGTGCTCTTCCGCTGATGGCGATAGCTCTGGAAGTGGCTTCATCGCTCCCTTTGCGATGCCCTGAAGAGGAATTGCCGCCAACGGGGCAGGGTCCCCCGCTTGTCGCCTGGCCGGGCTAGGCGGCTGAAAGGGAGTCTACCAAGAAAAAAACTGCAAAAAGTTTGCGCATTCCGGCCCGATTTGGCGAATAACGTATCAGGGAGAAAATACAAATGCGTTTACGGACGGATCAACGAGACGAGATTGAGCGTTCCTTGAAGCTTGTCGGCGAGGCAGGCCGCGTGATTGCGGGCGCGGGATTGCCAGCTACTACCCTGAGGATCGAATTGGGCGCTGCCCTATCTCAAGCCAAAGCCATTCTTGAGAACTTCCTGGATCAGCGGTAAAGAACTGTGCTCTCTTACGTGGATTTGCGCGGCCTTCCGCCACCGTGAGTCTTGCGCCTCGCCGCGAGCTGGCGGAAGTAGTCCGGTCCGCGCTTCGCGAGCGTAGCCTTTCCGCCCTTCGCGCCCAGGATCGCAGCCGGCGCTACGAGCAACAGATCGTCGGTCAAGGCGATAGCGGCGCGCAGAAGTTCACGCGCGCGCTCGGCTCGGCCTTGGGGTAGGGTGGTGGTGGAGAGGATCGTCTCCGCCTGCACGATCATGTTGCGGAGAGCCTTCAGGCTGGTGCGTTGCGCCATGTCTTCAAAGTAGCAGAAACGAGCGGTCGCTGTTTATGCCATCAACGCACCTTTAGGACACTACCAACATTCTCGGCAATCGGGACAGCACCGAGGCGGCGGTATAATGGCATTGTGATCGCACTCAGCGAAAATGAGGAACGCTTAGTGGAGGCGCTTCGCGCCTTGCCGCCAGACACTGCCGATCAGGTAATCGCTTGGACAACCCGACTCCGCGATCTCGCAAATGGCAGGAGCGTGGATTGGTCCGACACGTGGACTAAGGAAGACCTCGCGGACGCGCGGCGCGCTTCCCTATCCACACTTGACGAGCGGGAGCGCAAAGAGACTTGACGCCAGGGGACATCGTAATCGCGGCCTTTCCGGGCGCGCAGATTACGAAAACGCGACCTGCTGTGGTTTTGTCCACGGTTGTTTATCAACGCCATCGCCCGGACGTAATCCTGGGTTTGATTACGACGAAGCCGGACGATCCTCTGTGCCCAACCGATTGCGAGATCACGAACTGGAAGGCGGCGGGTCTGCACGCGCCGTCGTGGTTTCGGCTGTATCTCGTCACCTTGCTCCAGCGTGATGTTCGTGTTGTCGGAAAGCTGACAGACCACGACTGGCACGAAGTCCGACAACGCGTTCAGGCCGGAATAATCGGAGCATAGGCGATCGCCAGTTACCCAGGCAATTCCTCGTGAAATGGTCTTCTCGTCGTGAATGATATCGGGCGCTGGGTTCAACTCCACGCGCCCGCCCTCGCCGAGGAACGCGATGAGGCCCCACTTATGAGTAGCGCGGATGGAAGGGCGCGTTCGGCGTGGTCGGCCGAGCAATCCACGCCAGCCGCCGGTTACTTGATGTACGTAGCCAGCGGATTTTCCTTCAATGCTGTCAAGCCGTCCACCACACATTTGGCATTCAATTCCGCACCTGCCAGGCTGGTGTGCGTGTGCTCGTCGCCGAACAACGGCTCCACCTTCTCCGACCCAAGTTCCTCGTAACGCCGGGCGATGATCTCGTTGAGATCCACCAACGGCACGTTCTCCACGGCCGCTACCTGCCGCGCCCAACCAGCGTAACTATCGCCGTTGCGGACGATCTTGCCGGCCTTCCAGATCTTACGCGGAATCAGCGTGCACACGATCGGCGTAGCTCCTTTGGCGCGCGCGTCCGCGATGAACTTGCGCAGGTACCAGCCGTAGGTGCCGACCGTCTCGTGCTTTTTCGTGAGCGGGTTGTCGATCTCCTTCCTCTCTTCGCCGACGCCCGGCAGCGTACCGCGAGCGCGCGCCGTGTCGTCGAGCGATCCGGAATCGTTGTGGCCAAATTGCATCATGACGAAGTCGCCGGGCTTGAGCATGGCGAGCACGCGGTCCCACCAGTTTTGCGTCAGGAACGTCCGGCTGCTGAGTCCGCCGATGGCGCGGTTCACCACGTTGATCTTCGAAATATCGAAGAGGTTGACGATCGGTTCGCCCCAGCCCCATTGACCGTTGCCGCCGTCGCCGCGGCCGTTGCGCACGGTGGAGTCGCCGATCAGGAACAGCGTCGGCAAATTCGGATTGTCAGGGACGGGCAGCCCCAGGCTTCCTTCCTGTCCCTTCGCCGACAGATAGTTCGTGAGGCGCGCGTTCGGCATCGCGCGCAGAGCGAAGACGGTCAGCGACGCGTTGAGGTCGGCGCCCGCGGGGCTGGTGTGCGTGTGGTCTTCGGGGAAGAGAGCCTTCACCTTGGCCTCGCCCATCCGCTCGTAGCGATCGGCGATGACGTCGGTAACGTCGGCGAATCCGACTCCCTCCGCCTTGGCGACGTCCGCCGACCATTGGCTGAACTGGCCTGAGCCACGCTCCACCTTGCCGTCTTTCCAAATGTTGCGCACGGTCAGCGAGAGAACGATAGGCGTGGCGCCGGCGGCCTTCGTCTCGCGGATGAACTTACGCATGTACCAGCCGAAAGTGTAGACGGTTTCCTGGCGCCCGTCGGGCATGGTGAATTCCTTGGACTCATCGCCCAGGCCGGGGAGCGATCCGCGCGCGCGGTCTTTATCGGGCGGGCCGCCATCGTTGTGGCCGAACTGGATGAGGACGAAGTCGCCCGGCTTGAGATCGGTGCGGACGCGGTCCCACAGGCCTTCCGTGACGAAGGTGCGGCTGCTGCGGCCGGCGCGGGCGCGGTTAACCGTCTGGATTTTGACAGCGTCGAAATAATCGGCCAGCGGATCGGCCCAGCCGCGGCGATTGGCGTTGTTCGCCGTCGAGTCGCCGATGGGTGGGCAGCGTCTGCGCAGAAGCAGCGGCCAGAGTGGCGAGCAGGAGCAGCGTCTTAATTGCCATACGGTTTCACCAGTGGTCCGGGTGGTTCGGCGGGGATGTCAAACTGGGCGATCGGGTCGGGGTGCGCGGGGTCGAAGACCGGCAGATCGTCCATCAGGTACTTGGCCAGCGGCAGCTTGCGGATGCCTTCCACCACGCACTTCGCCAGCTCGTAGCTGCCGTAGTTTCCGTGATGCGTGGTGTCGCCGGCGAACGCCTTGGGCAGGTCCTGCGGGCCGATAGCTTCGTAGAAAATCTGGCTCATCGCGTGGAGGTCGATCAACCCTACGTTCTCTTCTTTGGCGGCCTGGCGCACGGCCTCCGGGTAATCGCCCAACGTGTTGACGATCTTGCCCGCGGCATCCAAGCTGAGGCGGTGCATGGAAGTGATCAGCACGGGCGTCGCGCCATGCTCGCGCGCTTCGGCGATGAACCGCTTCAGGTCGGCCTTGTAAGTGGTGAAAGCGCCCACGCCCTCGCCGCGCTCCTTCTGGTCGTTGTGCCCCATCTGGATGAAGAGCCAGTCACCGCGCTTGAGGGCGCTCGAGAGCTTGTCCAAGCGGCGCTCGCCCTTATAGCCGCGGAGCGATTCGCCGGATTCTCCCCAATTGGCGACGGCGATCTCGGGCTTGAAAAAGCGCGTGAGCATCTGGCCCCAACTGTTGAAGGGCTCGACGGGCTGGTCGGTGGACGTCGAGTCGCCGGCGATGTAGAGGGTGGGCACGTCGGCTTTCGCGATGTCCAGAGTGCGCACGCCGGGGTGCGAGTTGGTGAATTCGAGGGTGAGCTTGTCGTCCCAGGCCCAGGCCTCGGACTGCGTTTCGCGCGGCTTCAGTTTGACTTCCCCGCCGCCGGGAATCTGCGGCCGGCGGACGTTCACGAGGAAGCTCCGCGTTTCAAACTTGCCGGGCGCGGTGGGAACTTTTTCGATCATGAGCCGGCGGAGCTCGGCTTTGACAGTGGTGACGGTCTCGGCCTCGGGATCGCCGAACGTGACGGTGACGCGGTAGTTGCCTTCTTCGGGCACGCGGACGGAGAAGAAGAACGGCGGCTGCGTGGGAGGGGCCTCGTACCCGTAGCCGCGCTCAGCGGTATAGAGGGCGTCGGGCGGAGTCTTGGTGAGGTCGATATGTTGCGCTGAAACGCCGAGCGGAGCCAGCAGCAACAAGAAAATCTTGATCATTTCTTTACACCCTCTATTGTCACGCTCGACCCCGCCAGTCCGGGGGCCGATGCGGACATCGTAATCCGCCCTGCCCCACTTGCCTTCACCACCGCTACGCACCAGCCCTGATAGACCTTCCGTTCTGCCGCCTGGAACGGCTCGTGGCTGGCATTATCCGCGCTATCCACGGCGGCGATCGCCCCGGGGCCGGACAGCTTGAACGAGATGAGCCGATCGGCGTTGGGCACCATCACGCCGTTCGCGTCCACCACAGTCGCGGTGACAAATGACACGTCGTCCCAGTCTCCGGTGAGGCGGCCGCGGTCGGCGGTCAACACTACTTTCGCGGGCTTGCCGGCCGTGCGCAGCTCGTATGTGGCGACGGTCTGTCCCTTGTTCCTGCCGAGAGCCTTGAGTGTCCCCGGCTCGAACGGCACTCGCCAGTTGCGCGGCGACGCATCCGCCGGCAGCGGCTTCACGCCGAGCGATTTGCCATTCAACAGCAGCTCGACCTCTTCGCAGTTGCTGTACACTTCGACGTCCGGCGTGCCGGTCGCATTCCAGTCGGAGAAGAGGGTCTGCGGGAAGCGCACGGCCGTGGCGGGGCCGGCTTCGTAGCCGGGATCGATCGGGACGGCACGCGCGGGCGCCACGCGGCGCGCCATGTAGACCATAGGCTTCTCGCTCCACCAGCTTTGCCGTTCGTAGGCAATTGGCTTGAAGCCGCCGGTGCGATCGAGCAATCCCGAACCCGCGGCCACTACGGGCCAGGCGCGCGATTCGCCCAGGTAGTCGATGCCGCTCCACAGGAACTGGCCGGAGTAGGCAGCGTTGTCGCGCAGCGGCAGCCAGTTGGCGCGGCCTTGTGTATTCTCGGTGCCCAGAATCCTGCGCGTGGGTTTGGCTTCGTGCGCCGCCAGGATTTCGTTTTCGCGATAGTTCTGGCCAATCACGTCGAGCAGATCCGCGAGGCCGTTATCGTAATCGTGGCTGACGTTGGGCCGGAAGAGCGCCTGCGTCACCGGCCGCGTAGGATCGTTGGCGTGGAAGACCTCGACCAGTCCCTTCAGGATGCTCTTCGCGAGTTCCGCGTTGGGCGTGTCGCGGATTTCGTTGCCGGCGCTGTAGGCGACGATGCTCGGATGGTTGCGGTCCCGACGGACCGTGTCGGCAGTGTCGCGGTGCGACCAGTCGCGGAAGTAGAGGTGGTAGTCGGCGGGATTCTTGGCGATGGTCCAGCAGTCGAACATCTCGTCCATCACGAGGAAGCCCATGCGGTCGCACAAGTCGAGGAACTCGGGCGCGACGGGGTTGTGGGCGGTGCGGATGGCGTTGACGCCAAGCTCCTTCAGGCGTTCCAGACGGCGTTCCCAAACGCGCAACGGGATGGCCGCGCCCATTGCGCCGCCGTCGGCGTGCAGACCGATGCCCTTGATCTTGAAGTTTTTTCCGTTAAGCCAGAAGCCGGTGGCGGCATCGAATTTGAAATCGCGGATGCCGAAATGGACAGTCTCTTCGTCGAGCAGCGTGCTACCCTCGAAGACCTTCACGGTCGCGGTGTAGAGGGCGGGATGATCCAGGTTCCAGAGGTCCGCGGAATTCACTTTGATGTCGCGCGTGAATTCCACTGATGCGCCCGCGGGCACGCTTTCTTCGGGCGTCCCATTGCCGGCGATGCGGGGGCCCGGCCCGGCCAGCACGATGCTGACACTCACGGCGCGGTCCGCTCGCGACTGGTTCACGACGCTGGTTGCGATGTGCACCGAGCGGTCCTGCGTAGTCACGAACGTGGACCACTGTTCGAGATGCACCGGGTTCGCGACCACCAGCCGCACGTGCCGGTAAATGCCCGCACCGGTATACCAGCGCGAGGCAGGCTGGGCAGAGTTGTCGGCGCGCACGGCGATGATGTTGGGCTTGCCGAAAAGGACGTGGTCCGTCAGGTCGTAGCGGAAACTGACGTAGCCGTAGGGGCGCTTGCCGAGATGCGCGCCGTTGATCCAGACGTCGCTGTTGGCCATCACACCGTCGAAGTCGATGAAGACACGCTTGCTGGCATCGGCGGCGGGCACGGTGAAATGCTTGCGGTACCAACCGACGCCAGCGGGGAGGAAAGCGCCGGCGCCCGCGGTCGCATTCTTGGAATCGAACGGACCTTCGATGCTCCAATCGTGCGGCACGTTGACGGTGCGCCACGCGGCGTCATCGAAGGCGGGCGCCTCGGCGCCGGGGGCGTCGGATTTGAGGAAACGCCAGTCGGCGTCGAAGGGACGGGTATCGGCGGCGTGGGCAACGGCGGCGATCAGGAAGAACAGCGCAAACACCAAGAACTTCTCGGCAGAGAGAATTGCGGGGACAGGCAACGAAATTCCGCGCAAGAGCGGCGCGGAAAGTTTCATAGCCTGTCCCCGGCATTCGCGGCATTCGCTTTGGCGACTTCCACGGCGAAGACGTAGGTGGGGCCGAACATGTTGGAGCGGAAGATCACCCACTTGGCGTCGGGCGAGAAGCGGACGTTGGGCTCGAGATGGTATTGGTGCTTCGACATGTTGACCAGTTTCTCGGCGTGCAGGACTCCGGAACTGACCAGGCTCTTGTCGTCGATGCCGCGGTTGGGGGTCAGTTCCGGACGGAACAGGTAGATCCATTCGCCGTCGGGAGCTTTGGCCACTTGGCCGGGGTCGCCGCCATCGCCGGTGAAGAGCTTGCCGTCCGCCGAGACATTGAAGTGGATCGACCATTGGTTGCGCTGCAGGTGGTACCGGGCGCGCTCGCCGGTATCCACTTGGTACGACGCCAGCCAGAAATCTTCGCCGCGCGGCGTCTGCAGATCGTAGTAGATCGTCTTGCCGTCGATCGACCAGAATTCGTGGCCGAAAATCTCCATCGCCATGGTGCGGGTGTGGATCTTGGTGAGATGCGACCCATCGGTGCGGATGGTCCAGATCCGGTCCACCTTGTGCCAGGGGCCTTCGTGGCAGAACATCAGCAGCGTCGGGTCGGTGGGGGAAAAGAGCAGGTGGTTGAGCCAATCGGTGCTCTTCAGAATGGTGGTGGTCTCGCCCGTTTTGGTACTGATGACGAACAGGCCCATCGGGATGTGGGCGGCCAGCCGCTCTTCCATCATCTGGCCCTTGCTGCGCGGCTGTTCCAAAACCTGCGGCTGCTGGCGGCGCTCGGGCGAGGCGTAAGCGTTGTTCGTGGGACCGGCAGCCTCGGTGTAGGTGCCGGCGATTAGCGTTTCATCGGCATTGATGGTGTCGACCGACCCGCGCGGCGGCAGCTTCGCGATCTCTCGCGTCTCGCCGGTCGCAGTGGCCGTCGCGAAAACCGCGCCGGTCTTGATGTAGTAAACGTTCGGCGTCTTGTGCCCGGCTTCGATCAGGCGGACGCGGCCCTCGACCACTTGCCTGGTCGCGCGCGCCGCCAGGTCGAGCGTGTAGATGCCGGTGGGCGAGGTGTATACCAACTTCTTTCCATCGGGCGTAAACCAGTTCTGGTTGAAGTAGAGGCTGGCGCTGCCCGCCTCGTCGGTTAGCCGCACGACACGGTGCCCGGTGTCGGGATCGACCCATGTTTTCGGCGGCTGCTCGTTCTGGGCGAACAGGGGAAGGGCCGCCAACGCGGCGGCGGCACACAGACTACGCATGCTAACTATGATCGCGGTCGACGGAGGCCGCGTCAAAGGGTACCGGCGGCTCGGGCGGCCCTCGGTTGGGCGTTGCGCATGGGAAAATGCTGGTTTGCAACCCGAACTCAGAACGGTGGCGACCGGCGAAGGGGAACTGGCGGTGTGGGATTGGCCGGGCGCGGGTCCGCCGCTCGTGTTGGCGCATGCCACCGGTTTTCATGGACGCTGCTGGGACTCAATCGCCCGCCTGTTTCCCGGCAGGCGTTGTCTGGCGATCGACTTCCGCGGACATGGCCGCAGCAGCAAGCCGGCGCCGCCGTACCCGTGGCGCATGTTCGGCGAGGACCTCGTAGCGCTGGACGTGACTGGCGCCATCGGGGTGGGCCATTCGATGGGCGGGCACTCGCTGGTTCAGGCGGCGGCGATGCGCCCCGGGGCGTTCGCGACGTTGGTGCTGGTGGATCCCGTGATCTACCCACCGGAGTATTACGGGGTGCGGCAGGCGGACGTCGGGTTCATCGAGCGGCGGCGCGCACGCTGGGCGTCGCCCGACGAGATGTACGAGCGGTTCCGCGGCCGCGCGCCCTTCGCCGCATGGCGGCCGGAGATCCTGCGGGACTATTGCGAGTATGCGCTGCTGCCCGCGGGCGACGGCTTCGAACTGGCATGCCCGCCGGCCGTCGAGGCGTCGATATACCGGCAGTCGTCGGCGCCCGAGTCGAACCTGTATGGAGTGATTCCGTCGATCGGGATACCGGTCACGGTGATGCGCGCATGAACGACGGCGCCGCCGGGAGTGTTCGACCTGAATGCGTCCCCGACGTGGGAGAAGCTGGCGGAGCGGTTCCCAAGAGGCCGCGATGTATTCCTGGCGGAGCGCAACCACTATGTTCCGATGGAGGCGCCGGAGTTGGTTGCAGAGGAGATTCGCGCGGCGTCAGGTTAGTGCGTCGATCTTGGCCGCGAGAATAAAATCGCTCTCGGTGAGGCCGTCGATCTTGTGGGTCCAAATCTTCACTTCGACCTTGCCCCAGGCGAGGTAGAGGTCGGGATGATGGCCTTCCTGTTCCGCGATCGCGCCCACGCGGTTCACGAAGTCCAGGGCCTTCTGGAAATCGGGGAAGGTGTAAGTCTTCAACAGGTGGTGCTCGTCCACCACCTGCCAGCCGGTTACCTGCACCTGCATGTTCTCCAGTTCCGCACCCTGCAAAGGCGGGACTCCTCCCCGGCACGGAACGCAACGCTTTTCGGCCAGTTTCATGGTCCCGAATCTCTCACATGCCCGGAAAGGTGTCAATGAACCCCATGGCTACGACGGTTCAGTATCCCCCCTCCTTGAAGGAGCGTCGCTTTTTGAAAGCCTCTTACCCAAAGGGGAGGTTCCAATGCTTCGTGTTGCTGCATGGCTCGCTCTTACGGCAGTCCTGGCTTTCTCACAGGCGACCACCGCCACCATGGACGGCGTGGTTCGCGACCCCAGCGGGGCCATTGTGCCCGGCACCGCCATCACGGTGACCAACGTGGAGACACGCATCTCCTCCAAATGGGTGACGAACGGCGAGGGACATTTCATCGCGCCCTTCCTGCAGCCGGGCGTTTATGAAGTGACGGCGGAGAAGGAAGGCTTCAAGAAAAGCGTCCGCCGCGGCATCACTCTGCTGGTCGCGGATACCACGCGCATCGACCTGATGCTGGAGCTCGGCGCCACCACCGACACCGTGACAGCCGTCGGCGAGGCTCCGCTCGTCAAGACGGACACCTCGGAGTTGGGGCAAGTGATCCAGACCCAGGCGATCGACGAGCTACCGCTCAACAGCCAGACCGGACGCAACTTCACGGCGCTGATGGCGCTGGTTCCGGGCGCCATCCGCACCAACCCAGTGGGCCTTTTCGACGCGCCGCAGGGCAATTCGAGTTTTGCCATCAACGGGCAGCGCGACGGCGCCAACAACTATTTGATCGACGGCGCCGACAACAACGAGGTGCTGCTCGGCATCGTGACGACGCTGCCGCCGCCCGAGGCGCTGGGTGAATTCAAGCTCCAGACCAACGCCTTCAGCGCGGAATTCGGGCGCGCTGGCGGTGCCGTGATCGCCGTCACCACGCGCTCCGGCACCAACCAGGTGCATGGCAGCGTCTACGAGTTCATCCGCAACAGCGCTCTCGACGCGCGCGGCCCTTTCAACCCCGGAAAGCTTCCGCCGCTGCGCCAGAACGATTTCGGCGCCACGCTGGGCGGACCCATCCAGCGCAACCGCACGTTCATCTTCGGCGACTACTCGGGGTTCCGGCAGCGCGCCGGCAATTCGTACATCGTGAGCGTCCCGACGGTGAATCAGCGGAACGGAATCTTTGTGGCGAGTGAAGGCGCGGGCGCGATCTAGCAGAGCCTCGTATTGCGGGTCCCAGGAACGCATCCACTTCGATCCGCGCTCTTCCACCCAGCCGCTGAAATCTTTTTCGGTGATCCGGTTCGGCCAGTTGAACACCGGATGAGACGGATTCAGGATCGCAACCTTCGAGGCCTCGTCGGTCACCTCCTCGGGATTGCGGCCCATCGTATAAGGATACGGGCCGTAATTGCGATCGTACTCCGGCGTGTTGTACTGCACGATCGCGCCGCCGCCGTTCTTCACGTAATCGAGCAGACGGTTGTTGGAAGCGCGCAGGTCCTCGCGCGCGGCGTAGGTACGGACGCCGAGGAGAATGACGTCGTACTTGCCCAGATCGCCGGCGGCGACATCGGCGGGGGAGAGCGATGTGACCTTGACACCTTCGACTCTTCGCCGAAAAGGGTTTCAGCGGGACCACTACGCGCGAGTTGGCTTCCAGTCTCGGAGTCAGCGAGCCGGTGCTGTACCAGCACTTCCGCACCAAACAGGATCTATACCGGGCCATCATCGAGTTGAAGGCGGCAGAGGTGTCCGAGCACGCCGCGGAGCTAAAGCAGCTTGCGCTTGGCGAAGATGATCGCCGCTTCTTTACCCGGCTGGGCGAACTGATTCTCGAGCGGTACGAAGCCGATCCGGAGTTGTTCCGCATCGTCTACTTCAGTTGCCTGGAGCGCCACGAGCTTTCGGATCTCTTCTTCGAGCACCTGTTCGCCAACTTCTACAAGATGGTTGCGGGATATATCCGGCGCCGCATCCGTGCTGGCGCATTTCGGGCCGTAAATGCCGAAATGGCAGCACGCGGCGCGATCGGCATGATGTCGTACCACGGCCTGGTGAGGCTGCTGTTTCCAGGCAAACTGCGGAAGCCGGACCGCCGGCGCGTGGTGATGGAGATGGTCGCGATCTTTCTCGGCGGGATCGCGGCTCAGCGCCCCGAGGAGCCGAAGCCTCCGGCGCCGCGGCGCGATTCGGCCAAGTCGCCTTCCACCCACTCGACGGCCTCGTAGCGCGCCACGATCATCTGCGCGATGCGGTCGCCGGCGTGAATGGTGTACGGCTCGCGGCCTAGGTTCAGCAGAATGACGCGGATCTCGCCGCGGTACCCGGGGTCGATGGTGCCGGGCGCGTTGGGCTGCGTGATGGCGTGCTTGAGCGCGAGGCCGCTGCGCGGGCGCACCTGGGCCTCGTAGCCGGGCGGAATCTCCACCGTCAGTCCGGTGGGCACCAGCCGCGGAGCGCCCGGTTCGAGCGTCACGTCCTCGACGGCGTGCAGGTCCATGCCGGCGTCCTCCGCGGGGCCATGCGCGTACGCAGGCAGGATGGCGGCGGGATGAATCTTTTGGATTCGAATCTGCATTCCCGTTATCATAGCGTCTTGACTCCCACGAAACGCGTCATCACGGTGGCGCCCATGCCGCCCGAAAAGAGCGCCTACGCGCTGGCTCGCTACAGCCGTTCCCCCGATTCCATCCGCGATTCCATCGAGTGGGTGCGCACCCATGACTCGCAAAAATTTCTGGAGAGTTTCTATTTCCAATACGGCCACGCATCCATCGCGGACCTGGGCCACACCGTCATCTGCTTCGAAGGAATCTCCGAACTGGCGGCCACGGAAATCGAAGAAGAGCCGCTGTGGGACGGGCAGGCCAAGTCGTCCCGCTACCAGGATTTTTCGCGTTCCGGTTTTGTGACGCCGCCGGAGCTGGCGGTCGGGGATGCCGTGGCGTACCAGGCCGCGGGCGCGGCGCTGCTCGAGGCTTACGGCCAGGTGAACCGGATGGCGTCCGCATGCCTGGCCGCGCAGCTTCCCAAGCCGGACGACATGAAGCCCGAGGCTTACCAGCGGAACATCGCGGCGCGCGCGTTCGACGTGGCGCGCTACCTGCTCTTCTGGGGCGTGCCGACGAACGTCGGGCAGGTAGGTAGCATCCGCACTCTCGAGAAACAGATCCGCCGGTTGAAGGCCTCCGAGTATGCCGAACTGCGGGATCTGGGTGACGAGTTGGCGCGCGCCTGCGCCGAGGAGCCGGATTGCCGCTGGGATCCGGACGCCCGATCCGAGCCGCTGGCACCGACTCTCGCGCGCCACGCCGATGCCGATGAACACGCCGTGCGCTCGCGCGACGACCTGAAGCGCTGGGCGGACCAGAACCTGCCCGCGCCCGCCGGTGGCGCTGCGGAGCGCGTCGACCTGCTGCGGCCCACGCACGTGCCCGCGGACATTGCCGCCACGCTGCTGTATTCGGTGACGGACCGGCCGTTCCGCGAGTTATACGAGATGGCCTGCGGATGGAGCGACCGGCAGCGCGCCGAACCGATCGACGTAGCGCTCGGCTCGCGCACGCGGCGCGACGAGATCCTGGCAGGCTTCCGCGGCGGCCTCTATGCCTACGATCTCGCGATCGACGTCGGCGCCTATCGCGATCTGCACCGCCACCGGCGCTGCCAGAAATTCCGGCAGGCGTATTCCGGAAATCTCGGATACGACACGCCGAAGCTGTTGGCTGACGCCGGCGCAACAGAGGTCTACGATGCCGCCATGGGCGCCGCCTTCGACGCCATGCGCCGGCTGCCCATGCCGGGCGCACATTATCTGCTGCCTTTCGGCGCACGCTCGCGGTTTCTCTTCAAGATGGATTTCGCCGAGGCCGAGTACATCTCGCGCCTGCGCAGCGGTGTAAAGGGCCACTTCAGCTACCGGGAAATCGCCTGGGAGATGAAGTGCAAGATGGAGCAACTGGAGCCGGAGCTGGGCAGGCTGATCCAGGCGACGCCGCCATGGGTGGAAGATCCGCTGAGGCGGTAGAGGGCATGTGATCCGTATCATCGTCGATCAGAACATACCGCTCCAGATTTGCGGGCATATTCGAACACTGCGGCCCGGGTGGGATGTCCTTCATGTACCGGATGTGGGATTGCGAGGTGCGGCCGACACGGCGATTTTCAATTGGGTGCAGGAGCATTCGGCGATCATACTCACCTTTGATGAGGACTTCGCGGATGCCCGGATGTTTCCGCTCGGGAGCCACGCTGGTGTGATTCGGCTGAAAGTGTGGCCGACGACAATTGAACAGACAGAGCGAGCCCTAGATCGGTTATTGGCCGAGACAGATGATGAAACACTCGTGGGAAGCCTCATCATCATCGATAACGAGAATATCCGCATACGCCGGTCTGCGCGGCATGGATAATAGCGAGCCCAGCCAAAAGCTCAGCGCGAAATGACCTGCTCTTCATCCACCACTCGGGCCGCATATTCGAGCGTTGCCGCCACATCCTCACGCGTGAGATCGGGGTAACTCGCGAGCACCTGGTCCATGGTGTATCCGCCCGCAATCATCCCAAGAATGTTGCGAACCATAATACGGGTTCCACGAATCACCGGCTTGCCGCTGCAGATTTCCGGGTTGACCTCGATCCGGTCCATGGTCCTAATCTAGCCTATTCGGCATGGGCACGTCTTCACGCCGCGCTCGACCACAGGCCGTCCAGCGGTTTCTCGGTATCGCCGAAACGATCCAGGTGGACGCCCATCCTGTCCATCAGCGACAGGTAAAGGCTGCACGCGCGCCGATTGTCGTTGCCCTTATCCATATAGTCCAGCACGCGGCCGGTCTGCATGGCGCCGCCGACGCGGCCTGCCAGCACGATCGGCAACTGCTCGGCGCTATGCGCGTCGCCATCGAACAGGCTCGATCCCAGCATCAGCATCGAGTTATCGAGCAGCGACTGTCCGCCTTCGTCGACGCCTTCAACCGCTTCACCAGGTAGGTGAATTGCTGCATGTGGAATTGGTTGGTCTTCAGGTACATCGCCTCCAGCTCCGGCGCCTTGCCGTTGTGCGTCAGGTCGAGATGCAGGGCTCCCCGCACGCCCTCCAGGAACTTGAAGTTCATTTGCGAGAGGTCGTTGTTGAGCATCAGGGTGACTACGCGCGTCTTGTCCATCTGGAACGCAAGCACGGTCAGATCCAGCATCAATTTCATGTGATCCGGAACGTTCTGCGGGATCTCGCCGGCCGGGCGCGGCATATTCGGCTGTTGGATCGCCGGACGCCAGCCTTCCAGACGCTCCTGCTTCGAAGCGTGATCGATGCGCTTCTCGATGTCGCGGACGGACTCCAGGTATTCATCCAGCTTCTTGCGGTCGCCGATGCTGACTTTAGGCTGCAGCGTGTGCGCTTCGTCAAGCACCGCGTCGAGAATGCTGCGGTCGAGCTTGCGGCCCTTGCCGTCACCGGCCAACTGGTCGAGAGTCCGCGCCGGATAGATGCTCCTTGGTGGCCGGCCTGGCCGGCGCTGCCGAAGCCATAACTGACATTCGGCGACAGCCACACCAGTTGCAGGTAGTTGCGTCCGTTCAACGGCAGCTCGACGATCCGCTTGTTTTCGATCGGGGCGTTGGCCGAGACGTCCACGGCTTCGGAGACCTGGCCGGCCAGAAGATCGAAGTCTATGCGAGCGTTCTGCCTGAACCTGAATCTCTACTGTGTTTCGGTTAGGGCGCTTACTATCTACACCCAAATAATCTATCAGAACGGAAACCTGGTGTAAACCATGGGCAGGTGAAGAGAGAGAACCAGCACCGCGCAGACGTCACGTCCCGAGGCGTTTGTGTTTCGGGGAGGCAGAGTCCATAATGGGAAACTCAGAGGCTCCTATGCGCTACCTTTCGACGTTCCTGGCGGCGGTGCTGGCGATGCCGGCCGCACCGCTCGCGGCGCAGGATACCGCGCCCAAGCTGTTCCTGGCGATCGTCGAGGGCGACGGCGCCATCAACAACATCCGCCAGCGGACGGCGCGGGAACCGATCGTGCAGGTGGAGGATGAGAACCATCGGCCGGTCGCCGGAGCCATCGTGGTATTCACACTGCCGGCGCGGGGTGCGGGCGGAACGTTTCCCAACGGCGCTACAACCCTGACCACCACGACGGACGCCAAGGGGCAGGCGGTGGCGCGTGGATTGCGGCCCAACAACGTGCAGGGGAATTATGAGATCCGCGTGAACGCTTCATCCAACGGGCGCACGGCCAGCACCAGCATCTCGCAGACCAATGCGGTGGTGGCGGGCGTCGCCGGGGCTGCGGCCGGCCTTTCTGCCACCAAGCTGATTGCCATCATCGCTGCCGCTGCGGGCGCGGCGGTGGCCGGCGGATACTACGCGGCCACACACACGGGCAATAACGGCGCCACCCCGGCACCGCCTTCGGTCATTACGATTACGCCGGGTACCGGCACCGTCGGGCCGCCCCGCTAGGAGATTGACGATGCGCGCACTTCGGATCTTAGCTTTCGCAGGGGTTTTCGCAGGGCTGGCGGCGACCGGCTTATTTGCGCAGGCGCGTGTGGCGGGGCCGGTATCGGGCTTCGTATACGACCGCGGGGCGGGCCGGCTGCGGCCGATTCTGGGAATTCCGGGCGCGTCGCTGATGGGCGATCCCGTCGAATCCGGCTACGACCTCAAACTCGCTTCGATCGCGCCCGCGCAGGATGCCGCCATCGTGGTCGCGGCGGATGGCGTGGTGCACGTGCTTCGCCTGAACACCGCGGCTGCCGCAGACCGCACGGTTGACGGACTTTCGATGGCGCCCGAGCGTATCGTGTACAGCCCGTCGGGCCGGGCGGCGGCGCTATATGCGGGCGGCATGGTGCGGACGGTCGCGGGCCTGCCGGACGCACCGGCGCTGGGCGCTTCCTTCGATCTGACGGCGTACTCCGCTCCCGGCGCGCTCGCCCTCAGCGATGATGGCGCGTATCTGATGTTCGCGGCCGGCGGATCCATGCGGCTGCTGAGCAATGCGGGCGACAACCGCGCGCTGCTCGAGGCGGCGGATGGCGCCCTGGCGGCTTTCGCTCCCGGCAATCATGACGCGGCCGTGGTCGACGCGGGTGCGGGCGTGGTGCTGATTCGGGACGCCGCAGGAAATGCCATGCTGCAGCCGATCGCAGTGGCGGACGATTCCATCCGGTCCCCCGCCGGGCTGTCGTTTTCGGCCGACGGCAGGAAGTTGTTGCTGGCAAGCGCCGGCGCGCGCGGCGTTTCCCTCTTCGACCTGGAGAGCGGCGCGCGCAGCGATCTCGCCTGCGATTGCGCCCCGGGCGGTCTGGCGCGCATGGGCAATCTGTTCCGGCTGAACGAGGCCGGTGCAGAGCCGTTATGGCTGCTGGACGCGGGTGCAGCCGAGCCGCGGATCATGTTTGTGCCGGCGCTGAAGGCTACTTCAAATTGAATTTCTTCATCTTGTAGCGCAGCGTGTCGCGGGTGACGTGCAGCAGGCGGGCGGCCTGGGTCTGATTGCCGTTGGTCTTCTCGAGTGCCCGGGCCAGCAGGGTGCGCTCGTTGTCTTCGAGCGACATGCCGTCGGGACCGCCACCGATTTCGATGGCCGCGGGAGCCGCCGGAAAGCCGCTCGATTCGGGGCGCGTGATGGCGATCGGCAGACTCGCGCTCGTGATCACGGCCGACTCCTCGAGGATCATGGCGCGCTCGATGGCGTTGCGCAACTCGCGCACGTTTCCCGGCCAGTCGTGGGAATGCAGCAGCTTCGCCGCGGCGTCGCTCACGCCCTCGATGCTGCGCTTGAATCTTCGGTTATAGTGCTCGATGAAAAACTTCGTCATCGGCACGATGTCGTCGGCCCGCTCGCGCAGCGGCGGAATCAGGATCTGGATGACGTTGAGACGAAAATAGAGGTCCTGGCGGAAGGCGCCTTCTTTCACGGCTTCGCGCAGATTCTTGTTGGTGGCGGCCACCACACGCAAGTCTAGGTGGATGTCCTTGAGACCGCCCAGGCGGCGGAAGGTCTGGTCTTCCAGCACGCGCAGCAGCTTGGCCTGGAGCATCAGTGGGATCTCGCCGATTTCGTCCAGAAAGAGCGTGCCTTTGTCGGCCAGCTCGAAGATGCCGCGCTTCTGGGCGCGCGCGTCGGTGAAGGCGCCCTTCTCGTAGCCGAACAGCTCGCTTTCGAGCAGTGTTTCGGGGATGG
Organism: Bryobacteraceae bacterium; assembly: GCA_041484525.1. Lineage (GTDB taxonomy): Bacteria > Acidobacteriota > Terriglobia > Bryobacterales > Bryobacteraceae > JBGPHT01. Next base: position 74,647 of record JBGPHT010000007.1, on the reverse strand, counting down.
CGGCACAGTTGATGGCGATGAACGGCTCGGCCTGCCGGAGACTCTGGTAATGCAGGGTCTTCGCGATCAAATCCTTGCCGGTGCCGTTCTCGCCTTCGAGCAGAATAGTGGTGGCCTCACTCGCGGCCACGCGGCGCACGAAGTTGAGCACATCGCGCATGGCGGCCGATTCGGCGATGACTTCGCGCTTCTGCGGCGCGGCTTCTTCGGTGATGTCCTTGATGGTGGCCACTACACCTTCGAGCTGACCGGCCTCGTCGAACATCTGAGTGGTCCGCATCACCACCAGCCGCTCCATGCCATTGCCGGTGTGCAGCCGGACGGTCGAGTGCGGGGCGGAAGGCGCCTGATTGAGTCCGGCCAGCACGCCGCAGACAGATTCGCACGCGGCGCACTTGAAAACCTCCTGGCAGTGCTTACCCAGCATCTCCTCGCTCGACATGCCGAAGAGCTTTTCGGCCGAGCGGTTCACTCCGGTGATGCGAAATTCAGGGTCGTAGAGAACCAACGCGTCGGAAAGCTGGTCGAACACGGCTTCCAGAACGCGGGTGCGCTGCCACCCGGGCGTGAGTTTCGACATTAAGGCCGCTTTTGCCCAGTATACCGCGCGGGTGCTTGGGGGAATTGGCCCAGCGGTCTCGCATGCGGGGGTATCGCACCCACTACAAGGCGGGGCCTGCGGTCTAAGTATTGAGTAACTCAGGGGAAGGTGCATGGCGACGGAATTGCCTATTTCCGGCCAGAGGCGCCAATGTCGAACTTAAGAATCATTCTGCCCGCTGCGATTCTGATGGGCGGTATGTTGATTTGCGCGACGGGTTCGTACGCCAAGCCGGAATATACCAAGCAGACCAAGAAGGCCTGCAACTATTGCCATGTGAACGCTCAGAAGGCTCCCAAGGAGTTGAAGGACGCCGGAAAGTACTTCCAGGAACACAAGAGCCTGGATGGCTACCAGGAAAAGAAGTAGTCAGTGATACAGACCGTTCAGTTTTCGATGGCGGACAGCGCGTATGCGCGACAGGTGCAGGATGCGACTTCCCGCACCTGCGCCTGGCGTGTCAGATGGGTCGACAGCCCGGACGCGTCGAGGGACTGCGTGCTGGTGCTCGACGAGTCCGCATTCGCGCGACTGCCGCGCCCCGTCGCCCACCCGGAGCGGGTGGTGCTGATCGTCCGCAAAGGCCCTCAGCTCCTGGCCCAGGCATGGGAAGCCGGCATCGTCTCGGTGGTATCGGAAGAGGATCCATTGAACACCGTGCTGCTCGCCATCATGGCCGCCGCGCTGCGTGGGATTTCCCCCAATCCCGGTGCAGCACCTGCGCCAATAGCCCCAACGAACCGGACTTCCGGGTCCAAACGTTGCAAATCCGAATAGTTTGGCCGGTTGCGGCCTGGACTTCGGCGTGCAGTCCTATCATTCTGGAACCTTCGGTTCCGGAAAGAGGAGGCGCAGCCGTGGAACGCACTCTCCAAGAACTAGAGTCCATTGTCCGAGACCGGATTTGCGCGGTTTGCAGCGAACGCACCGCTGACGGCCAGTGCAGTCTGGAGGAACCCTCCAGTTGCGCGCTGTTCCGGCTCTTTCCCCAGGTGGCCCAAGCCATCCAGTCCGTAAGAAGCGACGATATCCGCGACTACGTCGAAGCCATCCGCCGCGGCGTGTGCACGGTCTGTGCAGAAAGGGCGGCAGACGGTTCCTGCGAATCACGCCGCGAGGTGCGGTGCGCGCTCGATGCCTACCTGGTGCTGGTGGTGGATGCGATCGAGGAGGCCACCGGAAAGACCTTCGACCGGAAGGGTCTGGGCTCCTCGGGGCCTCCTTGGGCTATGCCGGTGGGGTGCGTGTGACCCCCCGGCTGCCGGCGTGAATTCTGGAGGTGAAACATGAGTCTGAACCTGCTTCCATTTCTCGTCTTGTGGGCGGTGCTGGCGGCGGTCGTGCTGCTGATGATCGCCTACCGTGCGGCCGTAGCCCGCCACGAAGACGATTCCTTGCACGTAATCCACGGCGCGTCCGCCGTCCCACAACAGGCGACCGTCTCGGAGAGACTCGAGACCATCGACAAGTGGGGCAAGCGCCTGACGGTGATCATGATCGTCTTCGGACTGCTGTTGGGAGCGGTCTACGCGTATCAGAGTTGGGTCCAGGGAGCCACCCGCACGGGGCTCTGATGATGCCGAACCGGGCGTTTTCCGAACTTGGAGTACGGCTCGGTTCCGCGCTTTTCTGGCTGGCGATGGGGGCAGCCGGCAATTGCCTCTTCGCCCTTGAAACGCCCAACGCGGATTGCTTATCCTGCCACGATCAGGGGCAGAAGATCGAGAAGAGCGCGCACGCGGGGCTGGCCTGCACTACCTGCCACGCATCGCACGACCAGTATCCTCATCGAGCGGGCATTCCCAAGCCCTCCTGCACCACCTGCCACGCCAATCAAGCGGGCGACTACGCCGGCGGCGTGCACGGGCAGGCGCGCCAGAGCGGGAACCAGGGCGCTCCCGATTGCGCGCTGTGCCATGGCAGCGCGCACGAGTTGTTGACGCCGAAATCGCAAGCCTTCCGGACGGCGGTGCCGGACACCTGCGGGATGTGCCACACCGATGTGGTGGAGCAGTTCCGTGCCAGCGTGCACGGGCAGGCTTTGGCGCGCGGCATCACGCAGGCGCCGCTCTGCACCGATTGCCACGGCGAGCACAGGATCCTGAAACATACCAACCAGGCTTCGCCGGTGAACGGCGCGCACATCCGCGAGACCTGCGGAAGCTGCCACGGCGACGTGCGGCTGACGCGCAAGTTCGGACTGCCTTCGGACCGGCTGCTGAGTTTCGATTCGTCCTTCCACGGTCTCGCGGCCAAGGGCGGATCGCAAACCGTGGCCAACTGCGCGAGCTGCCACGGGGTGCACAACATCCTGGCGTCGCGCGATCCGAAGTCGACCGTCAACTCGAGGAACCTGCCGCAGACCTGCGGCCAATGCCACCCCGGCGCGGGCACGCGTTTCACGATCGGCCGCGTACACGTGGCCGAAGGCAATGCCGAGCCGGCTGCGCTGCGCTGGATACGCAGATTCTACCTGGTCTTGATTCCGGTGACGATCGGGCTCATGCTGCTGCACAACGGCGGCGATTGGATTCGCAAGCTCATCCGGGCGAGGTTCCGTGCGCGTACGTCGCGGCAAGTCGAGGGCGTTCACGCCGGGCTCGGAGGGTTGCGCATGCTGCCCTTCGAGCGCGTGCAGCACTTGGTGCTGGCGCTCTCTTTTGTCACGCTGGCGTGGACCGGCTTCGCCTTGCAGTATCCCGACCAGTGGTGGGCGCGTCCGCTGCTGCTCATGGAGGGAAAAGCTTCCATGCGCAGCCTGATTCATCGCGTCGCGGCGGCCATCTTCATAGGGGTTTCGGTGACGCATCTGCTATCGCTCGCCGCCAGCCGCCGGCTCCGTAGGCACTGGAAACAGATGCTCCCCAAGACTGTGGATGCGCGCGAGGCGCTCGGCAACTTCGCCTACAACCTGGGACTGGGATCGACGCCCCCGGACCGCTCGGCGCTCAGCTACATCGAAAAGGCCGAGTACTGGGCGGTGGTGTGGGGTGCTATCGTGATGATCGCTAGCGGCCTGCTGCTATGGGCCAACAATCTGTCCATGCGATGGCTACCCAAGAGCTGGCTGGATATCGCAACGTCGGTCCACTTCTACGAGGCCGTCCTGGCCACGCTGGCGATTGTCGTATGGCATTTTTATTCCGTCATTCTCGATCCCGACGTCTACCCGCTCGACACTGCCTTCCTGACTGGGTATAGCGTAAAGAAGGAAGACCAGCCAAACCAGCATGACGCCTAAGCCATCCGATAAAAGGGGCCGCTTATCCCCTATCATCCATCTGTGCAACAACTGGATCAGCCTGCTGGGGGTGGTGCTGGTCACCAGCGCCACGGTTTTCTGGTTGTTCCTGCTGCCGATCACGTTGCGCGGCACGGCGGAGAACCCGTACATCGGGATTCTTACCTTTCTGGTGCTGCCGGCGCCATTCTTCGCCGGCCTGATTCTGGTTCCCCTGGGGATCTGGCTCAAGCGGAAGCGCGAAGGGCGCTCCGGAATTTATCCAGCGGAATTCCCGGAGCCGCGTTGGGCCAACCCCGAGTTGCGCCGCCTGGTCTACTTCGTTCTCCTCACCACCACGGCCAATATCGCGATCGCCAGCCAGCTCAGCTACGGCGCCGTCAACTACATGGACTCGGTGACGTTCTGCGGCAAGACGTGCCACACCGTGATGCAGCCGGAGTTCACGGCCTACCAGAACTCGCCGCACTCGAACGTGGAGTGCGTGAAGTGCCACATCGGACCCGGCGCCGGCTGGTTCGTGCGCAGCAAGCTATCCGGCGTGGGGCAGGTGATCGCGGTGACGTTCAACACCTACCCGCGGCCGATTCCGACACCGGTCCACAATTTGCGCCCGGCGCGCGAGACCTGCGAGACATGCCACTGGCCGCAGAAGTACGGCGAGGACCGCATTCGCGTGATCCCGAAATACGCCGAGGACCAAGCCAACAGCCTCACCAAGACCGTGCTGCTGATGAAGATCGGCGGCGGCAACGGCGGCATCGGAATTCACGGAACGCATCTGGGCCAGGGAATTGTGATCCGTTACGGCCATTCGGACGAAGCTCGGCAGATGATTCCGTGGGTCGAGTACGAGATCAACGGTAAGAAGACCGTCTATGCAGTCCCCGACGCGAAGCCCGATGGCGCCGGTCTCGCGATGCGCACGATGGACTGCATGGACTGTCACAACCGGCCGTCCCACACGTATGAGCTGCCGGATCGCGCCCTGGACAAAGCCATGAGTCAGGGGCTGATTTCTTCCGCGCTGCCGTTCGCCAGAAAACAGGGACTGGAGATTCTGAAGGCCACCTACAAGACGCGTGAGGCGGCGGCGCAGAAGATCCCGGCGGCGTTCGTTCAGTATTACCAGCAGAGCCAGCCGGCCGTCTGGCAGCAGCGCCAGGCGGAGGTGCGGAGCTCGGCGGACCAGGTGCTGGCGATCTGGGACCGCAACGTGTTCCCGGATATGAACGTCACCTGGGGCAAGTACCCGTTGAATATCGGGCACAACGATTTCCCTGGCTGTTTCCGTTGCCACGACGGCAGCCACGCGGCCAAGGACGGCAATACCATCACGCAGGATTGCAACGCCTGCCACAATGTGCTGGCGATGGATGACGCAAATCCAAAGGTGCTGACGGATCTGGGGATTACGCCGCCGAAGTGACCGGAGCCGCGCGAGAGGCGCTACTTCTCCAGCGGCAGGCCGGAATCCTTCAGCGCGCGCCAACCGCCATCGAGTGAGATCGCGTGCGTGTATCCCATCTTCTGCAGGCTGTCGGCGGATAATGCGGAACGGAAACCGCCGCCGCAGTAGAGCACCAGCTTGGTGGACTTATCCGGATACTTAGTCTCGACGTCGCGCTCGATGATGCCGCGGCTCATGTGCACGGCGCCGGATACGCGGCCGGCGGTCCATTCGCTGTCCTCGCGCGTGTCCACCAGGACGTGCTTGTCGCCCGTACTCACCATCGTCTTGTATTGTTCGACGTCGATCTGCTGGATGCGCGATTTCGCGTCATCCACCAGCTTCAGGAATCCCGGGTTGTGCGCCATACTTTGCTTATTATTCCACCCGCCTGATCTTAGCGCCTACGCCCGCCAGTTTCGTCTCGATTTTCTCATAGCCGCGATCGATGTGGTACACGCGGTCGATCACGGTCTCGCCGCGCGCGATTAACGCAGCCAGCACCAGGGAGGCGCTGGCCCGCAGGTCGGAGGCAATCACGCCCGCGCCCGTCAGCTCGCGCGGGCCGGCCACGATCGCCTGCCGGCCGTCGAGCCGGATGTTGGCGCCCATGCGGTCGAGCTCCTGGGCGTGCATGAAGCGGTTCTCGAAGATCCTCTCCTCGATGATCGCAATGCCCTCGGCTTGCGTCATCAGGGCCATGTACTGCGCCTGCAGGTCGGTGGCGAATCCGGGATACTCCTCGGTGGTCATATCGACCGAGCGGATGCGGCCACCGGGGTGGACCCGCACCGAGCCGGCATCCGGTTGTGTCACCTCCACCCCAGCCTGTTGCAGCTTGGACACGAGAGCACCGAGGTGCTCCGGATCGCAACCGGTGACCGTCACATCGCCGCCGGTGATGGCGCCCGCGATCAGGAAAGTCCCCGCCTCGATGCGGTCGGGGATGATGGTGTGCTCGGCGCCGCGCAGCCGCTCCACGCCCTGAATCCGGATGGTGGACGTGCCGGCGCCTTCGATCTGGGCTCCCATGGCGATGAGCAGGTTGGCCAGATCGGCCACTTCGGGTTCGCGCGCCGCGTTGCGCAGCGTGGTCTCGCCCTTGGCCAGCACGGCGGCCATCATGAGGTCCTCGGTGCCCGTGACCGTGATGCGGTCGAAGTGGACCAGCGCGCCGGTCAATCCCTCGGGCGCCACGGCCTCGATATATCCGTGCGCCTGATTGATCTTGGCGCCGAGTTGCTCGAGCCCGAAGATGTGGAGATTGATGGGCCGCGCGCCGATGGCGCAGCCGCCGGGGAGCGAGACGCGCGCCCGTCCGGTACGCGCCACCAGCGGACCCAATACCAGGCTCGAGGCGCGCATCGTTTTCACCAGCTCGTAGGGCGCCTCCGGGCAAACGATCTTTTCGGTGTGCAGTGTGACAGTCTCGCCTGCAACGTCCACCTTCGACCCAATATCCACCAGCAGGCGCTGCATGGTGCGGATGTCGCGCACGTGCGGAATGCGGCGCAGCACGACCGGCTCGTCGGTGAGCAGCGCGGCGGCCAGCGCCGGCAGCGCCGAGTTCTTCGATCCGCCTATAGGGATCTCTCCGTGGAGGGCGGTTCCGCCCGTGATGACAAACTTATCCATCGATACCCTTCGCGTTCTCCAGAGCCTGGGAAATGCGCCCGCCCGTCTCGGCCAGCCGCCGCTCGGCCTCTTCCCGGCTGATGCCGGTCTTCGCCATCAGAATCGCTGCGCGCACGCTGTTGCCGGACGCCTGCAACAGTTCGCCGGCGCGGTCGTACGAAACGCCGGCCGCCTGCGCGATGATGCGGCGCGCGCGATCCACCAGTTTCACGTTCTTCGGCTGGACATTCACCATCAGGTTTCCGTATACATAGCCCAACCGCGCGAACGCTGTCGTAGTAAGCATGTTGAGTACCAGCTTTTGCGCGGTTCCGGACTTCATGCGGGTGGACCCGGCGATGATTTCGGGACCCACCACAGGCGTGATCGCGATATCCACAGCACGCGCCAGCTCCGATTGCTCCACGCAACTGATCCCCACGGTGACGGCGCCGATGCGGCGGGCTTCCGCCATGGCGCCGAGCACGTACGGGGTGCGGCCGCTGGCGGCGATGCCCACCAGAACGTCGCGCGCGGTGAAGCCGCGTTCCGTCAGATCGCGCACGCCGATGGCGGGATCGTCCTCCGTGGTCTCGGTGGCTCGGGACAGCGCCGCTTCGCCGCCCGCCATGATCCCCTGCACCATTCCGGGCGGCACGGAGAACGTCGGCGGGCACTCGGAGGCGTCGAGCACGCCCAGGCGGCCGCTGGTGCCGGCGCCGATGTAGAACAGCCGGCCGCCGTGCTCGAACGCCGCCACCACGGCATCGACGGCGCGCGCGATGGCCGGAATCTCGCGCTGCACCACGTCCGCCACCTTGCGGTCTTCGCTGTTGATGATGCGCAGGACGTCTTCGGTGGGCAGCGAGTCGATCGCGGCGGAAGCCGGATTGGGCTGCTCTGTGGACAGGTTTTCCAACATGGTGGAGGCTATGTCATTCAGGCTAACATCAGGCAGTGCGCTATTTTCTTACCGGCAACCTGCCGAAAGTGAATGCCATCCTGCTCATCGAGAGCGGCTCGCGCGGCTTGCTCGAAGGCATCATCACCGGCTTGCGACAGAGTTGGGGCAGCGAGATGCCGATCGATCTGGTCACCTGCTACGCCAAACTGCCGCAGGGTTTTTCGCCGCAGAACACGCGCGTGTACCGGGTGATCGACTATCGCGGCGGGGAGGCGCGCCGCAAGCTCTACAAGGAACTGGCGAAGAACCGGTACTCGCTCATCGGCATCATCTGCTCCGGCGAACCGGTGATGACTAAGTGGAAATGGATGCTGGGGCTGCGCATTCCGGCCAAGATTTTCATCATCAATGAGAACGGCGATTACTTCTGGGCGGACCGCACCAACCTGAAGATCATCCGGCAATTTGTATTTTTACGCGCAGGTCTGGCCGGGGCAGGGGCGGTCCGTACCATTGCGCGCATTCTCACTTTCCCGTTTACTTTGCTCTATCTGTTACTCTATGCAACGACTGTCCACACCCGTAGGGTCCTGCGAAGAGGTTGAGCCATGAAAGCGATTCTAGTCCAAGAGCCCGGCGGCCCCGAGAAGATGCAGTTGACCGAGGTGGCCGCCCCCACGCCCGGTCCAAAGCAGGCGCTGGTGCGGATTGCCGCCAGCGGCGTCAACTTCATCGACGTCTATTTCCGTACGGGATTGTACAAGGCCGATCTGCCGATCGTGCTGGGGAGCGAGGCGGCGGGTACGGTGGCGGCGGTCGGGCCGGATGTGACTGAAGTCCAGCCGGGCGACCGCGTGGCTTATGCCATGGCGCGCGGATCCTATGCCGAGTACGCCGTGGTGCCGGCCTGGCAGTTAGTGAAGATTCCGGACGGGCTGGATTTTCAAACCGCGGCGGCCGTCATGCTGCAGGGCATGACGGCGCACTACCTCACGCATTCCACGTACCCTTTGAAGAGCGGCGACACGTGCCTGGTTCATGCCGCGGCGGGCGGCGCCGGCGGACTCATAGTGCAAATGGCGAAGATGCTGGGAGCGCGCGTGTTCGGCACGGTCTCGACGGCCGAGAAGGCGCGGATCGCGCGCCAGCACGGGGTGGACGAGGCGATCCTTTACACCAAGCAGGATTTTGAGGCTGAAGTGAAACGGCTCACCGGCGGACGCGGCGTGGACGTGGTGTACGATTCCGTCGGCAAGACCACCTTCGACAAGAGCCTGAACTCGCTGCGTCCACGCGGCCTGCTGGCGCTGTTCGGTCAATCGAGCGGATCGGTTCCGCCTTTCGACGCCGGGATTCTGAACGCCAAGGGGTCGCTCTTCCTCACGCGGCCTAGTCTGGGCCACTACGTAGCCAACCGCGCGGAACTGCTCGAGCGCGCGGGAGACGTGCTCAACTGGGTGGCGTCGGGAAAACTGAAACTGCGTATCGACCGTACCTATCCTCTGGCCGATGCGGCCGCGGCCCATCGCGACCTCGAGAGCCGCCAGTCAGCAGGCAAACTCGTTCTGAACGTTTCTTAGCTCATGAGCCTGCAGGCCAAGCTGACCCTGGGTTTCGTGATGCTGGCCACCCTCATGGTGGGACTCATCTCCATCGTGGACCTGGGGAACAACATGCAGCAGCAGTTCCAGTCGACGCTGGAGCGGGCCGGCCAACTGCAGTTAATCGCCGCCAAATTCGTGAGCAATACCCTCAACTCTCCCGCCAGCCGCACGCTTTCGCTGCGCGACGCGCTGCGTGACCGCCAACTGGCGACAGACCTTCTCGATCTCCTGACGAATGCCCACGCGATTCTGGAGATCGCGGTGGTGGATCCATCGAACAACGAGGTCCTGGCCGCCAGCCTCCCCAACCGCGTGGGCGAGAAACCTCCACCATATCCGGATTTCCGCCGCCTGGTGCACGGCGCCGGCTGGTACGAGAAGCTGCGACTGCTGACAACCAAGGACGCGCAGTATTATCAGCTCCAACAATCGCTGGGGGACGTGCAAGGGCAGAAGACGCTGCTGTACCTGCGCGTGATCGTCGCGCCAGGGCTCATTCGTGACGCCATGGTCCCCAGACTCCGCGAAAACTCCCGCGTGGCGCTGGTTTCGGTGATCGGGGCCGTCTGCATCACGTTTCTGTTTTCGGCGATCGCCTTCCGGCCGCTGGGACGGCTGCGGCAGCAACTCGAGTTGGTGACGAGCGGCGACTATGAGCCGCAGAAAGAGAGCGACGGCAAGCCGGCGACGGACGATCTGTCGATCATGTCCTCCCGCGTCACGCTGCTCAGCGAACGCCTGCGCGGTGCACGGTACGAAGTGTCCGACCTGCGCGGCAACATCGACCGGCTGCTCTCCGATCTGGAAGATGCCGTCTTCATTTTCAATCGCGAGCAGCGGCTGGTGTTTGCGTCCGGATCGGTCGAAAAGTTTCTGGCACGGCAGCGCACCGAACTTCCCGGCCACTCGATCACGGAGGTCTTTCCGCCTTCGACCACGCTCGGCCTGTTGGTGGCGCAGGCCTCGCAGACCGGCCGGCCGGTGCGCAATCGCCGGATCCCGGTGGCGGCCCCCGGGGAGCTGGCGCCCGGACTGCCAGTGGTAGTGCTCTCGGTGGATATGCTGGAGGCGATTCCGGGCGGCGCCAACGCGGGCTCCGGCCTGTTGGTGCGGCTCCGCGATCCCGAAGCGCAGCGCAAGCTGGGTCGCGAGCTGCAGACCGCCGACCGGCTGGCCGCGCTCAGCCGCGTTTCGAGCGGCGTCGCGCACGAGGTGAAGAATCCGCTCAACGCCATTCTGCTGCACGTGGAAGTGGCGCGCGCCAAGCTGGCCCACGGCGACACCGACGTCGGCCAGCAGATGGAGATCATTTCGCGCGAGATCCTGCGGCTGGACCGTGTGGTGAAAACGTTCCTGGATTTCACGCGGCCCGTGGAACTCAACCTCTCCACCGTTTCGGTACGGGAGCTGATGGGCGAAATCGTGGACCTGGCACGCCCGCAGGCGGACGCCTTGAAGATCCGCGTCAACGTAGTCGAGGATGCCGAGGGAGCGGCGGTGCGGATCGACCGCGACCTGCTGAAGCAGGCGGTGCTCAACGTGGTAGTCAACGCCATGCAGGCGATGCCGGAAGGGGGCGAGCTACGGTTCGAGTCGCTGGCGAAGGAGGACACGGCGGAGATCCGCATCTCCGACACCGGCTGCGCGATTCCGCCGGAACTGCGCGAAAAGATCTTCCGCCTGTATTTCACTACCAAGAAGGAAGGCTCCGGAATCGGATTGGCCATGACCTTCCGGATCGTGCAATTGCACGATGGTACAATCGATTTCACGAGCGAACCGGGGAAGGGTACGACCTTTTTCATTCGCCTGCCGATCGCGGTCTGAGCGAGATAATCCGCATGAGACGTGTGGAAGCAATTCTGGCCGTGGCAGCGGCGCTTGCGCTATCAGGATGTGTGCTGCGCGGCAAGCAGCCCGTTGCCGCGGTCGCGCCCCTGCCCAAACCGGTGGTCGTCCCCGCTCCGCCTCCGCCTCCTCCGGCGCTCTCGCTTCCGCAGACTACGGTGCAGTTGCCGCCGCCACAGCCACCCGTCAATCCTGACGCCCTGGCTACCGCACCGGCGGAAGAGCCGGCCGAAGCGCCGCAGCCCTCGAAACCTCCCAAGCGCACTCCAGCGCGGACCGACACGACGACCGCGCCGCAAACTACCGTGCCTCCACCGCCCGTCGAGCCGGAGCGGCCGATGATTCAGGAAATTCTCCCGGCGGCGGAGCAAAAGCAGTTGTTGGACCGCGCTGTTTCAAAGAGACAGCAGGTGCGCCAGATTCTGGAGCAGACGCGCAGCCAGCGTCTCAACGACACGCAGCGTACCCTCAAGAGCAACATCGAATCGTTCGTGAAACTTTCCGAAGAGGCCGAGAAGCGCAACGACGCCCGCGGCGCCGATGCGCTGGCAGAGCGTGCGCTGGTGTTGGCGCGGGAGTTGCCAGGTGGCAAATGACGAGTACGCGGAGCGACGCCGGACGGTCGCCTTGGGGCTGCCCGGCCGCAAGCTCGACGCTCTGCTGGTTTCGTTCGGACCCAACCTGCGGTACCTCTCCGGTTTCACCGGCTCGAACGGCAATCTTCTGATTCTGCCCGGCAAGTCGATTCTGTTTACCGACCCGCGCTACAGCATCCAGGCCGCGCAGGAGGTCAATTGCCAGGTGCGGATCGCGAAGGGGCCGCTGCTGATGGAGGTGACCGCCGCCATCCGCCGCCTGGGCGTCAAGCGCATCGGCTACGAGCCGGCGCGCATGACCTGCGATACCTTCGATTCGCTGAAGGCGCGCTTGCCGATGAAAGCGTCGCTCGAGGCCGCGGCCGGCTGGATCGAGCAGATGCGGATGGTGAAGTCGGCGGACGAAATGGCGCGCATCCGCCGATCGGTGGAAACCAATTCGCGCGCCTTCGAGCAAGCCGTGGCGCGGGTCCGCCCCGGCATGAAGGAGCAGGATCTGGCCGCCGAGCTGGAATACCGGATGCGCCGGCTGGGGGCGGAGAAGGCGTCGTTCGAGACTATCGTGGCCGCCGGTGCGCGCTCCGCCCTGCCGCACGCCCAGCCCACCCGAGCCCGCCTGGAGCCCGGACAGCTAGTCGTGGTGGACATGGGCGCGATCGAGGACGGTTATTGCAGCGACATGACGCGCATGCTCTTCCTGGGCACGCCGGGAGCGAAGGTGAAGCGCACGTACCGGGCGGTGCTCGAAGCGCAACTGGCCGCCATTGACGCTGTCCGGCCCGGCGCCACCGCCACACGCGTGGATCGCGCCGCGCGCTCTGTGCTGAAAGGCCATGGGCTGGATCGGGCCTTCGTCCACTCGACCGGCCACGGACTGGGCCTCGAGATCCACGAACCGCCGCGCATCGGCAAACGCGACACGACGCCTTTGCAGGCGGGCATGGCGATCACCATCGAGCCGGGCGTCTACCTGGAAGGGTTCGGCGGCATCCGCATCGAAGATACGGTGCTGGTGACAGAGCGCGGCTGCGAGATCCTGACGCCGACGAGCAAAGATCTGAGGTTGATCTGAGAACAGACTGGCGAAATCAGGAACCCCGGCCGCTTAACCACAACGAATCCCGTAAGTTCAAAAAACTTGACGACCGCAGCCGGGGGGATTATACTCCTGGCAAACCATAGTGTCAGACACGAGGCTGACGCGGCGCGCCCGTGAAGTGCGCGAAGGCCGCCTCCGCCGCCCTGTTTCGCATCTGCACGGATCTGCACAGCGCTGCACGGAGCAGGGAACATAGGTGTGTTGCTCTGAGGCAGCACTAGGCAGTCTTTACCAACCAAATGGGAGGTTGTATGTTTAGCGCAAACCGAACGGTATGGCATTTTGTCTCGGCAGCGTTGCTGGCGGTTCTTCTGACACCGATGTCCTTGGGCCAGGCGGGCGACGCGGAGATCGGGGGGCTGGTCAAGGATCCCAGCGGCGCCACGGTAGCAGGAGCGACCGCCACATTGACCAATCAGGATAGCGGCGTCACGCGCGCCACCACGGCCGGCGCCGACGGGCAGTATCGCTTCGTGGCATTGCCTCCAGGCCGGTACTCGCTCAAGGTCGAGGCAACGGGATTCAAGACGGAGGCCGTGACCGGCCTGACTCTCAGCATCGGCACGCACGTGGAGAGGAATATCGCTTTAACGGTGGGAGCCCTGCAGGACTCGGTAACGGTCGTAGGCGAAACGCCGAACATCGATACCACAAAAGCCGAAGTTTCCGGGGTAGTGAATCGCATCCAGATCGACAACCTGCCCACTAACACGCGGCAGTACCTGAACCTGGCGTTGCTCATGCCGGGCACTTCGCAGGACGCGTCCCGAACCTTCTACAACAATATTCAGATCGGCGGCGGAGGGCGGTACTACGCCAATGGATTCTCGGTGGATGGGGTCACGAACAACTGGGCAGAGATGGGCGAGCCGCGGCAGAACTTCCCCACCGGAGCGGTTCAGGAATTCAAGGTCAACACCAATCAATACAGTGCGTCCCAGGGGCTGGCTATGGGCGGCATGGTAAACATCGTCACCAAGAGCGGGACCAACCAGTTTCATGGCGAGCTTTTCGAATACTTCCGCAACGGGGGCCTGAATCGCGAGAGCACGTTCCAGAAGCAGGCCGAAGCGCTCACGGGCACCGGGAAGGCGCCCTTCCTGCGGAATCAGTATGGCGGCGACATTGGCGGCCCGGTTATCAAAAACCGCACCCATTTCCACGTAGCCTTCGAACGCACGCAGACCGACGATTCGTACACGATCTTCACCGGAGCGGCAGGACATCCGTACTATTCAGCGTTCGAGGGCGTGTTCAACAAGCCTACTCACGATCAGCTTTTCAACACCAGAATCGATCAACAGATAACGCAGACCTAGCACCTGTTCGGACGATATTCGCAGGAATGGAATTTCCTGTCTTATAACGGTTGCGGCGGTACGTCGCTGCAGAGTTGCTACGACGGACAGATCCCGCGGAAGTCGGTGGTGGTTGGCCACACCTGGTCGGCCTCGCCGTCGATAGTGAACGAAGTCCGATTCCAGTATGCGTACGCCGCCTACCTGTTGGGCCCGTCCGGACAGCCGGTGTGGACCGATATCGGCAACTACTCCTCCCAGCGCCTGGCTCAACTACAGACGGGCTTGAGTTTCCCGAGCTTCTCCTACGGATTCTCCTACGGCGCGGACGGCATCGAAAAGCGGTACGAAGTGAAGGACGATATTACGATTTTGAAGGGCCGCCACGCGTTCAAGATGGGCTTCGACGTAAGCCGTGTCCCGTTCGCCGACGATTCGGTGGTCAACTACCTGGGCACCTTCACGTTCGCCACCGATCAGGTTCTCGATCCCAAGGATCCGGCCACATTCGCGAAGCTGACGGGAGCAACGAATTTTACAGCCACCACGCCGCCGCTGTATACCAAGGTGCCCACCACAGACGTGAGTTTCTATGTGCAGGACGAGTGGCGTGTCAGGCAAGACCTGACGCTGACGCTCGGATTGCGCTACGACCGCGAGTTCGGCGCGTTCGACGAGGATCTGAACCCGTCTCTCTTCCCCAAGACCATTCCTTTCATGGGCGACCCGGGCAAGCGCGGCGACAAGAACAATTTCGGGCCGCGTTTCGGCCTGGCCTGGAACGTCCGTGGCACCGGCAAGGATGTACTGCGTCTGGGGTATGGAATTTATTACAACAATATCCAGACGCTACAGAACTTTCCCGAGGTGCGGAACCTGCAGCAGTGCGCGGTACAGATCTCGCGGCCCTCGTACCCCGATCCCTACGGCGGCCAGAGCCCGCTGGCCTTCTGCTCGACCGCGCCGCAGACGGTGACGGTGCTGGCGGGCGACTATGCGAATCCGTACTCGCAGCAGTTTACCGGAGGCTACTCCCGCGAAATCGTGAAGGACTTCTCGATTCACGTGGACGGCGTCTTCACCCACACACTGCGCGATTTCCGGACCTTCGATCTGAACTATCCCAACGCCGCGGGTGCGCGTCCGATCGCCGGGTGGGCCCGCATTCTCTACCGGGCGCCAGTGTCTCAATACAAGTACAAGGGGCTCTACGTGCGCGCCGAGAAGCGTTTCGCGAAGCGCTACCAGTTCCTGGTTTCCTACACGCTGGCGTCGAACCGCGACGACGCCCCGCAAGGCCAGGTGACCAACCCGGCCAACTACCAGCAGGACTGGGGGCCGGCCAGTATCGACCGCCGTCATACGCTGGTGGCCAGCGGGTCGGTGCTGCTTCCCGGGCGGGTGACATTCGGCGCGATCTGGCAGGCGCGCACCTCGATTCCGTTCAGCCCGCTCTCCAACACGCTGGATGGGGATGGAGTGCGGCAATATGTTCCGGGCACATCGCGCAACCAGGGGAACCGCGACCTGGATCTGAGCCTGGTGAACGCCTATCGCGCCACGCTGAATCTGGCTCCGTTTACAGCGTCGCAGATCGACAGCAGCCGGTTCGACAGCTTCGATATCAAGGTATCGCGGCCGTTTTTTGTCAGGGGTGAGCGAAGTATCGAGGGCATTGCCCAGGTCTTCAACCTGTTTGGAACGACCAACCTCGCCGCCAGTAGCGGGCAGGTGAGCAGCGGCGGCAATACGACCAACGCCACGTCTGCCAACTTCGGCAAGATCCTCGGAGCGCTCAATCTGCAGCAGGCGGAGCTCGCGGTCCGAATCCGGTTCTGAAGAGGACACGGCGGCTCAGTAACGTGTCTCGGGGACCAAAGTTGTGTCATCCTTGACCGGAGGAAGGAACAGGTTAGTGATGCGGACATTCATCGTTGCGACTATTCTTTTGAGCATTGGACTTGCGCCGGTGCGGGCTGCGGATCCGAAGCCGAACGCCCGTACGGACTTCAAAGAGGTCAGCGCATTCCTGGGCACGCTTCCGCCGGCGGAGATTCCGGCGTTCACTCAGGAGCAGGCGATGGCCCTGGTAGCAATGCCGCTGGCGTGCGTCGATCACCCGCAGGCCATCCCGGAGCAACGCGTGGATTATCTTTGGGTCCACGATGCGAAGGCGCGCATGCTGGATACCTACACCACTACGCGCGCATTTTACGGATGTTCGGACTGGCACTCGGCGGTCAATTCTACGTGGACGCTCATCGCTGTGTTGAAGCGGTTTCCGCAGATCCCGGTGGGCAAGCTGATTCGCGAGAAGCTGCAAGACCACCTGGGAAAGAAAAACATCGAGGGCGAGATAGAGTTCTTCAAAAGCGCCCGGAATTTTGAATTGCCTTACGGCTATGCCTGGCTGTTGAAGGTGTATTCCGAGCTGGTGAGCTGGAGCGATCCCGACGCCAACTCCTGGGCCCAGAACCTGGCGCCGATGGTGGAACAATTCTCCAAGAAAATGATCGAGTACCTGACGGATTTGCAATTCCCGTCGCGGCCGGGGGTGCATCCCAACACCACCAATGTCATCGGCCTGATGCTGGACTATACCAGCACCGTGAACGATATGGCGCTGAAGGAGGTGCTGATCAAGACGGCGAACCGTTTTTTCCTGAAGGATCGTGACTGCCCCACGGCTTATGAACCGGCGGGAACCGATTTCCTGTCACCCTGTCTGTCGGAGGCGCGACTGATGAGTCTGGTGCTCGACCAGCCGCATTTCCTGCCGTGGCTGGACAACTTCCTGCCGCCAGCCTATTCCGAAGCCTTCAAACCGCTTGTGGTGCCCGTGGACGTCAGCGGTGTGAAGAAGAAGGACCTGGAGGGAGGCAAGTCGCACCTGATTGGGCTGGGGTTTTCGAGGGCCCAGGCGCTGCTGGACATCGCTAGCGCGCTGCCGGCTGACGATCCGCGGGTCCCGGTGTTGCGCCGTCTGGCCGCGATTAACGTCACCGGCGCATATCACGCGCTGGCGGACGCGGGCTATGCCGGCTCGCACTGGTTCGCCACGTACGCCGTGCTGTTCGCGAAGGCGGCGGCGAGTGCGGAGCAACACGGGAGGTAAGCCGCTGGGATCGGATTCGGCTCAGTCGCCTCTCGACTTTCGCCGCCACTCAATTGTCGTTGCTAACACGTTGGATTCCGCCTGGGCATGGATCTCTCTCCGGCCAGCGGGACGGGATCGATAATCCATCTTGTTCGTGTCCATTCGTAAGCACTCGGTGTCCTTTCCGCTTCACTTTCCGTTACACTAGTCTTTCCTTCTCCCATCGTGAACGCGGTTGAATTTCAGGGTGTCTCCAAGAGCTACGCCATCTACGACGCGCCGGGCGACCGGCTCAAGGAATTGCTGTCTCTAAACCGCCTCAAGCGCCACAAGGACTTCTGGGCGCTCCACGACCTTACCTTCGAAGTCAAACGCGGCGAGACCTTCTGCATCGTCGGCGAGAACGGGTCGGGTAAGAGTACGATGCTCCAACTCGTCGCCGGCATCCTGCAGCCGAGCGGTGGGACCGTGTCGGTCAACGGGCGCGTCTCGGCGCTGCTCGAATTGGGCGCGGGCTTCAATCCCGAGTTCACGGGCCGCGATAATGTCTACTTGAACGGCTCCATCCTGGGGCTCAGCAAGCGGCAGATCGACGAGCGGTACAAAGACATCGCCACCTTCGCCGAGATTGGCGATTTCATCAACCAGCCGGTGAAGACGTACTCGAGCGGCATGGTGGTGCGCCTCGCGTTTGCCGTGGCCATCAACGTCGATCCCGAAATCCTGCTGGTCGACGAGGCACTGGCGGTGGGCGATATTTATTTCCGCCAGCGCTGCATGCGCAAGGTGCATGAGCTGCGCTCGCGCGGCATCACCATACTGTTCGTGTCGCACGCGGTGAGCGACGTGAAGGCGATCGGCGACCGCGCGCTGTGGCTGGATCGCGGCCGCCTGATCGACATCGGCGACCCGGAGCGCGTGGTCTCGAAGTACCTCGCTGCCATGACCGAAAAGGACTCCACCTATCTGCTGCTCAAGGCGGAGGGGCAGGAACGGCGTCCGTGGACGGGCGGCGTACGTGCGCCCGAGATCGTGGAGACGATTCCCAACATCGACCATCGATTCGGCGACGGCCGCGCGGAGGTGATCGGTATTGCGGTGCTGGACGGGTATGGCCGTCCGCTCCACATGCTCGAGCCGGCGTCGCGCATCGTGGTGCGCATCAGCGTGCGCGCCAAGTCGGACCTGCCGATGCCCATCGTGGGATTCATGCTGCGCAACCAGCTCGGGATCGACTTCGCCGGCACCAACACGACGCGCGAAGGTTACGAGCTTCCCCGCATGCAGCCGGGTGACATTTTCACGGTGGATTTCTACCTCGACCTGCCGGAGCTCTATCCCGCTTCGTTCTCGTTCTCGCCCGCCATCGCCGACGGAACCCTGACGGGCTACGCCATGTGCGACTGGATCGACAACGCCGTGACATTGCAAATGGCGCGCTCTGAGAGCCAGATCTACGGCTACGTGCACCTGCCCTGCCGCGTGGAGGTCAACTCGCGGATTCGCGGCGAGGAGCCCGCTCCCGTCCCGCTGGTGGAGAATCGCATTGGCTGAGTTCACTGGCGAACGGCTGATTCCGGGGCAGGTGGACGTCGATCTGCTCAATGAACATATGGCGCGCTATGCCTTCGCCGCGCGCCTGGCCCGCGGCAAGCGCGTGCTGGATGCGGGCTGCGGCGCGGGCTACGGGTCCGCCGAACTGGCGCAGTCCGCGGACTCCGTGGTGGGCGCCGACGTGGCGGCGGAGGCGGTGGCGTATGCCCGCGACAACTACCGGCTTCACAACCTGCGATTCGAACAGGCCTCCTGCACCGCGATGCCGCACGCAGACCGCAGCTTCGACCTCATCGTGGCGTTCGAAGTGATCGAGCACCTGGAGAACTGGCGCGGGTTTCTGCTCGAGATGCAGCGACTGTTGGCGGCCAACGGCCAGTTCATCGTGTCCACGCCCAACAAGCTCTATTACACCGAGTCGCGGGGCTCGACCGGCGCCAATCCGTTTCACGTGCACGAGTTCGAATTCGAGGAGTTCCGCACCGAGCTGATAGCCGTCTTCCCGGACGTTTCGCTGTTTCTCGAGAATCACGTGGAGGGCGTCACTTTCCAGCCGCACCAGCCCGGCAACACGGTGGAGGTGCGGGTGGATACCGCCGAGCCGGCCCCCCAGGAGTCGCACTTCTTCGTGGCCGTCTGCGCGCATCGGTCGCAAATCGGGAACCCCACGTTCGTCTATGTACCGCGCGCCGGCAACGTGCTGCGCGAGCGCGAGCGCCACATCGATCTGCTCGAACGCGAGCTGGCGACGAAGAACGAATGGCTCGATCGGGCGCAGCGCGATCACGCCGAACTCCTGGCCGCGTTCCGTGAACAGAAGGAGGAACTGGAGCGGAGCAATGCGTGGGCCGCGACGCTCGACCGCGATTTGGAAGAGCGGCGTGCGCGGGTCTTGGAATTGCAGGAAGAGATCATTCGGGAGCAGGAGTCGGCGCGCAAAACCGTTGAGGGAT
Organism: Bryobacteraceae bacterium; assembly: GCA_041484525.1. Lineage (GTDB taxonomy): Bacteria > Acidobacteriota > Terriglobia > Bryobacterales > Bryobacteraceae > JBGPHT01. The sequence goes on along the minus strand of JBGPHT010000007.1, from coordinate 54,788 downwards.
ACGCCGCCAAGGTGCGTGATCTGGAGCAGGACATTCGGGAGAAAACCAAATGGGCCGTTGATACGGAAACGCGCCTCACCGCCGAAGTGCAGCATCAGACGGAAGAGCTGGTGCGCGCCGTGGAGGCGCTCGGCAACGTCGAGAAGCAACTCGAGGAACGCACCGCGTGGGCGCTCCGATTGCAGGAGGAAGGCCGCAACCTGGACGAGCAGCTCGCCATGTTCCGCGCTTCCCGTTGGGTGAAGCTGGGCCGCAAGGTCGGTTTGGGCCCCGCTTCGCCGACCGGTTGACATGGCTTTCCTGAAGCGCGTTCTGCGCGCCTTGCCGTTGCTGGTTTTGTCGCCGCTACTGGTGACGATCGGCGCACTGGCGCTGGCGTTGACGGACCTCTTTTGGAAATTGTTCGGCCGGCGGATGACGCCACAGAGCCGCGACCGCCAGGGGGCGGTTGGTGGCCAGGCAGCGTCGGTCGTCATCCCCAACTGGAACGGCAGGGACCTGCTCGAAAAGTACCTGCCCTCGATTGTTCAGGCCCTCTCCGCCAACCCCGACAATGAAATCGTCGTCGTCGACAATGGCTCCACCGATGGCAGCGCCGACTTTGTGCGTACCACTTTCCCGCAAGTCAACCTGCTCGCGCTTCCCACGAATCTCGGCTTCGGCGGCGGATCGAACGCGGGCTTCCGCGCGGCCCGGAACGACATCGTCGTGCTGCTCAACAGCGACATGCGGGTGGCCCCCGATTTCCTGGCGCCGCTGCTCGAAGGCTTTCACGATCCTGCCGTTTTCGCCATCGCCTGCCAGATCTTTTTCAGCGACCCTACCCGGCTGCGCGAGGAGACGGGACTGACGCAGGGCTGGTGGGAGGACGGCGGTCTGCGCGTGCGCCATCGTATCGATCCCGCGGTCGACGGCCTCTTCCCGTGCTTCTACGGCGGCGGCGGCTCGTGCGCATTCGACCGCGCCAAGTTTCTCGAACTCGGCGGCTTCGACCATCTGCTGGCGCCCTTCTATTTGGAAGACACCGACCTCGGGTACATGGCGTGGAAGCGCGGCTGGAAAGTGCTCTACCAGCCGCGCAGCATCGTTTATCACGAGCACCGCGGCACCATCGGCAAGCGCTTCCGCGAGGAGCAGATCCAAGCCGTTCTGAAGAAGAATTACCTGCTCTTCTGCTGGAAAAACATCCACCAGTGGCGGCGACTCACCGCGCATTTCTTTTTCGGCTGGGCCGGCGCCGTGCTCAGCGTGCTCTTCGGCGACGCGCCCGGCAGGCCGAATCCAGCCGCCTGGTGGCGCGCGTTCCGACAGCTTCCACGGGCCATTCATTCGCGCTGGCGGGCGCGCTCGCTGGCGCAGGTGGACGATACCGAAGCCTTCCGTCGCCCGCTCGGCGGCTATTTCCGCGACCGCTTCGACACCATGCAGCGAGCACCAGCGCGCCTGCGCGTGCTCTTCGTTTCGCCCTACCCCATCTGTCCGCCGGTGCACGGCGGCGGCGTGTTCATGTACCAGACGCTGCGCGCGATGGCGAAGCTCGCCGAGGTCCACGTGGTGGAACTGCTGGACTGGCCGTCGCAGGAGCAGGAGAACCAGGAGCTACGCGAATTCTGCGCCTCGGCGGAGTGGATCGTGCGCCCCAGCGGGAAGCTGAAGGGAATGGGATCGATGCTGCCGCACGCCGTCCGCGAGTTTGCCAACGACGACCTCGAATGGCTGATCCACCGCCAGCTTTATCGCAAACAGATCGACGTGCTGCAACTCGATTACACCCCGATGGCGCAATACCGCGGCGCGTTCCGCCGCATTGTGACGGCGCTATTCGAGCATGACGTCTACTTCCAGTCGATCGGCCGCGGCCTCGGACATGTGCCCGGCGCGCTCGACCGCGTCAAGGCGCGCATCGAGTACCTGCGCGCGCTGCGCTACGAACTGCGCGCGCTTCCCGGCTTCGACCAGGTGCAGGCCTGCACGCCGGCGAATCGCGAGTACCTGCTTTCGTTTCTGCCGCAGATTGCGCCCCGGCTGCGCCACGGCCTGCGCGCCGGCATCGATACGTCGCGGTATCAGTACCGCCCGCGCGGCCGCGAGCCTCTCACGATGCTGTTCCTCGGCAGCTTCCGCCACGACCCCAATCGCGTCGCGCTGGATTGGTTCGTCGAACGCGCGCTCCGCCCCATCCTGGCGCGGCAGCCCAACGCGCGGCTGGTGGTGGCCGGCTCCGATCCGCCGCCCGACCACGCCTACGCGGATTACGCCGCGCACCTCGAGATGTTGGGGTTCGTGGAAGACGTGCGCGACGTGTTGGCACGCTACGCTGTGTTCATCTGTCCGATCCGCAGCGGGTCAGGCGTTCGGGTGAAGCTGCTCGAGGCCTACGCCGCCGGCATGCCGGTGGTCTCAACCACTGTCGGCGCCGAGGGTCTCGCGGGAAAGGACGGAGAATTGTGCGCGCTGGCCGACGACCCCGCGGACTTCGCCGAACAGGTGCTGGCGCTGTTCGAGGATCCGGAAGCCGCCGCCCGGATGGCCGACCGAGCCCGCGCCGAGGTGGAGACCAACTGGGACATGGCCGCGATTACGCGCAAGCTGGTGGAAGGCTACGGGGAGCTGGTGAAGGAGAAGCGGAAGTGACGGACCGCTACTTCTTCCCCATGTCTTTCTTGAGACGGCTTACAATGTCTCCTGCCGTGTGGTCCAACTCTTTCGAACTGGTATTCTTCGGCGGCTCATACACCGACCACAGCACCTGCCGCGATTTCGCGTCCACCAGGAACACCGTGCCTTTGGCGCGCCCGAAGCTTGAGTTCAGCGCCGGACTCGAAACCTTGTTCGCCGTCTGGCCGCCGATCATGGCGCCGAGCCCTCCGAGTCCGCCCGCAGCCGCGGCATCGTCCTTCTTCTCTTCCTTCTTCTCTTCTTCGGCGGCCTTCTCAGCCTCGGGAGACGGAGAAATGGTCTCCAGTTGGAACTGGAAGCCCTCGCCCAGCCGATCCGTGAAAACCGCGTCAGCCCGTTTCGGGTCGGTCACAACCTGGAAAAGATGTCCGCCGTACAGCCGGTTGGCGAGATATTGGTCAAAGCCCTTCGCCATCGGCAGCACGTACACATTCTGTACCGTGGCCAGGTCCGCAGCCGCGGCCAGCCCGGCGAAACCGGACAAAAGGAAAAGCAATTGCTTCATTCTCATCATGGTATCAAGCCTGCGCGCCGCTCCTGATTCCTTAATGACGCGCCAGCCCGGCAAAAAGTCGGCCCATGTATAAAGGCCAGTCCATAACCGTGGTCATCCCCTGCCTCAACGAGGAGCAGGGCATCGAGGGAGTCCTGCGCGCCATGCCGGATTTCGTCGACGAAACCATCGTGGTCGACAACAATTCCTCCGATCGCACCTCCGACGTGGCCGCCTCCCTCGGCGCCAAAGTGATCCGCGAAGACGTCCGCGGCTACGGCCGCAGCTACAAGCGCGGATTTGCGGTGGCCACCGGCGACCTCATCGTGACCCTCGACGGCGACCACAGCTACCCCGTCGATGCCCTCTCCTACCTGATCGAGGCCTTCCTGCATCTGAACGTCGATTTCCTGAACGCTTCCCGCTTTCCGGTGCGCGACGAGCGCGCCATGAGCTTCAAGAACAAGTTCGGCAACCTGGTGCTCTCGCTCGCCATGACGCTGCTGTTCTTTCGCTGGGTGCGCGACTCGCAGTCCGGCATGTGGGTGTTCCGGCGCTCCATCCTTAAGGAGATGAAGCTGGAATCGGACGGCATGTCGTTTTCCGAAGAGATCAAGATCGAAGCGCTGCTGAGCCCCCGCATCCGGTTCGGCGAAATCTCCATCCAATACTCCTCGCGCCTCGGTGAAACGAAATTGAACGCGTGGCGCGACGGATTTACCAACCTCGTATTTCTGGCGAAGAAGCGCTTCTTCCGATGAGCATCAGCGCCATCGTGCCCGTCTGGAACGGCCGCCCCTTGCTCGAGAAGCTGATCGCCAGTCTGGAGCGGCAGACGCTCGCCGCCGCCGAGTTGCTGGTGGTGGATAACGGCTCCACCGATGGCGCGCCCGACCTGGCCCGCGAGCGCGGCGCGCGCGTGATTCCGATGGGCCGCAACGCGGGCTTCGCGGCGGCGGTGAACCGCGGGATCGAAGAGAGCCGCGGTGAGTGGGTGGCCGTTCTCAACAGCGACGTGGAACTGGCGCCCGACTATTTCGACGTGCTCCACACCGCCGCCGAATCGCCTGAGGCCTGGTTCGCAACGGGCAAAATCCTGGCCGCCGGAACTACCGATTCGATCGACGCCACGTTCGATTTGGTCTGCCGCGGAGCTACTCCCTGGCGTGCCGGCAGCGGCCGGACCGACGGCCCCTCGTTCGCGGCTCCGCGACCGATCTGGTCCGCGCCCTGGACGGCCGCGCTCTTCCGCGCCGAACTTTTCCGCCGCGTGGGCCGGCTCGAGACCAGCTTCGAATCGTATCTCGAAGACGTCGATTTCGGCATGCGCTGCGCCGCGCGCAAACTCTCGGGCCTGTACGTCCCCACCGCGATTGCGTGGCACCGTGGCAGCGCGGCGCTCGGCCGCTGGCATCCCGAAACCGTCCGGCACATCGCCCGCAATCAGGTTCTGCTGCTGGCGCGCCACTACCCGGCACTGGCGCCTCATCTGTGGCCGGCGGTGGTGGCGCAGACACTCTGGGGCGCGCTGGCGTTGCGGCATGGCGCGGGCATCGCATGCTTGCGCGGCAAGTGGGAGGGCCTTCGCCGTTTCCACGCGGCGCGCCAGACCTCGACGCCCATCGACCAGAACGTACTGGGATTTTTCCTCGAATCGAACGAGCGCTCCATTCGCGAGATTCAGGCGGCCACGGGCTTCGATACATATTGGAAGATGTACTTTCTACTGACCAGGGGTGGGACAAAGTGACACATGCCGGACGCCGGAATCGTCATCGTCACGTATAATTCCGCTGCCGAAATCGGGGCATGCCTCGATGCGGCGGTCGCGAGCGGCGCCGAAGTCGTGGTGGTGGACAACGCATCGTCCGATGCCACCGCGGCCGAAACCTCGCGGCGCGGAGTGCGCCTTGTGGCAAATCCCACCAATCGTGGCTTCGCGGCGGCGGTGAATCAAGGTTTTGCTGTATTGAACTGCGAATATGTTCTGGTCTTAAATCCGGATGCAGTACTACAAAGCAGCCTGGAGCCGCTGCTGGAGGCTTGCCGGCAGCCGCGCGTGGCCGGCGCCGGAGGATGCCTGCTGGATGAAAAAGGGAAACCGCAGGTCGGATTCATGGTGAGGGGATTTCCTACGCCGGCAACCCTGGTTTTGGAAGCTCTATTGCTCAACCGCATCTGGCCGAACAATCCGGTAAATCGAAGGTATCGCGGTTTGGGGCTGGATTACTCGCGGCGATTCGCGGTAGACCAGCCGGCGGGTGCGTTTCTCATGATCCGCCGGTCGGTCTGGCAGGAATTGGGGGGATTCGACGAGAGTTTCTTCCCCCTCTGGTTCGAAGATGTCGACTTCTGCCGGCGGGCAGCGGCACGGGGATTTTTGCTGCAGTACGTACCGGACGCTGTTGCAAAACATACGGGGGCACACTCGATTTCGCAGTTACCGGTAGAGATGCGGCAGTTTTGTTGGTATGGTAGTTTACTTAGGTATTCCGCCAAGCACTTTCGTCCAAGCGCATTTCGGACGGTGTGCCTGGCAGTTGTAGCCGGCTCCTGTTTGCGGACTGTAGTTGAAGTCGTCTGGCATCGGAGCCTGCAGCCCTTGGCAGTCTACGGAAATATTGTGCGGCTCGCCGCCGGGTGCTTTTGGTTCGGCTGGCGGGAGGAAGCGGTTGCCTCCGGGCTAGAGGCCTAGGAAATAAACGGATGTACAAAGAGTTCGACCATTCAGGTTCTTGTTCATGGTGCACAACGAATTCGTCTCCGTCACGATAGTCACATACGACAGCGGCCGTTTTATCAAGCGCTGTCTGGAATCGGTGCTGGCGCAGAAGTACCCGAACATGGAGATCATCGTCGTGGACAACGCGTCCACCGATGGCACCATCGACATCCTCGAGCAGTTCGAAGATCGCTGCCAGGTCTACTACAACGAGGAAAACGCCGGGTTCGCGGCGGCGCAGAATCAGGCCATCAAGCGCTCGAACGGCGATTGGGTGCTGACGCTCAATCCCGACGTGCTGCTGCTGCCGAACTTCATCCAGGCACTGGTGGACGCCGGGCAGTTCGATTGCAAGATCGGCGCCGTCTGCGGCAAGCTGCTGACCATGACGGCGCACTTCGAGATTCCCGAAAAGCCCGTCGTGGATTCCACCGGCATCTACTTCAACCCGATGCTGCGGCACCTCGACCGCGGCAGCCAGGAAGTGGATAACGGTCACTACCTGCAATACGAATACGTGTTCGGCGCGACTGCCGCGGCCGCGCTCTATCGCCGCGCCATGATCGACGACATCTCGCTCGACGGCGAATTCTTCGACACGGATTTCTTCGTCTACCGGGAAGATGCCGATGTCGCGTGGCGCTCGCAATTGATGGGCTGGCAGTGCCTCTACGTGCCTTACGCGCGCGGCTATCACGTCCGCAAGGTGCTGCCCGGCAATCGCCGCGCGCTGCCGCCCGCGATTAACATGCATTCAGTGAAGAATCGCTTCCTGATGCGCATCAAGAACATTTCTCCGGACCTCTACCGGCGCAACTGGTTTTCCATCACCGCGCGCGACACCCTGGTGGTGCTGTGCTGCCTGCTGTGGGAGCACACGTCGCTGAAGGCTTTCTGGTTCCTCGGCAAAAACCTGAAGCGCGTGTATGCCAAGCGCCGCCTGATCCAGGCCAGCCGGCGCGTGGACCACGCCTACATGGCGAGCTGGTTCCAGTACGCGCCCGTCAGCAAGCAGGCTCCGAAGAAGATGGCGCGCGGGCTCGCCCGCTCGGTGAAGATGGGGTCCGACACCTTTTTCGCCGGCCATTAGGCCATGCGCATCGCGCTCCTCGGCACGCGGGGCATACCGGCCAATTACGGCGGGTTCGAGACCTTTGCGGAGGAGCTTTCCACACGTCTGGTTGCGCGCGGCCACGAGGTCACGGTTTACTGCCGCGAGCGTTTTCCCGAGCCGCGCTACCGCGGTGTCAGGCTCCAATATCTCCCCACGATCCGGCACAAATATTTCGATACCCTGGCCCACACCTTCGTCTCGACGCTGCACCTGCTGGCGCATCGCGTGGATGCCGCCCTCTACTGCAACGGCGCCAACGCCGTCTTTACGCTGTGGCCGCGAATCTTCGGCATGCCAGTGGCGCTCAACGTGGACGGTCTCGAGCGCAATCGCAAGAAGTGGAATCGCCTCGCGAAGACGTGGTATCTCGCGTCCGAATGGCTGGCTACATTCTGTCCCACTGTCGTGGTGACGGACGCGCGCGCCATCCAGGATTATTATCGCGAGCGCTATGGCAAGAACAGCACTTTCATTCCCTACGGCGCGGAAACCGGCAAGGTATCGGGCGCGGGCGCCCTGGCGGAACTCGGCCTGGAGGCGGGCCGCTACTTCCTCTATGTGAGCCGCATGGAGCCCGAGAATCATCCGCTCGAAGTCCGCGAGGCGTTCGAAAAAGTGCGCACGCCGATGAAGTTGGCGCTGGTCGGCGATGCGCCGTACGCGCATGACTATATCCGCCGAGTGCGCGCGACCGCCGATCCGCGCATCGTAATTCCCGGCGCCATCTACGGCGCACGGTATCACGAGCTGGGCTCGCATTGCTTCGCCTACATCCACGCGACGGAAGTGGGAGGGACGCATCCTGCGCTGATCGAAGCCATGGGCCGCGGCGCGCTCGTGCTTTACCGCAATACGGCTGAGAATGCGGAAGTGGCGAGCGATGCGGGCATACCTTTTGATGCGGACGATCTGGGGGCGAAGCTGGAACTGGCGCTGGGAATGTCGGAGAGCGATCGCGAGGCTCTCCGCGAGCGGGCAGTGGCTCGCGTGCGCGAACGGTATTCGTGGGAAGCAGTGACGCGGGCTTATGAGGATCTATTGCGCCGGATGACGGGGCGGGCGCTGGATTAGGCTGGGACTAATACTGTTCACCGATTCTCCTGTGACCCGCCGTTCAGGACGGCAGGGCACACGTCATGGTATTGGCGGTGCGATACAGTGGACTTGTCGTGAAACCGGAGCTGATCGTTCATTGCGATTGGAGCACTAGTGCCCGCAAGCGATGGCTTGCGGCCGCACAATTGTCGTCTAAAGGTTCCTATGAGGCGGCCGGACCGATACCAGTCGGGAACACAGATTCGTTTTTCTCTCGATTGCGCGAAAAGGTGCCCGCCGGGGCAATACTGGCCGGCTTCGATTTCCCGATCGGAGTGCCGCGAGCCTACGCCGAGAGAGCTGGGTTTGGACGCTTTCCCGAAATGTTGCTGTGTCTGGGAAACGGCCGGTGGGCCGACTTCTACAATCCCGCCGCCAGGCCGGACGAAATCTCGTTGGCCCGGCCGTTCTATCCAAGCACGCCTGGTGGCACTAGAAAGCAACAACTCCTAGACGGGCTGGGTTTGCGCTATGCGGAGGAACTCCTGCGGCGGTGTGATCGCCGGACCGCCATGCGCGGCAACGCATGCGATCTTTTGGACCCTTGGGGCAAATCAGGTTGGGCGGGCGGCGATCCAGGGCTGGCGGGACCTGCTCGCGCCGGCAGTTCGCAGCCGGTCCATCTCGATCTGGCCATTTGACGGGGAGCTTCCAGTGCTTTTGGCATCACCTGGTATTACTGTCCTGGAAGCTTATCCAGCCGAGACCTACGGCCACCTTGGTCTCTCACGCGGTTTCGGAAAGCGCAGCCGCGAAGGCAGGAGTAGCCAAGCGCGCACGATCCTGTCCTGGTGCGAACGTAGGGCGATTGTGCTTCAGGCAGATTTGGCGGCCAACATCGAGGATGGCTTTGGTAATTCAGCCAACGGCGAAGATGCATTCGATGCATTTGTTGGGCTGCTTGGGAATAATTAAGGCGGTTTGCGATCCGTCGCGATGTAGCCCCGCAAGATCCGGCCGTACGAGATATCGAGGGCTGGACTTTAAAGGAACCGATCCCGCAAGTATTGCTTCAACACCCGTCACACTAACACGCAGCTCCCACGGCCAGGCTACTAAGGAATTCCGGCTAGAGACAACAACCGCCGGGACTCCGGCTGCTGAGGGTCGGGATCGATTGTGCCGGCATGCCAGCAGAAAAGATTCGTGCGGTGGCCTTGGGGCTGGGACGGCCATGCAGCGCATGGTTGTACGGCCATAACGGGTGATACTCCGGGGGAGCGGAAGCGGGCTTACCGGGAGCGCTACCTCGGCTAGACTAGATGGGGCCGACGACATCGGCGTGCCCGGAGCTTTCTGCGCCTGTTCTACCGCCGCAATCTCGCCTTGCAGGCTCCGCATCATTCCTTCAAGTTGTTGAAGCTTTGCTTTCAATTCCTGCGGATTGGTGGCCGGCGTCTGTGCGAAACCGCATGCCGCCGACATCGTTCACAAAAACAGTGTCCGGCCAAAAGTAAATGTCTTAATGATTACCCTGCTGATCCGTGTTATCGCGGTTAGAGGTCGCTGAATCCAGATGCTGGTTCCGGATGAGGGGACGCAAGAAACGTTTGTCGGTGGGCCTTGCGCAGCGCAATCCGAGTTGTTGACTACGTCAGGGCTGGGCAGGTTAAAAAGACACCGGCGATTCGATACTAACGGAATCGCCGGTCAAAGAGGAGGTCATCAATGTGGTAAGTTACACACCGCACCAAACAGCACCCCCTGTCAGGACCGGCGCTGTTTGTGGGAGTATCTACTGCGCTCCGAACAGGAAGTTGACGCCGGCCGAGTAACGGAAGTTGTTCCGATTGGTGGTGTCTCCCGTGAAGAGACTTGGCAGGCGAGTCAGGTAGTAATCGGCGCCGATCGGGCGGAAAGCGATGTGCTTATTGATCTTGATGTCGAGGCCGCCGCCGGCAAACATGGCGAACCCGGTATGCGAAGCATTGATGCGGGCAGAGACGGGTACGTCCGGAGGCAGAATGATTCCGGGCGGGAGTAGGGCCCCACCCAGAGGCAGCAGGCTGATCTGAGCGCTGGCTGTCGAGTAGGCGCCGCCGAACAGCACTTGGCCGAACGGCGTGAACCGCGAATGATTGTGGAAAGTGATGCGCGGTCCGGCCACGAAGTTAATTACCGTGGTATCGACGTTGAAACCGTTGAGGGTGCCCTTGCTTACGGCACCGATGTCGACTACGCCGCCGACCCACTTGTTCAAGTTATACACGAACTGGCCGCCTCCGCCATTCGCATTGAAGGACGGAATGTAACCCGAGTTCGGGTTAAACCGGACAAAGTTGTAACCCAGGAAGGTTTCCATCCTGGGCACATCAGTGGCAGCCGCCACCAAAGCGAACATCGGAACTGCGGCAATGACCGCAATGATCTTTCTCATTTTGCTACTTATCTCCTGTAAATGGATTTCGGGGGGCGAACCCCCAGTCCTTCGCACAGATGCCTAATTAAGTCTGTGCTTGACCCCTTACGATAGAATCTGACTGCACTTCGCACGAGGTGGTGCTAATTTTTGGGGCTAATCGCTGCTGCGAGTGGCCGAATCCGTCCAATGCGCGGCTTAGAGTACAACTCTGTCAATATTTTCCGGCCCGGCCTGGAGGCTTCGCATCAACATAAATGGAGAGTTGCAAGTACTCCAAGGAGGGTAACCGTGTCGACAGAAACCTCTTCTCTCGGAATTGCCGGGTTGTTCGTTCGAAACTGGTGGGTCCTGCTTTTGCGCGGCCTCTTGGCGATCGTTCTCGGCGTACTGGTTTTCACAAGGCCCGCCTGGACTCTGGCTGCGGTGGTACTGGCGTTTGGCGTATATGCACTTGTCGAAGGGGCCTCCGCTTTGTTTGCGGCAATCGCCGGCTGGCTCCATCGCGACGATCGGTGGTTGCTTTTGCTGGAGGCAGTGGTAGGAATCGGCGTGGGAGTCGTCACGCTTCGCACTCCCGGGATCACGGCCATAGTGGTGATCTTCTTCATTGCGGTCTGGGCCCTGGCGACCGGAGTTCTTAGGATTGTCGAAGGCGTGCGACTGCGGCGGGAGATCCCAGGCGAGGTGTGGCTGGTGCTCGGCGGAGTGGCATCAGTGATTTTCGCATTGCTGGTCATGATGCGGCCGCTGGCCGGGGCTCTCGCAATGGTTCGGGTGATCGGCGCATACGCCCTCATCCTGGGTGCGACTGAGGTCATGCTAGCTTTCAAAATTCGCGGCGCGCGGCAAACTGGCCGGCCCGGCGTGTCGGAGCCTTCGCATCGGCGAGCAGCGTGACGCCGTAGCGTTAGAGTGGACGGAGTCTGCGTTGTGGCATTTCGAGCGCGAGGAGTTCAGCCAGGAATCGCCGGCACTGGGAATCGTGCCGGCGCAACCCTCAGACGCGCCATGAGGGCGAGCCCACCGGTCGTCTGGAGGCTGATGCATGGACCACCCCGCAGAGATGAGACATCCAACTGATGAGCTGTGGAGTATGCTGCCATCCTGCGTGGCTCGACCCTGTGCTCCGTGTCCGTTGGGATTTCTGTTCTGATGGATCAAGAAATTGGTTCCGGCCGGCGAATCGCACTGCTCTCCGCTAGCCGGAACCGGATTGCCCCGTGCCGCCATCTCTTGCGCGGCTTCAGGGCAGAAGGCTACTGCTCTGCGCCGGTCGGGCTGGCCTTAGTGATATCGCCCGCGCCAAACACCTGAATGCGCACGCGGCGAGTTGCCCGGTCGATTTCCCGCTGGGTTGCGTGTGGATTCAAGGCCAGTACATCGGCCTCGAGGCCCGGAGGCGGCGCCTCCATGCCCATGCCAACGATGTGGATGTTGCGCACCGGCACCTTCTGCTGGACGAGGTAGCGCTGCACAGCCCAGACCCGCCTGCGGCTCAATTCCAGGTTATGTTGTGAGGTGCCGATTCGATCCGTGAATCCGTGCAATTCCACCACTGTCCGGGGCTGCGCCATAGCCTTCTGGACGATCTGGTCGAGCGCCATCTTGGCTGGTGGCGTCAGAGTGGCTTTGTCGAAGCCGAAGAACACGTCCGCGTTTTCGAGCGATTGGAAGTTCAGGGCATTTGCTACGCCGGATGCCAGCGTGTCGACCGCGGTGGAAGTGGCGGCGATCTTCGAGCTATTCGAGTCCGCCTCTTCCATGGCTCGCGACGCGGTCCCCTGGGCCTGCTGCGCAGCGCTTGCGGCCTCAGCCAGCTTCTGGTCGGTCGTATCGAAGCGTTCGTTCACTGCCGAAATGTCGCGTTGCTGCTTGTTGTTGAGGTAAGCGATCTGGTCGTTGGTTTTCTTTCGAATTGGCTGAGTTTCTGATTGACAGGATTTACTTGCGAACGCACGAATTTCTTCGTGGCGCAGCCCGAGGTAGCCAATACTAAGGCGATCGGCACAGCGACCATCCATCTGTGACTCTGTTTCAGTTTGATCATCTATCCTCCCTACCGGCTTCACGGGTAACGCCACTCCGGATTGTTGTCACACAGGAGACCCTAGTAAGCCCCCGAGTTACCCACCTGTAGCGGGCTCCGTACCGCCGTATTACCATCGATGTCACGCTTCCGTCGTTGCTCCATGAGTTGGGGATACGTACGATACTTGCGCCTGACCGGCAAAGCAACGCTACCAATGCGCGAACTTATCTCTCCACCTTTCCGCGAGAGAGCCTTCGGCATCGATGGCGGCACAAATTGAGGCCGTGGGACAGTAGCGCACATCATCACAATAGAAGCCCATAAACGTATGGGCCAAGCAGGCGACGGAGTAACTTATGAAAAAACCAATCCTAGCGAGTCTTGCACTTGCAGCGATGCTGGTCTCCGAAGTGCCGATCGCCCAGGCGGTGGTATTCGTCAGGACACCGCCCCCGCGTGCTCGGTCAGTCGGAGTGGTCGGGAGGTCGCCCGGTCCCGGCTTCGTTTGGACAGGCGGCTACTGGAGGGGCACTGGACGCAGGGGGAGAAGAGGGTACGCCTGGGCGCCGGGCAGGTGGCGACGCCCGCCGCGTTCCGGTGCAGTGTGGGTTTCGCCGAGCTGGCGCAGAGGTCGTGGCGGCTACACTTTCGTTGCAGGCCGTTGGCGCTAGCGAGACGGTGGATCTCGGGCCGGCCCGGTTGGCGCATCGGCTCTGTTGTGCCTGATTGGAGGACAATGACGGCCTTGCGCATCTGGGATTTGCGGCGCGGCGACGGCGACGACAACCGCACAAGCCCGCATGGTGGCGGGCCTCCGGAGACTCCTCCTTTCAGCCGCGCTCGAATTCAATTACTTGAAAGCGGCGATCGGTTTCCTGGTTCTTATCGTCGGGCCGGCTCTGCTGGTGGGTATCGTGCCGTCACTTGCGGTCACCTATGGCCGCCTGAAGTTCGATGCAGCGGCATCCGCCGGTTACACTCCGATCGTCGCGCTCATCGTGCTGGCCGTTCTGGTGGCATTTGCTCTCTGGATCGGCCGGCCGCTTGTCGCAAAGGCTGTCGAGTACTTCTGGCATCTCCATTACACCCTCGTCTTTCCGGTCTTCGTTGCACTACGCGAGATCCTGCGCTCGGTTGCCGAACGGTTCCCCGGTCAGACGGCTACTCCGGAACAGCGCGACCGCAGACGACGGCTCGGGACAGTCGTCGGCGCATTGCTGTTCGCCGGCGGAGGGCTCGCTCTTGCGACGACTGTCGATTTGTCAATCCGCCTCCAAGTCGTCGATGTCGAGCATGTCCGGCCGTGGGCGGTAGTCAGGGCGGCGCTGGGAAATGCGGCGGTGATCCTCGGCCTGTCCACTGCCGTCGAGAGCCGCTACTGGGTCTGGCGTGAGTTCAGGCTCCGCGGCCCGGTCCTCGACTGGGCGCCAAGCCCGCCGAAACCCGCAGCGTCGATCGATCGAGTGGCGCATCTGTCGGACCTGCACTTCGTCGGGGAGCACTACGGCTGTCGCATGGAGGCCGGCACGCACGGCCCGCGAGGCAACCGATGCATTCGTCGTGCGCTGCACAAGCTCGCCGCGATACACGCGTCGGCTCCCTTGGATCATGTCCTGGTGACGGGAGATATCACGGATGCCGGGACACGCGCCGAATGGGCCGAGTTTATCGACCTCTTTCGAAACTATCCAGAGTTGCGGGCCCGCTTATCGTTTGTGCCCGGCAACCACGATGTAAACATCGTCGACCGCAGCAATCCGGGGCGCTTCGATTTGCCCTGGAGCGCGGGCCAGTCGCTACGCAAGCTCCGCGTTGTTCTTGCTCTGGATGCAGTCCAAGGCGATCGCGCCCACGTAGTCGACCGCGCGTCCGGCGCGCTCGGACCATCGCTACGGGACTACCTGCGGGAAGACGATCGCGTGGAGCGCCTGCGTGGGCTGGCCAAGGACGGCACGGTGCGTGGACGGCGCGAGATGTCGAAGGTCTGGGACGCGATCTTCCCGCTAGTCGAACCCCCGCCCGTGGATGATGGATACGGAATCATCCTCCTCAATTCGAACGCCCGCAGCCACTTCTCACTCACCAATGCGATCGGCGTCGTCAATCCATCGCAGTTGAAGGCGCTCAAGTCGATCCTGCGGCGTTCCCCGCGTAGCTCCTGGATGATCTTGCTCCATCATCAGGTCGTAGAGTATCCGGTGGCTTCGATCAGTCTCACCGACCGAATCGGCCTCGCACTCGTCAATGCGCCGGACGTTCTGGCAGCGATCGCGCCCCATGCCTCGCGCTGCCTCGTCCTGCATGGCCATCGGCACCGTGATTGGATCGGGACTTGCCGCGATGTGGTTCTGTGCTCCGCGCCATCAGTAACTATGGGCTCCCAGGGGGAGAACAAGTATCGCGGAAGTTTCCATGTCCACGAGTTTGCCATGGGTCCTGACCGAGGCATCCGGCTGACCGCAACTGAGCGTGTGAAGGTCTCGTAGATGCGACGCGCCGGATGCCCGCCTTAACTCAAAAGAAAAAGACGGCTCAGATAGAAAGAGCATCCAATCTCTTAGTGGTGAACTTTCCGAAACTTGACTCACCCGAAAGGCCTTGAGGGGTAAGGAGACAATATGTGTGACTACTCCCTGTGCGGAATTCCCAATCGGCTCGCCGTAGAAGGCGAAGAACTCGTCGTCCACAGGTTTTCGACTGGTTCGATGGGCCTGGCATCCCTGGAGGATCTGCAGGTGTTCAAACGGCTCAAAGAGGCCGCTCCGAGAGAGACTCTATGGCAGAGGGTGAAAACCTTCTTTGACCCGCCGAGCCAGTCCGCAACCGTACCTGCGGTTTGTATACCGCCAGGGGCTCATCTTATCGTGAGCAATATTCCCGCGGATCTGCAGCGGCGGTGCCGTGTCAGCCATGAAGAAACGGCGGTGTTCACACAGATTACTTCGGAATTCAATAGCTATCGCGATGCCGTTCGCTTCTACAGCGGCTATCAGGTCCGCCTTCAGGAGTTGCGCGAAGGGATACATATGCAAGTTCTATCGCTCGCTGACACGCCCGAATATACACCTCCGGCGTTGACAGTCGACAGTTTCGTCTAGAGTAGTCACATGAGCTACGAGCGGGAACTCGACTTCGCCCGCCGTCTTGCCACGGCGGCAGGCGATAACGCGAAGCACATTCGTGAGGGCGACGTTTTCACAGAGACCAAAGCGGATACTTCGCCCGTCACTATCGCCGACAAGGAGAACGAGCGCATTGTCCGCGAAGCCATCGAACGCGAGTTCCCCGACGATGGCATCCTGGGTGAAGAAGGCTCGTCCAAAAGCGGGTCCAGCCGGCGCCGCTGGATCGTCGATCCCATCGACGGCACACGTGACTTCGTGCGGGGAAACCGATTCTGGTGCGTATTGATCGCGCTTGAAGAAGCGGACGAGCCGGTGGTCGGCGTCGCGCATTTTCCCATGCTCGACGAGACCTATTGGGCGGTCCGCGGCGGCGTAATCCGAGTTGGTCACCTGATACCGCGCCACGCGGAATGGCGCCACCCGCACCTTGTGCACGGGACCGGTCGTGCGCGACGCGAAGATCCTCACGCTGAATGCCGCGCAGGTGATGGCCAAAGCCGCCGAGTACCGTGTGAAGATCAGCGCGTCGCTGAAGCGGTGAAGGAATTCAGAGATGCTCCAGGCGACCTACCCGAATTCAGCAACCCATCCACAAATCAGGGGCGTCCCGAATCACTGAGAGTTTGGAGCACGTTGATCGAATGGCTAAGGCAACGGAACGTCGCCAATTACCGGCCAACGTTGAAGCAACCTCTGGCAAGCTCACGTTGGGCGGCGCCTTTTCTTTTTCGTCCGGCGCTTCGCTTTTGAGGGACCTTCAGCCAGGCCGCATCCTTCCACTTGAACGACATGGCGACTATACGGCCAACCGCTCCGATCGCGCATTCAAGGATTCGCAGAAAGATGGTCCTCTCGCGGATTCTGGCTCCGTACCTGTGATGGGCTCCGGAACTCGCTCAGCCGTGGGAAGCGAGATATCCCCCCGATTCTCAGCTTCCTCCGGTCCGAACACGATCGAGACCGCGCCGAACTTGAATCTCGTATTCCTCGCTCTGCGGGCTCTTCAGCCACCCAACTAGCTGATCCCACGAAGCCTTCTTTTGTGAAGGAAACAGCCTGGCAGCTGCACCGAAATACTGACTCAGAGTTCCGTCCGTCATCCACAACGTAGAAATCGACCCCACCTCCCTGCACCACATTTCCGCAAACAATATCGAGTACTGGATCCGGATAGGAAGCGGCGGATGTTCCGCGCGATGATCAGACTCGATCTGTATCTTCCCGGCCCAACGAGCACAAAACTGGACCATGGTTGAGAGGAGGAAGCACGAGAGTATCGAGTTCTCCAGGGCTCTCTCATTTGAAATCCTCACACACGTCGCAAAGATCTGCTTTCCCCCACCTTTGAAGAAGTATTCCAGCTCGTGGTAGATTCCGTATCCATCTGCATCCAGCTCTTGTGCCTGATAAAGGAACCCTCCGACGTTGACCGCGTGAGGTTGATAGTCGTCCAGATGTCCTCGCACGAGGTGAGAGTATTCATGCGAAGTGACAAGACAGAACTGCACTAATACCAGCAGGTGTGCCAATTCCAGTGAAGTGGCGGACGGAGCAATCTGTAGACGCATGAACGCAAGGTTCTGTGCTATGAGACGCTGGGACAGCCTTAGCATCTCGGCAACCATCGGCTGCGTCGCGACAATGAATCCGAACTCCTCTGTTTCGAACACATGAGCGGATGCAAACTCGTTGTCGGCATGTACCAGGTCGAAGTGGAGGGGTAATAATGCTCGTCCGCCCGTGGAATTGACGCCAATGTCGGATAGCTGTCGATTCATCCAATCTACAAGGAACCGGAAAGGTGATTAGGCTGTAGGTCTTCGACAGCAAGGCGGCCACCAATCTTAGCGTATTTCGTTTCGCCGCGGGAATGCTTCTCATGAAGAAACCTTTCGAGTGCGATCTCGGGCGAAACCATGACACTCGGAAGCTTATCACCCCTCGCCGGCCGTTAACGCCGTCTTGAACACACAACAAGCGCTTACCGGTGAGACCTTATCGGAAATGGCCGTTTGGGAAACGAGAGCCACGTGGCCAAAAAACGCCCTAGCCGTAGAAGCGGTAGCTGGCCCCGTGGAGCATCTCGGCTTCGATGCTGCTGCCATCGTCACTCCACTCTCTGTGTTGCAGGCCTTACGCTCGGGCAGAGATCGGCCGGATAAGTCACACGGCCACTCGAAATCCGTAGTCTGCGTACCGGAACTCCGGCGGAATGCTGCTCCGGGCCGCACACCTTGCAATCTTGATGTGGTGCCGCCAGGCACCCCCGCGGGAAGCGCGGCGCGTCCCAGTCTCCGGACCCCGTGGATTCTCTTCCGGCGACACGACGTAGTAGAGCGGATCGTACCAATCGCTGCACCACTCGTGCACGTTCTCGCACATGTCGAAAAGGCCGTAGCCATTGGGCGGCGTCTCACCCACCGGCTCCGGACCCGCGTGCCATCGATCGCCGTACCGCGGACGCGCCGTCACCGGCTCGTCGCCCCACGGGTACAGCTTCTCCTGCAGCCCGCCGCGCGCCGCGAACTCCCATTCGGCTTCGGTGGGCAGCCGCACCGGCAGTCCCCACTGGGCCGACAGCCAGCGGCAGAACTCCATCGCGTCGAACCAGTTCACCGAAGTAACGGGCTTCGAGGCGCAATCGAATTCGATTTTGCGAAAGGCGGCATACTCCGCATTAGTCACCTGATACCGCGCCAGGCGGAATGGCGCCACCCGCACCTTATGCACGGGACGCTCTTCATCCCTTCCGTCGCTTTGCCCCATGAGAAACTCGCCGCCGGGGATCGCCACCAGATTTTCCGGAGTCATCTTCGAGTATCGAAAACTGCAGTTTGCGTTCGTTCCCGTCCACGCGATCCAGAATCACGCGCGCGCGATCGCCGATCGAAAACTGGCGATGCGTGCGCCTGCCCACGATCTTGCGGACGTTCTCCTGATAAGTGTACTGGTCGCCGGGCAGCGTGTCGATGGGAACCAGCCCTTCGATGAACAGGTCCGCCAGTTCCACAAACAGCCCGTACTTCGTCGTACTGATGATGAGCGCGTCGAAGTCCTGCCCCACGCGCTCAGACATGAACTTCACTTTTTTCCATTCCACCAGCTCGCGCTCGGCATCCGCCGCCCGCCGCTCGGATTGCGAACATTCCTCCGCCACCTCGCGCAACTCGGGCTCGGACACCGCCATGCCGCGCAGCAACCGATGCACCATCAGGTCCGGATACCGCCGGATGGGCGACGTGAAATGCGTGTACGTCGCTGCGGCCAGCGCAAAGTGCCCCACGTTGTCCGTGCTGTACCGCGCCTGCCGCAGCGACCGCAGCATCAGGTAGCTCAGTATCCGCTCCTCCGGCTTGCCTTCCACCTTCGCCACCAGCCGCTGATAATTGCGCGGCGAAATCTTGATGCCATCGTCCGCCATCACGATCTCGCGCCGCTGTTTCGACCCGTCCCGTCGCTTATCCGAATACCGGAACCGCTTCACCGGAATCGCGCCCACCCCCAGCGAATAACCGAAATGCGCCGCCACTTCTTCGAACTCCATCACACGCTTCGGGTCGGGCTTCTCGTGGATGCGGTAGATCGACGCCTCCACCGTGCTCTTGAGGTGCGACGCCACGGCCTCGTTGGCCGACAGCATGAACTCCTCGATCAACTGGTGCGCGATGTTCCGCGGGGCGCGCGTGACGCCCGTCATCGCGCCCCATTCGTCGAACTCGATCAGCGGCTCGGGCAGGTCGAAATCGATCGAGCCGCGTTTGACGCGCTTGCGGTTCAGCACCAGCGCCAGCTCTTTCATCAGCTCGAACCGCCCGATCAGCGGCAGGTATCGGCTGCACAGGCCGGCATCCCCCTCGAGCAGCAGATGGACATTGGTATACGTCATCCGCTCCACGCTGCGGATCACCCCGGTGGTGAATTCCTGCCCCACGATCTCGCCCTGCCGGTCGATCTCCATCAGGACCGAAAGCACCAGCCGGTCCACCTGCGGATTCAGCGAGCAGATGTTGGTCGACAGCTCGAACGGCAGCATCGGGACCGCGCGGTCGGGGAAGTAGACGCTGGTCCCGCGCAGCCGGGCCTCGACGTCGATAGGCGTCCCCGGCCGCACGTAGTGGCTGACATCGGCGATGTGCACGTGAAGCGCATAGTTGCCGTTCGCCAGGCGATCCACCCACACGGCATCGTCGAAATCGCGCGCCGTTTCGCCGTCGATCGTGACAATGTCCATGTCGCGGAAATCGCGCCGCCCCTCGAGTTCGCGCGCCACGATCGTATTCGGCACCGACTCCGCCTGTTCCACCACCTCCGGCGGGAAACGGTGCGGCAGATGGTGCTTGCGGATCACCACTTCCACGTCCACGCCGAAATCGTCCGGCCGCCCCAGGATCTCGATTACGCGCCCCACCGGGCTCGATCCCTTCTCGGGATATTCCAGCAGTTCGACATCGACGATCATGCCGTCGAGTTCCTCAATCGAGGACACGGTGGGCGCGGTCACACCAATGCGATCGACCGCGGCGGCGCCCTTGACCGGCTGCTGCTCCGGCGGAAACTCCATCCCCTCCGGAATCTCGATCCACTGCCGGATGCGGTCGTCCTGCGGCACGACATACATTCCACGGCGCCCGATGCGGAACTCGCCGACCACCGTGGGATGCGCCCGCTTCAGCACCTTCACGATCTCGCCGTCCGACCGGCCGCCGGCTTCGATGCGCGCGATCCGCACCACTACGCGGTCGCCATGCATCGCCTTCTCGGCCGATTCGGGCGGTATAAAGATGTCGCCCGCGATGCCCTCAATCGACCGGTCCGGTATTAAAAACCCATAACCATCGCGGTGCATACTCAGCCGTCCAACGGCGAATTCCCGGCTGCGAGCGGTCACGGCGTAGTGGCCGGAGCGTAGCTCGATCAGCTCGCCGCGCGCCGTCAGACGGGCCAGCGCCGTCTCTAACTCAATGCGCTCCGGACCCTTAGCGGCGAATTCCCGAACCAGTTGCTTGAAGTTGGCGCGGCTATGCGGTAAGCCTGAGATGTGGTCAAGCAGAGCCCGATCCGTCATTTCCCGATTTTACCTGCAACGCCCGGCGGCATTCGGGCGTCACTGAAGTGCTGCAAGAAATGGAACTTTTCATGAAGCGCTTGATGCTGTTGCTAGTTCCTGCCGCCCTGTTCGCGGCGCAGGCCCGTTACGCCCGGCTCGGCGAGTTCGATGGGAAAGTGGAAGTTCAACTCACCGCCGCCGACCAGTGGGTGCCCGCCGAACGCAACCTGCCGCTGCCCGAATCCACGTGGATGCGCACCGGCCCGTCGTCCAAGATCGAGATCGAGTTGGACGAAGGCAGTGCGTGGCGGCTCGGTCCCGATTCGCTGGCCGAGATCTCCGACTACACCCGCCTCTCCACCGGCCAGCGCGTCACGCTGCTTTCGCTCGACCACGGCGTGGCGTATTTCACGGGCGAACCCGAGGGCCGCGATTCCCTCGTCCTGGCCGTGCCCGGCGCGCAGATCACGCTTTCCCGCGGCGCGCGCGTGCGCTTCGAAGCGCAGGACCAGTGGAGCCAGATCTCCGTGATCGAAGGCACTGTGCGCTTTTCGTCGCCCGCCGTCGAGATGGATGTCCGCGAGGGCAAGACGGTGCGCGTGCAGCCGTCGAACCCTTCCCGCTTTTTCCTCTACCCCGAGGTCACCGCGATCGAGTTGGATGGCTGGAGCGAGCAGCGCGATCAGGCGCTCGCGAGTCCACCTTCTTCGGGCCACGTAACGCAGCGCTACGGCGTGCTGGACCTCGATTCCTCCGGCGAGTGGGTGCAGACCGAAGACCTCGGCGCCGTATGGAAACCCAAACAGCAGGACGGCTTCCTGCCGTATCAGAAGGGCCGCTGGCGCTGGTATGACACGCTCGGCTACACCTGGGTGAGCGACGAAACGTGGGGCTGGCTGCCCTATCACTACGGCCGCTGGACGCTCCGCGACGGCATCGGCTGGGTATGGGCTCCCGGCAAGAGTGCGGTGTTCAAACCAGGCGAGGTCTTCTGGCTGCGCGGCGCCCGCCTCGCCGGATGGGGTCTGCTCGCGCCCGGAGAACAGTGGACACCCCTGGTGCAACCGCGCCAGTTTCTCAACGCCATCATTACTTATGCTATCTTCCAGCCGGAATCGTCCCTGATCGATCCGGTGGGCTTCACGGCGCGGCCGAAAGAGCCGCTCGCGGCCGCGGTGTTCGCCGTCGCGATGCCCTCCCCCACATTCGTGGCGTCGCGTCTGGATGCCGTCCGCCCCGCGCTGCGCATGGGCAGCACGCGCGTCGTGCCCCATCTACCGGGCGTGACTTTCCAGACGAATGCTCCCGGGATCGTCGACGCACCGCCGCCGCCGATCTCGACCGCTCCGGAACCGCCCCCGCCGCCCATAGTTTCGAGCGGTCCTCCGCCGGAATATCCGCCGCCGGTGCCGATCGAAGTCATCTATCCCGTGCCGGTGTACACGGGAGTGATCGTGGTCAATCCGCCGGAACATCCCGATTATTCGCGGCGCGGCGGCAACAACCGGGGCGGCGGCAACAACAACCCATCGACGAAGCCCACTCCGACGCCGACACAGACGCCAGCATCGTCGACGCCGGCCGCGAACCCAGTTCCACGCACCACCGATCCCACTTCGTCGAGACGCGAGCATCCGCCGATCTCAAGTCAGGCGCCACCGCCCGCGGGGCCGATCGCGCCGCCGCCCGTTCCTTCGCAGAGCGCTCCTCCGATTCCGCGCGTCGACCCGGGGCAACCGCGCCGCGAACACCCACCCGCTCCGCCCGTGACCGCGCCTACGCCGGCCAAGATCGAAGTGCCGAAGATCGAGCCGAAGGCGGATCCGAAGCCCGACGCAAAAACGCCCGACAGCAAGCCCGCGCCGCGGCCGACGGGCGACACTTCGACTGCGAAGCAGACGCAGAAACAGTAAATCTGATTCTCGTCAGCCAAAAGAAATAATCGCGCATTGACTTCGGCGCTGGACGGGTTATCATTTGATTACTCCCCCGACTGAAGTCTGAGGAATGCGTGAACTCCACACAGAATCCTGTCATCCTGGAAACAGATCTTAAGGGCGTCGAACGCCACGGCCGCGGCAAAGTGCGGGACGTCTATCGCGCCGGCGACCGGCTGCTCATCGTCGCCACCGATCGCATTTCAGCTTTCGATTACATCCTTCCCACGGGCATTCCGGACAAGGGGCGCGTCCTCACGCAGCTTTCCATTTTCTGGTTCGACTTCCTGCGCGATCTCACGCCCACGCACTTCCTGACCGCGCGCGTGGACGACTATCCCGACCCGCTACCGAGCTTCCGCGATCAGCTCGAAGGCCGGTCCATGCTGGTGAAGCGCGCCAACATGATCGAGATTGAGTGCGTGGCGCGCGGCTACATTTCCGGGTCCGGCTGGAAGGAATATCGCCAGCACGGGACGGTGTGCGGCATCCAACTGCCGGCCGGCCTGCGCGAAAGCGACAAGCTTCCCGAGCCTCTCTTCACGCCGGCCACCAAGGCGCAGACGGGCCACGATGAGAACGTCTCCTTCGAGCACGTCGTGTCGCTCGTCGGCGAAGACCTCGCTTGGCGCCTGCGCGATCTCACGCTCGCCATCTACACGCGCGCGGCCCAATATGCCGAGACCAAAGGGATCATCATCGCCGACACCAAGTTCGAATTCGGCTTCGTCGGCGACGAGCTCGTTTTGGGGGACGAAGTTCTGACGCCCGATTCCTCGCGCTTCTGGCTCGCCGAATCCTACCAGCCCGGCGGCGCGCAGTTCTCGTACGACAAGCAGTTCGTGCGCGACTATCTCGAATCCATCCATTGGGACAAGCAGCCGCCCGCGCCGCCGCTTTCCGAAGAAGTCGCGGCCAAGACTAGCGAAAAATACCGCCAGGCGTATCGCGTGCTCACCGGCCGCGAGCTATGAACTGGTTCGATATAGTTCTGCTGCTGATCCTGGCGTCCTCCGTCGTGATGAGTTTCCGCAAGGGGCTGTCGCGCGAGGTCATCGGCCTGGCGTCGGTGTTCGTGGCGCTGATGCTGGGCATCTGGTTTTATGCAATGGCCGGCGCATATCTGTTACCGTATGTCAGTTCGCGCACGGCGGCGAACTTCGCCGGATTCTTTCTGGTGTTCTGCGCCGTCGCGCTGCTCGGCAGTTTCGTCAGCTACATTGTGGGGAAGTTTTTGAAGGTAACCGGGCTCGGGTTCCTCGATCACGCGCTCGGAGCAGGTTTCGGAATGGTCCGCGGGACGTTGATCGCCGTGGCCCTGGTAACGGGAATCATGGCCTTTTCTCCGACTGAGCAGCCGCCGGACGCCGTTGTGCGTTCGCGGCTGGCGCCGTATGTGGTGGATGCGGCGAATGTGTTCACGGCGATGGCACCGCACGAGCTGAAGGAAGGCTTCCGGCGGACGTACACGCAGGTGAAGACCGCATGGGGAAAAGCGACCGGGAAGGGAAATCAAAAAAAGAATGATGAAAGAAAAATTTGAGGGGCTGGTGGAGCAGCTCCTCGGAGCCGGCATTTTCCTGGAGGAGGCGATCGAAATTCTGGAGCGGAGCATGATCGGCCGCTCGCTGGAACGCTCGAACGGCAACCAGTCCGCCGCCGCCAAGCAACTGGGGATACACCGCAACACCCTGCAGCGAAAAATGGTGGAGTACAGTTTGGCGAACGGCCGCGCGCGCGCCCGCCGCAAGCCCGTCGCCAAGGCCGGCCGGCCGAAGCGGCACAAGGCTAGCGCGGCGTAGGCGCCGTTGCGATTCGATTCGGAACACCGGATGGCGATCGAGAGCTACAGTAAACGCAGAGTCCATCCGATGAATCAGTTGGCGCTAGAGCGTCGTTCCGATCAGATGTTGAACTCCGAGGCTCGTTTGATATCAGCGGCCCTGGCTCTGGGCGCCGAGAGCGTGAATCGGTGGTGCGCAGCCGAGCGCCGCCTGGCTCAAAGCGGCAGGCCGCGTTTTGACGACGCTACCGCAGCGTGGTTCATCCGCTCTATTCGCAGGGGTGAGGATCCTCTGGGCGAGACCTTTTGCCGGTTGCGTGTGCCGGAAGTCAGGCGGCAAAAAGGAGCCGTGTACACGCCTCCGGCGATCGTGCGCGCGATGGTCGCCTGGGCCGAAGCCCGCGGAGCTTCGCCAGCGCGAATCGTGGATCCAGGCGTGGGCTCCGCGCGTTTCCTGATCGCCGCCGCCAAGGCCTTTCCGGAGGCGGAGTTGATCGGCGTGGACATCGACCCCGTGGCTACGGTTCTGGCCCGGGGGACGCTGGCGGCGGCTGGATTGGTGGATCGCTCCGTGGTGCTTCTGGGGGACTACCGTACGATCGATCTCTGTCCGATCGACGGCCAAACCCTCTTTATTGGCAATCCACCGTACATTCGCCACCACGTTCTCAGCTCGGAATCCAAGCAGTGGCTGACGAAGGAGGCCGCCAAACTCGGCCACGCTTCGAGTCAGTTGGCCGGAATGCACGTGCATTTTTTCCTCGCTACGGCGCTCCACGGAAAGCCCGGCGATCTCGGCTGTTTCATCACCGCCGCCGAGTGGCTCGACGTCAATTACGGAAGTCTGCTTCGGAATCTGTTCCTCCGCGATCTGGGCGGGCAGAGTCTCACGATTGTGGAGCCAACGGCCGAACCGTTTGCCGATACCGCCGCCACCGCCGTGATCTCCACTTTCGAATTCGGCTCCAGGCCCAAGAGCATTCGAGTGAAAAGGGCCGGCACATCCAATTTGCTCATGCCGCTCGACGGCGGCGGGCCGGTTCCGCGCAGCCGCCTGGAAACCGAGACGCGTTGGTCGCGCCTCACCAGCCCAGCCAGGGAGATTCCTTCCGGTTTGGTGGAATTAGGAGAACTCTGCCGCGTGCATCGCGGCCAGGTAACAGGGGCCAACCGGATCTGGATTGCCGGAGATCTTAAAAGGGCTTTGCCCGCTTCCGTGTTGTATCCGACGGTGACGCGTGCTAAGCAGCTTTTCGATGCCAGTCCGGTGCTATCCGACTGTTCGGCTCTGAAGCGAGTGATCGACCTGCCGTCCGACCTCTCCATTTTCCAGGGCGAGGAACTCCGGGCCATCGAGGAGTTTCTCCGGAAGGCGCGGCTGGCGGGAGCAGACAAAGGGTACATCGCCTCCAATCGCAAGGTGTGGTGGTCTGTCGGACTTCGGGAGCCCGCTCCCATACTCGCCACCTATATGGCGCGCCGGCCGCCCGCTTTCGTCCGCAACCGGGCCGGGGCCCGGCACATCAATATTGCCCACGGCCTTTATCCACGCGAAAACTTCGGAGAGAAGGTGCTCCTGGCACTCGCGGCGTACCTCGCGAAAACCACCAGCATGAGTGACGGCCGGACCTATGCGGGCGGCTTGACCAAGTTCGAGCCACGCGAGATGGAGCGCCTACTGGTGCCCAGACCCGAAATGCTGCTGCAGGACCGAGCATGATTCCGAGTCCCCGGTGGACGGACGCGGAACTCGAGGCCAACCGCGTCAGGTCGATAGACTTGTTCCGGCAGGAGCGGATGCAGGAGCCATTGGAGGCATACCTGCGCGCGTTTGGTGAGTACCGGGAAGCAGTCGAGCGCCTCCTGGCGGCGAGCATCGATCTTCTGCACCTCGACCATGCGGCGATTTCCATTCTGACCGATCCGAGCCTGCTCGAAGCCTTCCGCTACTTATCCGGTCCTCCCATTTCTAACGACGATCTGAAAACGCTGAGCGATGCGGTGCTTTCGCCCGGGCGTCTGCGGGCAAATCCCGAAATGGCCGCGCGGGTTGTCGCAGTCGTGCGAACCGGCCTGGATCGAAGGAGATTTCCCTGGGTCGCCGAAAACAGGGAACCCACGGAATCCGAAAAAGGCGCGGCAGTCCTCGCGTCCGCGGCATTGATGGCGAGCAGCCACGTCACCGCATCGCGCAGAAATGAAGGAAAAACAGCGCAGGAACTTTTGGTCGAGCAAACATTGCTCGCCGCTCAGTTCGAGAAGGTTGCCACGCGCGCCATTCGTACCCTCAACGAGGCTCCTGGCCCGGGACAATTCTGCCGTGAAAGCATGTTGGGCACGCGCAAAGCCGACTTGGTGGTCGGCTGCTGGGATCGCCGGATTCTGGCCGTCGAGTGCAAGGTGTCTAATTCTGCCGTAAACTCGGTGAAGCGGCTGAACAACGATGCGGCGGCCAAAGCAGAAGCCTGGGTTCGAGACTTCGGCCTCAAGCAAACTGTGCCCGCCGCGGTGTTGAGCGGTGTTTACAAGCTTCACAACCTGGTGGAGGCGCAGCATCGCGGCCTGACGCTGTTTTGGGCCCACGATCTCGACGCTATGCTCAACTGGATTCAGGCAACCAAGAAATAGGCATGGACCTGCTCATCTTCGATCTCGACGGAACCCTGATCGATTCCAAGCTCGACCTGGCGCACTCGGTGAATGCCACCCGCGCCCACATGAGGATGCCGGCGCTCGAACACGAGCGCGTGTACTCTTACGTCGGCAATGGGGCGCCGGTGCTGATCCGGCGCGCCCTCGGCGAACAGGCTACGGAAGCCGAGGTCGAGGAGGCGCTCGAATTCTTCCTCGAATACTATCGCGATCACAAGCTCGATTACACGGTTCTCTATCCGGGCGTCAAGGCGTCGCTCGACCGGCTGGCGGAGGCGGGCAAGCGGATGGCGGTGCTGACCAACAAGCCCGTCAACGTCAGCCGCGCGATTGTGGAAGCGCTCGGCGTGGGCGGCCATTTCTTCCGCGTCTATGGCGGCAACAGCTTCGAGTTCAAGAAGCCGAACCCGATCGGCGTCGAGGCGCTCCGCAGCGAAACCGGCGCCGGACGCGACCGCACGCTCATGATCGGCGACAGCGGCGTGGACGTGCAGACCGCGCGCAACGCCGGAATTCCATGCTGCGGCGTGACCTACGGCTTCGCCCCGGAGACGCTGGCGGACCCGGCGCCGGAGTTGACGGTGGATCGCATGGAAGACCTGGCAGAGTGGGTGCTGGCGCGCCCGTGACCGCACCGCGGTCACGAAGACGCCTTCCGGTATTGCAAACACTGCGGTTATTCTTCGTCGTGACCGAACCGCGGTCAGGACCGCTTTAGCCTGCTCAAAACCAATCGAACCTCTTGAGCAACAGAAGCAGGCCCGCGGTCGCCCCCAACATCAGGCCAAGTGCGATCAACGTGGCCTGCGGCGACTCGACCCACGGCAGGCCTTTCGTGTTCATGCCGAAAAAGCCGGAGATCACCACCGACGGCAGCGCGATAGTGCCGAGCACCGTCAACACCTTCATCACCTGGTTGGTGCGATTGGCAACACTCGAAAGGTAGATGTCCATCGCGCCGGTGAGCAGGTCGCGCTGCGTCTCCACCGTGTCCATATTGCGAGCCAGGTGATCGTACACGTCCCGCAGATAGGGCCAAAGATCGCGCTGGATTAATTCGGTCTCGATCCGCTGGAGGTGGCCCGCCACATCACGCGTGTTGCTCAAGACGCGCCGCAGCTCGATCAAGCCTCGCTTGGCTTCGAAGATACTCTGCAGCGTCTGTGGCGACGGCTTCTCGAGAACCACGTCCTCGATGCGATCGATGGTCTCGCTGAACCAATCGAGGGCCGGCAGGTATGCGTCGACCACACCGTCCATGACTTTGTAGAAGAGCTGGTCGGCACGCGCCGGATTGGCGGCGGCATGCAGTTGGTCGAGGTGTGTGCGAACCGCCGGGCACTCGCCTTCCTGGACGGTGATCAGGTAATCGCGGCCCAGAAATAAATCCAAATCCGTGATATGCACTTCGCCGGCATCATCGACGTGTGCCGGCTTCAAGACGACGAAAATGTAATCGGCGCCGTCCTCGACCTTGGCCCGCTGGTTGCCATGGCGGCAGTCCTCGATATGCAGCGGGTGCAGGTGATATCGCTCCGCCAGGGCGTCCAACTCCGGATCGTTCGGGTCTCGCACGTCATGCCAGATCACAGAAGCTCCGCACCTGATTATATTGTGAGGGGGCTCACTGATAAGATGGATAGCAATCTGGAGACCGTGATGGGCAGCATGTTGAAGCCTCCCCCTTTCCTCGCTTTCCTGTTTTTCACCTCCGCTCTGTTCGCCGAGACGGGCACCGTCATGGGCATCACGGGCACGTGGAAACTCGGAAATCGCGCCGTTCGTTTCGGCTCCGAAGTGGCGCGCGACGCCACTCTGGCATGCACGCCGGCGGCGACTCTGATGCTCGCTATTGGAACCGGCGGTGCGTCGGCGCACTTGTTCGGACGCTGCGGCGAGCATGACCGGCTCAACTTGAAAACGCTCGAACAGAAACAGGAATCGAGCGGCTGGCTGGAGAAATTCGTCAAGGCCGTGAAGACCCGCCCGCAACACACGGAAGGGCTGATCGCAGCCGTGAGCCGCGACCCGTCCCGCACGTTGGTGGACGCCGTGGTTCCGCTGCGCGACGGCCACGTGGATCTGGCGGATGCTCTGCGCGGCGTCAGCCCCGGTACGTGGCACCTGCGCTTGGCGCCGATCGCGGGCGGCGGAAAGCCGTTTGATGTGGACGTGACGAAGTCCGCCGGGAAGCCCGCTTCCGTTCCCGCGGACACCTTGCGGCCCGGTCTGTACAGCCTGACGCTGGTGGACGAGCAACCCATTTCGGAAGCCTGGGTGCTGATCTCGTCGCCGCCCGACTACTCCACGGTCTCGGCGCAATACCAACAGGCAACCGCCGCCGCCCTGGTCACGTGGGAACAGTTGGGTACGAGCGGCGTTCAACCCATGTTGCGTGCTTATCTCGAATCGCTGGCGGGGGGCGCGCGGTAGCATGTCCGGGCAACATCCCAAAGATCCATTCTGGAGAGTGTGCTTGCGCGGCATGTTCTGGATGGCGCTCATCTGGATGCTGACGTTTGTGGTGGAACGGCTCGGGTGGCTGCACGGCCTGGAGATGGCCGGGCTCGACTCATTTGTGCGCCAGCAGGACGAAACGCCATCCGACCGCATCTATGCGGTCAAAATTACGGACGACGACTACCAGCAATTTTTCAACTCCACCAGCCCGCTGAACGCGGACAAACTCGGAACGCTGATTCGCCGCATCCTGATGGGTGAACCGGCGGTGCTGGGCGTGGACATCGATACTTCCGACCGCCGCTTCACCCCGCTCGCCGATCTCGCGGCAGACGCGCGGATCGTGTGGGCGCGCGTGCCGCAGCGAGTCCCTGCGACGCCCGAAGAGGCCCAGGCGCCCCTCGGCAGCCTGGTGGGAATCATGGGTTCCACACCGCGCGCCGGTGTGCGTTTCGGCGTGCCGTTATTCCCGTTCGAGCCGGACGGTGCGGTCCGCAGGTACCGCCGCGTGTATCAGACGCAGCCCGAGGGCGTAGTCGATTCCCTGCCCTGGGCAATCGTGAAGTCGGTGCCTTCGGGGCCGCCCGGCGGCGAGGAAGAAGTGATCCTCAACTTCCGCGGCGGCTCGACTAAGTTTCCCGCGATCGAGGCCAAGGAGTTTCTCACCGGCTCCGCCGCCAACGCCGACCGCGAGCGGTGGAAGAAAATGCTGCACAACCAGATTGTGCTGCTCGGCGGCGGCTACAGCGCGGCGCGCGACGAATACGCCACAGCGGTCGGCCGCATAGCGGGGGTGGACCTGATCGCGCACGCCGTCCAGGGGGACCTGGAGCATACGGCGATCCTCGAGTTCTCCCAGGTCTGGGGAGCCGTCATCGATTTTGCGATCGGCTTCGCCGTGGTGGCGGCGTTCTACTTTATTCCCTGGGTGCGGGTTGCCTTCTGGGTCAGCCTGGTGGGAACGGCGGCGATGGCGGTTTACGGCAGCCACCTGGCATTCCGCAGCGGCACATACTGGGTCAACTTCGTGCCCATGCTGGTCGGCATGCTGGCGCACCAGTTGATCGAACACGGTGAGCGCCACTCCCAGCTGAAGCACGACCTGGAACTGGCGCGCGCAAAGCTCAAAACGCTGAAGGGACAACTGGAATCGAAAACCGCCGAGGCGAAGTGATGGCGACGGCTGAGCCGGGCGCCACGCCGAGCACGATCTGGTCGGCGCCCTGATCGCTGCGGCTCATCACCGGATGCTGCGCCGCGTGAACTTCTGCTTCGACGGCCTTCGGGACTTGCGCGTTCAAATAATCGAACAGCGCCGAGACCGGCTGGTTCGCCATCCCCTGCCGGATGCCCTGCACCAGAAAATACGTGAAGAAGCCATTGCCCAGCTTTTGACTTTCCCACGACTGCTCGGACACGCGGCTGGACGCAATGATGACGCGGCCCATGCCCTGGTCCATGCGTTTCAACATGGCGTCCGACGCCGTGGCCGCGTGGATAGGGATCGCACTGCGCGAGCCGGCGATGGCGCCGCCGCTATGGCACGTGTCCAGGAAGACGGCCGCGCGCTGCGCCTGCATGCGGGTGCGGACCACGTCGGCCACTTCCACCATGGGCAGGGCCGTGGCGTAGAGGTGGTCGGCGTCCTGGATATCCGTGTCGTAGGTGATGACGTAGTTGGCGCCCGCGGTGTCCATCTCGCGCGATGAGCCGTGGCTCGAAAGATAGATCACGGCCATATCGTCGGGGCCGGCGGTGCGCGCCAGCCAGTTCAACTCTTCCTTGATCTTGACGGTGGTGGCCTGGGAGCCGGTGAGCAGGTGGACGTGGTCCTTGGGAAACCGGCCGTACGCGGGGTCGCCGAGCACCGCGGCGAAATCGCGCGCGTCCTTAGTGGTGAGGTTCAGCGCGGGAATATCCTTGCTCGCGAACTTGCCGACGCCGATCACCAGCGCGTACTTATCATGCAGGACTTTGGACGGCGGGCGGCCGGGAGGCGCCGCTATACGAAACGGGTCGGCGCCCTGTTGCATGGCTTCGGAACCGAGCTCCCTAGCCTGGCGAAGCGCAAAATCAGCGCGCGGCTTGCTCCCCAGCTTGGCCTCGAAAACCGAGCGGTAGTACCACGCATCGCCCAGACCGGCGCAACCCTCGATGGCTTTCTTGACAAGCTGCAGGCTGTCTTCGATGTCGCGGGTCTCGGGTTTATCGCCCAGCCGCTCGAGCGCGCGCACCAGCAGATCCTGGGAGGCGCCGCAACTCCCGGCCGCGTGTGCCACAGCAGCCGCGGCCAGCCGCACGGGGATCGAAAGCCTATTCATTTCTTGGGAGCCGCGGGGGACTTTTGTGCCTGGGCCTGGGCATTGGATCGCTCGCGCATGGTGGTCAGCACCTTGCCGTTGACGCCGCTCTTGACCAGCTTGATCTGGCCCTCGACGCTGAAATCGAAATTCACCGAGGGAGCCTGCTTGATGGCGGCGATCAGGTTGTCGGCGTCCATCCCGGCCGCCTGCATGGAGATGACCTGGTCGTTCGTGAGCGGGCCATCGGCGGCTGCTGCTGCGGGTGCCGGCGCCGGCGATAAATCGCGCGATGTCATCGGCCTACTCGTGCATTGGCAATCTTTGCTAATTACGGGTAAAATCAGTCTCAGCATCGGGAATCAGAAAGGAGTCATCGTGCCGACCCGAAATGTCAATTTGACCGACGAGCTTGACCGGTTCGTGTTGCAGAAGGTCGAAAGTGGACGCTACGAAAACGCCAGCGAGGTCGTGCGCGCCGCGCTGCGGACCCTGGAGCGCGAGGAGCAGCAGTACGAAGCGAAGCTAGCCGCGCTGCGGGCCGCGATCGATGAGGGTGACGCCAGCGGTGTTGCCGAGGGCAACGTGTTCGCTCGCGTGCGGAAAACACTCAACCTTTCCAGAACGCCGCGATAGCCTGTGGCCGCGTTTCGTCTTTCTCGTCGGGCCGAGGCCGACTTGCTCGCCATCGGCGCCTATACGCTTCGCACGTGGGGCGACGACCAGAGCATCCGTTACATCGACGATCTTGAAGCGTGTTGCCGGATGCTCGCCGACAACCCCGCGCTGGGCCGGGCGTGTGACGATGTTCGTGCCGACCTTCGCCGCATGGAGAGCGGTCGGCACGTCGTGTTTTACCGTGAGGACGCAGCAGGCATTCTGGTTTCTCGTATCCTGCACCAGCGTATGCTTCCCGAAAGGCACGCTATCGACGATGACGACGATGGGCCGTAGGAAGAAAAGAACATGTCGGCCGGTCATGTCAGTGTGCCGACAGCGCCGTGCGAGTACTCTCCAGCGTGTGCAGCAGACTGTCTCTCGGCAAATTGCGGATGATAGGCTCGATGATCCAGCCGAGGCCGGTCGGCACATCGCGGGTCAGCGAAATCGCTTCGCACTCCACCCACGTGCCGCCATCGCGCTCCTCGAAGCGCCAGTAGGAATCCAGGCGCCATAAGAAGCCCTGACCCGTACCCGGCGGACTCTCCCTCTCGTTCGGCTTGCCGGCGTTTTGCACTTCGGCAACTTTGGTGGTGCGGGAAAGGCTGCGCCAGCGCTTGGCATCCACCGGAACATAGTGCACGTCGTGCTCGGTATTCAGCACCACCGTGATCACCTTCTTCTTCAGCAGCCGGAGGTAGATGTGGAAATCGTTGCCCTGGCGCGACAGCACTTTCGAATCGATCACTTCCGGCTGATAGACGACTTTGTGGCGGCTGTAGTCGCGGGCCAGGTCCAGGGCTTTTTCGAGAGTGGCCCCGGGGATGAAGACGGTGCCGATCCAGTCGTGGACCAGGCCGCCGCCCTCGAGGGCCATATCCGACCGGGCGTTGACAGGCTCGACTACGACTTCGCCGCTCCTCGCGCGGCGGGCGCGGTCGGGCGCCTGGTCGGCCCACAGAAACGACGGGCGCGCATCCAGTTTCTGTTCGGCCTGGCGCACGTAGGCCTCGAACGCCTGGAGGGTCCGTGGCTTGAGTTCCGCGCCATCGAGGCACAGAGGAACGAGCAGCAGCACGGCTGGCGCGATGGACCTCATGTCTCTATTGTCGCGGATACCGCGCGCCTTCTTCCCGGGCCACCGGTGTAAGATTCGGATATGGACCCGCGTTACCCCATCGGAAAATTCGAATGGCCGGAAACCGTGACGCCCGCGATGCGCGCAGAATTTGTCCAGGACATCGCCGCCACTCCCGCCCGCCTGCGGGAGGCAGTCAGCGGACTGACCGATCGACAGCTCGACACGCCGTACCGCGAGGGCGGATGGACCGTCCGGCAGGTGGTGCATCACGTCGCCGACAGCCACCTGAACATGTACGTGCGGCTGCGCCTGGCGCTGACCGAAGACGTCCCCACCATCAAGCCGTACGACGAGAGCAAGTGGGCCGGGCTGCACGATGCCAAGACCTTGCCGGTCGAGGTGTCGCTGCAATTGCTGGAGAGCCTACACCACCGATGGGTGGCGCTTATGCAGAGCATGCCGGATGACGAATTCTTGCGCACCTTCCGCCACCCCGAGCACGGCGAGGTACGCCTGGACAGGATCACGGCCATGTATTCCTGGCACGGGAAACATCACGCCGCCCACATTACCGAACTGCGTAACCGGATGAACTGGAAGTGAATTCACTACAACCGAATAGGGGCGCGCCGCGTCACAATACCAGTGCCCCGTGTCGAGTCGCGGGCATGTGGCCGTCGCGGGTATAATGAAACCAGGCCTCCGGAGCTGTCAAATCATATGAGTAGCCGCACCAAGTACTTCGTCGTGAGCACATCGACCTGTCTCACGCTTTTGCTCCTGATCGGGAGCGTTATCGGGAAGAGCGCCTCCACCGACGACACGTACAAGCACATCACCGTTTTCAGCGACGTGGTGGGCTACATCAAGAGCCAGTACGTGGAAGAGCCGGACATGAAGAGCGTCACGCTGGGCGCTTTGAACGGGATGCTCGAATCGATCGATCCGTTTGCCAGCTACCTGAATTCCGACCAGTACAAAGACTACTTGAAGTATAAGGATATGAAGCGGGCGGACGTCGGCCTGATCCTGTCCAAGAAGTTCGGGTATGTCGGAGTGGTGGGGACGGTGCCGAATTCGCCGGCCGCGAAGGCGGGCTTCGTCACCGGCGACATGATCGAAAGCATCAAGGGGATCGCGACGCGCGACATGCCGCTGGCCTACGCCAGCCTGCTGCTGCAGGGCGAGTCGAATACCTCGGTGGATCTGAGCGTGGTGCGGGTGCGGCATCCGGAGCCGACAGCGGTGAAGTTGACGCGCGCCAACCTGGTGCTGCCGGGCGTCGAATCCAGGATGCTCGACGGGCAGGTGGGCTACATCAACATCGATGCGGTTTCGCCGCAGGCGGTGAAGGAGACGTCGGCCGCGGTTCAGAAGCTGCAGAAGGATGGCGCGAAGAAGCTGGTGTTGGATGTGCGCGGCTGCTCCGTGGGGTCGCCCGAGGACGGGATCGCGATGGCGAACCTGTTCCTGAACAAGGGCCACATCACTTATATGCAGGGCCAGAAAGTGCCGCGGCAGAATTTCGATGCCGATCCGGCGAAGGCGATCAGCACGCTGCCGGTGGCGGTGCTCACCAACCGCGGGACGGCGGGTGCGGCCGAAATCCTGGCGGCGTCCATCCAGGACAACAAGCGCGGCCAGGTGGTGGGCGAGCGGACGTACGGCGATGCCGCGCTGCGCCGGGCCATTACGATGGACGACGGCGGCGCCATCATTCTCTCGGTGGCCAAGTACTACACACCCGA
The DNA here is from genome assembly GCA_041484525.1 of Bryobacteraceae bacterium. Lineage (GTDB taxonomy): Bacteria > Acidobacteriota > Terriglobia > Bryobacterales > Bryobacteraceae > JBGPHT01. The sequence goes on along the minus strand of JBGPHT010000007.1, from coordinate 19,501 downwards.
CGGAAAAGCGATTCAGGATTCCGGCGTGACCCCGGGAACCGCGGCGGCGGAGACCGAAGCGGCGATCGAATACGACGATAACGGCGATCCGATCACGACGGGCAAAACCGACGAACCGCAGAAGAAGACCGAGAACGATCCGGTGGTGAAGAAGGCGCTCGAAGTGCTCTCAAAGGGATAACCGCTCCAGCCCAGCCGCGCCGCGACCGTCATCAGGTCGCGGTTGGCTTCCGTCGCTTACAGCGTCTTCAAATACGCCACCAAGTCGTCTTTTTCCTGGTCGCTCAGCATTTCCTTATAAGCGGGCATACCGCCGCCGCCTTCGTCGATCTTGGTGCGTACGTTGGGCTCAGTCGGCTTCTTCCCGTTGGCCATCTTCTCCCGCTTGAAAAGGCCTTTCAACCCCGGTCCCATCTTTTTCTCTTCGCTATCCGCATTGTGGCAGACGGCGCATTGCTCGAAGACGTCCTTGCCCTTCGCCGCGTCGCCTTTCGGGGCAGCGATGGTGACAATCGAGCCTGCCGCCAGTGCGCCACAGAGAACCACAACTTTGAGTTTTGTCATTTGATGCTTTCTCCCGATACAATTCACTATCTTACAAGAGCGATGTCGGGTTGCGACACACGGTTACGTCGCAGCCCGCTGATTTAGCAATTAAAACGCTTTTACCTTCCGACTATTTGAGCGACCCCAGCAGCTCCTTGACCGCCGCATCTAACTGCGAATCCTTGCCCGTATAGCTTTCGCCGACCGGCCGTGACACCGCCACGTCCACCGGGCGCGGGTGCAGTTCCATGTCGTCGCCCGAGACGCCGCGAATTCGAGTGTGCGGAATGCGGAACGAGGTGCCATCCAGGAGCTGCTCGTTCCAGGTGTAAATAATCCAGCCGGCGGTTGGCTCGCCCACCACTTTGCCCAGCTTCAGCGCGCGGTAGCCTTCGGTGAAATCCTCGGCGTCGGAAAGCGAGTGCTGGTTGGTCAGCAGAACGGTCGGGGCCTCGAGCGCGCGCTGGCCCAGGACGGCGCGGGCGGGCGCTTCGCTCTTGCCGCGCTCGGTCATCCGCAGGTAGGGCCGGCGGGCAAACACGTCGAGCGCGTAGGCATTGACGAAACCGCCGTTGTTGTTACGGATGTCGATGACCACGCCCTGCCGCACCTGGTTCTCAGCGTCGAGATCGAGGTGCAGGCGGTCGAGCGCGCCCTGCGACATGTCCTGCATGTGCACGTATCCCAGTTTGCCGCCCGAGATCTTCGCCACGTAGTCGCGATTCTGGTTGACCCACTGGCGATAGAGCAGCGCTTTCTCCGTCTGCAAATTGATCGGCTGCACGGCTAATTCGCGGCCCGAGACTTTGAGTGCGACGCGCCGTGCGACCTTATGGTCGAGCATCTCGTCCAGGTTGGTGCGGGCGTCGACAGCAGCGCCATCCACGGCTTCGAGCACTTCACCGGGCTTGATGCCGGCCACATCGGCGGGAGAGAGCGGGATGACTTCGACGATCTTCAACCTCCCCGACCCTTCATATTCGGCGCGATCGAATCGGAGACCGAGGCGTCCCGTCGAAGCCGCCGCCGCGCCCGTGGGAGGCGCCGACGCGCCCAGATGCGACGCGTTCAGCTCGCCCACCATCAAGCTCAGGAGCCGCCGCATCTCCTCCGTGGTAGCGGCGCCGGCGATCAGCGGCTCGTATTCCGCACGCACGGCATTCCAATCCACGCCATTGAACTTGGGGTCGAAGAACTGGTCGCGGATGTAGGTCCACGCCTGGTTGAAAACCTCAATCTTTTCGCGCCCGAAATCGACATCCATCTCGGCGGTTACGGCCAGCGGCTTGGGCTGCCGGGATTCGAGCGCAACCGACGCGATGCCGCCGCGGTCGAGATAGAAAACTTCTTTGCTGTCGGGCGAGAAATGGACCCGCGACTTGCGCCCGGGCGTCGAGGTAAGCTGGCGCGCGACCGGAGCTTCGCGGGCCAGTTCGTCGAGCGACCACGAGTAGAGATTCTGCTGCCCGGCGGCTGCGGCGACCAGCACGGCAGTCTTGCCATCGGGGCTGATGGCGACGGAATCCACGTCGAGCCCCGCGGGCAAAAGCGACAGGCGCTGCCGGATGCCTTCGAAGACAATCTTCACCGGCTCGGTCGGCGTCTTGGCGGCGGGCGCGGCAGGACGCGGCGGCGCCGGGGAATCCTGCCCCGTGGGCTGCTTGTCGGGCGGTTGGTTCGGCTCCTTGAACAGGTCGCGGAACTGATCCTCGCGGAATTTGGGAGTCCGGATGACGAGATCGATGCGTGCGATCTGCGTAGGTTCGGTGCGCTGTCCGGTGGTGAACAGCAAGTACTTTCCATCCGGCGACCAGATCAGTCCGCCGCCCTGCGTGTTGGCGAGGAAGCTGACGGGCTGCGATTTACCGCCGGCCGCGGGGACCGCATTCACATTCAAGAACGCCTTGCCGGCCTCATCCAGATAAGCGATCCACTGGTTGTCGGGCGACCATGCGAACGGCGAGTCGTCAATCAGCGGCGGCAGGCCGAACTGTCCCGTGACAAGGACGCGCTCCTGCTTGCCGGCGAGATCGAGCACGCACAATTCGTGGCCGTCGCGCAGGAAAGCCAGCGATTTGCCATCGGGCGAAAAGCGCGGCGCGGTGTCGGCGCCTTGCGTGGTGAGCTGCGTCTCCTGGTTGGTCGAGAATTCGTAGAGGAAGATCTGCCCCTTGCCATTGCGCTCGGAAACGTAAGCCAGCTTGCGGCTGTCGGGTGTCCACGCGAGCGCCGATTCGGGAGCGGGTGTGTTGGTAATGCGGGCGGCGTCGCCCCCATCTTTCGACGAAGCGGCGAAGACATCTCCGCGGCTGAGGAACGCGACCTTCTTTCCATCGGGCGAGAGCGTCAGGCCCTGGAACTGGCCGTTCAAGGAGATGTGCTGCACGCTGGGGGCGGCGGGGACGCCGCGGCGCGCGATTTCGACGGGCGCCGCTTTGCCGGTCTCGGTCTCCATTCTCCAGATGCGAAAATCGCGCTCGAAGACGACGATGCGGCCGTCGGCGGAGATGGCCGGCCAGAGGACGCGGCCGCCGGTGAAGCGCGTGACCTGCTGCGGCTTGCCGGAGAGCGCGCGCTTCCAGATGTTCTGCGCGCCGGAGCGGTCCGACATGTAAAAGAGAGTGCGGCCGTCCTTGCTCCACATGGGCCAGGCTTCCTTGGCGCCGCCTTCGGTAATGCGCTCATACTGCGCGGGCGAGCCTTCGCGGCGCAGCCAGATTTCGGATTCGTCGAGATGGCTGTGGCCCTTGCGCCACCACTGGCTGCCGGCGTTGCCGCGCGCGGTGAAAGCCAACGTGTCGCCGGCGGGCGAGGGCGCCGCGAAGTATTCGGTGGTATAGCGGTCGGCCGTGACCTGCGTGGGAGTGCCCCCGTCGCGCCGCACGCGATAGATATCGTTCATGCCGGAAATATCGCGCGCCGAGGACGAGTAGTAGATGTACTTGCTGTCAGGCGACCAGCCTTCCACTAGCTCGTTCGAGTCGTCGAAGGTGAGGCGTTTCAGATCGCCGGTGGCGAAGGTGAGAAGGTAGACATCGCCGCCACCGGTGCGGTTGGAAGTGAAGGCGAGCGATTTGCCGTCGGGCGAGTAGAGCGGCCGCGATTCGGTGGCGGGGTGCGACACCAACAGGTGCGCGTCACCGCCGCGCGCGGGGACGGTCCAGAGGTCGCCGCCCGATACGAACGCGATTTCGGAGCCGTCGGGAGAGACGGAAGGCTCGCCGAAATAGGCCTGGGGGTCGGCGGCGAAGAGGGCGGAAGCGCAGAAAAGGAGGAGAAGCGAGCGGTGGCGCATGCTGACATCTTAGCGCGCAGATGCCGCGGTTTTCCTGATGAATTTCTACGCCAGCGCCTTACGCTGGGGTTGGCGGGGAATGTCGGCGATGCTGACCACAGCCTTATCGAACACTGTCATGTCCTGCACCAGGCGGTCGACATCGGTGGCGTCATCGAGCGTGACTTCGTGCTCGATCCAGTCCGACAGCGGAATATTCCGGAAGTACATGCGCTCCTGCAGCACGAGGCTTTTGCGGTTTTGCATGAGCAGGCGGTTTTCACGAGTGTAGTGCCGCTGTTCCACTTTCAGCTCGCTGAGGAAATCGTCGAAGGATTGCCGGCGGGCGGTTTCCGTGGCGGCGCGCAGCGCGGAATCGAGCGACTCCTGCAGGGCGTTCTTTTCGGCATCCAGCGCGCCCCGCGCTTCCGCCAGGCGTTCGCGTTGCTGCGCAAGCGCTACCTCCATGCGGGACTGCATGACAAACCAAGCCAGCAAGCCGGACGCGACTGCGACGAAGCTCGGCAACAAGATCCAGAGCAGGCCTTCCATACCTCAAGATATTACCCGGCGTACGGATATAATCGCTAGATATCAAAGGTAAGTAGCGAGGTATAGCATCTGGTTATGCGGCGGGCGTCTGCCCCACGCTCAGGATTGCGTGCCGTCGATTTTCTGGCTGGAGATGGTGTAGCGAAACTCTGCCAGGCGGAAGCCCAGCAGGGGGCCGAATATAGAGCCCATTCGCGCGCGGAGGCCGGCTCCGAATCCCTGATATTTTCCTAGAAAAACGGCGCGTCCAAGCATAAAATCGGCGCGTTCGAGCGCGGTGTAGCCATCGTGCGGATGATGGCGCACGCGCGCCTCAGGCACCAGCAGAGTCTTCTTGGAAGCGCGGCGAATCTGCTCGGCAAGGTCGGCATCGCTGCCGAACTGGCCGTAGCGTTCGTCGATCTGGCGAATCGACCGGATGGCGAGGACGCGCACCATCAACGCGGCGCCGCGCGCGTATTGGACGCCGAACGGTTCGGGGCCGGCGGGCTGGGCCGGGCGGAACTCGCCGGTCGGAGGCAAGGTGCCGAGTTGCGGCGCGGGCCGGCCGTTGTCGTCAACCAGCAGCGGGCACGCGGCGGCGGCGTCGGGATTCGCATCCAGCGTCTCGGCCAGGCGCGCCACCACGTCCGGGGCGACTTCGGTATCGTCGTGCAGGAAGAAGACGTACTCGGCGTCGGCCGCGCGCCAGCCGAGGTTCAAGGCTTTGGTGAGGCCGAAGTTCTTCGGCAGGCGGACGTACTGCACGTTGGGAAAATCGGCATCCACGCGGGCGCTGCCGTCGGTCGAGCCGTTATCCACCACGATGATCTGGAGGCGTTCGCGGCCGTCAGATTTCTCGAGCGACTCGAGGCATTTCCTCAGCCGCTCGACCCGGTTGCGGGACACGACCACAACGGATGCGCGGGGCGGCTGCTTGGGTTCTTCCTGATTCGGTCGGGGCGTCAAGCCATTAGCATAACGCGGGGCGGGCGGGGATTAGCACCGGCAGGGAATCTTGTCGAAGATGGAGTTGGGAGACTACCGTCGCGAAGCGGGTGGATTTAGGTTGCGGCTGAAAGCCGCCTGAAAGAATGACGCACGTCCTCTGCGCGTCGCCTCCCCGCACGTGGGAACGCCTGGAGTCCGACGACGGCCAACATATCCGCAAGGCACGCTGAGAGGACGCGGCACAAAGAGCAAAGGGCTACCTGATGAAAGCTCACTCCGAAAGGGCGGCGGGATTAGACCCGTAGCCAGGAGCTGAAGCGGGGTCGATCCAGTTGCACCTGGGCGTGCTGTTCGCCATCGAGCACTGCCTTACGCCGGCTCCTGGCGTTCCAGGCGCGGCCCAAAGTGCCACACCAGCGCTCGCACTATGCAGCTAAATTAGAAACACGTTTTACCAGATTGCCGAGACGTATCCCAAAAAGCCTAAGTCTGCCGTGTGACCAAGCGCGGTGCGGCGAAGGAGAGGCAGACGCCCCGACGCGCTAAGAGCACAGTGGTGAGACAAGCTGGGTTTTACGAACCAGATCGGTCCGTAGCGGACTGGACGGCACGCCTAACTGCTAATGCGAGCAGAATTATTTGGGACCAAAAGTCAACATTGCGTGCGACAAAAGGGGCACCGGATGAGAGGGGAATGAGCAGGCACACGGATATCGGGGAGGTTGCGGAGGGGCCGGGTTTTGCGCTTTCCGCTCTAGCGTTTACCCGATAACGCCCCCGTCCTCCAAGTCCTGGAGCCTGTGACGCGTCGCCCGCTGTGCCCGGCCAAGTGCAGGGCGCCCAGACAAACGGGGCCAGTCCTTCCTTGCCCATCTTAACGCGGCCGAAGATCGCGCGCGCCGTCGTGCACGAGTGGCAGGTGGAAATACGCTCGCACCTGTCCTCCGATCCGTGAAGACGCGGAGTGTCCTGGCGCCCACTCCGCCCTGAGGTGTCTTGAAAGTAGCTATGCTCTACAGTCTGGGTTCCCTTGTGCAACCCTCCGCCTTCCAGTCCCCCCTGGAAAAACGTTCACTCATCCTCCTCCTGGGCATCGCCTGGGCCATCGTCAATCGGCCCATCATTCTCCTCACCGGCTTCAGCTCCGCCGCCGTCCGAGCCGTCTTCGAAATCCTCCTCCTGGGCATCGCCTGGATCTTCATCGTCAATCGGCCCGTCATTCTCCTCACCGGCTTCAGCTCCGCCGCCGTCCTGAAGCTCACCCGCTATTGGAGCCACTACGGAAGGAACAACGCCTCTCCCCTCGGCTACGTCAATTTGCAAACGCAACGCGGAAATTGCCCCGCGCAGTGCAATCGCGGCCGGAGTCCACTGGGCCGGGTCGCCCGTGATCTCACCGACGTTGAACATCAGTATGCCGGTTTCGATGTTTCTCAAGTAGCCGGAGTGATGAGGCCACGACACCCGTTCCCTATAACGCGAATCGCCGAAGAAATACAGCCACGCAGCGCGCTGGCACAAGAGATCCTTGACCACTAGAGCGGCATTCAGATATTGCAGGTGCAAGTCGTTCAGGGCGCGCATGCCAACCGCATCCCAGGCCGACTCACCATCTTTGGTCAGTTGGTCGATTCTCGCGTCCGATTGCTGAAGCTGGACGGCGAGTGAAGAAATTCCGGCCCGCACGATCCGGATCTGCCTTGTAAGTCGAGCGAGTTCCAACTCCTCCAGTGTTTCGGCCTCGGAAGCGACGCCTTCGAGTGCCATCCGCTCATCGTTGCGTCGAATATCGTCAGCGCTCGCATCCGCTCTACGTTCGATCTGGTGTAATTCTGTGTTCAGTGCCTCGCGCTTTGTTAGCAGATCGGAGTGTTGCTGGCGAGCATCGGTGATCTTCTCCAGCAGCAAACGGATTTCCGGACAGACTAGCTCGTCGGTTGAGGATCGGCGCCGGGAGCGCTCTCCGCGGGCCATGTATGTGGAAGCGGTATATATTTCTCATGGAAACCGGCAGGTAACCTGTCGGTTTCCCGTTGATCGAATCTTCATGATGCTGTCCCCCTGCTCAAAATCCGTACCCTCTGCGCTGCCCTCAGCCACCCCCGGAACGTTTCGTAGCTACACCCCGAGACGCTCCACTCGCGCCGCAGATCTCCGAACTTGCGAACGCGTTCTGATGCACGCCTGATCTCACCAAGCGTCGCGTGATCGAACACCCGTGAACGGCCGCGGTCAACGCGGTCTTGTCGAATGAGAGCCGAAAATCCGTAAATCCGGAGTTGCTGGCGCCAGTGGTATATGGAACTAAGGGAAACGCCGAACTCCCGAGCGAGCCGATGTGCGGTTTGAACCTTACTGCCGCGGGGCGCGAGATCGAGCCGCAGAATGCAATGCATGCGCCAGGTCTCCAGGTTTCGCCCTCCAACCGGCACCGGAATGAACTGCCGGGGCTTGGAGTGGGAGGCGATTTGAAAAACCGATGCTTTCGGTTGCTCGCGTCTGGCGGGTTTGGTGTTAGTCCCCATCTGCTTCAAGGAAATGCTCCAACGAGATGGAAGCCAAAAGCGCATGGGCTCCCACCACGACGCCAGTGAACAGCTCGGCCGTTGGCTGCCTCAAGAACTCCGCGAATAGCTCGCGGAGTACGGGTTCCTGTTTCCGCCGCCAGGCCGGCGCCGAATTGCGGATCACCTCCGCGGCGGCCCCGAGACCGGTATGCACTGAACCGATGCCGATTCCGATCTCCCTCAGCTCGCTCTTTCGCTTTTGACTGGCACGCCACGCGGCCACGCCCGGCAGGCGTCGTACACGTTCGAGTACCTGGTCCGCATAAGCCGTCCGCCGCGCCGGGTCGCGATATTGGGAACGGCCGGTGGTGCAGGGATACTTCAACTATCATGCTGTGCCGGGAAACTTCGCGGCCCTACGGACGTTCCAACGGGAGGTGGCCCGCATGTGGCTGGCGGCGCTCCGGCGTCGAAGCCAGCGAGACCGTCACAAGTGGGAGCGGTTCCTTCCGATTGTGGATCGTTACCTGCCTCCGCCGCGATTCTGCATCTACCAGGGGGTCGCTTCGACGCTATGCACCCGAGGTAAGAGCCGTATGCGCTAGAGTGCGCTCGTACGGATCCGTGCGGGGGGCGTCCGGCAACGGACGTCCCTACCGCGACCGGACGCGGATAAGCAATTCTGTTAGCTATCTGCGTCCATCCGTGTCCATCAGTGGCTAGCCATTCTTCACCAGAATCGCGCGCGCCTCCGCCACCAGGAATAGCGAGCCGGTTATAAAGGTGACGTCACCCGAGGCTAGCACCAGGGCATGTTCGATATCCGGCGCCGTGCGCAGGTTGGAGTGCCCGGCGATCTCGCGCATGGATTCGGGCGAAAGGGCGCGCGCCTGTTTCGGGGCCGTCACGATCACTTCACCGGCTAGCGGGAACAGGATGCCGCTGATCTCGGCGATGGATTTATCGCGCATGGCGCCGTAGATCAGGCACACGTGGCGGCCCTGATAGAAGCGCTCGATGTAAGCCGCCAGAGCCCGCGCGCCAGCGGGGTTGTGGGCGCCATCGAGGATAATTTCCGGATTTTTGGAGACACGCTCCAGGCGGCCGGGCCAGCGGGTGCGAGCGATGCCCTGTTCGATTGCCGAATCCGAAACACCGAGCCGCGTCAGGGCTACGGCGGCGGTAGCGGCATTTTCTACCTGATGTTCTCCGGCCAGCGGGCAAGCGATCCGCAGTTCCCGCTCACCCAGCAGCAGGAAACGGCTGCCGCGCGCATCCAGTTCCAACTCGGCGACGGGCCAGGCTTCGGTCCGCGCCACCGCAATCGAAAGTTCGGCGGCACGCAGGTCGAGGACCCTCGCCGACTCTTCCCGTTGCCGCGAAAAGACGGCCGGCACGCCGGCCTTCAAAATGCCGGCCTTCTCGCCCGCGATCGACTCGATGCTTTTGCCGAGGTAGGCCTCGTGGTCGAAGTCAACTGGAGTGATCACGCACAACTCGGGATCGACCACGTTGGTGGCATCCAGCCGGCCACCGAGCCCGGCCTCGAGCACGACGATATCGGTGTGCTCCTCCGCGAAGACCAGCATCGCCATGGCGGTGACGGTTTCGAAGTAAGTTGTGTGCAGATCGATCGCGCCCTCATCGAGCATTTTCTCGACGGCGGCGTGGACGCGGTCGAAGACTTCCGTGAAGCGCTCCGCCGAAATCGGCTCGCCGTCGATGCAGATGCGCTCAGTGGGTTCGGCGAGGTGAGGGGAGATGAACAGGCCGGTTCGGCGGCCGTCCGCGCGCAGCGCCGATTCCAGCATGGCGCAGACCGAGCCCTTGCCGTTAGTGCCGGCAACGTGGACGAAGCGGCACCGATCCTGCGGCCGGCCGAGCGCGTCGAGCACCGCGCGGATGCGCTCCAGTCCGAACTTGGCGGTCTTGATTTCGTTGCCGAGCGCGTAGAGGAATTGAACCGAATCGGGGTAGTTCACGCAGCCATGCCGCAAAAAAACTTCAGGGCTTTCGAGATGTACTGCTTCATCTCGAGCCGCGGCACCACGTCATCCAGCATGCCGTGCTTGAGCAGAAACTCGCTGCGCTGAAAACCTTCCGGCAGTTTCTGGCGGATGGTCTGCTCGATGACGCGCGGCCCGGCGAAACCGATCAGCGCGCCCGGCTCGCCGATGTTCAAATCGCCCAGCATGGCATAGCTGGCGGTGACGCCGCCGGTGGTCGGGTCGGTCAACACGCTGATGTACGGCAGGCGGGCTTCGTCCAGACGCATCAGCGCGGCTGAGATTTTCGCCATCTGCATGAGGCTGATGGCCCCCTCCTGCATGCGCGCGCCGCCCGAAGCGGAAACGATCACCAGCGGAGTGCGCCGTTCGATCGAGCGCTCGATGGCGCGGGCGATCTTCTCGCCCACCACCGAGCCCATGCTACCGCCGATGAATCGCGCTTCCATGGAGCAGATCTGGATGGGGCGGCCGTCGAGCCGGCCGGTGGCCGAGATCACGGCGTCGTCCAGATTGGTGGCCTGCTGCATGAGTTTCAGCTTCAGGTGGTACGGCTGTTTCTCGATGAAATCCAGCGGGTCGTTGGAGCGCAAACCGCGGTCGAACTCTTCGTAAACGCCGTCGTCCAACAGCAGTTTGAGGCGGGTCACGGCGTCGATGCGGGTGTGCCAGCCGCACTTCGGGCAGACGTTGTAGTTGGCTTCCAGGTCCTTCTTCCAGATGATCTGGCGGCAGCCTTCGCACTTCTGCCAGAGCCCTTCGGTGCGAACGCGCTTCTCTCCATTTTCGATTTTGGGGAGAGTTTCGCCGTTCGGTTTGTCCCGCTTAAACCATGACATTCAAGTGACTACGTTAACGCGGGTAGGGATGGCCCCGCAAGGTTGCGAACCCGCGATAGATCTGCTCGGCGAGCATGGCGCGCGCCAGTTCATGGGGAAACGTCATAGGCGAAAGCGACAGCAGCAGGTCGGCACGCTCGCGCCAGCCGGTGGGGAGACCGTCGTGGCCGCCGATTAGGAACGCGAGGTCGCGGCCTTCCATTTCGGATTTCGCGATCAGCTTCGCGAAGGCGGCGGAATCCATCGGTTGGCCGGCGGGATCGAGGAACACTTTGCGGGCGCTGGGATGCCGCGCCGCCAGGTCGAAGCGATCCGGCCGGATTTCGCGCATCTCGGCGGGGCAGTAGCGGGAGACGCGTGCCACGTAGTCCTGGGCGAGCGCGTTCGAGTGCGGATCTTTGGGTTTGCCGATGAAGTAGAGGAAGATCTTCACTCGGGCGGAATGGCGACGGTTTTGGCGCTGCGCCAGAGCCGTTCGAGCGAATAATACTCGCGCGATTTCGGCGAGAAGATATGGACCAGCAGGTCGCCGTAATCGGCCAGCACCCATTCCGCCTGGCTGTAGCCTTCGACGCTGACCGGCAGCTCGCCGGCCTGCTGCTTCATCTGCAGATTCACTTCATCGCTGATGGCTTGAATCTGGCGCTGGTTGGCGCCGGTGCAGATGATGAAGTAGTCGGCAAACGAGGTGATGCCGGTGAGATCGAGGACCGTAATATCGGTGGCCTTTTTGGATTCAGCCGCGCGCACGGCGACGAGCCAGTTGGCGGTGGAGATTCGGGTGTGCGTAGTTTCTTTCAGATCGGCGTGACTCAGATGCGGGGACTCCTGCCTGTATCGTACTACAGGCGGCATCCCCGGCATGGTAACTATCGTTTGGCGCGTCGTCGTAGAATATAGGGATACATGCGTTTTGGCCCGATACTCGTGTTGTGCGCCGTTTGTTTGTGTGCGCAAACCAACCAGGATCCCGAGGTGGCGCGGGCCAAGGCCGGCATCGAGAAGTTACGCGCGCTGGTGGACGCCGGGGCCATGCCGCGCAAACAGTTGGAAAAGGCGGAAGACGCCATCGCCGATGCCGAGGATGCGGCCCTGCTGCGCAAGACTCTCTACGGGCAGGACCTGACGGCCGAGCAGGCAGACGACATGATGGCCGCCGCCGGGCGACGGTTGGACCGCCGCAAGACCGCCTACAACGAACAGAAGAAGCTGGTGGATGCCGGAGTGGTCCCAATGCTGTCGCTCACAGCGTTCCTGCAGGAGACCGGCCTGGCGCAAAAAGAGTGCGACCTGGCACAATCGCGCGCCCGCTTGACGCAGGAACTGGCGGAAATGGCAAAGGCTGAGGAAGCGCTCGATGCCAGGCTGGCGGAATCGCCCGAAGATGCCGGCATCCTCGCCGAGAGGTACGAGGGCGACGGGATCTTTTCAACCAGCACGTTTAATAAGGTAGAGACGGCGTTCGAGACGAAGTTCGGCAAGCCGATGCCGGTGAGCGCCATGGGTGAAACCGCGGTGCATCGCGCGCTCGGGTTCGACCATCGCGGCCGCGTGGACGTGGCGATCCATCCTGACCAGCCCGAGGGCGTCTGGCTGCGCGAATATCTCGCCGTCCACCACATTCCGTATTTCGCATTCCGGCAGGCGGTGCCCGGAAAAGCTACCGGAGCCCATATTCATATCGGGCCAGGCAGCACGCGCCTGGCGAACGGCGGTTAGGTCAGAGCGCGCGGCGGCGGGGGAAACGAGCGCGAAAAGCAGACCCGCAGCCCCTATAATAGAAGCTCCCATGATCGATCCCAACCTGCGCGTCCTGATCTCCGCCGAGCAGATCCAGACCCGTATTCGCGAACTCGGCGAGAAGATTTCGCACGACTATCCGCACGGCAACCTGAACATGATCTGCATCCTGAAGGGCGCCACGTTCTTCATGACGGACCTGGCGCGAGCCATGAAGCGCGACGTCTTCATCGACTTCATGGGGATTTCGAGCTACGGCAAGGGCAAGACGAGCTCAGGCGAGGTGCGCGTCACGAAGGACCTCGACATTTCGCTCGAAGGCGCCGATGTGCTGATCGTCGAGGACATCGTGGATAGCGGGGTGACGCTCAACTACCTCATGCACGTGCTCGATCAGCGCAAGCCGCACTCCATCCGGATTGCCGCGCTGCTGGACAAACCGGAGCGGCGGCTGCGGCCGGTCCACGTGGCGTACGTCGGGTTCGAGATCCCAGACCATTTCGTGGTCGGATACGGGCTGGACTATGCCGAGAAGTATCGCAATCTGGACTCGATCTGCGTGCTCGAGGAGCCGGGCTCCGCGGTTGCGTAGGGCTAGCTATAGCTAGGTAGCGCCGTCTTCCTCTGGCCGGATAGAGGAGAATGAGAACTGCTTTTCCAGTTTTAGCTCTTCTGGTTGCCTCCCAGGCGCATCTCAGGGCGAGTTCGGCGGTCGTCTACGACAGCATTCCGGGGCCTCTTCCGCCCAACATTCCGAGTCTGGGTTATCAGGCGAATCAGACAGCCGAGTTTGGCGGTCTCGTACAGCTCGCATCCGGCGAGCGTTATGTGACGGCCGCGAGATTGTCCTCAGTGATTGGGCGTTGGCGTCGACGTACGGGTCCACGGACCCCGGTTGGTATCGCTCTTTGACGCTCAATCTTTACAGTGTGGACAGCAGCAGCGGCACGCCTCAACCCGGCAGCCTGATTGGCACCGCGGACCCCACCTGTCCCGGAGGGACTTCGAAGCGAGCTTTACTTTCGATGGCGTACTGGTGCCCGGCCAGCTCATTTATGGTGTAGCGTTCAACACGAACACCTGGGGAAGCCAACCAACCGGGCAGCCGGGCCCGTACGAGTCCTTGAATTTCGGGGTGACGACGCCGGCTCCCGGCATCGGCACCAATCCGTTGACCGGCACGGCCTACTGGAACACCGCAGCGGCATCTAACTACACCGATGGCGGCGCGGGAGGAGTGGGCACCTTCCGCCCGGACACAGGCTGGAGTTACAGCGGGGCGATCGGCTTGGACGCGTCCGCAGCCCCGAAACACCCGGACCGGGTTCGCTGCTGACGATGGCAGGCGGCGCACTGCTGCTGCTGGCAGGACTGCGGAAGAGACTGCGCTAGTTGCATCCCGTAGGAGCCCCGAGCGCTCGGGACGTGTACGCGAATGATGGACTTGCCGGCAGGTTCGGCGGGCGCTGGTGGTGCGCCGAGGGCCCCACGGCCCTGACAAAATTTAACCCTGAATCCGGTTGATCGGAGTGGAATTCGCTCCGGGATGGCCGATAAGACCCACGTAGAGGTCAGGGAACTGTTGCCCCTCCGAAAGGTTGGAAACCACGATGAGCTCCATTGGCAGTACAGGCGCCGGGTCCAATTGTTACTCCAGCGCGGCGGCGCGGTCGCAGGCGGTCGATCGGCTCTTCCAGAAGGTGGACTCCAATCGCGACGGCCAGATCACCAAAAACGAACTGACGCAAGCTCTCGAATCCGACAGCGTGAAGCTTGGTTCCAGCGACCAGAAGTCGAACGTCGACGAGATTTTCAAACTGCTCGATGCTGGAAACAAGGGCTACATCACCAAGCAGGACGCAGCCGATGGGCTGAACCAAATTCAGCCCCCGCCGCCCGGCGGCGCGACTGCGCCGGCAAATGGTGGCGGGCCGTCAAAAGGCGCTTCCAGGCCGTCCGGAGGCGAAGGCGGTGGACCGGCTACCACCAGCGCGGTTAGCGATCCAGCGGACACGAACCAGGACGGCAAGGTTTCGATGCAGGAAGAACTCGCATACATCCAGAAGCAGTACACGACGAGCGATTCCATGGAGCCGTCCAAGTCCGTGACGTACGCATAACTCGAGGAGTTTTCGTTCCCGCCCGATAGGAGCAACGGCAGGTGCCGAACCGGACGCGCTCTCGATTCAGCATTCCGTACCACGCCGAGGGAGCAGGGGCCATTCCCACAAAAACTCTACACCCCCGCGCCGTGATTCCTGCTTCCCTCGCAGGCGTGACGCTCTCTTCCAGGGCTACGTGTTCGCGCAATTCGACCTCGCGCCGTGATTCCTGCTTCCCTCGCAGGCGTGACGCCCCTCAGTCACTACCCCCACAGTCACTACCCCCAGAGCAGTTGCGGCTCCATTACAAGATCTGGTAAACTTCCGGATGTCCCTTTATAACGCTCAGTGGGAGGTTCGTTTGCCTTTTTGGGACGGACCGCTTGCACCAATGAGGTCACATGGCACACAAACCCGGTAAACAGTATCAAGCCGCTGCGAAGCAGGTCGAGGCCAGGGAATACCAACTGGAAGAGGCCGTACCGCTTCTCAAGAAAATCAAATTCGCCAAATTCGACGAGACCGTAGAAGTTCACCTGCGGCTCGGTGTCGATCCTAAACACGCCGACCAGATGGTGCGCGGGACGGTGGTCATGCCCAACGGGCTCGGCCGCTCGAAGAAGGTGCTGGTGATCGCGAGCGGCGACAAGCTGCGGGAAGCCCAGGAAGCGGGCGCCGATCTGGTGGGCGGCGACGACATGGTCAATAAGATCCAGTCGGAGAGCTGGACCGATTTCGACGCCGTGATCGCCACTCCGGACATGATGCGCTCAGTCGGCAAACTCGGTAAGGTGCTGGGCCCGCGCGGCCTCATGCCCAACCCCAAGACCGGCACGGTGACGGTGGATGTCGCCAAGGCGATCAGAGAGATCAAGGCCGGTAAGGTGGAATTCCGCGTCGACAAGACCGGGATCATCCACGCGCCGGTGGGCAAGGTCAGCTTCTCAGCCGACAAGCTGGTGGAGAACGCGGCCAGCCTGATCACGGCGGTGATCAAAGCCAAGCCGGCAGTGGCGAAAGGCAAGTACGTCAGGAGCGCGACCCTCTGCTCGACGATGGGCCCGGGCGTAGCGCTCGACACGACACCGTTCTCGGTGAAGACGGCCGTCTAGCGGCACACAGGTGTTTCCATGAAAAAGAAGGAAGACAAGAAGAAAGACATCGAGGCCCTGCGCCAGGATCTGGCGAAGCTCAAGCACCTGTTCGTCACCGGCTACGAGAAACTGCGGGTGGACCAGGATTTCGAGCTGCGTAAAATCGTGCGGGGCGCGGGCGGCAAATATCGCGTGGTGAAGAACAACATCGCGGAGATTGCCTCCGAAGGCACGGCGTCGGCGGATGTGCTGAAGGGGCTGCGGGGGATGACCTCGGTGGCCTACACGTCCAACGATCCGGTGGCGCTGGCGAAAGCCCTCACCACGTATGCCAAGACCAACCCCTCGTTCACCTTCAAGGCGGGCATTGTGGAAGGCCGCGCGATCGACATCAAGGCGATCGTCGAGCTGGCGAACATGCCGTCGAAGGACGAGCTTTTTGCCAAGCTGCTGTACCTGATCAACGCTCCGGCGCAGCGGCTGGTGACGGTGATGAACGCCGTCGGGCGCAACCTGGCAGTAGTCGTGGACCAGGGTGTCAAGGAAAACAAGTTTCAGGCGTAAGCCGAAGGATTTTTGATTTCGAAGGAGTTTAGAAATGGCGGATATTAACGCAATCGCGGAACAGATTCAGGGCTTGACGCTGCTCGAGGCCTCTCAGCTCGTCAAGATGCTGGAAGAGAAGCTGGGTGTGTCGGCGGCAGCGGCCGCGCCGGTGATGGTTGCCGGCGCTGCAGCGGCGGCGGCTCCGGCCGTCGAAGAGAAGACCGAGTTCAACGTGATCCTGACCGCGGTCGGCGCCAACAAGATCAACGTCATCAAGGCAGTTCGCGAAGTAACCAGCCTGGGCCTCAAAGAGGCGAAGGATCTGGTGGATGGCGCTCCCAAGGCGATCAAGGAAGGCGTCAGCAAGGATGAGGCTGAGGCTATCAAGAAGAAGTTCACCGAAGCCGGCGCGTCTATCGAAGTGAAGTAGAAGCGGGGCTTGGGCCTGGGCCGGGGCACGGGAAGGATGTCCGCTCGCAGCTTTTTCGGAATGCGAGCGCAGTGAGCCATTTTTCCCTGGTACCCTTCCCAAGCCTCCGGCTCCTTTTTGCCCGTCTTTTTGGGGCATTTGACGCAGGGTATAAGCCCTGATAGTATAAGTAGTTGGGCCCTCGATTCAGCGGATTCGAACCCAATTGGTGACTGTGCTTCCCGAATCCTGGAACTTCAATTGCAGTTCGGGCGAAACTGCAGGGAGGGTATCTCTGCGCGTTCGCGTTCCCGCAACTACACAGGACTCGTGCGCCTGCACTTCAACCGCACGCTTCATCGCCAGCACTACTCCGGCACCCTTTCGAAACCTGCCCCTGTTTTCTCATTCGGCGCCCTGGGAGGAATCATCTCCCCGGGCGCCGTTGGCTTGGTTCTGTTAAGCGCAGTTCTTTGCTTTGGCTGTTCGGCCGTCAGGAGTTTTACGAATGGATATTCAAAATAACGGCGCCGCTCCCGAGCGAGTCGATTTTTCCAAGATCAAGACCTCGATCCCGATTCCGAATCTGATCGAGGTTCAGAAGAAATCGTACGAGCGGTTCCTGCAGATGGATCTCCTCCCCAATGAGCGCGAGGATATCGGGCTGCAGACCGTGTTCAACTCGGTGTTTCCGATTTCGGATTTTCGCGGTGTCAGCGATTTGGAGTTTGTCGATTATTCGATCGGCAACTGGGAATGCAAGTGCGGCAACCTGAAAGGTCTGCATCACCTGCGATCGACGTGCCGGAATTGCGGCGCGACCATCCGCACGGATCCGTTCCACGCGGGCGACATCCTGTGCCACCATTGCGGCACCTTCAACAAGAACGTGGTCACGTTCTGCAACAAGTGCGGCGACCCGGTAGGCCTGCAACTCAAATACGACATGCAGGAGTGCCAGGAGCGCGGCATGACATACGCGGCGCCGCTCAAGGTGACGATCCGGCTGACCGTGTATTCCAAGGACCCGGAGACGCAGAAGAAGAGCGTCCGCGACATCAAGGAACAGGAAGTTTTCTTCGGCGAAATTCCGCTGATGACGGACAACGGTACGTTCATCATCAACGGCACCGAACGCGTCATCGTTTCGCAGTTGCACCGTTCGCCGGGCGTGTTTTTCGAGCGCGTGCCGGCGCAGGGCTACTTCCTCGGCAAGATCATTCCGTACCGCGGAAGCTGGGTCGAATTCGAGTACGACAACAAGAACATCCTGTACGTACGCATCGACCGCAAGCGAAAATTCTACGGCTCGGTCTTCCTGCGCGCGCTCGGTTACAAGACCGACGAGCAGATCCTGCGGGCGTTCTACCGCGTCAGCAAGATCAGCATCAAGGAAAAGAAGCTGCTCTGGAACGTGGATGAGGGTCTGACCGGCCTGAAGCTTTCCTACGCCATCACGACCAAGGGCGGGGAGACCGTCGTCGGGCAGGGCAAGAAGATCACCCCCGGGGTTTTCAAGGAAATTCTGAAGGCCAAGATCCAGCAGGCGGAGGTGGCGGTAACCGATCTCGAAGGCGCGCACGTGGTCGCCGACGTGGTCGACATGACCACCGGCGAAGTCCTGATCGACGCCAACAGCGAGTTGACGGCGACGGCGCTTACCAAACTGCTCGAAGCCGGCATCGGCGATTTCGAGATATTCTTCCCGGAGCGCGATGACGTGGGCACGGTGATCTCGGCCACCATCCGCAAGGACGCCGTCAAGACGCAGCAGGAAGCGCTGATCGAGATCTACCGCAAGCTGCGTCCCGGCGATCCGCCGACGCTCGATACCGCGACCCAGCTCTTCCAGGGTATGTTCTTCGACGCGCGCAAGTACGATTTCTCGCGCGTGGGCCGCATGAAGTTCAACATCAAGCTGTTCGACAAGGCTGACGCGACGTCGCTCGACAAACGCACGCTCGACCCCGAAGACTTCCGCGCCACCATCAAATACCTGATGAAGCTGCGCAAGGGCATCGGCGCCGTGGACGATATCGATCACCTGGGCAACCGGCGCGTGCGTGCTGTGGGCGAGTTGCTGGAAAATCAGTTCCGCATCGGCTTGGTGCGCATGGAGCGCGCCATCAAGGAAAAGATGTCGGTCTACCAGGAAATGTCGACGGCCATGCCGCACGACCTGGTGAACGCCAAGCCGGTGATGGCCGCCATCCGCGAGTTCTTCGGCTCGAGCCAGCTCTCGCAGTTCATGGATCAGACCAATCCGCTTTCCGAGATCACGCACAAGCGGCGCCTTTCGGCGCTGGGACCGGGCGGCCTCTCGCGCGAGCGCGCGGGGTTCGAAGTGCGCGACGTGCATCCCACGCATTACGGGCGCATTTGTCCCATCGAGACGCCGGAAGGTCCGAACATCGGGTTGATCTCCTCGCTTTCGTGCTTTGCCCGCATCAACGAATTCGGCTTCATCGAAAGCCCGTACCGCAAAGTCGTGAAGGGCGTGGTGATCGACGAGGTCCGGATCCTGAATCCTGGCGACACGGACTACAAGGTGGGGGACATCATCCGCCGCACGGACGTCGAGAAAGCCAACCGCGACCTGAGCGCCAAGAAACAGGCTGCTGAATACGAGGCGCATTGCGAGTACCTGTCGGCCTGGGAAGAAGACAAGTACGTCATTGCGCAGGCCAACGTGGAACTGGACGAGAAGGGCCGCATTGTCCCGGATTTGTCCAACGCGCGCCAGGCCGGCAATTTTGTGTTGAAGTCACGCGACGAAATCCAGTACATCGACGTCAGCCCCAAGCAACTGGTGTCGGTGGCAGCCAGCCTGATTCCGTTTTTGGAAAACGACGACGCTAACCGCGCGTTGATGGGTTCCAACATGCAACGCCAGGCGGTGCCGCTGCTGCGCGCCGACGCTCCGTATGTGGGCACCGGCATGGAGGCCGTTACGGCG
>JBGPHT010000006.1:0-102230 GCA_041484525.1 Bryobacteraceae bacterium | reverse complement strand
GGCGCCCGGCCCAACAGTAAACTCGAAGCCGCGTACCACAAAGCCGACGCATCCATCCGCAACGTCATCCAACTACTTGAGGCAGCTTGAGGTTTGTTGAAGTATTTCTGTTCACGATTAAAGGCGTAAGAATCTAATCGCAGGCGGGCGATGGGTTTCAACCAAGCTGCTGGGATGGGGGGCGCGATATGGAAATGACAAAGCGGTACAGGATTTGGGGGCTGGTCTGCGATAAGATTGCGGAAGTCTATGTCTTTGGTTTCGGAGTACGCTTTGCGAAATTCGATTCGGTGCGGGCTGCTGCTCGCCTCTTCACTCACGGCCCTGCTATTGGCCCAGGAACCCGTTGTCCGTCCGGCCGCGCCCGGACGCGGCGCTGCTGCCGCGGTTAGCGGTTCGGGTCAGGATCCGGCCGCCGTCGAACGCGGCGCCAAGCTCTTCACGGACAACTGCGGGGGATGCCACGGCCCGTCCGCGCGCGGCGGCCCGGGTGCGCCCGACCTGCTGCGCTCCATTCTGGTGTTGGATGACGAAAAGGGCATCCTCATCGGGCCCGTGATCCGCAACGGGCGCCCCGATCTGGGCATGCCGAAATCGAATCTTGCCGATTTGCAAGTCGCCGACATCGTCGCCTGGCTTCACGTGCAGACCTGGGCCGCCGGGCACCGCTCCAGCTATGCGTTTCAGGACGTCCTCACGGGCGATACGAAGAAAGGCGAGGCCTATTTCAATACCGTGTGCGCGTCATGCCACTCGGCCACCGGCGACCTGAAGGGAATCGGCACGCGGTTTGACCCGTTCTCCCTGCAGGCGCGCTGGCTGCAGCCTCGAGGCGGACGTGGCGGCGGCGGAGGAGGTCGCGGCGGTCGGGGCGCGGCGCCCGCATCTAACCGCGCCGCCATCATAGTGACGGTCACGCCGCCCTCCGGCAAACCCGTGACCGGGACTCTGGATCGCGTCGACGACTTCAGCGTTTCGCTTCGCGATTCCGCCGGCGACTACCATTCGTTCCTTCGCGAAGGCGACGTCCCCAAGGTCGAGATCCGCGATCCGCTCCGCCCCCACAGCGATCTGCTGCGCAAGTACACCGACGCCGATATCCACAATCTGACCGCTTATCTGGTGAGCCTGAAATGACGATGCAACGCCTCCTTCTCTGCGCCTTACTCCCGTTCGCCGCCTGCGCCCAGGGCCTCGATCCGGCCACGCTGCTCAAGCAACCGGTGGACGCCTGGCCGACTTACAACGGAGATTATTCCGGGCGCCGCTTCAGCCCGCTCAACCAGATCAACTCCGCGAATGTGCACACGCTCTCGCTCGCCTGGGCCTCGCGCTTCAGCGGCACCGGCGGTCCCAACCCGAGCATCAAGGCGACGCCTTTGATGGTGAACGGCATCCTCTACTTCACCGCACCCAACCACGTATGGGCCGCCGACGCGCGCACCGGACGCGAACTCTGGCACTACCAATACCCGCCCAACTCGGGCAGCACCATCGGGAACCGGGGCCTCGGCATGTACGGCAACTGGCTCTTTTTCGAATCGCCGGACAGCAACCTCATCAGCCTGGACGCGCGCACCGGACGCGAACGGTGGAAGGTCTCCATCGCCAACCCCAAGCTCGATTACACTTCCACCGTCGCACCTGTCGTGATCGGCAATCACGTGATCGCCGGAATCGGCGGCGACCACCTCGACAACCCCGGCTTTATCCAGTCGCGCAATCCGGAAGACGGCTCGCTGCAATGGAAATGGTGGACCACGCCGCGCAAAGGGGAGCCCGGCATCGAGACGTGGCCCGACGAGTATTCTTCCGCGCATGGCACCGGGCAAGCGTGGATTCCCGGAACTTACGATCCCGAGTTGAACCTGTACATCGTCGGCACCGGCAATCCCAACCCGGTGATGGCCGAGAAAAGCCGCAAGGGAGACAACCTTTACACCTGCTCGATCGTCGCCATCAATCCCGATACCGGAAAGCTGGTCTGGTATTTCCAGCCCTCTCCGCACGATGTCCACGATTGGGATGCGGTCGAGACTCCCGTCCTGTTCGATGGCACGATCGATGGACAGCCGCGCAAACTGGTGGCGCAAGCCAGCCGCAACGGCTACTTTTTCGTACTAGACCGCGCCACCGGCAAGCGCCTCGTCGGCGAGCCGTTCATCGACACGGTGAACTGGGCCAAGGGCTACGACGCCAAAGGTCAGCCGATCGGCGACTCCGCGAAATTCCCGACTACCGACGGCGTGCTGGTATCCCCATCGTCCAACGGCGCCACCAACTGGCAGGCACCCAGCTTCAGCCCCGACACCGGGTTGTTCTACGTCGGAACCAGTCGCTCCTACGCGATGTACTACCTCACCGACACCGACGATCATCCCGAAGGCTGGGGCGGGCTCGATTCCAACGCGGGATCGGACGGCAACGCCCTGCTGGCCATCGATTATCGTAACGGCAAGACCGTGTGGCGGCACGAATGGCCCAGCGGCGGCGGAATTACCAACAATCTCTCGACCGCGGGTAAGTTGCTGTTCACCAGCAATGTCTCGAACCTGATTGCGTTTGACGCAGCCAGCGGCAAGATTCTCTGGCACACCGCTCTCATGGCCGCTCCGACCGCCGGCCCCATCACTTATATGTTGGACGGCAAGCAGTATCTGCTCGTCGCGGCAGGCGATAGTTTGTACGCGTTCCGAGTGAACGATCCGGCCCGCTAGTGAAAACATGACCTGCCCAAAATACGTCATACTGACAGCCGCGCTTCTCGCCGGCGACTGCGTCCACGCCTACGGCCAGGATCACACCACCTGGCGGGATTACGCCGGCGGCGCGGATTCCGCGCAGTACTCTGCACTCAAGCAGATCAACCGCTCCAACGTGAGCAAGCTGGAACTTGCCTGGACCTATTCCACCGGCGACGATCTGAAATATTCGTTTAACCCGATCATGGTGGACGGCCTCGTCTATGTGCTGGCGAAAAAGAACTCCATCGTCGCCCTGGACGCGCGCAACGGTAAGGAGGTCTGGACCTTTACCCCCGACCCGCCAGCCAGGATCATCACCAGTCGCGGGATCAATTACTGGGAAAGCAAGGACCGCGCCGACCGACGCCTCCTGTTCAGCGCGAATCACACGCTCCAAGCGATTGATGCGCAAACGGGGAAGCCGATCCGCTCGTTTGGAACTGACGGCCGTGTCGACCTGAAAGAGGGCCTCGGCCGCGATCCCAAGTTGCTCACGCTGGTGCAATCGACAACCCCCGGCCGCGTGTTCGAGAACTTGCTGATCCTCGGCTCGGCGACGAACCAGGGATACGGTTCGGCCCCCGGCGACATCCGCGCCTTCGACGTGCGCACCGGCAAAGTGGTCTGGACGTTCCACACCATCCCGCATCCGGGCGAGTTCGGCTACGATACCTGGCCGCCCGAAGCCTGGAAGACGGTCGGCGGCGCCAACGTCTGGAGCGAGTTCTCGCTGGATGAGGCGCGGGGCATTGTTTATGCGCCGACCGCCAGCGCCAAGTACAACTTCTATGGCGTCGACCGCAAAGGCGCCAACCTGTTCGGCGATTCGCTCCTCGCGCTGGATGCCCGCACCGGCAAACGCCTGTGGCACTTCCAGATGGTCCACCACGACATTTGGGACTACGACGATGCCACCGCCCCGAAACTGCTGAAGGTCCAGCACGAGGGCAAGGCCGTCGACGCGGTGGCGCAAGTGAGCAAGCAGGGATTCGTCTGGGTCTTCGACCGCGTCTCCGGCGTCCCTCTCTGGCCCATCGAAGAGAGGCCCGTGCCGCATTCAGACATGCCTGGCGAAGAGACCTGGGCCACCCAACCCTTCCCCACCAAGCCGCCCCCGTTCGCGCGCCAGAAGTTCACGGCGGACGACCTGAATCCGTACATCGAGCCGCAGGAACGTGCACGGTTCCGCGACGAGATCCTGAGTGCCCGTAACGAGGGACTGTTCACGCCGCCGGGCCTGCGGTCTACCATCCAGATGCCGGGAAACAACGGTGGCGCCAACTGGGGCGGCGCCGCGGTGGACCCCGCGAATGGCATGCTATTCGTGGTTTCCAAGGATCTGCCCGCTATCCTCAAACTGGTGCCCGATGCCACGGCGCCGGCCGGCACGCGCTACACCAGCGGCTTCGGATTAGTGACGGCCTCGAATGGCCTTTCGCTGATCGGGCCTCCCTGGTCGTCTCTCACCGCCTATGACTTGAACCAGGGAACGATCAAGTGGAAGATTCCGCTCGGCGAGGTTCCGGACCTTGCCGCCAAGGGCGTGAAGAACACGGGATCGCATTACCCGAAGGTGGGCCCGGTGGTCACCGCCGGCGGCCTGCTCTTCGCCGGAACGCGCGACCGCACCGTCCGCGCCTTCGACGTGGAAACCGGCAAAGTGCTTTGGGAGGTGGAAGTGCCCGCGGCGCTCGAAGGGATTCCCGCCGTCTACGAAATCGGCGGCCGCGAGTTCATCGTTTTCTGCGCGTCGGCACAGGCGGGTCTCACTCCCCCCACGCAAGGGAGGATCTCCGGCTCCTATGTTGCGTTCGCGCTACCCGCGTCCCGCTGACACGCCAGTTTCGTGCGCGTTACTTCTTTCCAGCCGCAGGTTCAGGATAGCGGGTGGCCTGGCGAGCCACCAGTTGCCAACCCTGAGGGCCTTTTACGAGTACATGCAGCACGTTGAGCTTGGATACTGTGACGACGCCGGCCGCATTGTTCCGGAAGTCGACATCGCCTTTCACCACCGCGGTGTTGCCGTAGACACGAACCTTGAGATCCTTGAAGTCGATCGCTTCGACGACCGTGTTTTCCTTCAGCGACGCCAACAGAGCCGCCTTGTCCTGGTGCAGATTCGAAGAGTGCGTATAGGTGAGGTCGTCGCTCACGATCCTGGTGAGCGCCGCCGCATCCTTCTTCATCATTGCCTGCTTGTAGGCATCCATTGTCGCCAAGACTTCCTTCTCCGCCTTGGGATCTGGAGTGGCAGCCGACAGAATGGTCCCCGATAGAAGCAAGAGCATCAGCTTGTGCATAGGTAACCAGCTTATACGACCGCAGTCGAAAGTGCTGTACAGTGATAGAAACCATATGAGCAGCCAGACAGGAATTCGGATTATTGCTCTCGTGTCCGTGTTGACCGTGAGCGTCTCTTTCGCAGCCGATGGACCGCCCGCATGGGCGTACGGCTTTCCGCAACCGGATGCCCCGGCGGCTCCGGCGGGTGGAGGCGGCCGCGGCGCTCAAGCGGCTCCCGACACCAGCCCCAAACACCTCGCCGGCAGCGACCTGGAGTTCACCCTGGCGCAGATCCGCGACGGCTTCGGTCCCGCGGACTGGTTTCCGGGGAGCCACCCGAAGATGCCGGAGATCGTGGCGCACGGCCGTCGGCCCGAAGTGCGCGCCTGCGCTCTGTGCCACTATCCGAACGGCAAGGGCCGCGCGGAAAACGCCCCCATCGCTGGCTACCCGGTGGCCTACTTCATCCAGCAGATGAACGATTTCAAGAACGGCAATCGCAAGAGCGCGGAGCCGCGAAAGGCGAATACGAACGCCATGATCGCGATCGCCAAGGCTATGTCCGACGAAGAGATCAAGGCAACTGCCGAGTACTTCGGCGCGATGGCGTGGACCCCGTGGATCAAGGTGGTTGAGACCGGCATGGTGCCTAAGACCCGCATTGCGGGCGGTCTGTTCCTGGCGCTCGAAGGCAACGAGAAGGAACCGATCGGCAAGCGCATCATCGAAGTGCCGGAAAACACCGAAGCCTCCGAGATGTACCGCGATCCGCGCTCGGGCTTCATCGCCTACGCGCCCCCAGGCAGCATCAAGCAAGGTGAGGCTCTGGTGACTTCGGGCGGCGGCAAGAGTCTCGCGTGCGGCGTCTGCCACGGCGCGGATTTGAAAGGCCTCGGCCCAGTCCCGGGAATTGCGGGCCGGTCGCCGAGCTACCTCGTGCGGCAGATGTATGACATGAAGGCCGGTGGCCGCAAGGGCGTATGGACCCCCTTGATGACGAAGGTGGTGAGCCAGCTCAGCGACGACGACATGCTGGCGATCGCCGCTTATGCCGCGTCGCTCAAGCCCTGAACAACGGACGCGACCGCTACATTTGCTTCGTGGGCGACGGGTGCCATATACTGCGTTCGACTGCCTGGAGGGTAGGAGTATTCTTCGCTGGTTGCGTGCGCTTCCATTGCGGTCCGACCCGCGGCCGGCCGTCGCGTGTCTGGTTCTCGCGCCTGTTAAAGAGATCGCACGCAAACACGCGGGGAACCGGCACATGATTGCAGGGAGCGTCCTCGGAAAGTTCGCTCTCCTGTTGACCGTCCTAGTCGCCCTGGTACTTGGCCAAGTTTCTCCGATCCCCTCCGATCAGGCGATGGCATTGGTCCGCGACGGCAAGGCCGCGGACGCAATCCCTCTTTTGGAACGCCTCTTATCTCAGTCGCCCAATGATCTGCGTGCGCGAAACCTGCTCGGCATCGCGCTCTCCACCGCGGGCAAGCGCGAAGAAGCGATCCTCCAGTTCCAAAAATTGCTCGCGCTGAATCCGCAGTTTCTCCCTGCGATCAAGAACCTCGCCATCAACGAGGTGGAACTGGGGCGCTACGCCGAAGCCCGCGGACACCTGGAAACCGTGTTGAAGGCTTCCCCGAACGATCCCGCCGCACTGGTAGCGATGGCACGGGTCGAAGTCGCGTTGGGCCACGTTGATGCCGCCGCGGCTCGCATCGCCCGACTTCCAGACGCCGCTCCCGCAGCCCTGCATTTTGAAGCCGGCCGGATTCTCGCCGAGTTGGAACGATACGCGGCCGCGGCGCACCAGTTCACGCTGTCGGAAGGCGGCGCCGCGCCGTACAACGTGGGCTTCAATCTGAGCCTGGCGTATCTCAACGCGAAGAATTACCCGGCCGCGATCCAGGCCGGCAAGAATCTGGTGGACCGCGGAATCGTCGCCACCGAACTCTACAGCGTGCTGGCCAAAGCCTACGAAGCTGCGGGGAAAACGAAGGAGGCGTACGAGTCGTTGCGCGCGGCGACGCAGTTGGACCCGCGCGACGAGACTCCGTACCTCGACCTGATCGCGCTGTGCGCCGAACATGAGAACTACGACTTGGGCCTGGAAATCGCCGATATCGGA
The DNA here is from genome assembly GCA_041484525.1 of Bryobacteraceae bacterium. Lineage (GTDB taxonomy): Bacteria > Acidobacteriota > Terriglobia > Bryobacterales > Bryobacteraceae > JBGPHT01. Next base: position 95,078 of record JBGPHT010000006.1, on the reverse strand, counting down.
CTGCGCGTGAACGCCGCAGCCTACCGGCTGCGTGTGGATCGAGGCATCGTGCTGGCGTTGTTAGGACGAATGGAGGAAGCGGAAAAGGAGTTTGCCCGAGCTGCGGAAGTGAAACCGGAGGAGACCGAAGCGCATCTGGCGCGGGCGATCGCGCTGATGGAATTGAACCGGATTCCGGAGGCGATCGATCTGCTGCGGCAGCGCCGGAAACTCCGCGACGACAATTACCTGGTCGACTGGCACCTGGCCGAAGCGCTTCTCAAGTCGGGCGCCGATGCCGAGGCGGAGGCTATCGAGGCGTTGCACCGGTCCATCCAGTTGAATCCGGCGATTCCTCGAAGCCACTTTCTGCTGGGCAAGATTCTGTTGCAGCGCGGCCAGGCGGATGAGGCGATACTGGAGTTGAAGGCCGCACTCCGCCTCGAACCCGAGGATGTTTCCGCCACCTATCAGCTTGCCCAGGCATACCGTAAGAAAGGCGACGCACCGCGGGCCAATGAGCTGTTCGCCAAGGTGAGCCAGGCAAAAGCCGAGGCATCGGAGCAGCAGGCTCACCGCGGAGGGCTGTTGCGGATTGTCCGAAATGGCGCGCACTAAGTTAGCCTTCGCAGCACTCGCTCTGACTCTCACGCTCGCCGCGGTCAAGGCGTTTCAGGGCATGGCAACCCCCGGGGTCCGGGTCGGCGCGGTTAAGACGGTTCGATCCGACCTGCCCCCGATTCGCGTGGATTTCCGCGACGTGGCCGCGGAGGCGGGACTCACCGCGCTCGACGTCTCCGGCAGCGCCGACAACAAGCAATACATTCTCGAAGCCACCGGCCACGGCGTAACGATCTTCGATTACGACAATGACGGCCTGATGGACGTCTTTCTGGTGAACGGAACCACTTTCGACGCCAAGACGCCGGGGCCGCCGAGCCACCTGTACCACAACAAGGGCGGGTTGAAGTTTGAAGATGTGACCGAGATATCCGGGTTGGCTGCGACCGGCTGGGGACAAGGCGCCTGCGCCGCCGACTACGACAACGATGGACGCAAGGACCTGTTTGTGACCTACTACGGCCACAGCGTCCTCTATCACAACGAAGGCGGCGGAAAATTTCGCGACGTGACCAAGGAGGCCGGTCTGCTGGGCGCGGCGGTGCGTTGGGATACAGGCTGCACATTCTTCGATTACGACCTCGACGGCAAACTCGACCTCGCGGTGACCGGCTATATCGATTTCGATAAGAGCAAGGTCCCCAAGCCGGGAGCCGGCGGATTCTGTGTATGGAAGGGCCTGCCGGTGATGTGCGGCCCGCGCGGCCTGCCGACGGGCCGCCACTATCTTTTTCACAACGAAGGGAACGGCAAGTTCCGCGACGTCTCCGAGCCCAGCGGCGTTGCCAAACGAGCCGGCTGTTACGGATTCACGATTACTGCGTCGGACTTCGACGGCGACGGCTATCCCGATCTCTACGTCGCGTGCGACTCGACCCCCAGCCTGCTCTATCACAACAAGAAAAACGGCACGTTCGAGGAGACCGGCATCGTTTCCGGTGTGGCGTTGAATGAAGACGGACGCGAGCAGGCGGGCATGGGCGTCGCCGTCGCTGACTACGACGAGGACGGCTTCCCGGACATCGCGAAGACTAATTTCAGCGACGACGTCCCGAACCTCTACCACAACGACGGCAAGGGCAATTTCGTGGATACGGTTTACACGTCGGGCCTGGCGACGCATTCGCAGTACCTCGGTTGGGGCATCAATTTCCTGGACGTGGACCACGACGGCAGGAAGGAACTCTTCGTGGTGAATGGACACGTCTATCCGGAGGTCGACCGCACCCAGATGGACACCCGCTTCCGCCAGCCGCGCCTGCTCTATTGGAATATCGGCGGCGGAAGGTTCCAGGACATTTCCAATTCCTCCGGAGCCGCGATCGGCACTCCGTGGTCGTCGCGCGGCTCGGCCGTGGGCGACCTGGACAACGACGGATCGCTCGAAATCGTGGTGAGCAATCTGGGCGCGCGTCCGAGCCTGCTGAAAAACTTCGCTCCGGCGAAAAACTGGCTGCTGGTGAACTGCGTCGGGACCACTAGCAACCGTGACGCAATCGGCGCCCAAGTCCGCCTGTATGTCGGAGGCCGGCGCCTATCCGGGCAGGTGCAGAATGGCGCCAGCTTTCTGTCGCAAAACGACCCTCGTGTCCATTTCGGCGTCGGGGACGCGGCCAGTTACGACCGTATCGAGGTCCGGTGGCCGAACGGCGTAACGGAGAGCTTTCGAGGGGGATCAATCAACCGCATCGTGACCGTCGAGCAGGGCTCTTCCCGTATGTAAGCGGTCATACTGCAAACGGTTACGGATGTTACAAGAAAGCCTTTGACTCTAATAGAAATCTATTAAATACTTCCTCCGAGGACTCACTCTGAGGGGGTGAAAACATGCCACGTCGCTTCCGGGCTATTCTTGTAACCGCTTACTTTTTGTCCTGCCTACCGCTGGCCGCGCAGTTTTCCAGCGCCGTGGAAGGCACGGTCATGGATTCGTCCAAGTCGGTGATCCCGAACGTCACACTGACGCTGAAGAATGTCGAGACGGGGATTTCGTCCACGATGACTACGTCCGCCTCGGGCTATTACCGCTTCCCGTCGCTGCCGTCGGCGAATTTCACTCTGACCGCGGTGGCGGCCGGCTTCAAGACTACCGAGATGCCCGCATTCCCGGTGACGATCGGCGAAACCAAGACTTTGAACATCACCCTCGAAGTCGGCCAGCAAACCACGGTAGTGAGCGTCTCCGACCGTCCACCGCTAGTGGAGACTTCGGAAGGCCGCGTTTCGAGCGTGATCGAGAAGCAGAAGATTGAAGACCTGCCGATGGTCGGTCGCAACTTCTATTCGCTGGTCGTGCTGACCCCCGGCGTCACCGGTCTGCCCACCGGCGGCACGCAGGCTTACGCGCAATCGCTGGTGGACGTGTTCATCCCCGAGTACGGCGTCAACATGAACGCCGGAGGCCGCGCCGAGCAGAACCGGTTCTCGCTCGATTCGAGCAACGTGACCTCGATGGTCCGCGGCGGCGTAGTCAACATCACGCCCAACGCCGAGTCGATTCAAGAGCTCCGCGTGTCGGTCAATAATTTCTCCTCCGAAAACGGTTCCGGCGCTGGCGCTAACGTGACTGCGATCACCAAGTCGGGATCCAACAACCTGCACGGCAGCGCCAGTTATTACTACACGGGCAACCGTCTCCAGACGCGCAACGAGTTTACCGCTACGCTGCCGGTATTCCGGCGGAATGAGTGGACCGGCAGCATCGGTGGGCCCATCATCAAGAACAAGACGTTCTTCTTCTACTCGATCGACGTACTCCGCTCGGGCACCGCCAACAGCAGCCTGCAGACTGTCGAAACGCCGGAATTCGTGAGCCTTCTGTCGACTCTACGGCCGAACAACATCAGCACCTCCCTCCTGAAGAAGTACCCATCGGAAGTGGCTCCGACTCAGAACTTCCGCAATGTCGGCGCGCTCGTGGGCCCAACCGTAAACTGCAACAATCTTGCGGGCGGACCGGCGTCCACCATCCCTACGCCGCTCGGGAATCTTCCGTGCAACATGAACCTGGTGGGCGACGCCAACTTCACTATCAGCCCACCCCGCAGCGGCTTGCAGTGGAACACTCGCATCGACCACTCGCTCACCAGCAAGGACAGGCTGTTCGTCAGCCTGTTCCGCAATGCTGTGACTACCGTCGGCGGCCCCGTTCGCGCGGCGTTCCGCAGCTATACCTGGCAGCACACTGAGAACGGCAGCATCAACTGGACCCACACGTTCTCCCCGACTTTGTTGAATGAAGGAGGATTCTCGGTGGTCCGCGCTTATGGCTGGGCGCCCTGTAATGAATGCAACGTGCCCACCGTCAGCGTCACCAACCTCGCCGGTTTTGGAAACGGCGGACCAACCCTGTTTGTCCAGAACAACTATGAGTGGCGCGATTCGCTCTCCTGGAACAAGGGCAGCCACAGCTTCAAAGCGGGTTTCGACCTCTTCAAACTGCAGAGCAACTTCGATCCGACCCGCGGCTATCAGCGCCCGGGATTCACGTTCAGCAGCACGCAAGCCCTCTTTGACTTCGCCAACGACGATCCGAACCGGGAGACCAATATCGGCTTCAACCCGATCACCGGCGCGGCATATACTCCGTACGTCTCCGAGCGGCAGCAGCAGGCCGCGTGGTTTGTCCAGGATAACTGGAAGGTCAAGAGTAATCTGAGCGTCACGCTGGGCGTGCGCTGGGATACTTATGGAAAAGTGGCGGAGCCGACCGGCGTAACCAACGTCGAATTCCAAAGCGGCAACGACTTCACCAGCCGCATCGCCGATGGCAAGACCGTTCTTGTCGATCGCATCTACAAGAACCCCGACTACAATAACTTCGGACCGCGCGCCAGCTTCGCCTGGGATCCCAGCCGGAAAGGCAGAATGTCGGTTCGCGGCGGCGCGGGTATCTTCTATGACCCGGCTGCGTCGCAGCTCTATGGCGGCTCTCACTTCAATCCGCCCATCTGGGCGATCGTGACCGCCGACAAGACGACCCCGCCGTTCCTGCCGCTGTTTGGCCTTGGCAAGAGCACTACCGATCCGTACCAGTTCCCACGCCCGGCTAACATCACTGTCGGTGTGGATTCGCGCAACGGCTTAAAGTCCGGTCCGGCCGGCGTGACTTGGGCCGACCCGAGCATGCGCAATTCCTACTCGATGAACTTCTTTTTCGGCATCCAGTACAGCCTGACCGAGAACGGAGATTGGGCCGTGGAAGCCAACTACGTCGGCACGGCTGGCCGCAAACTGTACGCGAAGTTCGACGTCAACCGGGTGAACGGCGACCTGTTCGACGGAACCCTGAATCGTCTCAATCCGAGCTTCGGCAGCATTGGCTACGCCATGGCGCCGTTCACATCTTCTTATGAAGGTGGAAATGCCTCGGTGAAGAAACGCTTCAGCCATGGGCTGAGCTTTGAGACCGCGTTTACGTTTGGCAAGGCCATCGACTATATGAGCGGGTTCACTTCCGGCAACGTGATTGACATCTCGAACTGGAAGACCCGGCGCGGTCCGGCGGATTTCGATGTGGCGCGCAAGCTGTCGATGAACCTGTCCTACCACACCCCGACGCTGCCCGGAGCGAACAAGTTTATCCGCGCCGCGGCCGGATCCTGGCAGGTGGGCGTGGTCACGATTCTGCAGACCGGCGCCCCTCTCAGCGTGACTTGCGGGACGTCCTTCCAGGCTGTCAGGGATGCCTCGGGGAAGATCGTTGGCAACACCGGTTGCGACTACAACGGCGACGGCAACACGAACGACGTTCCGAACGCGCCTCTTAATCTCGGCAACTTGAGCGGCCTCGACCGTTCCAGCTACATGACCGGGATCTTCAAGGTCAGCGACTTCCCGGCTCCCGTATTCGGCCAACAGGGCAATCTCGGCCGCGGCACATACCGCGGGCCGGGCTACGCGAATACGGACCTGTCGATGATCAAGAATTTCAAGATGCCGCAGTTGCATGGCGACCGCGCCAACCTGCGCTTCAGCGCGGAGTCATTCAACGTGTTCAACCGGGTCAACCTTGCCGATCCGGTTACAAACCTGAGCACAACGGCGACCTTCGGCAGATCCACCAGTGCACGGGCGTCGCGCAACATCCAGTTCGGCATGAGGCTTTCGTTCTAGGGACTGTGGAGGGTAACTCTTACAGACGGCTCGCCGAGGCGCCCTTGCGCTCGGTGTCTTTCCGGAACGCGGCAAGCTTGCTGGCCATCTCGCGCCGAATGAGTGGCTTGAACATTGGAGTGAGCCCCAATATGCACTTGGGAAAACCGAGAGCCTTCTTGGCGAACTGGAAATTCGAAATCGTGGGCGTATCAACCTGCCGGACAATCCTGCCATTCGAGAGCGTGAAGTCTGATCGGATGACATAGTTGACCCTGTGCTTGCGCTCCAGCGTGTAGTCAACCTCGTATCGGGCTTGCACCGAATCGCCCTCAGCTTCCAGGATTTCGAATGACGGGACTTTTACCGGTTCTGTTCTCGATTCAGTTGGCACACAGAACCACTGCCACATGGCACGCACATCAGCGCCAGTGATTTTGCGAAATGCCAGATCGCAGAATTCGACCTCGGGGTCGAGACAACTATCCATGCCGGCAGAGTCGTGCTTCTTGTAAGAGGCAAAGAACGACATCACTACTTCCCGGTTTGTCATAACTCACGCTATCTCCGCCCGGTACCGGGCCAAATTTGGGCGGCGTATTTGATGACACCGGCCGTCGTCCTGTTCCACGGTCATTCCTGGGTGCTGAGATCATTGGCGATGCTGGCGAGCAAGCGGGTTTGATCGAATGCCTTCTCAGCCTGGGCAGATGCCTTTTCAGCCGTGATCCGAATGTCGTTTGCGGCATCGCCTGCGAGCTTCGAGAACCCATACAAGATGAAGCCCGAAATCGGCGTGATAAAGGTTGTCACCAGCAGAATAGACGACATCTCATCGCTGTTGCGGTGTATGCCAGCAAGGAACATCAGGAAGCACCCAAGCGCCGCGGACAAGCACAAGATCAAGTACACCATACAAGAACCCGTAAACATACCATAGCTCCGCTGATTCTCAGCCGGGGCCTGTGCAGCGACTTCGACGGTCGCACCACAGGTGCTGCAAAACTCTTCGTTGTCAAAGATGTTTCGTTCGCACTTCGGACAGACTTTCATCCCAATCTCCTATTGCAGAAACTCGCCTTGCCGGGATCTGGTGTCATCAAGTATGTCAATACCCAAATTTGGAGACGAGTATATACCTGCCCGGCAGGGTGCACAAGGCCGGGTGGAGCATGCCGGGTTCTTTCACAGTATCCTTGACGGTATGAACCGCCGCACCCTTCTCAAGGCCGCCGCTGCCGCCCCGTTGCTCGCCCGCGCTGCCGACGCCGACATCGTGGTCGCAGATTTCCAGAAGCCTGTTTTCAACCTCTCGGGTATTGTGAAATCTCCGGTCCGCATCGCTTCCATCGAGCTTCTCCAGTCCGGCTCGCGCTTCTTCGTCCGGACGCGCTCCACCGACGGCGTCGAAGGCGTCATCCAAACCAAGGACATGGAGGATTTCGTCTCCATCCTGCACCGCCGCGTCATCCCGCACTTCCTCGGCAAGGACGCGCGCGATCTCGAAAGCCTCGTCGACGAGGTCTACATCGCCAACTACAAACTGGCCGGCCAGGCCTTGTGGTGCCCCGTCGCCTACGTCGAGCAGAGCCTATTCGACCTGCTGGGCAAGGCCGCGCACAAGCCCGTGACGGAACTGATGGGCGGCGCGCTTCGCAAGGAAATCCCCGTCTATCTCTCCGGGTCGGGCCGCGACGAAACCGCGGAGGACGAAGTCGAGATCTACGTGCGCGGCGTTGAGTCCACCGGCGCCAAGGCGGTGAAGTTCAAAATCGGCGGACGGATGAGCGACAATCGCGACGCCTATCCCGGCCGCACCGGCAAGCTGCTCGAACTGGCGCACAAGAAACTCGCGGGCAAAGTCACCCTGATGGCCGACGCCAATGGCTCCTACAACGCCGCGAAGGGCATCGAGATCGGCAAGCGCCTGGAAGAGATGAAGTACCTCTGGTTCGAAGAGCCCTGCCCCTGGGAAGAAAAGAGCGAGACCAAGAAGGTGGCGGACGCGCTCACCATGAAGGTGGCCTTCGGCGAGCAGGACTCGAGTCTCTGGATGTTCCAGTGGATGATCGATAACCGCGTCCTGGACATCGTGCAGCCCGACCTGAACTACAGCGGCGGATTCATTCGCGCCGCGCGCGTGGCCCGTATGGCGCGCAAGGCCAACCTCTGGATCTGCCCCCACAACACGCAGACCGGACCGGCCTCGGTCAACATCCTGAACTTCGCCGCCACGACGCCGAACATCGGCCCCTACATGGAGTACGTGTGGCGCGCGCCGCAGAAGAAGGAGTCGTGGTACACGCCGAATTTCGACATCAGGAACGGCGCCATCGCGGTCCCCTCGACGCCCGGCATCGGGGTCGAGTTCGATCCGGACTTCCTGAAGAAGTGCACCCTCGTGAAGGGCTGAAGCGTTCCATTCGCGTGAGACTCCCGTAGTGCGGACAATTCCCTCCCCACTACGCTAAACTGGTAGAGATTTAGGCGTATCCACTTGATCCGGTTTGTCATTCCAGTCCTGGTCGCGACTGCCCTTGCGGCCCATGCCACCCCGCCCGAGTTGGGGCAACTCGACGGCAACCCTACACTCTTCTCCGTGTTGGCCGCCATGAATGCCTGCGGCTATGATGCGGATCTCAACTCGCCCAACAGTCATCCGCTGCGCAAGGCGATTCGCGATGAGCTGTCGAAGCGCACCATCCCTTCGCTGCCGGCGCTCAAGGAGTTCTTCGAGAAGCACCGCAAACGCGACGAGACTTCCGAGTTGAGCCAGTACATTTCCTTCGCTCTCATTGCGGGCCCGCCGCCGAACTTCGAAATCCGGGGACGCGATGTGGATATCCCGCCCGATGTCGCCGCGCTGACCGACCTTCCGCCCCTCCTCGCGGCCTTTGTCAAAGAGGCCAATATCGGAGACTTGTGGAAGCGGTCGCAGCCCGCCATCGAGCAGTACCTCGAGCGTTATCACTCGCCGGTTTTGGAAGCCGTGCTGCAAGTCAACGCCTACCTGCGGCAGCAGACCTCCGGGTTCAAGGGCCGCCGATTCCAGATCGTCGTGGAACTACAGGCCGCGCCCAACCAGATCCAGACGCGCAGCTACGGCGACACCTACACCATCGTCATCACGCCCTCGCCCGAGCCCCGCATCTTCGATATCCGCCACGGCTACCTGTTCTATCTGCTGGACCCGCTGGCCCTGCGCTACCGCGAGATTCTGGAGCGCAAGAAGGGACTCATCGATCACGCGCAGCGCGCGCAGGCCCTGGCCGGCATGTACAAAGAGGACTTCGGCCTGCTCACCACCGCCTCGCTCGTCAAGGCGATCGAAGCCCGCCTGGATCGTAATACTACGTCGGTGCCCCAAGCGCTGCGCGAGGGTCTCATCCTGGCGCCGTATTTCTCTGAGCAGTTGCCGGTCTACGAGTTGCAGGAAGCCTCCATGAGCATCTATTATCCCGACCTGATCAAGCCCATCGATCTGGTGAAGGAGGATGCGCGGCTGGTGCGGGTGGATTTCACGGCAGCGGCGTCGGCGCGAAGCGTCAGGACGGCCCCGCCGCCGCCCGAGCCGCTGGCGGGCGCTGCCGCCACGCTGCATGACGCCGACCAGCAGGCGTACGCGGAACACAATTTCGACAAGGCCAAAAGCCTCTACCTCAAGGTGCTCGAGCAGACGGACCAGAAGCCCATACACGCCGCGGCTTATTACGGAATGGCGCGCATCGCGGCGCAGCAGCAGGATCCCGAAACCGCCGAGCGGCTCTTCCTGAAGGCTATGGAACTGGAACCCGAGCCGCCCGTCCTAGCCTGGTCCCTGGTCTATCTGGGACGGCTGTCTCTCGCCTCCGGGGAGCGCGACCAGGCCTACAAATACTTTCAACAAGCCCTGCAGGTTGCGGGTGCGCCGGATGAGGCGCGGAAGGCCGCCCAGCAGGGTCTGCAGCCGAAATAACGACAAGGAGTTTTTCGAAATGAGACGAACCATTCTCGCCGGCGCCCTGGTGCTGGCCAGCGGTATCAGCCAGCTTTTGGCGCAGCAGCAGCCCGCGGCTGCTGCGGCCGGCCCCAAAGGCCCGGCGCCCAAATCAGAGGCGGAGCGGGTCGCCGTGGTCGCCGTATTCCAAGCGCAGCAAGCGGGTCCGGACGCGGTAATCAAGGCCGCCGAAGAGCTGGTGACGAAGTTTGCCGACACCGAGTTCAAAGAGGTCGCCCTCTTGACCGAGGCCCAGGCTTACAAGCAGAAAAACGACAACCCCAAGGCGCAGATCTTCGCCGAGCGCGTCCTCGAGATCAACCCGAAGAACTTTCAGGCGAGCCTGCTGGTGGGCGAAATCCTTGCTTCCACCACGCGCGAAAACGACCTGGACCGCGAAGACAAGTTGACGCGCGCCGAGAAATATCTCAACGACACCATCGAAACCCTGAAGACCCTGCCCAAGCCGAATCCGCAGCTTCCCGACGATCAGTGGAACGAGGCCAAGAAGTTCATGACCGCCGAAGCGCACAACGATATCGGCCTGGCCGAGTTGACGCGCAAGAAGTACGACTTGGCCGCCAAGGAATTCCAGATCGCGATGGACCTGGATGCGCAGCCAGCCTACGGCGTGCGCCTGGCGTCGGCCCTGCAGTCATCGGGCAAGAATGACGAAGCCATCGCGCTGTGCGACAAGATCATGGCCGATCCTCAGCTTCACCCGGCGATCAAGCAGGTGGCCACCAGCGTCAAGACCGCGGCCACCCAGGCTAAAGCCAAGCCTCCCGCAAAGCAGTAATCCGGCGTCCGATGCGCGCGGACCCGGCAATCCTGGAGCAGAGAATCAACTACCGGTTTGTGGACCCGGAGTTGCTTCGCCGCGCGCTCACCCACAGTTCTCTCGCCAACGAGACCCGCACGCCTGAGGGCGTCCCGCTCCAGGACAACGAGCAGCTCGAATTCCTGGGCGATTCCGTGCTCGGGTTCCTGGTGGCCGAAGCCCTGGTGCGCCGCTTCCCCGAATTCCACGAAGGCGATCTCTCGCGGCAGAAGGCTCACCTGGTGAGTGCCGCACACTTGCACGGCGTGGCGCGCCGCCTGGACATCGGCAGTTTTCTCGAGCTCGGCCGCAGTGAAGAGATGAGCGGCGGGCGGGCCAAGAAGACGCTGCTGGTGGACGGGCTGGAAGCCGTGATCGCCGCCATGTTTCTGGATGGCGGCCTCGATCCCGTCCGCGCCTTCGTCGCCGGCCACGTGCTCGACGCTCCCTTCGCCGGCGACGAAGAGGCCGGCACCGACATCCAGCCCGCGATTACCAACTTCAAGAGCGCGCTGCAGGAGTTGGCGCAGTCCCGCCAGTTGCCGCAGCCGCGATACTCGATCGTCCGCGAGCGCGGTCCCGAACATTCCAAACTCTTCACCGTCGAGGTGCGAGTGGGCCGCGACTGGATTGGACAGGCCGAGGGCCGCACCAAGAAGATCGCCGCCCAGCGAGCCGCCCGCGGCGTCTTCGACCGCCTCCAGAAGGATCCCGCAGCCGACGCCGCCGCGGCCGAACAGGCGTAAACTGTCGGCATGGGTTCCATACCGCGGCTCGCCCTCCTCATCGCCTCTACGGCTGCTTTGCTCGGCGCGCAAACGCCGCTCAAAGGCTCCGTCGAGCGCATCAAGGTGCACGCCAAATCGCTCGAGGGCAATCTCGAAGAGGACTCACCCGACCGCGACGTCTCCATCTACCTTCCCCCGAGCTATGGGAAGACTGCCAACGCGCGCCGCTATCCCGTCATTTATTTTCTGCACGGCTTCACCGATGATGACGAGCGCTGGTTCGGTTTCCGCCAGCACTGGATCAACCTGCCGCTGGTTCTCGACAAGGCGATGACGGACCCGGCGCGCGACATGCTCGTGGTCATGCCCAACGCCTACACCAGGTTTCAGGGCAGCATGTATTCGAACTCCGTGACCACCGGCAACTGGGAGGAATTCGTCGCCCGCGAGCTGGTTGCGTACATCGACAGCCACTACGCCACGCTGGCGGTACGCGATGCCCGCGGGCTCGCCGGCCACTCGATGGGCGGCTACGGCACCATGCGGATCGGCATGAAGCACCCCGACGTTTTCTCCGCCATCTACGCGCTCAGCCCGTGCTGCATGATCCCCGCCGCCAACCTGCTCGAAGCCCGCAGCGGCAATCCGAGCGCCGAAGCCGTCCACTCGTTCGAAGACGTCGCGAAAGCGGACTTCGGAATCAAGGCGGCCCTGGCATCCGCCGCCGCATGGTCGCCCAATCCCAAGAATCCGCCGTTATTCCTGGACCTCCCCACGCAAGGTGAAAAATTCCGCGCGGATGTAGTGGCAAAGTGGTCGGCCAACGCGCCGCTCGCCATGCTGGATCAGTACCTGTCGAACCTGCGCCTGCTGCGCGCCATCGCGTTCGACGCCGGCGCCCAGGATACCGGCATCGCCGCTACCGTCAAAACGCTCGACGAAAGGCTGAACCAGTACGGTCTGCCGCACACGTTCGAGATCTACGAAGGCAATCACACCAACCATGTCGCCGATCGCATCGAAACCAGCGTGGTGCCGTTCTTCGCGTCAGCGCTCAGTGCGCGCCCTCGCTGACCTCGCCGATATACGCCACGTTGTCGCCCTTCTTCATCGAAGGCAGCGCGCCGATGTAGAGAATCACGCCCGATACCGGCGACGCGGCCTCCCAGATGGTGTTGCCGAAGTAGTCCGTCACGTACCCGATCTTCATCCCCTTCGTCACGTACGCCTCCGGCCCCACCAGCGGATAGAAGATGCCTTCGCGCTCGCTCGCCAGCACTGAATACCGGCCGATCCACAGCGGGTTCGCCACCGGCCGCGCCTCGCCAGGCAGCATCTTGAGATGCCGCATCACGGCGAAGGTGCCGTCCACCAGCACCTCGATATCCTCCGCGTTGGTGGTACCCGCGTGCCCCGCTTCCACCGCGATCGCCGGTTTCCCGCGCCCCAGCGTGTAGCGCGTCAGCGTCACGGCGCCGCCCGGCTGCACCGGCGTGCGATTGTTCTGAATGATGATGTGATCCAGGCCGAATGCCAGCACCATCCCGCGCGTAGCCGCATCCAGCCGCTCGTTGCCCGTGTCCGGCCAGTACGAGTACCGGCGCAGATTCTCGTCGAGATCGCCGCCGTGATAATCCAGCAGGTAGTCGCACTTCTCGACCACTTCCTTCGTGATCGCAAGCAGCGCCCGCTCGGTCTGGGTGCCGTCCGCCTTGCCCGGATAGAGGCGGTTCATGCCCTTCCCGTCCACTGGATTCAAGTGCGGCACTTTCTGCGTGAACGACGCCTGGTTGAGCAGCGGCACTACGATCAACGCGCCCGAAAGCTCCGCCGCATTTACCGTCTGCGCCAGTTTCTCTAGCGCCAGAATCGACGCGTACTCCGTGCCGTGCGCGCCCGCCACCAGTGCCAGCGTGGGCCCCGTATTGGCGCCATTGATGACGATGACCGGAATCTCGACCGCCGCATCCGCCCCGGCCGGCACGTGCAGATACCCGTTCGCTCGCTGCCCCGCCCGCGCCGTAGCCGAGCCCACGGTAAGATCGGCCGCCGGTAATACGGCGGCTAACAATAGGATGGGCAGGAATCGAAAAATACGCATGCAGGCCTCGCTTTCCTGCCTATGATACAGCCTACCCGCGGCCCCCTTCTTTCTCCGCCCACCTTACGTACCGCACCAACTCCCTCCGGTGCTCCCAACAAAACTGCCAGAACTGCCAGAACGTAATCCTATCCGCGTGCAGGCCCCAGTACGTCTCGATACGCCATCGCAGATACGGACTCCGCCACGGCGACAGGCGATGCCCGCGCGTTATCCGCCAGAGAATCCGAAGCATTTATTGCTTGAAGGGAGAAGCGCCCTTGACCGAGGACACGTCCTTGTCGGTCGCGTAGTAGCCGCTGCGCGTGCGCGCCACGGGGTTGCCCGGACCTTTGACGTTTACCTTGATCTGCCGGTACGTCCCGTCCATCGCGAGGTTAGAAGGAGTGTAGATGATGGTGTACTGGTTACGGATGTCGTGCGCCACCTGCTTGGCGATGCGGTCCACCTCGTCCACCGTCTTGGGGAAAAACGAATCGCCGCCGGTGGCTGTTGCCAGCGCTTGGAGCGCGCGCTCGGCGCGTTTGGCCTCGCGCCGCTCTTCCTCGCCCAGCAGGCCGATCGAGTAGATCAGCACTTCGCTCTGCTGCGATTGTTTCACCAGGTTCTCCAGGCTGACCAGGCTACTGTTGTCGTTGCCGTCGGTGATCACCACCAGCACCTTCTTGTCCTTGTGCGCCTTCTCCTTCAGGTGGTCGATCGACATCCGGATGGCGTCCCGCATGGCCGTGCCGCCGCGTGAATCGATGCGTGTCAGCGCCTCTTCCATGTCCTTAATGTCGTTGGTGAAGTCTTTGCCGTGCGGCAGGTCGAGCCACGCTTCGTCATTGAAGTTGACCACGAAGACCTCGTCCACGGGATTCGATGCCTTGGCCAGCGCCAGTGCCGCCGCTTCCACCTTGGCGCGCTTGTCCCGCATACTGCCGCTGTTGTCGACGATCAACCCCAACGAGACCGGAACGTCTTCGCGCTTGAAATCCTTGATCTGCTGCGGCTGTCCGTTCTCCAGAATGTTGAACGCGTCCCGCTTGAGGTCGGTCACCAAGTGGCCGCTCTTATCCACCACCGTCGTGTGGAGCACAACCAGGCGAGTGTCCGAAGTGAAGACCGCCGGTTTGTCTGCCGGCCTCGTCTGCTGTTGTGCCCAGAGGCTATATCCGGCCAGTCCGGAGGCGAGGATCACGAGGATGAAAAGTAGTTTATTGCTGCGGAGCATAATAGCCCTGTTTGAAGAAGGGCCGGAGAGGAGGCAGTCCCCGGGGTTGCACCAGTTTCACCGTCACCCGACGATATTTGCCGTCGCGATCCCGGTTTTTGGGCGAATAGCCGAGCATGTATTGGTTGCGAAGTTCGACGCCGATTTTGGCCGCCATGTCTGGTAATTCGTTCAGGTTTTCCACGCTGTACTGGCGCCCGCCGGTCTGCTCGGCGATCTCCGACATCAGGCCGGGTCCGGACATCTCTTCCGGCGTACGCGAGCGGCCCGATCCCGATTCATAAATTCCGATGGCATAGATTTGGACATCGGCTTCGCGCACCAGGTTTCGAATTTCCGGTTCTGTGTAACGGCTGTTGTTGTCGCCGCCGTCGGAAATCACCAGCAGCGCCTTGCGCGGATTCTTGGCCTTTTTCATCTCGGCCAGCGCCATGTAGATGGCGTCGAGCAGCGCCGTCCGGCCCTTGGACTGGGTGAACGTGAGCCGGTTCTGGATCTCCTCCAGGTTTCTGGTGAACGGCTGCAGCAGATTCGCCGTGTCGTTGAACTGCACCAGGAAGAATTCATCCTCCGGATTGGCCGTCTTGAAGAACTGCGCCACGGCTTGCCGCGATTTATCCAGCTTGTGCCCCATGCTTCCGCTGCAATCGAAGACCACCCCCACGGAAAGGGGGGCGTCCTCACTCGAAAACTGCGTCAGCGCCTGTTCCACTTTGTCTTCGAACAGCTTGAAATTATCCCGATCGAGCCCCGTCACGAAGCGGTTCAGGGGGTCGGTCACAGTGACGGGAATCAGCACCAGCGTGCTGTCCACGCGAATATTCGCTTTCGGGGCCGGCTCCGGCTTCTCCCCAGGTTTCGAGCGGGGAACAATGGTGACATTCTGATCCTGCCGGACGGCCTGACTCGGCACGACAGGCTTATCGTCCGCGCCCCAGAGAAGAGTCCCAATGGCGATAGCAACTAGCAGCAGGAACATTCGGTGGGACGTCAACATTGCGGCTTCCCAGCCTTTCTTTCCCAAGTCTATCATACGGGTTTTATGGTAAGATCGCCTGTGCCGCGTAAAATCTTGGGCATCATTCCGGCGCGTTTCGATTCCACTCGTTTTCCCGGCAAAGTTCTCGCTACTATTTCCTCAAAACCGATGCTCCAGCACGTCTACGAACGTGCCAGTATGTCCCGGTATTTAACCGGGGTACTGATTGCAACTGATGACGACCGCGTATTCACTGTTGCAAGAAGTTTCGGCGCGCGCGTCCGCATGACGCGGGCCGATCACGTTTCCGGCACCGACCGCGTCGCCGAAGCCGCATCCGCCGAGAATCCCGACCTTGTGGTCAATATTCAGGGCGACGAACCGCTGATCGATCCGGCCGCCATCGATGCCGCCATCTTGCCGCTGGTGCACGACTCCGAAATCGAGATGGGCACGTTGAAGACGCGTATCGGGAATGCGCGCGAGATCACCGATCCCAACGTGGTGAAGGTGGTCACCGACCGCCAGGGAAATGCCATTTACTTTTCGCGCTCTCCGATCCCGTTTGTGCGCGACGGAGCCGATGCCGGCACGCACTACAAGCATGTCGGCCTCTACGTGTATCAGCGCGATTTCCTGCTGAGTTATTCCGCGCTCCCGGTGGGCCCGCTCGAGCGCGCCGAGCGCCTGGAGCAGTTGCGTGCGCTCGAAAACGGGCACCGCATACGGGTGGTGGAAACGGAATACGAATCGATCGGGGTGGATACGCCGGAGGACTTGGAGAGGGTGGTGGCAATGTTCGAACGGGGGCGGGAAAAATGGGGGCCGGGGGCCTCTCTAACGGGGGTGCACCATGGCTAAATTTATCTTTGTTACTGGGGGCGTGGTTTCCTCGCTGGGGAAGGGGATCGCGGCCGCGTCGATCGGGTGCCTGCTGGAGAGCCGCGGACTCAAGGTCACGTGCCAGAAGTTCGATCCATACCTGAATGTGGACCCCGGCACCATGAGCCCGTTCCAGCACGGCGAGGTCTTCGTCACCGACGATGGCGCCGAGACAGATCTCGACCTGGGCCATTACGAACGCTTCACCCACGCCAAACTCACGCAGAGCAACAATCTCACCAGCGGCCGCATCTACGAGCAGATCATCACGCGCGAGCGCCGCGGCGATTACCTCGGTAAGACCGTGCAGGTGATTCCGCACGTTACCAACGAAATCAAGGCCGCCATGAAGCGCGTGGCGCAGGATGTGGACGTGGTGATCGCGGAGATCGGCGGCACCGTGGGCGACATCGAATCGCTGCCGTTCCTCGAGGCAATCCGCCAGATGCGCCACGAGCAGGGGCGCGACAACTGCCTGTTCGTTCACGTCACGCTGGTGCCCTGGATCGCCGCCGCGCAGGAATTGAAAACCAAGCCCACGCAGCACAGCGTCAAGGAACTGCGCGCCATCGGTATCCAGCCGGATATCCTGCTGTGCCGCTCGGAGCGGTTCATCCCGCAGGACATGAAGGAAAAGATTGCGCTCTTCTGCGACGTGGATGTGGAAGCGGTGATTACGGCGCGCGATGTGAGCTCGGTCTACGAGATTCCCGTCGTGTTCGCCGGCGAGCGCGTGGATGAGATCGCGCTGCGCCTGCTCAAACTCGAAGCCGGCCCGCGCGACCTGCGCCGCTGGACCGAAATGCTCGAGCGCATGCAGAATCCGCGCGATGAAGTTACGATCGGGCTGGTCGGCAAGTACGTCGAGTACGAGGATTCCTACAAGAGCCTGAAGGAGGCGCTGCTGCATGGCGGCCTGGCGCACCAGTTGAAGGTCAACATCCACTGGATCGAGGCCGAGGGCGTCAACGGCGAGGACTGGGACAAGCAGCTCGACGGCTATGACGGCATCCTGGTGCCCGGTGGTTTCGGCAAGCGCGGCATCGATGGCATGCTCAACGCCATCCGCTACGCGCGCGAGCACAAGGTGCCGTACTTCGGCATCTGCCTGGGCATGCAGACGATGGTGATCGAGTACGCGCGCAACGTTTGCGGCCTGGAGGACGCGGACTCGACCGAGTTCAATCCCGGCACGCCGCATCGCGTGATCTTCAAGCTGCGTGAGTTGAAAGGCGTGGACGAGTTGGGCGGCACCATGCGGCTGGGCGGATGGCCGTGCCGGCTGGTGGAAAACAGCTTCGCCTATCGTGCGTACGGCGCGCGCGAGATCAACGAGCGCCATCGGCACCGCTACGAATTCAACCGCGAATACGAAGACCGCTTGAAGGCGGCCGGGCTGCGCATCACGGGTGAAACGCCCGACGAGACCTACGTCGAGATCTGCGAGATTGCGGACCACCCATGGTTCCTGGGCTGCCAGTTTCACCCCGAGTTCAAGTCGAAGCCGATGGAGCCGCATCCGCTTTTCAAGGCGTTCATCGGCGCAGCTTTCGAAAACCGGCGGCGGGTGCAATCCGAACTGTTCGAGGAGCACCGCAGCGGGGAGCCCCAGTACTCGCGTGCCGATTGAGTTCAGCACCTTTTCGAAGGGCGGCCCGCTGGTCCTGATCGCCGGCCCGTGCGTGATCGAGAGTGAAGAGCACGTACACCGGATGGCCCGTGGCATCCGCGATGCGGTGGGCGATTTCGTCTTCAAGGCGTCGTTCGACAAGGCCAACCGCACCAGCATCGACGCCTACCGCGGTCCTGGCCTCACGGAGGGTCTGCGCATCCTGGCCGGAGTGAAGGCCGAGGGCTTTTCCATCCTCACCGACATTCACGAACCGTCGCAGGCCGAGCCTGCCGCGGAGGTGGCGGACATCCTGCAAATCCCCGCCTTCCTCTGCCGCCAGACTGACCTGCTGCTGGCCGCGGGCCGCACTGGGCGGATCGTCAACATCAAGAAGGGCCAGTTTGTGGCGCCGCACGATATCGCGCGCGCCGCCGAGAAGGTCGCGTCTACCGGGAATGCGAAGGTGGTGCTGACCGAGCGCGGTTCGTCATTCGGTTACAACAATCTCGTCGTCGACATGCGCGGTTTGAAGGTGATGCGCGACGCCGGCTGGCCGGTAGTGTTCGATGCGACGCACTCCGTGCAGTTGCCGGGCGGGGCCGGGAGCAGCTCGTCTGGCCGCCCCGAGTTCATCGAACCGCTGGCGCGCGCCGCCGTGGCAGTGGGAGTGGACGGCATCTTCGTGGAAGTGCACGATGCGCCGGAGAGAGCTTTATCGGACGGTCCGAACGCGTTGCGACTCAGCTTCCTGGCAGCGTTCTGGAAGCGCCTGAAAACCCTGGACGCCTGCGTCAAATCCTGACGCGCTGAATGCTGCGCCTTCCGAATCGGTCACTGGAAATACGGAGAGATTGGCCTTCCCCGGCGTGGGCGCCGGACGGGAGGCCGCGAATCCACTATTCTCAAAAGAAGGGTGACGTGCACCAACCCGAAATAGGAGAGCCATTGACACCCGGACTCCAGGCAACATACAATCGTCGTCAATTGCAGAACATAGCGTGTGGATTATGTTTTGATTAGGCAGAGCACGGTGCCGCCACGTCCAGAGCATCTGCCCGACTTCAACGACCCGCCGGTTGTCGAGACCGTCTTGTCTGTCCAGTTCGAGCCCTTGCCTTTGCTCCAGACGGCACATCTCGGGCTTCTCTGGGACGAGTACCGCAGAGCTTTCCCGAAGACCGAAGAACGCCCGGCGCTGGACCCGGTTGTCGAGCAGTTCCCGGAAAGTTCAGTCGCTCGGGTCGGCCTCAAGTTCCAGGCGTTTGAAAACCCTCCCGTTCCTCGGATCTGGTTCACCAACGATCCCGGGAGCGAAATGATCCAGGTTCAGAACGACCGATTTATCAAGAACTGGCGCAAGGAAGGAGATGGGGACCAATATCCCCATTATGACGAGACGATCCGCCCGAACTTCGATCGGGACTACGCCATCTTTTTGGATTTCCTGAAGAAAAACCAGGTGGGCACACCGCACGTCAATCAATGTGAAGTGACGTATGTGAACCACATCCTCGCTGGCCACGGATGGGAACACTACGGCGACCTAGAGAAGATCTTCACATTCTGGCGGTCTCCGGATCTCATGCCTCCCGGACCGCCGGAGGACCTGCGTCTGCACGCCCGGTTCGTTATTCCGGGAAGGGATGGAAAGCCAGCCGGCCGGCTGCACGTCGACGTGCAGCCGGCGGTCAGGACGTCCGATAATCATCCGATGTATGTATTGCACTTGACCGCCAGGGGGCAGGTTGGCGAAGGAGTGGATTTCTTCGACATCGGTCGCGAGTGGATCGTCACAACGTTCAAGAACTTGACCACCAGTTCAATGCACAACATTTGGAGGATCAAAAACGATGCCGGGTCCGGGAACCGCTGAACTCACTGTTCAGGAGCGCGGGATTCTGTCGACCAGTTCCTCTGCCGCGTACCTGGATTATTTTTCCACGGCTGACCGCCTACTGGTAAGCGCGTTCCAGCAGCCGGTCCTGATGCCGCGGACACGCAAGTACTACTCTCGCGGCCAAACGTTCACAATTGAATGGCAGGACTACGGCCAGGCGCTTCCGGCTTGGTTTGACCCCCTGATGCAAGGATTTGTCGATTTGCTGACACTCCCGCCGAATTGGGATAGCTACGCTGCCGGCCCGATTGACCAGAAGGTCGTCCATAGTGCGATGAACGTGATCAACGGCCTCCTGGGCCCCACCAACCTGGCTCCGCGTGTTGTACCTTTATCGAACGGCGGCCTTCAGCTTGAGTGGCGCCGGCAGGGTGTCGATCTTGAGGTTGTATTCGATCGGGCCGAAGCGCCCTACTTCTACTATCGAAACCGTGTGACCGGAGACGAATCGGATCACGGGTTGCCTGAAGGCAGCGGTTTGCTCAGGTCCATCATCAGCAGTCTGGAATAGCCTTCACGGGGATGGAATGCCAGGCCGCGTATTTGAAGATGATCCCAGCATTTCGGCGGACGAACGGCTATTTCGCCGCATCCCGCGCACGTGGGTCTCGTGGGACGAGCTTGGGAACGCGACCATCTCGTCCGCCGCCTTCAAAGACGAAGAACTCTCGATAAACCTGGAATCCGTCATGGCCCGGGATGAACGCGGGCCGGCAGACGTCATCCGCAACTACCCGGGTTATGGCTTGGCTGCGATTACGGCTGCCCACGCACGCTCCCTGAACCAAACGGTCGCCCCGCGACCCACTGTCGACGGAACCGGCGCACGGCGTGGTCTACGGGCAGAAGAAGCGCGGCGGAATTGGGGGAAAGCTACGCGACGGCGCGAGCTGGGTGGTGACACCTTTCCAGTTCGAGGAGGGATAACTTCGCATCATTCGCTACGCAAACCACAAGTCATAAGCATCCTTACGTTTTCCCCTTCCACGTCCTGCCCCTTCCTTGCGTCATACAATAGGAAGGAATCGTATGTTCAACCTCCGTAACCGACGCCGCCGCGGCTTTTCGCTCATCGAGTTGCTCATCGTTATCGCGATCATCCTGATCATCATCACCATCGCGGTCCCCAAGTTCCAGAAGACGCAGATCTTCGCCCGCGAGATGGCGGCCATCAAGGCGATTCAGACCGTTCACCAGATGGAGGTGCAGTATCAGTCGCAGTACGGCAGGTACGCCACTTCGCTCGCCGAACTCGGGCCGCCTGCCAGCGGTGGGCCTAGCCCGGCTACCGCGGATTTGATCGGTAACGATCTGGCGCAGGGCGTCAAGGGCGGCTACAAATACTCCGTCACCTCCACCCCGGGTGGGTACATCATTACGGCCACTCCGATGTCCTATGGCAACGACGGGAACCGCAGCTTCTATTCGGACCAGAGTATGGTCATCCGGGAGAATTACGGCGCGGAGCCCGCCACCGCCAGCAGCAAGGAAATGGGCGTCAAGTAAACGTCAACCTTGTCTCCCCGCCACCGCGCCACGCCACGTAACGCTCCTGAATTTTGCAAACTGTATACATTTGAATAACACTTGGCTCGGCTCGTCCCCTTACCATTAATAACGTGCCGACCACGGAACCGCAGCATCTCGAGGGGACGACGCGCCGCGATTTCTACGTCGGCGCCATCTACGGACTCTGGGCCGTCATCACCGCGGCACTCGGCCTGCCGGCTCTGATCTATCTCTTCCTGCCTCCCAAGGCCAAGCGCGAGGCGGAATGGGTGGAAGCCGGAGACGTCGCCAAGCTCACGCCCAACTCGCCCGTGGAGCTGTCGTTCCGCCGCAATCGCGTGGACGGCTGGAAAGTCTACAGCGAAAAGAGCACCGCCTGGGTGGTGAAGCAGCCCGACAGCAGCATCATCGCGTTCGGCCCGACCTGCACCCACCTGGGGTGCGCCTACCATTGGGACGATGCCAAGGATAAGTTTCTGTGTCCCTGCCACAACTCGCTTTTCTCGGTTGACGGGAAGGTGATCTCGGGTCCGGCGCTCCGGCCGCTCGATCGTTACGACACCAAGGTCGAAGGCAATCACCTGCTGATCGGCCGGCTGCGGGCGCGGCCGGAGAAACCGGTATGAAGCAGCGATGGGTCCGGATCCACTTCTGGCTTGACCATCGCACCGGTATCCATTCCGCGGTCCGAAAATTTCTCTACGAAGAGATTCCGGCGTCGAGCGGCTGGCATCAGGTCTTCGGTAGCGTGGCGGTGTTCCTGTTCCTGGTCCAGGCATTCACCGGCGCGCTGCTGGCCTTCAACTATGCGCCCACGCCGGGGGATGCGTACAACAGCCTGCGCTACATCCTCACTGAGTTGACGGCCGGCCGGCTCATGCGCGGACTGCACCACTGGGGCGCCAGCATGATCGTGGTCGTGGTGGTGCTCCACATGGTGCAGGTCTTCCTCTACGGCGCGTATAAGAAGCCGCGCGAAGCCACCTGGATGGCCGGTGTCGTGCTGTTTCTGCTCACGCTGGCATACGGTCTTACCGGATACCTGCTTCCCTGGGACAACCGGGCTTACTGGGGCACCGTGGTGACGACGCAGATCGCCAGCCAGGCGCCGATCGCGGGTCCCTACCTGGCGCGCCTGCTCGGCGGAAGCGACGGCGTGGGCGTGGTGACGTTCGCGCGCTTCTACGGCATGCACGTGCTGCTGCTGCCGCCCGCCACGCTGTTCCTGCTGGTGCTCCACATCTACCTGGTGCGGAAACACGGAGTGGCGCCGGCACCCGGCGACGACCAGCTCCCCAAGCAGCAGTTTTATCCGCGTCAGGTGTTCAAGGACACGGTGGCGATTTTCGTCGCGTTCGCTGTTCTGTTTGTAATGGCGGTGGCGGTGCGTGTGCCGCTGGAACAACTCGCCGATCCCACCGACACGTCCTACATCCCCCGGCCGGAATGGTATTTTCTGTTCCTCTTTCAGACCCTCAAACTTTTTCAGGGCCCGCTCGAAGTGGTGGGAAGCGTAGTCCTGCCGGGCCTGGCGATCCTGACCCTGATCCTGGTGCCGTTTCTCGACCGCAGCCAGATGGTGAAGGTCACGCGGCGCACGGTGGCGTTCCTCTTCGTGGCGCTGGCGGCCATCGGGTGGAGCGGCCTGACCATCGCGGCGGTGATCGGCACTCCGCATCCGGCCTCGATGGCAGTCGTGGATTACTCCGCGCCCACCGACTGGATGCAGCTCTCGCCTGAAGAACTGGCCGGCGTCGCCTATTTCCGGCAGGAGAACTGCGTGAGCTGCCACTCGATCGGCGAGCACGGCGGCACCGTCGGACCCGACCTGACGCGTATCACGATCCACAAGGACGCGGCCTGGATGATTCAGCATTTCAAGCGTCCCGCGAGCATGCGGCCCGGCACTTCCATGCCAGCCATCCAGTTGGCCGATTCGCAGTTGAATGCCCTGGCTGCATTTCTACTCAAGCTGAATCCGAACAATGCGACGGCGCTCGATAATGCGCCCGAGTTCGCGACGCAGGGATCGCTGGTTTATTTGCAAAATCGGTGTGGCGCGTGTCATCCGGTGAATAATGTCGGGATGAAAGTAGGGCCGCCGCTCAACGGGTTGTCGAAGCGCCGCAGCCGAAGCTGGGTGGAGCAGCACTTCGGAAACCCGGAAGGACTTTCGCCCGGGTCGATCATGCCGTCGTATAAGTTCTCGAAGAAAGACATGGAAAACCTGACGGCGTATCTGTTCGCTCTGCCAGACTAGAACCGCAAGAGTCCATTCACCGCCGAGACGCCGAGGACGCTGAGAACACACAGGACGGTTAGCCAGTGTCCTCGGCGGTCTCGGCGGTCTCGGCGTCTCGGCGGTGAATAAATGCTTCGGTGCTAATTAAGCTTTACCAACTCGCCCGTGCTCCGCTTGAGCTGCCCGCACGCCGCGTAGATATCGAGGCCCCTCGGCTTTCGCACGAAGCACGGCATCGACCGGCGGATGATTTGCTGGAAACTTGAGACGCGCTCCGGATCCGGTGTCTCGTAGGGGATCTCGGGGCCGGGGTTCAACGCGATCAGGTTTACCTTGGCATTCAGGTTCGCCAGCAGTTTCACAACCCGGCGGGCGTCGGCATCGGTGTCATTCACGCCTTTCAGCAACACGTACTCGAACGTCAGTTTTTCCCAGGGGCGCAGCGGATAGGCGCGGCACGCATCCATCAGGTCTTTCAGATGATACTTGCGGGTGATCGGCATCAACTCGCGGCGGCTCTCTTCGGTGGAGGCGTTCAACGAAATCGCGAGCTTCGGGCGCACCGGCTCGCGGCCCAGTTCTTCGATCTTCGGAATCACGCCCGCGGTCGAAATCGTGATGCGCCGCGGCGAAAGGCCGAAGCCGTCGGGGTCGAGTAGGATGCGCGTGGCTTTCACCACGTTCGGCAGGTTTAACAGCGGCTCGCCTTGGCCCATCATGACGATGTTGAGCCGGCCGCCGTCGTGGCGCAGCCGATTGTCGCGGGCGATCCGCAGCACCTGGCCGACGATCTCCCCGGCGGTGAGGTTGCGCTCCAAGCCGAGCAACGCCGTCATGCAGAATTTGCAATCCACCGGACAGCCCACCTGGCTCGAGATGCAGATGGTGTCACGCTCGCCTTCGGGCATGAGGACAGCCTCGACGGTCTTGCCGTCCTCAAGCGCCAGCAGGTACCGCCGGGTCCCGTCCGTCGACAGGTAAGTCTGCGCGACGGCGGGAAGGCCGAGCGTGTGCCGGCCGGCGAGATCGGTACGCAGCGCCGCGGGCAGGTTCGAGATCTGAGTGAAATCGGACACCTGGCGGCGATAGATGCCCTCGTACACTTGCCTGACCCGATATGCTGGTTGATCGGGGCCGAGGACCTGCCGGAGATCCGTCAGATCCATCCCCACGAGAGACTGGGACATCCTTACTACCAGTCTACCGGATGCGCCCGCTGCCTGAAGGTGTTACAAAGGGATTAGGGCTCACCTGTCCCTTTTCGATAAATGACTTCAACCACTAGCAGTCCGGTCCGTGAGATCGAAATGACTACGCTCGCCAACGGCGTCCGGGTCATCACCGAGGCCATGCCGCACGTGCGTTCCGTGTCGGTCGGGATCTGGATCGGCGCCGGCTCGCGTCGCGAAACGCCGGAGCAGAACGGCATCTCTCACTTCATCGAGCACATGCTGTTCAAGGGCACCACGCGCCGCTCGGCGGAGGACATCGCGCGATCGGTCGACTCCATCGGCGGCAACCTGGACGCGTTCACCGCCAAGGAATTGGTCTGCTTCAACACTAAGGTGCTGGACGAGCACCTGTCGCTGGCCTTCGACGTTCTGGCCGATCTGGTGCTTCATCCGCTGTTCCGCGAAGAGGATATCGAGAAGGAAAAGGGCGTCATCCTCGAAGAGATCAAGATGGAGGCGGACAGCCCCGACTATCTGGTACACGAGATTTTCTCCTCGAATTTCTGGAAGGATCATCCGCTGGGCAAGCCCATTCTGGGCACCCGCGAGACCGTCAAGAAGTTCGATAGCCAGGGCATCCGGAACTATTACGGCACTGTGTACGCGCCCGCGAATCTGATCGTGACGGCGGCGGGCAACCTGACGCACGAGCGGCTGGTGGGTCTGGTGCGCGAGCACTTCGAATCGGCTGCCCCCGGCGAAGTGCTGACGCCGGATGAGGCGCCCAGCACGCACGCCCGCATCGCGTTGCGCAACAAGAAAGCGCTCGAGCAGGTGCACCTCTGCCTGGGCGTGCCGTCCTATCCTTTGCCGCATCACGAACGCTTCGCCTGCTACGTGCTCAATACGCTGCTCGGCGGCGGCATGAGCTCGCGGCTGTTCCAGAATATTCGCGAGCGCCAGGGGTTGGCCTACGCGGTATTTTCCGAGCTGAGCCCCTACCGCGACACGGGGTGCCTGTCGATCTACGCCGGCACGTCGGTGGAATCGGCGCGCAAGGTGGTGGAGTCGATTCTCAAGGAGTTCCGCCAGCTCAAGGAGCAGACCGTGAGCGACGAAGAGTTGCGCCGCGCCAAGGACCACCTGAAGGGTTCGCTGATGCTGAGTCTGGAATCCACCGCCAGCCGCATGTCGAACCTGGCGCGCCAGGAGATGTACTTCGGCCACTTCTTCAGCCTGGATGAACTGGTGGAGAGCATCGAAAAAGTCAGCGCGGAAGACGTTCAACGGATCGCGCTGACGTTTTTCGATCCCAAGCAGATCGCGCTCACGGTGCTGGGGAACCTCGAAAACTTCAAGATCGGGCGGGAAGACCTGGCCTGCTGAACACCTGCGCCTCGAACGTGTAGAGCCTGGCTTTCGGATCTCTCCAGCCATCTCGCCTCACGCCTGCTTTGCGGCACACCGCTTGGATAAACTGCGCGGCGGTCCAACTCCGGCGGTCCGCCACCTGCGGCAACAGAAGGCCGGAAGAACCGCCCAGTCCGAGCAGCGCGCCATGGCGGCCGACTTCGAAATCCGCGGCCGAACGGATCGCGCGAGACGGCGTGAGCACGGAAATCTCGATATCGATCGGCCACGCGCCATCTGTAGCATGCGTGAAACGCGAATCGTCGAGCGCAGCATTGAGTGCCAGATCGGCGACATCCTGGGCAAGCGATTCGCGGCCGCGGGGGTTGCCGACGCAGCCCAGCAGTTCCGTGCCGCGGTGCAGGCTGACAAACGCGCCGCGGTGCGCCTGGAGCGCGGGGGAACCGCCAGCGGCCGGAATCGAATCGCGGCTGCCGGTCTGGCGTAGCGCGTTCAATGTCCGGGAGGCACTTTCGAGGAGGGCTTCGCAATCGCCGGGTGGCAGGTGGAAACTGGCGGGGCGGTAGTAGCCGAGCGCGGCGTAACTCACGCACTGCTCGAAATCGCCGGTCACGTCGCCTGAAGTTTCGTAGTCGAGCTGGACCTGGTAAACCGAGCGATCGAGCGTGCGAACCGTGTCGAGCAGCAGCGCGATGGGGCCGGCGCCGCAGACCGTGGCCCCGGTTTCGCGCAGCCGGTCGAGGAACAACGAGGCATTCAGGCTGCCCGCTGCGTCGATGCATTCCTGGTCGAGATCGCGCAGTCGCGCGGCCACGGCGCCATCCGCCGGGAAGGGAACGTAACGGAAGCTGCGGCCGTAGTGCGTGAAATCGGACGAGGCCAGAAAGACCGTACCGGGACGCCAGAGCGCGGCCAACGCGGCGGCGGCGAAGTGCCGCTGCCATTCCTCCATCCGGCCCACGTAGACAGGAGTGACTCGCGCGCCCGGCACCGCCCGCTGCAGGAACGGGAGCTGGATTTCGAAGGAGTGATCGCACAATTGAGTCTCGGTCACGACTGGGAAGCCTTCGGCGCGATCGACCGGCACGTCGCCGAGCGGCGTCCGGACGGCGTCCACGTCAGGCACGGCCACTCCGCGGAGTCCGCCGTGATGCGGAAACGCCAGCACCACCACTCGCTCCGGCCGCTGCAGCGCGAGCGCGCGATAGACCGCCGCCGCCACCCCACCTGAATACGCGGGGCCGGCATGCGGGGTGACGTAGGCGAGTCCGTCCGGAAAAAGGTAGGGCACGCGGCGCCGGGAGCGCTCGAACGCTTCGTCCAGCAAACGCGCCAACTCGTCGGCGCTCGCCGGATACCACGAGCCGCTGTAGGGAGAGATATGGATGGCCGCCATGGCTCACCGGCAGCGAATGTGCACCAGATCGCCCTCGTCCGCGAGAGGGCGGGGCGCGTTCCCCCAGACTCCGGGAACGGCCGTTCCGCAATCCGGGCAATGGCCGCCGGCCAGGCGGTTGCGCAGCACGCGGAAACCGATCCGCTCGATCGTGGTGGACCCGCACCGGGCGCAGTGCGTATCCTCGAGTCCCGCGGTCTGGCCCGGCAGATTGCCGGCGTAAACGTAGCGCAGCCCCGCGGCGCGCCCGATCGCGGCGGCGCGGATCAGGGTCTCGGGCGGCGTATCTTCCGGATCGACCATCTTGTAATCCTTGTGGAAAGCGGTGACGTGCCAGGGTATGTCGCGCGAGATGCCGGCCAGGAATTCGGCGATGGATCGCAACTCAGCATCCGAGTCGTTGAAGCCGGGGATCGTCAGCGTCACCACCTCCAGCCAGAAACCCATCTCGTGGATGCGGCCGATGGAGTCGAGAATCGGGCCGATACGACCTCCCAGTTGCGCATAATTCCGCTTGTCGAAGCTCTTGAGGTCTACCTTATATAGGTCCACCCAGGGGCGGATGTATTCGAGGACCTCCGGGGTGGCGTTGCCATTCGACACGAACCCGGTGGTCAAGCCGGCCGCCTTCGCCTCGCGGAACACCGCCACGGCCCATTCGGCGGTGATCAGCGGTTCGTTGTAAGTACTGACCACGCTCGAAGCGCCCTCGCGCAGCGCCATGCGGACCAGGTCGCGCGGCGTGATGTTGTGAAAATCGATCGGGGAGCGGACATCGCGCAGCGCCTGGGACGACACCCAGTTCTGGCAGTATCCGCAATGGAGATCGCACCCCAGCATCCCGAAACTGAGGGCGCGCGTCCCGGGCTGGGCGTGGAAGAAGGGCTTCTTCTCGATGGGGTCGCAAAAGACGGCGTTCACATAACCGTGGGGAGCGTACAGTTTGCCGCCGCGATTGAAGCGCACCTTGCAGACGCCGGAGAAACCGGCCGCGATGGGGCACCGGTGCCCGCAGGCGAAGCACTCCACGCGGTTCGAGTCGAGCACGCGGTAGAGGTCCGCTTCCCGGGTCTGTTCCGCGAGTTGTTCCGCCAGGCCAAGCATGACTTTCCTGACAGGAGCCTCTGAAATTATTGTACCCCGGCAGGCGGCGTTGCCCTTTTATAATCGACGTATGTCTACTCAAACAACATATGACGATGCCAACCTGATCCTGCGGCTGTATGAGTTGCGGCGGGAAGAGAAGATGCGCAAGGCCCGCGAGTGGTTCATGGGTAGTTTCGCGCCCGCCTCGATGGAGGAAGCGATGAAGATCGCCCCGCCGGGCAGTCCGGAAAACGTCATGGTCCGCCAAGTGGTCAGCTACTGGGAAATGGTGGCGTCGTTCGTGACGGCCGGCGTCCTCAATCAGGACCTTCTCTTCGAGAGCACCGGAGAACTGGTGTTTGTTTGAGAGCGGATTCGGGTGGCGGCGCCCATCATGCGGGAGTTCATGAAAAATCCGCACGCCTGGCATAATTTGGAGACGGTCGGGAATGCCTATATCAAGTGGATGGAATCGCACGGTCCGGAGACGTACCCGGCGTTCCAGGCCATGGTGAAAAACATGGCCTCGGCTGGGCGCTAAATAACGACTGCGGCAGCGTCCTCTTTCTAACGCTGGCCTTGGCCGTGCTCCCCTTCTCCTGCACACACAAAATTACTCTGTCCAGGAGGGAAGCGGCCATGGGCGATACGCAATTTTTGACTATTCTAATAGGACTCCTCAGCGCGGTGCTTTTGCTGGGAGCTGCCAGCGTAATCGGGTGGGTGACGATCGATCGGCTGAAGGAAGGCCAGCGGCAATCCCGGAAGGATCGCTCCACGACGGTACCGAGCCCTTAGGGTGGTTGACCGGTACCGATTAAGACTCTCGTCCCGGTTGTATCGGGAAAATCCCCAGGGTATATCCCCTTTTCTCGCCAATGAGTTGCAGGAACAGAGGATAATACTGCCAAAAGATAGCATTTTCGCGGCTTTGGTACCCCCGGTACTAAAACTGGACGATTACCGTCACAGACCCCGAATGATTGACTCCGTACAGTTTCTGACTTAATCTGGTGAGCACGGACACTAAGGGCCGGGTCTAGTGTTGCTAGAACCGTGGCTCACGATCCGGTTTCGGAGGAACGATACGGGGGGCCAAAAAAATGATGAAAAAGAAAAATAAACTGCTCCTGTTCACTTTTACATTGGCAACTTTCCCTGTGGTGTATGCCACGCCGCTTTGTACCGACTACGCTGCGATTACCGGAAATGTTGGGGCCACTTCGGCGACGATGACCGACTATATTGCGCTGGGAAACACCGGGTGCCAGATCGACGACAAGATATTCTACGATTTCTCTTACAACTACCGATTCTTCGATCCGTTTAGCCGCGGCGTGCCGGATAACGTCGATCCTGATGTGCAAGCCGGGAACGTAACGGTGACCGCGGTCGCCAACCCGCTTAATCCGATCTTCAACTTTGCCGCTAACTGGCAGGCAACTAACGGCTACCAGACTGATATCGATATCGGGTACAAGATCTTTGCTTTGGATGCTAGTGGCGGGCAAGTAGGTCCGCCGGCTTTTCCGATTATCCAGGCGACTATGACGCTGACGGGCGGGACTTCGGATCTCGACCCCTTGAATGAAGGCAACGGGTCCATCACCACGGCGGACAACGTTCAGGACACGGTCCATGGCCAGGATCTCGTGTTGACGCCTTCGATCTTTGCGCCCCCGGGCGGCAGCATTGCGTCCACATCGGTGACGGACACGAAATCATTCTTGACCGGCACCCAGATGGTCGAGGTTCACAAGGATGTGCTGCTGGATTCCGGCGGCAATGGAGACACCAACTCGAACTTTGCTTCCGTGAGTTTGATCTCCGAGGGTCTGTTCGAAACTGCGGTTCCCGAGCCGCTTTCGCTGGTTCTGTACGGCAGCGGGCTGGTGTTCTTGGGCCTTTTGGGCCGCTCGCGCGCCCGGCGGTTATTCGCCACCGGAAGCGCACGTAAGAAGAATGATGCGGGGGTGGCGTAATGAACTCCCGTGCAATTCTACTGATTGCCGGATTCCTGGCCCTGACCAGCGTAGGCCTGGCGATCCCGGTTTCCTGTAGCAACGCCACGATGAATGTGTACGATGCAGGCGGATACTCTTGCACTGTGGGCGACATGCTGTTTTCGAATTTCAGCTATAGCTGGGTTGCCAGCGCGGATGCGAACTATCCGGGGATCGGCTTCGCCGGAACGAGTGCCAGTGTGCCCGATACCACCGTCAATGTGACGGTGGATGCCGCCAACATGCAGATTACGTTCGGCGGCAATTGGCAGGTGACCCGCTACATGCAGGCAGACCTGACGATTCAGTATACGGCGGAGATTTGCCAGCTTGCGACCTGCGGATTCAGCAGTCCGGATGTGGTAGACCAGTTCCGCAACCAGTTCAGCGGCGGCATCGGCGGTAATCACATCTCGGGGAATCTGGGCAGCGGAAATACCGCGATGTATACGCCCAGCAACAAGCTCACCTATCCGGCGGCACAAACGTCGTTCTCTACCAATACGCTATTCAATTTCCCGGGTGGCACTCCGGGCCCGATTACGATCCTGGATACGGCGCACCTGGATTCGAACAACCTTGTCAACCCCGTGGGAGGGGGGCCGCTTGGCAACCAGACTGCGCACCTTTCCTTCATCGCGGACAGTTTTTCGCCCGCCCAGCCTCCGGGCGTTCCCGAGCCGATGAGTTTCGTCCTGCTCGGCGGCGGACTCCTCACGCTGGCGGGATACAAGAAGTTTCGCCACGATTCGAAGTAGTCTCAACCGGACTAAGCGTTTGCTTCAAAGGCCGCGGCATAAGCTGCGGCCTTTTTGATTGTGTACGGGCCCGAATCTACGCCGTCCGCATCGCCTCCGACTTGTCGCCTGAGATCGCGGCCTGCGCTGCCGCCAGCCGGGCGATGGGCACTCGGTAAGGAGAGCACGACACGTAGTTCATCCCTATCCGATAGCAGAACTGCACCGAGCTGGGCTCGCCGCCGTGCTCGCCGCAGATGCCGATTTCCAGATCCTTGCGCGTCTTGCGGCCCTTCTCCACGGCGATCTTCACCAACTGGCCCACGCCTTCCTGGTCGAGGACGGCGAACGGGTCGGCGGCGAAGATCTTCTTGTCCTGATACTCCTGCTGGAACTTCGTATAGTCGTCGCGCGAGAGGCCCATGGCGGTCTGCGTCAGATCGTTGGTGCCGAAGCTGAAGAACTCGGCTTCCTTCGCCACCGAATCGGCGGTGAGAGCCGCGCGCGGAATCTCGATCATGGTGCCGACCATGTACTTCAGATCCTTCATGCCGGCCTTCGCCAGAACTTCCTCGGCCACCTGCACCACGATCTTCTTCTGGTTTTCCAGTTCCTTGACGCCGCCGATCAGCGGAATCATGACTTCCGGAATCACCTTCACGCCCTTCTTCGCCACCAGTACGGCGGCTTCGAAAATGGCACGCGCCTGCATCTCCGTGATCTCGGGGTACGTGATCCCCAGGCGGCAGCCGCGGTGTCCCAGCATGGGGTTGAACTCGTGCAGCTCTTCGACGCGCTTCAACAGCTCCGCCACGACCGTCTTGAGGTTTTTCACTTCGGCGCCGAACTTCTGGTAGCGCGCGGCCATCTCCTTCTTCACCTTGATATCGGCGTAGGGCAGGACGGCGAGATCCACCATCAGGTCTTCGCGCTTGGGAAGGAACTCGTGCAGCGGAGGATCGAGCGTGCGGATCACCACCGGGAAGCCGTCCATGGCCTGGAACAGGCCGGCGAAATCCTTGCGCTGCATGGGCAGCAGTTTGGTGAGCGCCTTGCGCCGCGATTTCTCGTCGCGCGCCAGAATCATGGCCTGCATGTGTTCGATGCGTCCCTCGGCGAAGAACATGTGCTCGGTGCGGCACAGGCCGATGCCCTCGGCGCCGAACTTGCGCGCCGCCTTGGCATCGCGCGGGATATCGGCATTGGCGCGGACGCCGAAGCTGCCGCGGAACCCGTCCGCCCATGCCATGAATTCCTTCAAAACGCCGGATGCCGGGTCGGCATCGAGCGTGTTGGCTTTGCCGCCGAAAACTTCACCGGTGGAACCGTCAAGCGACAGCCAGTCGCCTTCACCCAACGTCTGAGTCTTGCCGTTGACGGTGACCGTGACTTCCTTCTTGTGCTCACTCACGGTGAACGCTTCGGCACCCGCCACGCACGGAGTGCCCATGCCGCGGCAGACCACGGCCGCGTGGCTGGTCATACCGCCGCGCGATGTGAGGATGCCCTTCGCCACTGCCATCCCGTGGATGTCGTCGGGCACGGTCTCTTTGCGGACCAGGATGACCGGAGCTTTCTTCGCGGCTTCGACCGCATCGTTGGCCGTGAACACGATGGTGCCCACGGAGGCGCCGGGCGATGCGGGAAGGCCCTTGGCGAGCAGCGTGAGCGACTTCTTGGATTTCGGATCGAGCACCGGGTGCAGGAGCTGATCGAGCTGCTGCGGATCCACGCGCAGCACGGCTTCCCGCTGCGTGAGAAGACCCTCACCCACCATCTCGACTGCAATCCGCACCGCCGCCGGACCCGTGCGCTTGCCGTTGCGGGTCTGCAGCATGTAGAGCTTGCCGTCCTGAATGGTGAACTCGAAATCCTGAATATCGCGATAGTGCTTCTCGAGCATGCTGGTGATCTCGCGGAGCTGGTTGTAGACCGCGGGGTTCCACGTCTCGAGCTGCGAGATGGGATGTGGCGTGCGGATGCCGGCCACCACGTCCTCGCCCTGCGCGTTCTCCAGGAACTCGCCGTAAAAGGCCTTCTCGCCGGTAGCGGGGTTGCGTGTGAATCCCACACCCGTGGCTGAAGTTTCGCCCAGATTGCCGAACACCATAGCCTGCACGTTGACGGCGGTGCCAAGATCGTCAGGAATCTGTTCTTGCTTGCGGTAGTATTTGGCGCGCTCGCCGAACCACGAGCGGAACACGGCATCGCGCGCGCCCTGGAGCTGCTCGAGGGCGTCCTGCGGGAACGGCTTGCCGGTTTTCTTCGCGACCAGCTTCTGGTAGCCCGCAATCACTTGCTGCAGGTCCTCCGCGGTTAGGGCGGTGTCGAGCTTGGCCTTGGCCTTCTTCTTCTGGCC
This sequence comes from Bryobacteraceae bacterium, assembly GCA_041484525.1. Lineage (GTDB taxonomy): Bacteria > Acidobacteriota > Terriglobia > Bryobacterales > Bryobacteraceae > JBGPHT01. The sequence continues at coordinate 61,298 of JBGPHT010000006.1, read as the reverse complement.
CTCGAAGATCTCATCGAAATCATGCTTCGAAATATCGAGCACCACGTTGCCGTACATCTGGATGAAGCGGCGGTAGCAATCGTAGGCGAAGCGCGGGTTCTGACTCTTGGCTGCGAGCGCCTTGACGGTGACGTCGTTCAACCCCAGGTTGAGGATGGTGTCCATCATGCCCGGCATGGAGAACTTGGCGCCCGACCGCACGCTGACCAGCAGCGGATCGTCGACGTCGCCCAGCTTCTGGCCCATCCGCTGTTCGAGCGTCTTGAGGGCCTTAAGCATCTGGTCGTGGATCTCTGTGGGGACCGAGTTCTGGTTTTGGAAATAGATGTTGCAGACTTCGGTCGAGATGGTGAAGCCGGGGGGCACGGGCAGTTGGGCCCGGCACATTTCGGCCAGGCCGGCGCCTTTGCCGCCGAGCGTCTCTTTCATTTTTCCGTCACCGTCGGCGGTACCGTTGCCGAACGAGTAGACATACTTCTTCATTGGTGGTGGCTCCTATGAGTTGGTAACAATTTCTGAAAAGTCCGCGATGGTGGAGAATTCCCGTAAGAGCGTGTTCAGCAGCGTCAAACGGTTTTGCCGGACGCGGGCGTCCGGTGCATTGACCAAAACTTTGTCGAAGAACAGGTCGACCTTGGGGCGCAGGCGCGAGATCACGCTTTCGATGGGCTGGCCGGCGATGCGCTTGTATTCGTCGTAGAGATCACGCTCGGGTCCGGGATCGAGCAGCGATTCATCGATCGCGCCACCGCCCGTAAACTTCGCCTGCTCAAGGATGTTGCGGATGCGCTTGAAGCTGGCGGCGAGCGGCTCGAAGTCGGGCGTGAGCCGCAGGGACTGAATGCGCTGGAGGCGCGCTTCGAGGTCCACCAGGTTGCTCCAGCCGGCGGCCATGGCGGCGCTGACTTCGTCGTACTTGAAGCCGCGATGATCCCGGAAGTAGTAGCGCACGCGATCCTCGAAGAAGGACTTTAACTCTTCATTGGTGCCGATGAGCGAGAGCAGCGGCAACTCCAGTTTGCCTTCCACCAGAATCTTCACGACACCTTGTGCGGCGCGGCGCAGCGCGAACGGGTCGCGCGAGCCGGAGGGGATCAGGCCGACGCGGAAGCAGCCGCGGAGGGTGTCCAGTTTATCGGCGAGCGCGACGATCTGCCCGGTGCGGTTGCGGGGGATCGAGTCTTCCATGCTCTCCGGCTTGTAGTGGTCGTAGATGGCCTGCCAGACGGGTTCGGGCTCGCCTTGCGCGCGCGCGTAGAGGCCGCCCACGATGCCCTGCAGCTCGGTGAACTCTTTCACCAGCTCGGTGGTGAGATCGGCCTTGCAAAGTTCGGCGCCGCGGGTGGCGTGAGCGTCGCCGCCCAACTCCCGGGCCAGGTCCACCATGCGGCCGGCCTTCTCCAGATAGCTGCCGAGCTTCGCCTGGAAGGTTACGTGCGCCAGATCCGCGACGCGGTCGGCCAGCTTCTTCTTCTGGTCGGTTTCCCAGAAAAATCGGGCATCGTTGAAGCGGGCGCGGAGCACGCGCTCGTTGCCGCGCCGAACGAAACCCTCTGGGTCTGACGGGATATTCATCACCGCCACGAACTGCGGGGCCAGTTTGCCCTCGGCGTCCTCCACTGAAAAATATTTCTGGTGATGCCGCATCACCGTGATCAGCACCTCTTCCGGCAATTCCAGAAACTGCGGATCGAAGCTGCCGGTGATGGGGGTCGGAAACTCGGTCAGGTAGACCAGCGTTTCGAGCAGCGCGTTGTCGGGCTTGAACCTGACTCCCGCCAGCTCATTCGAGATTTTGTTGCGCCGCTCTTCGGCCGAGAGGATCACGTGATGGTCGCGCAGGCGCTGCTCGTAATCGGCGGTTGTGACGACGATCTCTCTCGCGCCCAAGCGTCGATGGCCCGCCGTCATGTTGCCCGCGCGCACGCCCGCCAGTTCGAACGGCACCGTCTCCTCGCCCAACAGCGCCACGATCCAGCGGATCGGCCGGATGAACCGCGGGCCGTTTTTGGCGGTCCAGTACATCGTCTTGGGAAAGTAGATGCCGAGAATGACGCCGGGCAGCGCTTCAGAGAGGATGTCGATCGTGCGCCGTCCCGGGACCTTCTTGAGGAAAGTGTAGTATTCGCCTTTGGGCGTCTTTTCGACCGCCAGGTCTTTGGGCTGGATTCCCAGCTTGCGGGTGAACCCGGCCACGGCCTGTGCCGGCGCCGATTTCGCGGGGCCGAGCACGCGCTCTTCGGTATCGGGCTGCTTTTCCGCCAGGCCGGCGGCACGCAGCACGAGGCGCCGCGGGGTGGCATCGAGAGTTACGGACTCGTGCGGAATCTCAAGCTTTTCAAACAGGACGCGGAGATTCTCGAGGGCGCCGGGAATCATCCAATCCGGGATCTCTTCGGTGCCGATTTCGAGCAGCAGCGGAAGGCTCACGGAGTCACCTCCACTGCCGTTTCCTGTTGCTGGTCGGCCCACGCCTGCGCCACTCCGACCGCCACCTTGCGCACCCGCTGGATCACACCCACGCGCTCGGTGACGCTGATGGCGCCGCGCGCGTCGAGGGTATTAAAGATGTTCGAGCACTTGAGCACCTGGTCGTACGCGGGCAGCAGCGGGAAGCGTTTCTTGCCGGGCGATTTCGGATCGTAGAGGTGCAGCAGGCGCGCAGCTTCGCCTTCGTGCAACTCGAAGAGTTTCCAGAGCGTCGCGATATCGGCCATCTCGAAGTTGTAGACCGAGTATTGCAATTCGTCCATGTAGCGAACGTCGCGATAGGTGAAACCGGGTGCCCAGTCGATGTCGTACACGCTGTCCTTCACCTGCAGAAACGCCGTGAGGCGCTCGAGACCGTAGGTGAGTTCCGCGGGCACCAATTCCAGATCGATGCCGCCGCACTGCTGGAAATACGTGAACTGGCTGATCTCGAGGCCGTCCAGCATCACCTGCCAACCGATGCCCCATGCGCCCAGCGTGGGCGCTTCCCAGTTGTCCTCTTCGAACTTGATATCGTGCGCGCGCAGATCGATCCCGATGGCTTCGAGCGATCCCAGATAGAGCTCGATGATGTTGTCGGGCGAGGGCTTCAGGATCACCTGGAGCTGCGAATGTTTGTACAGGCGGTTGGGGTTGTCGCCATAGCGGCCGTCCGCGGGACGGCGGCTGGGCTGCACGTAGGCGACGCGATACGGCTTGGGTCCGAGCACGCGCAGGAACGTCTCGGGGCACATGGTGCCCGCGCCCACCTCCACGTCATAGGGTTCCTGGATGATGCAGTCGCGCTCGGCCCAGTATTGTTTCAGTTTGAAGATGATCTGTTGAAATGAATCCATCCGTTCGCCTGCGCTACCTTACTCCACTTCCTCCAAAAGAGGCGCCGTGATCAGCCGCCGCTCCGCGTGCGCCTCGATCTGCTGTACCAGGAAGCGGCGCAAATCGGCGGCGGTGGTCTGGTCCCAATTCGCGATCGAAAGCTGCCCCACCGGTTTCCGCAGCATCTCCGCCGCGGCTGACCGCGACGCCGCGCTCAATTCCCAAGTGTTCCCCGTGCCCAGCGTGCGCCGGCAATGGCCGCAGATCAAACCCGTTCGGCCCCGGCTGAAAAACGCGCGCTCCGGAGTTTCCGGATCGTCCAGCAGACTGCCGCAATTGAGGCAGACATTCAACTCGGGCAGCCAGCCCGACAGCCTTACTGCCCACAACGAAAAATACGTCACGGCGCGCCAGGATTTTCCGGCATCCGCGCCCGCGTGCAAGTGCTCCAAAACCGAGAGCAGCAGACGGAAAAAAACTTCGCTCGGCTCGGCGGAGGGAAGCAACTGCTCCGACACCTCCGCGAAATAGTCCAGCGCCACGGTCGCCCGGTAATCGGAAGCCAAACCGAATTGGGAACGGATCAACTCGCAGGAATCCAGGTTGACCAGCTCGCGGGTTTCACGCTGGAAATACGCCATCCGCACGTGCGATAACCGCTCCAGCCCCGCGCCGAAGGGACTCTTCGGACGCCGCGCCCGCTTGGCCACGCCTCGCAATTTTCCCTGGTCCCGGGTGAGAAAGCTGACGACGAGGTCGGCTTCTTTCAGCGGGTAGGTACGTAAGACGAGAGCTTCGCTGACACGCGCTGGCAAACTTTGAAATTTCAGAGTAACACAGCCGGCCGGCCTACTCGCTTCGCAGGGCCTGCATCGGATTCATGCCCGCGGCCCGGCGGGCGGGGAGGAAGGCGGCTGCCAGACCGATGGCGAGCAGCACGGTGGAGGTGGCAACGAACGCCAGCGGGCCGGCGGGCCGGATGCCGAAGAGGATCGATCCCACGGCGCGGGCGGCGGCGAACGAGAAGGGCAGGCCCACGGCGAGCCCGATCGTCACCAGTAGCAGCGCATCCCGCAGCACCAGCCAGAGTACGCTGGCCCGTGGCGCGCCGAGGGCGATGCGGATACCGATTTCGCCCGACCGCAGGGCCGTGGTGTACGCCACGACGCCGTACAGTCCGACTGCCGCCAGCAGAAGCGCGAGCCCTCCGAAGAAACCGCTCAGCGTGGCCAGCATGCGGTCCTGGAAAATCTGGCCGTCGATTTCCTCACGCACCGTTTCCGTCTCGGTCACAAGGCCAGGGGCGATCCGCGCGGCCGTCTGACGGATGGCAGCGGTAGCGGCCGCGGAAGGGATGCGCGCGCGCACGATCATGGCAGCGTAGCCAAAGGGGGTCTCGATCTGCGAGGCGGGCAGGTACATGGTCGGATCGGACTTCTCTTTGACGCCCTGGTGAGCGATGTCCGGAACCGTGCCTACGATCGTGCGCGGTTCCGTGGCGCCGGGTTCTTCATTGAGCATCGCGACTACGCGCCCCAGCGGATTCCGCTCGCCTGGAAGATACGCGCGCAGGAACGCCTGGTTGACGATCGCGACCTTGGGCGAACCGGCGGAGTCGCTCCGGCCGAACTCGCGGCCCAGGGTCACAGCCGCCCCGAGCGTCGAAAAATATTGCGGACCCAACGTAATCAGGAACGCGCGTCCCGGCACACTGGCCGCCGGTTGCGATCCTGGCACACGAATCTCGGAAGACCAGCTTCTGCCGTGGAACAGATCGGGCGCGTTGTAGCTCACTGACACGATGCCCGGGGTTGCCGCCAGTTCCGTCACCAGGCGGTCGCGCGCCGCGAGTTGTTGCGGATCTTTCCACGCGCTGGGGAAGTTCGGCCAGAACTGCAGCACGCTCTGGTCCTGAAAGCCGAGATCCACCGACCGCAATTGGCCCAGACTCTGGCCGAAGAGTCCCGCCATCGCGACCAGCACCACGGAGAACGCTACTTGCGCCGCCACCAGCGACCGCCGCAGCGCCATTCGCCGTCCAGTGCCGCCCGACGAGGGCCGCATACTCGCCAGCGGGTCGATGGCGGTGGAGCGAAGCGCGGGCGCGAGTCCGAACGCCATGGCAGCGAGCACTGAGATTCCGATGGCGAAGAGGAGCACGGTGCGGTCGGGCGCGACGTGTAATGTACCGAGCTTCCAGGCGGGAATGAAAAACAGCAGATAGCGCGTGCCCCACCAGGCAAAGAAAAGCCCGAGCGCGCTGCCCAGGGCGGCCAGCAGGAGACTCTCGGTCAGCGCCTGCCGCACCAGGCGGCCGCGCGAGGCTCCCAGCGAAAGCCGCACGGCGATTTCTCTTTGGCGCGCCGCGCCGCGCGCCAGCAGCAGGTGCGCCACGTTGGCGCAGGTGGCCAACAGCACCAGTTCCGCAGCCAGCAAAAGGATGCGGAGCGGGGCGGCGAATTCGTCGCGCAGGAAGGAGAGGCCGGTCGCGGCCTCGCGCGCATCGATGCGCTGCTCCATCTGGCGCCGTTTCAGGATCGAGTCGGGCTTGGACCCATAGAGGGCCGCCTGGAATCGCGGCATGATCACGTCGAGCGCGCTCTGCGTTTGCCGGCGCGATACCCCGGGCCGTAGGCGCGCGATTGCCCAGAACCCCGCCGTGCTCGTATCGTTAGTGATGCGGGCAAGCAGCCACATGTCGGCGGCTTGCTCGACCGAGACGCCGTGAAATCGCGGCGCCGCCACACCGATGACGACCAGCGGCTTGCTCTCCGTATACAGCGTGCGGCCCAGCACCTTGGGATCGGCGCCGAAACGATTTCGCCAGAGATCGTAGCCTAGGACCACGGGCCGCTGTGGGGCAATAGTGTGCGTCTCCTCATCCGTGAAGTAACGGCCGATCGCGGGCGGCACACCGAGAACCTCGAAGTAATTGGCGCTGACCGATTCGCTGCGCGCTGCGACCGGCTGCCCTTCAGGCGCGGTACGGAAGCTGGTCCGCCCGCCCGCGTTGCGCACCACAACACCCGCGAATAGCTCCTTGTGGCCAGCCAATTCCTTGTAGAGTCCGGACGAGAGGTATCCGGCGGAGCGGTTGCCGGTCATGAAGAGGTACACGAGTTCGTGGGGCCGCGCGACCGGCAGCATGCGCAGCATGAGCGCGTAGAAAAGCGAGAACACGGCGGTGTTGGCGCCGATGCCGAGGGCGAGCGAGAGCACGGCTGCTGCCGTGAAGCCGCGGTTGCGGCCCAGGCCGCGGAGTCCATAGCGGATATCACGGAGAGAAGTTTCGATCCACGGGACGCCGCGGCGCTCGCGGTACACTTCCTGGGTCTGCGCCACACTGCCGAACTGGCGGCGCGCCTCGGCGCGGGCGGACGGTGCATCCATGCCGGTAGCACGCAACTCAGCCTCGATCAGAGCGAGGTGGTGGTCGAACTCGTCCTGAAGATCCTGCTCCAGACGGCGGAAGCGGAAGAGGGCGGCCAGGCGTTTCCAGATCGTGCGCATGGTAATTTACTCGTGACGCAATACGCGCGCCGGATCCACTGTGGCCGCGCGTCTGGCCGGCAGCAGCGCGGCCCCTACGCCCGCGACCGCAAGCACGGTGCCGGTCAGCAGGAACGCCGCCGGATCGACAGGCCGGATGCCGAACAGCATCGATCCCACCGCGCGTGCCGCTGCCATCGCGAACGGCAGACCGATCGCCAGTCCGACTGCGACCAGCAACAAAGCATCGCGCAGCACCATCCACACGACAGTGCCGCGCCGCGCTCCCAGCGCCACGCGGATTCCGATTTCGCCCATCCGCCGCACGGTCCCATAGGCCACCACGCCGTAGAGTCCGATGGCGGCGAGCAGCAGCGCGAGCGCGCCGAAGAATCCGCCGAGCGTGGCCAGCAGGCGGTCTTCGAGAATAGTTTCGTCGATGCGCTGTCGAATCGTCCTCGGCTCGGTGAATGTTACTTGCGGTCCGAGTTGCGACACTTCGCGGCGCAACGCGGGCAGCACGGCGGTGCCCGGGCCGTTGGTGCGCAGTAGAATATCGGGACCGTCGCCCAGGCCTTTCGAGTACGGCAGGTACACGGTGGGGACAGGCTTCTCGCGAAGCGCGTTGTGTGGAATATCGGAGACGATTCCGGCGATGTGCGAGACGGGCTTGGAATCGTCGAAGCTGATTACGCGATTGAGCGGGTTGGGGTCTCCTCCGAGAAACTGGCGCACGAATGCCTGATTGACCAGCGCGATTTGGGCCGAGCCGGTATCGCTGAGATTGAATTCACGCCCGGCCAGCACGGGGCTGCCGATAGTCTCGAAAAAGTGCGGGGCGATCGATTGAAAGTTGATCCACACGGGTTCTGCGGTTACCGCGGACCCGGGTACGCGCATGGTGCGGCTCGCAGAACCGCCGCGGAAAGGTCCGGGAGACCCGTAGCTGACCAGCGCCCCTCCGGGAAGGTGCTGGACGCGATCGAGGAATCGTTCGTAGGCGGAGTGCCGCGCCTCGGGCTTCCAGCCGTTAGGAAAATCGAGCGAGAAGACGACGACGGACTGGTTGTGGAAGCCCAAATTTACGGCGCGCAGTTCCGACAGACTGCGGCTGAACAGGCCGGCCAGCGCCACCAGCACTACCGAGAAAGCTACTTGCGTGACGACTAGGAGGCGGCGCATCGTGGGCTGCCAGGTGCGCACGCGCGTGCTCCCGGGCCGCAAGTGGATGGCGGGATCGACGGCGGTGGATCGAAGCGCCGGAGCCAGGCCGAATAGCAAGGCGGAAAGCAGCGAGATCGCAATCGAGAACGCGAGGACGGGTGCGTTGGGCGAGATCCGGAATGGATTGGCGGACGCGGCCGGCAAGAAGCGAAGGATCGCACTCTCGCCGAGGAGCGCGAACGCGATGCCGAACGCCGCACCGGCCACGGCCAGGAGCAGGCACTCCGTGAGTGCCTGCCGGATCAGGCGGGAACGTGTGGCGCCCAAAGAGAAGCGCAGCGCGATTTCCTTTTCGCGGGCGGCATTGCGGGCCAGCAACAGATTAGCCACGTTGGCGCAGGCGACCAGGAGCACCAGCACCACGGCCGCCATGAGGACGCCGAGCGCGCCGCCGAACTGCTCGCGCAGCAGGGAAATGCCAAGGCCGGCATCCTTCACCTCAAGGCGCTGCGCCATGACTATCTTGCGAAACGCCGCGTTCACATTGACGCCCCAAACAGAATTGCGATGCTGCTCGTAGAGGACGTCGATGGCGGCCTGGATTTGCGCGCGAGACTTCTCCGGCCTGCGCCGCGCCACGATCCACGCCCAGTTCGCCCCCGGCTGCGTGATAGAGTCGCCTTTCATCATGGCGGGTTCCCACAACTCGGCGGCACGATCCACGCCGATGCCGTGAAAACCGGGCGCCGCCACTCCGATGACGGTGAGCGGCTGGGCGTCGAGTTTGACGGTGCGGCCCACAACCGACGGATCGCCCGCGAAGCACCGCTGCCAAAAATCGTAACTGATGATGGCCAGGGGATGGGCGCCGGGCGTGCGATTATCGTCGTCCGTGAACAGCCGACCGAGAGCGGGCCGGATGCCCAGAACCGCAAAGTAATTGCCTGTGACGAATTCGCGCCAGACGGTTTCCAGACGATCGCCGCCGGCAGCATCGAAGCGGACGCGGTCCACGCCGGCGCGCGCCAGTACGCCGTCGAACAGGTCGGTACGTTTCTGGATTTCCAGATAGAGAGGATAGGAAGCGTAGCCGCGGCCCCAGCCGCCGGTTCGGTACATGAGCACGAGCTTCTGCGGGTCTTTGACAGGCAGCCGGCGCATCATCAGCGTGTGAAACAGCGAGAAGATGGCGGTATTGGCGCCGATTCCCAGAGCCAGCGAGAGCACTGCGGCGGCGGTGAATCCGCGATTGCGCGCCAGGCCGCGCAAGGCGTAGCGGATATCGCGCGCGGTGGTTTCGAACCACGGCAGGCCGCGCCGCTCGCGGTAGGTTTCCTTAGTCCGGGCGACACCGCCGAATTCGCGCAAAGCGGCGGCGCGCGCTGCCTCGGCCGACATGCCCTGCAGGCGGAACTCCTGTTCCTGCATCGAGAGGTGGAAGTCCACTTCGAGATCCAGTTCGCGTTCCGCGCGGCGTCCGCGAACCAGCGGCATCAGGCAGTGCAACAGCGTTCGCATGGTTTCTCCTGCTACTCCGCGGGGCGGAGAAATCGCTCCATCAGGGCCACCGTCCGCGCCCAGTCTTGCGACTCCTGCGCAATCTGTTTCCGTCCCGCGCGCGTCATTTCGTAAAACTTGGCGCGCCGGTTGGCATCCGAGACTCCCCAGTGCGACTTGATCCAGCCGCGCTGTTCCATGCGCAGCAGAGCGGGGTAGAGCGTCCCCTGGTTGAGGTCGAGCGCGCCACCGGAGATCTGTTGGATGCGCTTGGCGAGGCCGAACCCATGCTGCGGGCCCATGCTTTCGAGCGTCCGCAGGACCATCAGGTCGAGCGTGCCTTGCAGAATATCGGTCTTGGGTTCTCCTGTAGGCATTCAAGAGGAGTATGAACCAACTTCTTTTGGATGCTCACGTAGTTTCGGGGACAGGCTACACAACCTCGAAATTGTACGTGATCTGCATTTCGGGGACAGGCAACGAAATTCCGCGCAGAGGCGGCGCGGAAGGTTTCGTAGCCTGTCCCCGAAATGCGGGGTACGTTAACATTGAGATTCCAATGGGGCGCATCCGAATTCTCCCCGACCAGGTCGCGAACAAGATTGCGGCTGGAGAAGTCGTGGAACGGCCGGCGTCGGTCGTCAAGGAACTGCTCGAAAATTCGCTCGATGCGGGCGCCACCAGCGTGCGCGTCGACGTCGAGGCCGGGGGGCGGCGTCTTATCCGCATTGTGGACGACGGCTGCGGCATGCTGCGCGACGATGCGCTGCTGGCCTTCGAGCGCCACGCTACCAGCAAGCTGCGCGACGTGAAGGACCTGCTCTCCATCTCCACGCTCGGCTTCCGCGGCGAAGCCCTGCCGTCGATTGCCTCGGTGTCGCGCCTGCTGCTCGAGACCCGGTCGCCTGAGGAGACCACGGGCACCCGCATTGAAATCGCCGGCGGCAAGATGCTCCGCTGCGACGAGGCGGCGCTCGGCGGCGGCACCAGCATCACGGTGCGCGATCTCTTCTACAATGTCCCGGCGCGCCGCAAATTCCTGCGTACCGAGCCGACCGAACTGGCGCACATCGCCTCGCTGGTCACGCACTACAGCCTGGCGCACCCAGCGAAGACCTTCGAGCTATCGAGCGGTGGCGCCCCTTTGCTGCACGTGACGCCCGTGGGCTCGATGAAGGAACGGGTGTACCAGGTTTTCGGCAGCCAGACGCTGGACGAGCTGGTGGAGATCGGTCTCCGCGAGAAGAATCTGTTCCTGCCGCCGCCGAACGTCACGCCCGCGCAGGCCATTGCCGACTACCGTTCCGAACCCGACGAGCCGCCTGCCCGCACATTCCGCTTGACCGGCTTCTTTTCGCGCCCACAGGTGCAGAAGGGCAATCGCAATTCGATCTTCGTCTTCGTCAACGGGCGTTTGATTCGCGACCGCCTGCTGCTGCACGCGCTCTCCTCGGCGTATCACAACCTGATGCCGCACTCCGCGTATCCGTTCGCGCTGCTGTTTCTCGAGTGCGATGCGGAGGAGGTGGACGTGAATGTGCACCCGTCCAAGACCGAAGTCCGTTTCCGCCACGGGTCGTTCGTGCACGATTTCGTGCGCGACACTATCCGCGAGCGGCTGATGGAAAGCCGGCCTGCGCCCTCGTTCGCTCCCGCCTCGCGCCCGTCTCCGGAAGCCCAGCCCGTGGCGCGATTGCCGTATTCGGAATTCAGCCAGATGTTGGAGGACGAAGCGCCCGGGGCAGTTTCCCTGGTCGAGGCGGATGCGCATGCCGCCGCCGCGTCCGCGCCGCCCTTGCCGGCCATGCCGGAATTCGCACTGCGTCCCACGGCAGGCCCGGTACAGCGCCTGGATTTCAGCGCGCCGCCGCTCGAAATCACGCCGGGTCCCGCGCCCTCCGGAAAGCTCTCGCGGCGTCTCGACATGCACGGCGAGTTTCCGCCCGACGCCATCCCGCCGCCCGAGATGTCGCTCTCGGTGCTGTCCGATCTGCGCCCGCTCGGCCAGATCCACGAGAGCTTTATCATCGCCGCCGGCCGCGACGGCCTCTGGATCATCGACCAGCACGTGGCCCACGAGCGCATTCTTTTCGAGCAAGTTTTGAAGCAGCGGGCGCAAGGCCGCGTCGAAATGCAGCGCCTGCTGATGCCGCTGATCGTGCAACTCACGCCGGAGCAGCAGATTGACTACGCCCGCATCGCCGACGAACTGCACGCTTCCGGCTTTGAAACCGAGCCCTTCGGCCATCGGACCATCGCGGTGAAGGCGGCGCCCGCGGCTGTGGGCGCGGCGGACCTGGAAAAGATCCTGTACGAGATTCTGGAAATCGCCGAAGGCGAACTGCGCGGTGCGTCGCTCGACGACCTTCGCCGCAGCATCTGCGCTTCGATCGCTTGCCGCGCCGCCATCAAGATCAATATGCGCCTCGACGCCAGCAAGATGGAATGGCTGCTACGCGCCCTGGCTGCGACGGATTGTCCTATGAGCTGTCCGCACGGCCGCCCCATCGCGATGCACTACTCCACACGCGAGATACTTAAGGCGTTCCACCGGATATAGACCTAAGCCCGGCCACGCGGGTCGCGCAGTCAGCACGCCGTTCAGAACCGTCAATACCCAACTTAGTCCTGAAGGCTCTAGTAATTTGAGATAACTACGTGTCTTGGTGGCTCTGATGATCTCAATAGCGAGCCAAGGTTTTTGGCTCGCTATTCACCGGATGTAAGTTTAATGCGGGGACTTTTATTGGCGCCTACCTGAGTTTCTTATTGACAAGAATCCGCCAGTAATAGTACATTTGCCGATTGAAAAACATTTCCCCTATGAACCACTCCGGATTCCTGTTCTGCGCCATCACGTTCCAGACAATAGCTGTAGCCGCTTCCCAAGGGCAACTTAGCCGTCTACCGTTGCATTTTGAACCTACCGAAGCGTCACCTACCCGCTTTCAGTCTCAAGGTAGCGGACGCCTACTGGTGGTGGATCTCCCGGGCACTGACTTGACGATTGGCGGGGGCCGAAACGCTTCAGCCACGATTCGCATGCGGCTCCGCGGTTCGGCCCCGGCTGCAACTCCGATTGTCAGCGACCTTCTGGCCGCCAAGATGAACTACCTCGTGGGAAGTGCGCCGTCGCAATGGAGAACCGGTGTCTCTTCCTATAGCCGCGTAGGCTATCGAGGAGTCTATTCAGGAATCGATGTTATTTATTACGAGCGTGAAGGAATGCTGGAGTATGACTTCCGCGTGGCGGCCGGATCGGATCCGCGGGCCATCCGCATGACTTACTCGGGAATGTCGCGGCTGCGCATCGAATCGAACGGCGATCTCGTGCTGGAAACGGCGGCCGGAGAAATTCGTCACCACAGACCGGTCATCTACCAGGAGTTCGCCGGCACGCGCCGCGAGGTGGACGGCCGCTATCGAATCCGCAGCCGCCGCGAGGTTGGATTCGAAATCGGCGCGTATGACCAGACCCGGCCCCTGACGATCGACCCAGTAGTAACCTACGCCACATACCTCGGCGGCAGCAAGAGCGATGCCGGTCGCGGCATAGCAGTGGATGCTGCGGGAAACGTGTTTGTCTCCGGCACAACCTTCTCGGCCGACTTGCCGGCATCGACCGGCGCGCTGCAGACGTCATTCAACGGCGTCCAGGACGTGTTCATCTCCAAGCTGGAAGCCAAGGGGAATCTCGCATTCACCACTTACCTGGGAGGCAATGATGGGGAGAGCGTCGCGGGACTGGCCCTCGATCCGCAAGGGAATATCATTGTGGCGGGATACACCTCTTCCAGTAACTTTCCGACCAGCGACAATACGCTGCAAAAATTCAATCGCGGCGGCTTCTTTGTCGGCTCGGATGGATACTTGACGAAACTCGATCCCACAGGGTCGAAGCTTGTGTATTCCAGCTACATCGGCGGCAATGATGACGAACTGCTCCAGGCCTTCACGGTGGACCGAGCCGGGTTCGTTTACCTGACTGGCACCACGGCCTCGACGAACTTTCCCACCACGGTGAACGCGTATCAGAAGGGGAACCGGTCGCTGGCTGCCTTCGTTTCGAAGGTGGATACACAAAGCGGACAGTTTGTGTATTCCACTTATGTAGGCGGGAGCATGGCGGATGTTCCGCATGCCATCGCCGTCGATTCTTCCGGTTCCGCTTACGTTTGCGGCTATACAAGTTCGAGCGATTTTCCAACTACTACGGGAGCACTGCAGACTACCTTCCGCGGAGGCAGCGTAGACAAGGACGACGGCTTCGTTTTCAAGCTGGACGCCCAAGGTTCGCACCTGACCTACTCCACATTCCTTGGAGGCACCGACGATGACAGCATCGATGCCATTGCCGTAGATAGCGCGGGCAATGCTTACGTGGGCGGATATACTTATTCGTCGAACTTTCCCCTTACCAACGGAGCGCTGCAGTCAACTTTGGTCGGGGTTGACGAATCTGAGCGTCGGGCCGGATGGTGTCCTCGCGAAGGTGCTGGCGGAAACCCGCGTTCTGTTCGATGGAGTGGCGGCCCCGCTCATCTACGTGTCAGCCGTACAGGTGAGTGCAATGGTGCCGTACGCGGTAGGTTCGAAGCCTTCCACGGTGTTGCAGGCGGAATACAAGGGGCTGAAGTCGAACCCGCTGACGCTGCCGGTCGCGGCCTGCGCTCCGGCTGTCTTCACCGCCGACTCGAGCGGCAAGGGACAGGCGGCCATCGCGAATGAGAACGGCACTTACAACTCGAAGGACAATCCGGCGGATAAAGGTTCGATCGTCACCTTCTACGCCACCGGCGAGGGACAGACCGACCCCGCCGGTGTGGATGGGAAACCGGCATTCGGCGTTTACCCCAAACCGGTTTTGCCGGTTACGCTGCAGATTGGCGGCGTCAATGCCGAAGTGCTCTACTACGGCGCGGCGCCCGAAGCAGCAGCCGGGATCTTCCAATTGAATGTGAAGGTACCGGAGGCGGTTGCACCGGGTCAGCAGTCGCTGATCTTGCGTGTGGGTAGCTGCACGAGTCCGGCAACTGTGACGATGGCAGTTCGGTGAAGGGGTTCCGCGCGCCTGCACATTTTGCGATACTAACCTTCCAGAGGGGGCTCGATGCACCGAAAGCTAGCCATCGCACTTACCCTGACGGCAGGGATCGCTCTCCATTCGCAGACCCAGCAGCGGCCGCGGCGCGCGGAAAACGCGGCCGCCGATTCGGGCGATGGGGAGGCGCAGCCGCGGCAGTCCAACCCCACCATGAAGACTCTGGCGCGGGGCACCGAATACGCCGCCGCCTCCATGACGCCGCAGGCCACCATGACGGCCGAACGCATGCTGCGCGCGGGCGGGAACGCCTTCGACGCTATCGTCGCGGGACAGGCCGTGCTGGGGTTGACGCAGCCCAACATGAACGGCATGGGCAGCGACGCCGTGCTGCTGGTCTACGACGCCAAGGCGAAGAAGGTCTGGTCGATCAATGCCGAGGGCACGTCGCCGCAGCTCGCCACCATCGAGTGGTACAAGACCAACCAGAACGGCAAGATTCCGGTCAACGACACGCTGCTGTCGGCCACTGTTCCGGGAGCCGTAGACGCCTGGTATCTTCTGCTCTCGCGCTGGGGCACCAGGAGTTTTGCCGAAGTGCTCGCTCCCGCCATCGAGCTGGCGGAACGCGGCGTGCCCATGGGGCGCATGCTGAATTCGGCGGCACTTCAGAAGTACCCCACCAGCATGGCCACCTACGCTCCCGACGGCAAACGGTGGAAGGATGGCGAGGTCTGGAAGAATCCGCAACTGGCGCGCACCATGCGCCGCCTGGTCGAGGCGGAAAAGCAAGCCGCGCCGCGGGGCCGTCAAGCGGCGTTGAAAGCCGCGCGCGACCGCTTCTATAAAGGTGACATCGCGCGCGAGATGGCGAAGTTTTCAGAAGAAAACGGCGGCCTGTTCCGCTATGAGGATTTCGCGACCTATACGGCCAAAGTCGAGGAGCCGGTCTCGACGACCTATCGCGGCTACACGGTCTACAAGAACGCGTCCGCCAGCCAGGGGCCTGCCGAGTTGTTCGCGCTCAACATCCTGGAAGGCTACGACCTCAAGAAAATGGGACTGAACTCGGCCGAATATATCCACACTTCGGCTGAGGCCGTGAAGCTGGCGATGGCCGACCGCGACACGTACCTGGGAGATATGGACTTCATCAAGATTCCCTACCAGGGCCTGCTTTCGAAGGAGTACGCGGCGGAGCGGCGCAAGCTGATCGATCCGGCCAAAGCGGCGCTGGATTTTCGACCGGGCAACGTGGCGGCTTATGCGGGATCGGAGTATGATTCCACCACGCGGCCGCAGGACGTGACCACGCGCGGCAACGCGGATCATGAAGGCGACACCAGCTACATCGCGGTGGTGGATCATGACCGCAACATGATCTCGTTCACGCCCAGTAATCACAGCGTGTTCGGCGCCAAGATCGCGATGGGCGATCTGGGTTTCGTGCTCAACTGCCGCGGCGATTATTATTCCCTGGTACCCGGCCATGCCAACGCGCTCGAACCCGGCAAGCGCCCGCGCAGCACGCTGCAGGGCACGCTCGTGATGAAGGACGGCAAGCCCTTCATGATCACCGGCAGCCCGGGCGCCGACGACCAGGTGATGCGCACACTGCAGACGCTGCTCAACATCGTGGATTTCGGGATGAATATTCAGCAGGCGATCGAGGCGCCGCGCTGGTCCACACGCAGTTTCCCGGCGTCGCCATTCCCGCACACGATGTATCCGGGAGACCTGTCGATGGAGGGCCGGATTCCGGAGGCCGTGAAGGAGGATCTGCAAAAGCGCGGCCACAAAGTCACGATGCGTCCGCCGTGGTCGTTGAACGACAGCGCGGGGATCGTGGTCGACTGGGAGACCGGGACGCTCAACGCCGGTGCCGATCCGCGCACCACGGCGCTGGCTTTGGCGTGGTGAGACGGAAGCGATCCCGTGTGGCCGCGTGAGAACTGGAACACGCGGGATGGCATCACGTGCGGACCACGGGCGATCATCGTGTGTTCCGAAACTCCGACGGCCGCATCACCGTCGTATCCGGCAAACTGGGTGATGATGTCCGGCTTGGCACATATCGCGCCATCTTGCGGCAAGCTGGAATAAAGGATTGAGCACATGATCCGAAAGTACTCGCTTGTCATCGAAGGAGACGAAGCTGGCTTCAGCGCATATGTGCCAGAACTCCCTGCCATTTTGGTCACCGGCCAGTCCATGGATGAGCTCACGGCCCGCGCAACCGAAGCGATTCGCGTCTATTGGGCAACCTTGCAGGAAGACCGCTCGCCTACATCCCAGGTGAAAGAGATCGAGGTCGAACTGCCCGCCTGAACGCTTGGAATAAAAATGTGACCCGGGACCATCGGCACTCGTAAGACTAGTGAGACTGTTCTCGCGAGGTTACGATGGCACTGACCTTTATCGCACTGCGATCCGCCGTTTTCGCCTGTGGGTTCCTGTGGCTCTGGACCTGGGTCGCGCTACTCCTGCGTCGCTTCGACCCTATGCTGGGTGGCCCTCTGGCAGCCTGGACCCAGGCGCTTGGATCGGCTCTATTGGTTGTTGGTGGGGCCGTGGCCGCCTGGTGTATTGGGGCGTTCGTTGTCCAGGGCCGCGGCACTCCGGCACTGTTCGACGCACCCAGGCGCCTGGTGGCTGCCGGACCATATCGTCACGTCCGCAACCCGATGTACATCGGCGGCGCTCTGCTCCTGCTGGGTTTGGGGCTGGATCAAACGTCGCCCTCGATCGTTCTATTTGTGCCGGTCTGGTGGCTGCTCTTTCATCTGCTGGTGATTCTCTATGAAGAGCCGACTCTACGCAGCAAATACGGCCGCGACTACGATGTGTACTGCCAGCGCACGCCGCGATGGATTCCGCGGCTGATGCGTCCCGCTCTCTCGTGTTTCACGATCCTGCTCCTTTCTTTCACGATGCTCGTCCACGGTGCGCAGCCGAAGCCCGGTTTCACTGGCGAGTGGAAGCTCAATGCGGCCAAGAGCGACTTTGGACCATCCAGGGATCCGATTTACAACTCACGACTCAGGTCACCTGGGATGGCCCCGTTCTCGTGTTTGATTCCCGGGGAACCTATAACGGCAGCCAGGTGCGATTCCTGGACCGGTGGACTTTGTCGACTGACGGCAAGACAATCACCATAGTTCGACAATTGAGCAACGAAACCGGCGAAGCACACCAGACGATCGTGATGGAGAAGCAATAGCGGTGGAATGGACGACGCCCTGGAGCGGTTCACAACCGGCGATGTCGATGCGTTCGAGATGCTGTTTCGTCAGTACCAGGGCGAGGTTTACCGATGGATTGTTCGCATCGTCCGGAATCCAGCCGTACGGAGGAACTGACGGTCGAGACATTTTGGCGCATCTATCGTCAGCGGCAACGGTTCGATGCCCGGCGGCCTTTTGGGCCATGGGCGCGGCGAATCGCTACGCGTGCGGCGATCGATTACCTGCGATCGAGCGTCCCATCGCTCCCCTTGCTCGAACCAATACCGCAATCCACGGCCGCCGACTCTGTGCAGCAAAGTGAACTCCGGGAGCACATTGAGCGGGCCTTCTGTTCTCTTCCTGCGCGGCTTCGCGCGGCAGCAGCCTTGGCGCTGATTGAAGAACGTCCATACCAGGAAATTGCGGGCGCGTTGGACATCTCGCTGAGTGCGGTAAAGATGCGCGTTGCGCGCGCGGTGCGGCTTCTACGCACTAGCCTGGAAAAAATGGGGATTCGACCATGAACGCGGACGACCACGATCTTGACTTCATTCGCCGGCAATTGAGGACTGCGATGCTGCCGTGGAGCGGCCTCGAGTTGAAGAACGATCTATGGCCTCGGATGTTGCGCCGCATGGAGGAAGCGCCGGTGCGTTTTGGCTGGTTCGAAGCGCTCCTGGCCGCTGCCGTCGTACTGGCGTTTGCGGTTTTTCCGGAGCTGATCCCGGTTGTGTTTTACCACTTATGACGGAGCGTGTGATGCGAAGCCATCCTTTCCTGCGTGCGTACATGGCGGGCGTTCTGCTGCCGACGTGGTTCCTGCCGATCATGCTCACCGCATTCCTGATCGCTCATTTCACGGGGCACGTTCCTGCCGGACTCGAGCGCGCCATCGTCTTTCCGATGGCGGTCGTGCCGAACTTGTGGGGCATCTGGAACGCGTTGTATGTAGCGCTCGGGCTGCGCGAGCGGCTTTCGCTCGGCATCTTCGGCGCGCTACTCCCCGTGCTGCTGGTTCCGGCCGGTATTGCACTGGCAACCGCGCTCGATTTGCGTTTCTATTCGCCGCGGCAGGCAGTGGTAATGCTGCCGGTCGCAATGGCAGTTTATTACCTGGTGTGGAAGTACGGGGTTGCGTTCCTCAATCGAACCGTCGAACAGCGTTGATCTCATCTTGACACCGCCCTAAGCCTTGCTGTAAAAATATAGTTCAGGCGAAAAAAAGGCGAAGATGGGTGAGACGGCAGTTCTGAAAAAACAATTCGAATCGGTGCTGGGCGGCCCTCTGGACTGGCAGTCCCGCCCTTCGCCTGAACTGGTCCGCAGCGGCGTGCCGGAACTGGATTCAGCCAACGGCGGCATTCCCCGCGGGGCCCTGACGGAAATCTATGGTCCCGCATCTTCCGGCCGCACCAGCCTGCTTTTGTCGATCCTGGCGGCGGCCACGGCGCGCGACGAGGTCTGCGCCCTGGTGGATGCGGAAGACGGTTTCGACCCCGCCTCCGCGGCTGCGGCCGGCGTCCGCCTGGACCGGCTGCTCTGGGTGCGCTGCGGGCATAATGCCGAGCATGTTCTGAAGGCGGCCGATCTGCTGATCCAGGGCGGCGGCTTCGGGCTGGTGGCGATGGATCTGGGAGACACTCCCGTTGCGTCCGCGCGCCGCATCTCACTCACTTCCTGGTTCCGGCTGCGCCGCGCCGTCGAGCACACGCCGACGGTTCTGCTGACGGTGGCGCGCCAATCCAACGCCAAAACCTGCGCCTCGCTGATGCTGGAATGCGCGCGCGAGAGGGTGGAGTGGTCGGGCACACCGCGGGTTTCGCGTCTGCTGCGCCAGACCGCGATACGGGTAACATCCACACGCCGGAGAATGTCATGTTCGCCTGTCTTCACGGCCAAGGCAATCTGAGGGCGCTGGCTTTCGAATTTTCACCGGTGGTGGAGCAGACCGCGGCCGATACCGTGACGCTCGATGCCGCAGGCCTCGACCGCCTGTTCGGGTTGGCGCAGGACGTGGCCGCCGCAATGATGCGGCGCGCCGGTGAAATCGGAGTGAAGGCCAACCTGGCGCTGGCTGCCAATCCGGATGCCGCCATCTGTGCGGCGCGTGGATTCCACGGCGTCAGCATCATCCCGCAGGGGGACGAAGCAAAATTCCTGGGAACGCTGCCGGTCCAGTTGCTGGGGCCTTCTCCCGAGCTGGCGGACACACTCGAAAGCTGGGGCATCCGCCGCTTGCAGGAGTTCGGCGCACTGCCGCCGCTGGGCATCGCCGAGCGGCTTGGGCCCGAGGGATTGCGTCTGCGCGAGTTGGCGCGCGGCGAGGCGGAGCGCAAGCTTCTCCCCTTGGAAGAGCCGCTGCGGTTCGAAGACGAGCTGGAACTGGAGTACCCGGTGGAGCTACTGGAACCGCTGCTGTTCGTGTTGGCGCGTCTGACCAATGGACTGGCGACCCGCCTGGCAACGCGCGCGCTCGCCACCGACGAACTGCGGCTGCGGTT
Source organism: Bryobacteraceae bacterium (assembly GCA_041484525.1). Taxonomy (GTDB): domain Bacteria; phylum Acidobacteriota; class Terriglobia; order Bryobacterales; family Bryobacteraceae; genus JBGPHT01. The sequence continues at coordinate 41,076 of JBGPHT010000006.1, read as the reverse complement.
GAAGCTGGAAAATCGCGCGATCCACGAGCGCATGCTACGGCTGCCGGTGCCATCGCTCGATTCCAAGGCGTTTCTGAAGCTGCTGCAGTTGGACCTGGCCGCGCATCCGCCGGCCGCGCCCGTGGTGCACGTGTGGATGGGGGTGAACCCGGTGAAGCCGCAGGCGACGCAGGGCGGCCTGTTCGTGCTGGCCGCCCCGGAGCCGGTGAAGCTGGAGATCACGCTGGCGCGCATCAAGTCGATCGTGGGAGAGGGATCGGTGGGATCGCCGGAGCTACTCGACACGCACCGCCCGGGAGCTTTCCAGTTTTGTGGGGCAGGCCTCCTGGCCTGCGGCCGACCTCCCGGCAGGCCTGCTGTGGCTGTGACGAACTGGCGAGGCGGGCTGGCCTGGGGGCCATCCGCAGGCCGGGGGGCAGGCCCCACAAACACCCCGAGGCGCGGCACCTTTTCCAACACAGCCATACTCGCCCTGCGCGCTTTCCGGCCGGCCCGCTCGGCTCGCGTGGCTCTCGCCTCCGGCCAGCCGAGTTTCGTCGCGGCCGATGGCATCCGCGGCAAAGTGCTCGAATTCGCCGGTCCCTGGCGCACTTCGGGCGACTGGTGGACGGTCGACCCATGGTCGCGTGACGAGTGGGACATCGCCCTCTCCGACGGCGCCCTCTATCGCCTCTACTGCAACCCGCGCGGCTGGTTCGTCGAGGGCAGTTATGATTAGCTACGTCGAACTCCACGCCCGCTCCGCTTTCAGCTTTCTCGAAGGCGCCACGCTGCCTGAAGAGCTGGCCGGGGCGTGCGCCGAATTCGGCATGCCCGCCATGGCCATCGTGGACCGCAACGGCGTCTACGGCGCGCCGCGTTTCCACATGGCGGCAAAAAAGGCCGGCGTGCGCGCGCACATCGGCTCCGAGATCACCTGCACCAATGGCGTCTCCTACCCGCTGCTGGTGGAAAGCCGCGAGGGCTATCAGAATCTTTGCCGCCTGGTGACCCGCATGAAGCTGCGCGCTAAGAAAGGTGAAGGCGCGGCCACCCTGGAAGAGCTGGCCGAGTTTTCGAAAGGCCTGCTCTGCATCACACGTCATCCCGACGAGCGGCTGCTGGATATTTTCGGACGCGGCAACGTCTACGCCGAACTCGAGCGCCACTACCATCGCGAAGAGGAGGCGGAAAACCAGGAAATCCAGGAGCGCGCGCGGCGGCTCGGTATCCCGATCGTAGCCACCAACGGCGTCGCGTACTCCACGCCGCCCGAGCGCGAGCTGCTCGACGTTTTCACCTGCGTGCGCAACCATGTGCCGCTCTCCGCCGCCGGCCGCCTGCTCGAGCGCAATTCCGAGCGCCACGTCAAACGCCCCGACGAAATGGCGCGCCTTTTTGCCGATCTGCCTGAGGTCATCGCGCGAACACTCGAGATCTCCGCGCGCCTCGAGTTCACCCTGTCCGATCTCGGCTACGAATTCCCGCGCTATCCCGTGCCCGAAGGACACACGCAGATGTCATTCCTTCGCAAGCTGGCAGATGAAGGTGCCCGCCGCCGCTACCAGCCGTATTACGATCGCGCCCGCCTGCAGATCGAGCGCGAGCTGGCGCTCATCGAAAAACTCGACCTGCCCGGCTACTTTCTCATCGTCTGGGACATCGTGCGCTACTGCCGAGAGAACGACATCCTGGCGCAGGGCCGCGGCTCGGCCGCCAACAGCGCCGTCTGCTACGCGCTCCAAATCACCGCAGTAGATCCGGTCGGCATGGACCTGCTGTTCGAGCGATTCCTCTCCGAAGAGCGCGGCGAGATGCCGGATATCGATATCGACCTGCCCAGCGGCGATAAACGCGAACGCGCCATCCAGTACGTCTACCAGCGCTTCGGAAAACTGGGCGCCGCCATGACCGCCAACGTCATTACGTATCGCGGACGCTCCGCCGCGCGCGAGGTGGGGAAAGCGTTGGGCTTCGAGATCGCCACCGTCGAGCGGCTCACCGGCCTGGTCCGCGACTGGGAGTGGAAGGACCCCAAAGACACCACCGAGCGCCAGTTTCGCGAAGCCGGCTTCGATATCCAACAGCCGCGCGTGCGCAAGTTCTTCGAGCTCTACAAAATGGCCCAGGACATGCCGCGTCACCTGGGACAGCATTCGGGTGGCATGGTGATCTGCCAGGGGCAGCTCGATTCCGTGGTGCCGCTCGAGCCCGCGACAATGCCCGGCCGCGTGGTGGTGCAGTGGGACAAAGAAGACTGCGCCGACATGGGGATCATCAAAGTGGACCTGCTGGGGCTCGGCATGATGGCGGTGATCGAGGACACACTGCAATTGATCCCCGAGGTTTACGGCGCGCCGGTGGATCTCGCCCATCTGCCGCAAGACGATCCCGCCGTTTTTGAGGCGCTGCAGACGGCCGACACCATCGGCATGTTCCAGGTGGAGAGCCGCGCGCAGATGTCGTCGCTGCCGCGTATGCGCCCGGTCCGGTTCTACGACATTGTGGTGCAGGTGGCGATCATCCGGCCAGGGCCGATCGTGGGCAAGATGGTGCATCCGTACCTCAACCGCCGGCAAGGCAGGGAGCGGCCGGATTACATGCACCCCTCGCTCGAACCAGTGCTGAAGCGGACGCTCGGCGTGCCGCTGTTCCAGGAGCAGCTACTGCGGATGGCGATGATCGCCGCCGGATTCACGGGCGGGCAGGCGGAGGAGTTGCGCCGCGCCATGGGCTTCAAGCGGTCGGAGAAGCGCATGGCTGAGATCGAAGTGAGCCTGCGCCGGGGCATGGCGAGCAACGGCATCACCGGCCAGGTGCAGGACGCGATCGTGCGCTCGATCGCGGCATTCGCGTTATATGGCTTTCCCGAATCGCACGCGGCCAGCTTCGCGCTGCTGGCCTATGCGAGCGCGTACCTGAAGTGCCACTACCTGGCCGCCTTCACTTGCGCCATGCTGAACAACCAGCCCATGGGATTTTATGCGCCCGCGATTCTGATCAAAGACGCGCAGCGGCATGGATTGCGGGTGTTGCCGGTGGATGTGATGCGGTCGGATTGGAAGTGTACGATCGAGCAACCGGGAGCGGTTGTTCCAGTCCTCCGTCTCGGCCTCCGTTACGCCAAAAGCCTGCGCGAAGAGACCGGCCAAGCCATCGTCCGCGCGCGGCCATTCTCGAGCGTGGACGACCTGGCTCTCCGCGTTCCCGAACTGCGTAAAGACGAACTCAACCGGCTGGCCGAAATCGGCGCGCTCAATTCGCTCGACCGCATCCATCGCCGCGATGCGCTCTGGCAATCCAAGCGCGCCATTCTCCCGGCCGGTCCCCTGCTCGGGCCGCTCGAAGAGAAGGGCGCGCCCTCTCCTCTCGCCGCCATGAACACTGATGAACGACTGTCTGCCGACTACCGCGGCACTGGCCTGACCCTTGGCCGCCACCCCATGGCGCACCGCCGCGGCGAAATGAATGCGCTGGGTGTGACGCGCGCCATCGATCTGGCGAAGGTTCGCAACGGCCGCATGGTGCGAATCGCGGGCGCGGTGATTGTCCGCCAGCGCCCGGGTACGGCGAAGGGCTTCGTGTTCCTGAGCATGGAAGACGAAACCGGCATCATGAACGCTATTATCACTCCCGATACATTCGACCGCTTCAAGTTCGAGGTGCTGGGTGAGCCGTTCCTGCTGATCGACGGCGTCCTGCAAAATCTGGACGGCGTGATCTCGGTGAAGGCCGCGCGGATCGAGGGGCTGCGCGCGGGAGCAGTGGCGGAGTCGCATGATTTTCATTAGTACTTATATCAATAGACGATTGTAGATTCTGGCAGGAATCTACAGGACGGTCCAGTTACTAACAAGGATATTGGTCGTGTGATAGACTGACCGCCACGCTAGGCATCAGAATTCTGGCGAGGATGTGGACGATGCGCAAGAGAACGCCGCTCTTAAGGTCAAGAGAAGTCGCCCGCACGCATGGGCGGAGTTGCAAGGCATTTAAAGTCATCATCCAGATAGCGGCACTTATTGGATCAGCGCGCACCATCATAGGACAGACCAGCGCGCCGCCGGCCTGTACCAAGTGAATATTCGTGTTCCTGTGGTCATGGACGGGGATCTACCCATCATATTAAAGGCAGGAGCGTTCTCAACTCCAACAGGAGCGTACGTCTCGGTTCGCTCGCAGCCATAAGGTTCGTACACGTGAGAAACTTCCGAACGGTCCGGGCAGCGGAAAACGTTGTCTTACGCGATCGCCTCGCGGGCTTGTGCGGCGGGGCGGAACTCGCGCAGAACGGCGGCCCAGCCGGGGAAACCACGAGCGGCCGAGTAGGCATCCTCTTCCAGTGTGAATGCGACGTCCACGCGCGTTCCCGGGGCGAGCTCCGCGACACGGCCGGCGAAGTTCCAGGCTTTGAAAGTCAGTGTGCGGCCGCCCTGGCGCAACACAACCTTCAGATGCTTCTCCTTCCAGATGGCGGGTGGAACGGCGACTTCGGCATCGAGCGCGGCGAACTGCGGCGGCGGGTGGCCGTGGCCGAACGGCGCCAGCGCAAAAACTTCATCGATGGCGGAGTCGGATAGCTCGCGAAAGTCGAGTACCGCATCGATGTCCACTTGCGGCCGGAAATCCTCCGGGCTGAGGCGCTCGGCGGCATAGCGGTTGAAGCGGTCGCGGAATTCTTCGACGCGGGCGGCTTCGAGCGTGACTCCCGCCGCGTACTTGTGGCCGCCGAAGCGAACGAACAGGTCGGGCATGGACTCGAGCGCTTCGAGCAGGTGGAAGGCGGGGATGCTGCGGCCGGAGCCTTGCACCAGTCCGTCTTCGTCGTTGCGGGCGAGCACGAAAGTGGGGCGTCGCAATCGCTCGACCAGGCGGCTGGCGACGATGCCGAGCACGCCGCGGTGCCAGTTCTCTGCGTAGTAGACGAGCGCTGCGGCGGATTCGTCGACCGTCATCTGCTCGCAGACTTCGCGGACTCCGGTTTCAACGGCCTGGCGCTCGGTGTTCTGATCGTGAAGCTGGCGGGCGAGGTCGCGGGCGCGCGCCGGGTCGGCGGTGAGGAACAGCTCGACCACGGCCCGGGCAGTGTCCATGCGGCCGGCGGCGTTCATGCGGGGGGCGATCTGGAAGGCCACCTGCCGCGCGCTGGGCACGGTGTCGCCGGTGAAGCCCGCCACGTCGAGCAGCGCGCGGAGACCTGGATTGCGCACCGACCGGAGGCCATCGATCCCGTGCTTGACGAGGATGCGATTCTCTCCGGTGAGCGGCACCACATCGGCCACGGTGGCGATGGCGACCATCTTGAGAAACGAATCGGAGACGCGCGCGACCTTCTCAGCCGGCCAGCCGAGCGTCGAGAGCAGCGCCTGCACCAGCTTGAAAGTTACTCCCGCGCCGCAGAGATTCTTTTCCGGGTAAAGGCAATCCGGGCGGTTGGGGTTGAGCACGGCGACGGCGGGCGGCAACTCGGCTTCCGGCAGATGGTGGTCGGTGACGATGACGTCGATGGCGAGCTCGGCGGCGCGGCGCACCACGTCGGCCGCGCGGATGCCGGTATCCACGCTGATGATGAGCTTGACGCCTTCGGCCGCGGCGCGCTCGACGACTTCGGGGCGCATGCCGTAGCCATCCTTCAACCGGTGTGGGACGTGGTATTCGGCAGCGCCGCCCGCCAGCTCGATGGCCTTGGTGAGGACCACTACGGAGGTGGTGCCATCGACATCGTAGTCGCCGTAGATGAGAATCTTCTCGCGATTGCTAATGGCGGCCTGCAGACGCTCGATGGCGCGAGGCATGTCGCGCATGACGAGGGGATCGTGAAGGTCATCGAGCGACGGCCGCAGGAAGCGCGCCGCGGCGGCGGGGTCGGAGAGGCCGCGATGGACCAGCACACGGGCGGCGGGCGCACCGATGCGGAGAGCGGTTGCCAGCGCTTCGACCTGCGCGCGCTGCGACTCGGGGAGGAGCCAGCGAGCGGGGCCCATGATCAGTTCTTCGAGAAGTACCCGAAGTTACCGGTGTCGTCGCCAATCTCGCCGTCGGCCAAATGGGCGGCGAGTTCATCCTCGACCGCGAGAAATTCCTCGTACCAATCGGGTTGGACTTCGTACACGTACAGGCGCGATTGGAGGTCGAAGGCCATCTCGATGGAGCAGGTGGCGCCTTCGTGAGCGCGCAGATTGCGCAGGCGCGACTGATAATCGCGCTGCTCATCGCGATCCAGATCGCACGTCTCCAATTGCTCGACCAACTCATCCAGATCGGAGGATTCGAACTCGCGGGCGGCGAAGAGAATCAGGCTGGCGCCGGCCTTGCGGGCGACTTCGAGGAACAACTGGTAGTCGGGATAGCGGTCCGAGTCCCAGAGAACCATGGGCAGCCCTTCGAGCCCGCCGGGGCTGCTGCGGAAGACCGCGTAGCCGGCGGAATCGAGATACTCCAGGATCTCGCGCTTTAGTGTGTCTAGATTCAAATCCACGTTGATGCCTCAGCCCTGAACCACCACCAGAATATCAGAGGGCGCGGCCAGGTCGCGTGCGGAAGGGGTGACGATGGTTCGGGGGCCGATGTGAATCTTGCGCTTATCCCGGATAGCGTCGCGGACATCGGCTTCGCAGACGAAGTCCACGGGTTTGGGGACCTCTACTTTGGCGTCCTCCACCGGAGGGTTGGGCTGGGCAGGCGAATCGCCGGTGCCGCAGGAGCAGGACGCGCTCCCGCCCGATTGGGTCAGTCAGCCAAATCCACCCTGTGAGCTGGATCCGCCGCGGCGGGTCAGGAATCGGTCGACGACTTCGGCAGCGACGTTGGGAATTACGGAACTGGCCGGCGTCCGGGAGGCCACGCCGCGCGACGCCAAGTAGCGCTCGACCGCGGCCACGATCTCATTCCGGTCAATGGGGCCGGGTGCGGCAGGGGCTCCTGTGGTAGGACCGGTCGGGGCCAGATTGATATCGAGCGGCATCTCGAACGCCTCTTCCGGCTTGCGCACCACGTACGCCAGGCGCTTGATGTTGAACAGATGCTGCGGGCCCACATTGTCCGAGGTGATGTTGCCGGCGAGCGCGCCGCAGCCGAGCGTCATCGAGGGGAAGACGTTGGTGGTGATGCCGGTGGAGCCTTGCGGCGCCGGCGTATTCACGAGCACCCGCATGGCCGGCATGCGCATCGCGTATTGGCGGATGCGCGCGTCGTTCTTGGCATAAATCGCCGCCGTGTGGCCCAGGCCGCCGAACTTCAGCAGCGCCCAACAGATGTCCATGGCGGCGTTGAAATCCGCAACGAAGTAGAGCGAGAGCACGGGCGAAAGTTTTTCCGCCGAGAGCGGATGATGCTTGCCGACACCCTCGACCTCGCAGCAGATGATGGACGTATCGGCGGGCACTTCGAAGCCCGCCATCTTTGCGATCTTGGTTGGCGCCTGGCCGACGCACTGCGGATTCACCGTCCAGTTGGACATGATCAGCAGTTTGCCGAGCGCCTGCTTCTGCGCCTCGGTGGCGATGTAGGCTTTCTGCGATTTCAGCAGGGCGATGATGCGATCGCGCAGCGACGCTTCGGCCACGATCGCCTGTTCACTCGAACAGACGGTGCCATAGTCGAACGACTTGCCGGCGACGATCTTGGGAATGGCGTCGTCAAGATCGGCCGAGGTGTCGACCAGCACCGGGACGTTGCCGGGGCCGACGCCGAAGGCAGGCTTGCCGCTCGAGTAGGCGGCTTTGACGATGCCCGCGCCGCCCGTCGAGAGGATCACGCCGGTGCGCTCGTGCCGCATCAGCGCGTTAGTGCCTTCAAGCGTGGCGTTCTCGACGCACTGGATGAGGTCTTCGGGCGCGCCCGCTTCGAGCGCCGCCTGGTACATGACGGCCGCGGTGCTGCAGGTGCATTTGTATGCCCGCGGGTGCGGGCTGATGACGATCGCGTTGCCGGCCTTGACCGAGATGAGGATCTTGTACATCGCGGTGGAGGTGGGGTTGGTGGTCGGGAGAATGGCCGCGATCACGCCCACGGATTCCGCGATTTCGACGATCTTGTCGTCCGGCAACTCGCGCAGGACGCCGATGGTGCGCATGCCGCGCATACGGCGCGGGAGCCAGTCGCAGTTCAGAATATTCTTGATGTACTTGTCTTTGGCGTTGCCGTAGCCGGTCTCTTCGACGGCCATCTCGGCGAGACGCCGGGCGTTGGCGCGGGCGGCCGCGGCCATGCGCTCGACGATCGCGTCTACCTGCTCCTGGGAAAACGCGCGGAACTTCTGCCAGGCAGCGTACGCTTTATCAACCTTGGTTCGGACCTCCTGTAGAGACAGGAGATCTTTGTCGTGCAGCATCGGACTCTATTTCTTGAAGCCGCTGTTGGGGAGGGCCTTTTCGACTTCCTCGTGAGGGCGAGGAATGACGTGGACGCTGACGAGTTCGCCGACGCGGCGGGCCGCGGCCGCACCCGCGTCGGTGGCCGCTTTCACGGCGCCGACGTCGCCGCGCACGGTGATGCAGACCAACCCGGCGCCGACGAATTCTTTGCCTTGCAGCACCACGTTGGCAGTCTTGACCATCGCATCGGCGGCTTCGATCGCACCGATCAGACCTTTCGTTTCAATCATGCCAAGGGCTTCCATTTGTCCTCCAGTTGGTGAAAATCTACCGTAGCACAATTCCGCGGCGCTGGTCTGGTGCTCCGCGTACCCGCGGATTACCGGATGCGTATGAACTCTTTCTTGTTTGCGGCCGATATCCTTAAGAGAGGCTTGGTGTATAGTCGATGGAAGAGATGAACGCTACGCGCAGCACTACTCCCGCGGATGGCCGTTCAATCCATCGCCAAATCGGCAGCGTCGGTTATTCTCTTCATCAATCAGATTGCCTGACATGGATGGATTCACAGCCGGCAAACCATGTGCATGCGATCGTTACCGATCCTCCCTATGGGCTGAGGGAGTACACGGGGGAAGAAAAGCGGAAGCTGCGAAGCGGGGCGGGTGGGGTTTGGAGAATCCCCCCATCCTATGACGGTTGCAAGCGTAGCCCAGTTCCGCGCTTTACTGTTCTGACCGAAACGGATCGTGCCAAACTGCGATCGTTCTTCGTTTCGTTCGCAGAAAAGGCACTCAGGATTCTTGTCCCAGGCGGTCATTTGTTCATTGCCAGCAGTCCACTCCTGTCGCACCTCGTTTACGTACCGCTAATGGATGCCGGATTTGAGAAGCGAGGAGAAATAATCCGGCTGGTTCAAACCCTGCGTGGGGGAGACAGGCCAAAGAACGCGCACAATGAGTTTTCGGGCGTGACTGTCATGCCCCGTTCCTGCTGGGAGCCATGGGGCCTTTTTCGCAAGCCGTGCGAAGGGCGCGTACAAGACAATCTTCGCAAGTGGAAAACGGGTGGCCTCAGAAGGCTGTCTGCGGATGCGCCATTCACAGACGTGATTGCATCCGCTCCGACGCGATCGGAGGAACGCAAGATTGCTCCCCATCCGTCCTTGAAGCCCCAAGCGCTTATGCGGCAACTCGTACGGGCTTGCTTACCTCTCGGAGAGGGCCTGGTACTGGATCCTTTCATGGGCGCCGGATCCACGATCGCGGCGGCGGTCGCGGTAGGCTATCGCAGCGTCGGGGTAGAGTCTGATTCGACATACTTCGACATTGCAGTCAAAGCCATTCAGGAATTGTCTGCACTTTCCGTGAACGGAACAACCCGAATCCTCAAGACCAATGGTGCTGAATCCTTGAACGAAAGAGGCAGACGACAGCTTGGGTTTTTCGCCTGACGGCTTCGACAAAGCGGTACGGCTTCCGCACGGCCTGACGATCGCACACATCAGGAACGCGCTCGAGTTTGTGGAAGAAAAGTCCGAGGAGTTGATCGATCTCTACTTCGAGCAGGCCAATATCTTTAGTGCGGTAATCGGTATTCTCGGCGTTCGCGCGCTCGATTCTCTGAGCCCCTACAAGCGGCACAAACAACCCCGACATTGCACAGCAGCGCTTCCCCGATCTCTCGCTCAAGGGCAGACTCGATCCCCCACCAATCGAGGCATTGGAGTCGAAGGGAAGTGCCCGGCCGTGGGCCATTCAGTCACACTACAATCATCCGGGATGGTACGTCGTATGGCGTTATGCCATCGACCCTACCAAGCGAATGAAGCGCGGCAAGCCTGTTTTGATCTGGCGAGTCGATATCCCGTTCCTCACCGAAGAGCAGTGGAAATATGAAGGCAGCAAGGCAACTGAAGGCCGAGGTGGACGAACTCATACGTTCGGCATCAAGAATCCAGCGAGCGTGATCGCTCAGGCCATCGTGTACCAAGCTCCGGGAGTCTCTCTCTCCCGCGGGAAACCGTGCATAGTTGAACCCGCCACAGAGACCTAGCACAAGTGCGCAGTCGAATGGCCTGAGTCACAATGAGATACGCCTATGGCCTCTATCTCGAATTCGCAGCGGGCGCTGTTGCGCGCGGTTTCGCAGTTGGGATATTGCAATCCGTTCCTGCCGGAGCGCGTCGAGTACGAGCGCGCGGTGCTGGGGACGGCCTTCGTCGAAGGCGAGCCGGTGTGGAGTTACCGCGTGGACCAGCCGGGTCCGCGCGCCAATGTGTGGCGGGTGTACGAGCGTCTGGAGCCGCTGCTCGAACAGGTGCGGTCGGGTCTGCGCGGCGCGAACGCCCGCGAGCCGGACCTGGTGCTGTACGAAGACGCGGTGCTGCATTTTCTCTATACGCGCTACTACCGCCATTTTTTCGATGTAGGGTTCGGCCCGGGGGCTGGGCAGCGCGATGCGGGGCGCTGGCGGTTCTATAACAATTTCCTGGCGGACTGGCGGCACTTCTTCCAGATGGATGGCGTGCGCTTCCCCACGGGGCACGACCCGGGCCACACCTTCGCGTGCTACCGGCAGATCCAGCGCGCGTTTGAAATCACGTTTCGCGACATCATCGGCAACTCGATGCCGGCGGCGCGCTTGCGGGCGGCCGTCTGGCAATCGATCTTCACGCACGACATGCGGCGCTACCGGCGCACACTCTACGGCCGTATGGGCGAGTTCGCGACCCTGATCACGGGTCCCTCGGGGACGGGCAAGGAACTGGCCGCGCGCGCCATAGCGGAATCGAGATACGTGCCGTTCGACGAGCAGCGGCTGGCGTTCGCGAGCGACGACGCGGAGTCGTTCTTCCCCATCAATATCTCGGCGCTCTCGCCGACGCTGGTGGAATCGGAGCTGTTCGGGCACCGTCGCGGCGCCTTCACCGGCGCGGTGGCGGACCGCAAGGGGTGGCTCGAGACGTGCCCCGAGGCTGGGTCGGTGTTCCTGGACGAGCTGGGCGACCTCGATCCCGCCATCCAGGTGAAGCTGCTGCGCGTGATCGAGACGCGCACGTTTCATCCTGTGGGCGATACCGCGGGCCTGAAGTTCCGCGGCAAGCTGATCACGGCGACGAACCGCGACCTGACGGTCCTGATGAAGAAGGGCGCGTTTCGCGAGGACCTATATTACCGGCTGTGCTCGGACCAGGTGACGACGCCCTCGCTGGCGGAGCAACTGGTGGATTCGCCCGCGGTGCTGGGTGAGTTGGTGCGGTACATGGCGCGGCGCGTGGCGGGAGCGGAGGCGGACGAACTGGGGCGCGAAGTGCTCGAGTGGATCGAGGGGAACCTGGGCAAGGAATACGATTGGCCGGGGAATTATCGCGAGCTGGAGCAGTGCGTGAAGAATGTGCTGATCCGGCGCAATTACCGGCCGTCGCGCCTGACGGCGGAGGATCCGGTGGAGTCGCTGGCGGCGGAGGTGCGCGCGGGACGGATCAGCGCGGACGAATTACTGCGGCAGTACGTGACGATCGTGTACAGCCGGACGGGAAGTTACGAGGAGACGGCAAGAAGGCTGGGCTTGGATAGACGAACAGTGAAGGCGAAAGTGGATACCGAGATGTTGAAGAAGATTCGGGGACAGGCTACACAACCTCGAAATTCGTAGCCCTGATAGAATGCCGTTGGGGTGTCCCTTGCGCATCTCCTTTCCTGCTTTTCTGCTGTCTCTCTACCTTCCGTTGCCGGCACAAGACGCGGAGCTGCTCCGCCACTTCGACTATGATCGAAGAGCTTCGCTGGATATCAAGGAAGTTGGTGCCGAGAAGCGCGGCGGCGTAGACGTTCATGACATTTCTTATGCAAGTCCCGGAGGAGGGCGGGTTCCGGCATACCTCGTGGTACCGAGCGGAAATGGGCCCTTTGCGGCGGTGATTTGGGGGCACTGGTACATGACGGGTTCGGAGTTCCTCAATCGTAAGGAATTTCTGGCCGAGGCAGTGGCGCTGGCCCCGGCCGGAGTCGTGTCGCTCCTGATCGATGGGCCGATTGCTCGCCCGGGGCATGTGGAAGATCGCTCGGACCTAAACGAACAGCAGGTCAAGGATCGGGTCCAGGCCATCGTGGACTCACGCCGCGGCGCGGACCTGCTGCTGGCGCGACGGGATGTGGATGCCCATCGTTTGGCGTATGTCGGACACAGTTACAATGCGGAGACCGGGGCATTCTTGAGCGGTATCGATCGTCGCTTCAAGGCATTTGTTCTAATGGCCGGAGCGCTGGCTGACGAGGTGACTCTGAGAGCCAAGGAAATGCAGGAGTACCGCCAGAAGCTAGGACCGGCGAGGTTCGACGCCTTTGTCACCAGGTACGCCTGGCTGGACCAGGGGAAGTATGTGAGCCACGCTGCGCCCGCAACCGTCTTCCTTCAGTATGCCTCCCAGGAAAAATTCCTGAACCCGGAACGCGACCGCGAATATGCAGCGGTAGTCAGTGAACCCAAGCGCTTCAAACTCTACGATGCTCCACACGCGCTGAATGCGGAAGCCCGGCGCGATCGGGTTGCATTCCTGGCGGAACAGCTTCATCTGAAACCAACTCCGAGCAAGGCGATCGATGCTGTGCCTGAGTTGGTCCAGCCAGCGGCGCCAAAGCCGGTCCGGTAAATCACGCGAGTTTTGTCGCTCGGTAATTCGGGGACAGGCAACGAAATTCCGCGCAAAGGCGTCGCGGAAGGTTTCGTAGCCTGTCCCCGAATTACGGTTTGTAGGCGACGGCGTCGATTTCGATTTTGGCGTTTTTGAGCGGGAGCGCGGCCACAATGATCGTAGTGCGCGCGGGTTTGTTTACCCCGAAGAACTCGGCGTAAACTTCGTTCATTGGTGCGAAGTCGTTGGCGTCGACGAGGTAGACGCCGCAGCGGATCACGTCGGCCATCGACGCGCCGCAGCCTTCGAGGATGCGCTGGACGTTGTTCAACACCTGGCGGGTCTCCACTTGCACGTCGCCCGAGATTACCTGGTTGGTGACGGGGTCGATTGAAATCTGTCCGGCAACGTGGATGAAACCGCCGGCGCGAACCGCCGGAGAGTAAGGGCCCCGCGGGGCGACGACGCCGGGAGGTGAGAGGCGCTCGATCATGTTCAGTGTCCTTCCGCTTCTAAATAACGCTCTGCTTCCATGGCGGCCATGCAGCCCGCGCCGGAGGCGGTGATGGCCTGGCGATAGATGCGGTCCTGCACGTCGCCGGCATGAAACACGCCCGGGATGTTGGTGCGTGCGCCACCCTTCGAAATAATGTAGCCGTCGGGATCGGTCTCGATCTGGCCCTTGAAGACCTTGGTGTTGGGGATGTGTCCGATGGCCACGAAGAACCCATCCACGTCCTGCTGCCAGGCCTCGCCCGTCTTCAGGTTGCGCAGGCGGACGGCGGTTACCAGTTGCTGCGACACGTCGTGGATCTCGTCCACTACGGTGTTGGTGAGGAACTTGATCTTGGGGTTGTGGTGCGCGCGGTCGAGCATGATCTTCGACGCGCGGAACTCCTCGCGGCGGTGCACCAGCGTGACCTCGCTGCCGAAACGCGTGAGGAAGTTGGCTTCTTCCATGGCAGAATCGCCGCCGCCGATCACCATGATCTTCTTGCCGCGATAGAAGAAGCCGTCGCAGGTGGCGCAGGAGCTGACGCCGTGGCCGATGAGCTTCTGCTCGGCTTCGAGACCGAGCCAACGCGCCGATGCGCCCGAAGCGATGATGACGGTGCGGGTCTCGATCCACTCGCCTTCGATGTTCAGCCGCAGCGGGCGCGTGGAGAAATCGGAATCGATCGCAGCGCCGTGGAGAAACTCGGCGCCGAAATTCTGCGCCTGCTTTTTCATGTTGTCCACCAGGTCGGGACCGTTGATGCCTTCGGGAAACCCGGGGAAGTTTTCCACCAGCGTGGTGAGCGAAAGCTGGCCGCCGGCTTCATGGCCGCTGATGACAAGTGGCTTCAAATTGGCGCGAGCGGTGTAGATGGCTGCGGTGTTTCCGGCGCAGCCCGAGCCTATAATGACGACGTTCCGCATTCTTTTGGATTAGAAATCCAGCGTAGCACGGGATAGGAGAGCACAAAGCGTCCGCCGCGGACTGCAGACAACTGGAATGGTCATGCACTCTTGTACTTCGACGCAAGAGGGTGTAGTATCTCTTGTAGAAGTGAAAGGGGAGGCGAGATGGCACAGGATCGCATAGAACTTCCACAAGGTACGCTCGACCTTCTGATCCTTAATGCCGTCGCTCTGGGACCCCAACATGGGTGGGCAATCTCTGAGTGCATCCAGCAGATTTCCCGCGACGTCCTTCAGGTCCAGCAGGGCTCGCTCTATCCAGCGTTGCACCGTTTGGAGCGCCGCGGCTGGATTAACGCTTCCTGGGGAACCTCTGACAATAACCGAAGAGCACTGACGCGGAGCGGCCGTCAACAGCTCGAATCAGAAGCTGCTGCGTGGCGGAAGCTAACGGTAGCGGTTTCGCAGGTGCTGGAGACGGCATAGGAGGCCAGGCATATGCTGAACGACCTTCTTTTCCGTCTGCGATCTCTCATGCGGCGGGGAGGAGTAGAGCGCGAGTTGGACGACGAACTCCAGTTTCACCTCGCGCACCAGATCGAGAAGGAAATCCAGGCGGGCTTGCCTCCCGCAGATGCGAGGCGGAGCGCTCAGATCGCTTTTGGCGGTCTGGAACAGACTAAGGAGGAATGCCGCGAGGCACGCGGTACGGCTGCGATGGAAGCCGCGGTACAGGATATTCGCTACGCGCTCCGCGTTCTCAGGAAGAGCCCGGCATTCACATCCGTAGCGGTTCTTTCTCTGGCTTTGGGAATTGGCGCGAACACCGCGGTCTTTACCCTGATGGACGCGGTGATGCTCAGAAGCCTTCCAGTCAAGGCTCCCGGCCAGTTGTATAGGCTTGCTCCATCTGGACAGGCGGGCATCCTCGAGGGCAGCAACTTCCGCCTCTACGAGACAATGCGGGATCAGAGCAAGTCTTTCAGCGGCATTCTCCTCTACAACCCAAACCAGTGGCAGGCGAGCTTGGGCGGCGAGGTTGAGCTTGTCTATGGGCAGTGCGTCACCGGAAACTACTATTCCTTGCTGGGAGTGCAGGCGGTGGCTGGCCGCACGCTGACCGAGGAAGACGACCGCAGTGACGGAGGGAATCCCGTTGCCGTATTGAGCCATTCCTACTGGGAGCGCCGCTTCGGGCAGGATCCGAGCGTCCTGGGCAAGACGATTACGATCGATCAGGTGCCGTTTACCGTCGTTGGCGTTACCCCGCCGGAGTTCTTTGGCCTTGAGATGGGGCGGTCCATAGATATCACGGTGCCGATGAGCATGCACCCCCAAGTGGGAAGCGGAATGGACCTTAAGACGGGGCGCGGCTTTACTGGAGCATTCATCCCTATAGCGCGCCTAAAGCGTGGCGTTAGTCCCGAACAAGCGAGAGCCGAGGCCAATGTCCTGTTCGAGCGCTTTCTCGCCTCTTGGATGCCTGGGATGAGTGTTATCTCGCGCAGAGACAAACTGCAGCGCTGCGAACTGGTCCCGGCGTGGAATGGGCTGATGAAACTGCGAGCCCAATTTTCAGGACCGCTGCAGGTCTTGATGGGGATGGTAGGACTCGTCCTGATCGTTGCGTGCGCCAACGTCGCAAACCTTCTGCTGGTCCGCGCCAGTGCGCGCCAACGTGAGATCGCGTTGCGCCTGGCAATCGGCGCCAGCCGGGCCCGCCTCGTGCGGCAGCTTGTCACCGAAAGCATTCTTTTGGCCACATTGGGAGGCGCGATCGGACTGGCCTTTGCTCTCTGGGGCACTCGTGTTCTGGTCGGCTTCCTTCCGCAGGACACCGTTCCACTGGTTCTTTCCCTCACCCCCGGCATTCGCGTGCTTGTCTTCACCGCCGTGACCTCTCTTCTCACGGGTGTGCTGTTTGGGCTCATGCCTGCGTGGCGCGTGACGCAATGGGACCTCAACTCCGCCCTAAAAACTGGCGCCAGGTTGGGCGCGGCGGGAACGACGCTGGCGGCGAGGTCGTTCGGAAGAGCGATGGTGGTATGCCAGATCGCCTTGTCGCTGGTGCTGCTCGCGGGAGCGGTGATGTTCGCGCGAAGCCTGCACAATCTCCGGCAGGTAGACCTCGGATTCCAGCCGGAGCGCGTCTTCTTGCTCAAGATCGATTTCAACGGCAGTCCGTACAAAGGTCCCACGATCGCCAGTTTGAACCATCAGCTTCTCGAAAAGGTCAGAGCGATACCAGGCGTGCAGGCCGCTGGCTTCTCGGTTGTGAGCCCCTTCGATGGCACGTGGGAAGGGGAGAATATCTTCGTTCCGGGATTTGAGCATGCAAACGGGCGCGGAGATGAAATCCGCGCTAACTGGGTATCGCCTGGATACCTCACAACCATGGGAATCCAACTGGTTGCTGGCCGGGATTTTTCATCTGCCGATACGCGCGGCAACCAGCAGGTCGCCATCATCACCGAGAATCTGGCGCACTACTATTTCCCTGGCCAGAATCCGATCGGACGACGGGTGGGACTCCAAAGGCAGCTCAAAGCCGGTCCGGCCGAGATTGTTGGCGTGGTGCGCGACGTCAAGTTCGAGGGAGTCGCCGGCGACAGCGCGCACATGGTATACATGCCCGCCGCAGAGGAGACCATTCCGCACAGCCGCGCTACCTTTGCCCTACGTTCAGACAGGGCTACGAATGATCTGGTCGCGGCCGTGCGCGCCCAAGTCCAAGGGCAGCACTTGGGGATTCCTATTGCGCAAATGAAGACGATGAGAAGGCAGTTGGACGAATCCGTTGCGCGCGAACGGCTGCTGGCAACACTATCCTCGTTTTTCGGCCTGTTGGCCCTCCTCCTGGCATCAGCGGGAATCTATGGTCTGATGGCGTATGGAGTTTCACGCCGTGTGAACGAGATCGGTATTCGTATGGCGCTCGGTGCGCGAGTTGCCGACGTAGTGTGGCTTGTGCTGCGCGAGACACTGGTTCTGGTGGCATTGGGCGTCGCAGTGGGACTTCCGGTCGCACTGATTGCGAGTCAGTCTGCTAGCCGGATGCTCTTTCGTCTAACGGCCGAAGATCCTGCGACGCTTGGAGCCGCGGCCGGAATTCTCGGGATGGCAGCCGTCATTGCGGCATATCTTCCTGCGCGTCGAGCGGCTATGGTAAATCCAGTGACTGCTCTACGCTATGAATGAGACAAGGCCCGGCACGCACGGAATAATACTCACCGTCAAGGAGCGGAGTTCAAAGCGCCCGCGCTATGCGGACTGCAGGCACGCGGCGATTTCTTTTTCCTCGATGGCGCCGGCCTTGATCATGCGCCAGTAGGGTTCGGTAATGTCGACCGTGGTGGCGCCCGCGCCGGCGCAGGAGCCGCCATCCAGCACCAGGTCCACGCGGCCGTCCATCATGCCGAAGACTTCGATCCCGCTGCGGCAGGTGGGGCTGCCGGAGATATTGGCGCTGGTCGAGATTAACGGCCCGTTCAGCATGGCGATGAGCTGGTTCGCCACGTGCGACCGGGACTGGCGGAGTGCCATCCGCCCCGTGTTGCCCGTCACCTTCAGCGGCATCTTCGCCGACGCGGGCACGATGATGGTCAGCGGCCCGGGCCAGAAGCGGCGCGCCAGCAGGAAGAAGCGATTGTTCAGTTCGCCCGCCAGCTCCTCGGCCATCATAGTGTCGCGGATCAGGATGGGCAGCGAGCGCTGCGGCTCGCGGCCTTTGGCTTTGAAGACCTGGCTGACGGCGCGCAGGTTGAACGGGTCCGCCACCAGCGTGTACAGCGCATCGCTGGGGATGGCGACGACCTTTCCGCGGCGCACGGCGGCGGCGGCGCGCTCCAGCGCTACCGGATCGGGCTGTTCGGAATCGATCTCGATCAAGTCGGTTGCCATTTTGTTCTTAGCTGGACTCAATCGCCTCCGCGACGTCGATGGCCATCTGGTAGCGTCCGAACGGAGCACTCAATTGTACGCCCTGCACCAGGCCGCGCACTCGGATGACCATCTCACGGGCGATGGCCACGCCCTCTTCGCGGCCCTTCTCAGCGCTGTCCACGCGGCGCATGCGCTCCATGAAAGCGTCGGGGACGGGCACGCGCAGCTCGTTCACCATGAACTCCGCGTTGCGATAGCTGGTGAGCGGCCAGATGCCGCAGATCACCGGAATCTTCACGCGCGCGATGCGCTCCAGGAACTTCTCGAGCAGATCGAGATCGAACACAGGCTGCGTCACCACGTACTCGGCGCCCGCCTCCACTTTCCACTCGAAGCGGCGGATCTCTTCGTCCAGGTTGAGCGCGCCGGGGTTGGCGCCGACGCCGATCAGCAGCGCCGTCTGCGAGCCCATGGGGTTGCCGCCGATATCCAAGCCGTGGTTCAGATTGTTGACGATGTTGACCAGCCCGATGGCGTCCACGTCGAACACCGCGGTGGCGTCCGGGTAAGAGCCCATGCGCGGCGGATCGCCGGTGATACAGATCAGGTTGCGGATGCCGGCGGTGTGCGCGCCCAGCAGCTCCGACTGGATGCCGAGAATGTTGCGGTCGCGGCAGCAGAAGTGGTTCACGGCCTCGATGCCGGCGTGCTGCTGGATGAGCTGGCAAGTTACCTGGGCGCTCATGCGGGCGCTGGCGCGCGGGCCGTCGGGCACGTTGATGCAATCGATGCCGTGCTCGGCGCAGAGGCGCGCGCCGGCGATTTCGCGGGTGGCATCGACGCCGCGCGGCGGCAGAATTTCGACGAACGAAACGAACTTGCCTTCGGCCAGCCGGGCGCCAAGCTTCGACTTCTGCGCCATGGGGACGGGCGTGAGCGCTTGCGCCTTGACGTGCGGCTCCTCCACGGTGGCCGCCAGTTTCTTCTGCAGCGGCTGCAGCGAGCGCGTTTCGGAGCGGATCAGCTTAATATGCTCGGGCGTGGTGCCGCAGCACCCGCCGATGATGCGCACGCCGGCCCACAGCATGCGGCGCGCGTACTGCGCCATGTATTCGGGCGAGCAGAGATAAATGTTGCGGCCCTCGACGCGCTGCGGCACGCCCGCGTTGGGCATGGCGCTCATGGGCTTGGTGGAGAACTGCATCATCTGCTCGAGGGTTTCGAGCGTAGCCTTGGGGCCGACCGAGCAATTAAGCCCGATGGCGTCCACCGGCCAGGCGTCCATCTCGCGCGTGAAAGTTTCGGGATCGGTGCCGCCGGGCAGGTGGCCGAAGTCGTCGATGGTGACCTGCGCGATCACGGCGATATCGTTGCCCGCGGCGTCGCGCGCTGCCGTCACGGCTTCGCGCAGTTCATCGAGGTTGGCGAAAGTTTCGAGGATCAGGAGGTCGATGCCGCCTTCGAGCAGCGCGTCGATCTGTTCGCGAAAAGCGGCGCGCGCTTCGGCGAACGAAGTCGGGCCGAGCGGTTCGATGCGCACGCCCAGCGGCCCCACGGCGCCGGCGACGAACGGTCCGCCGTTGGCCGCTTCGCGTGCCAGACGCGCCCCGGCGCGGTTGATCTCGCGGATCTTGTCGGCGAAGCCGAACGCCCCCAGCCGCGGCCGCGTGGCGCCGAACGTGTTGGTCTCGAGAATCTCGGCGCCCGCCTTGGCGTACTCCTGGTGGATCTGCCGCACCAGGTCGGGCGCGGAAAGATTCAACTCGTCGAAGCAGCGGTTGATGAAGATGCCGCGCGAATACAGCATGGTCCCCATGGCGCCGTCGGCAACGAGGGCGCGGCGCGATAATTGATCGCGAAATTCCTGCGTACGGCTTTTGCTGGTTGTGGTCATGGGGAACGATCGCAAGCGCCGTTTTCGGATACGGGGATTGCGATATCTGTGATTTTAGCTCAGTCGCAGCCCTCGCCGCGCGGTTCGAGAGCCGGATTGGTCTTCACGAAGACATAGGCGGCCCGCATATTTGGAACTGCCAGAACGCGGTGGCAGACGCCCGTGGGAATTACTGCCATCTCGCCTTGTTGCAGCCGGCTTCCCCTCACTCCGCTATTCTCTTTTCGCTCCAGGAGAATCTCTCCCTCGATCACGGCGATCATTTCATTCTGATGGGGATGGCGCTTCCAATGGGCTGATTTCTCCGCCCCTTCCGGAAGC
This sequence comes from Bryobacteraceae bacterium, assembly GCA_041484525.1. Classification (GTDB taxonomy): domain Bacteria; phylum Acidobacteriota; class Terriglobia; order Bryobacterales; family Bryobacteraceae; genus JBGPHT01. The sequence continues at coordinate 20,648 of JBGPHT010000006.1, read as the reverse complement.
ACGGCAATCCCGATTGCGAGAGAGTCCGTCCGCAGGAAATACCGATGGTCCACGTCGGCGCCTGCAAAATACAGCGACGACAGGTCAGCGTGCGAACGGCTTTCGTGCCGCATCACCGAAATCAGTTGCGAGAGATCGAAGCCGCCCTGCTCGTCGATGGCACTGGATATCAGCCGGGTTCGAGTCCGATAGGAGTCTTCGTCCATCACTTACTTCGCGGCCGGCTTGATTTGTCCCATCGAAATGGCGCCGTTCTCTTCCCAGGCCGCCAGCACCGAGCCATCGGGCAGAGCCGCGGCTGTTGGGAAGGCGCCGGCCTCGGAGAGGCGCACGGAAGTCGGCGAGCCGGGCGCCAGCGCTTGGATGCCCTGCGGCGTGGACCACACTGCATACGCGCCCTTCGCGTTTACCGCGAGTGCCACGTCCTGACCGGCAGCGATCTTGCGTTCGGGTTTCCCGGGCTCGGTGAGGTACACCTCTTTGTCGCGGCGCCATGCCGTGAAGAGCGCCCCGTTTTCGACCGCGATGCCGCCGCCGTCCATGGGACACCCGTTCAGTTTCCAGGTGCCCTCGCCGGCCTTCGCGGCCGCCGTCACCGGCTTGCCGTCGCGCAGGCGCAGCGTGTAGAAATCGCGCGAGCCATCGAGCACGTTGCGCCACATCACGGCGAATTCGCCATGGCCGAGCGCCGCGAGCGACGGGTGGCAGCACTCGCAGATGGTTCGCTCGGATGATTGGTAGAGCAGCGCGTTCTTCGACCAGGTAGCGCCGCCGTCATTCGAAAACGCGCCATAGAGGCGTTTGCCGGGGGCATTGCGGTCGTCGAGCCAGGCGAGCGCGAGGTGGCCTTCGGCGTCGCCTGCCAGGGCGTGCAGTCCTTCCTCCGAGGCCTTGGGAACGTCGTTCACTACCACCGGCTTCGACCACGTGGTACCGGCGTCAGTGGACCGCCAGGCGTGGAGGTCGCCCGATGCACCGGAGATGGCTGCGATCGCAACAGTGTTGCCCGCGATCGCCACGCGCGGTCCGCGATGACGGCCGAGCATGAGCTTGGGCAGGTCCGCCACTTTGGACGGCTTGGTGAAGGATTTGCCGTTATCCGTCGAGCGCGCGAACCAGACGGATTCGCCGGCTCCGAAAACCAGCGCAACCATGCCGTTCGACGCCGCCAGCTGCGGCTGCCGGTTGGGGGCAGTAGGAGAAACAGGGGCGAGGCGAAGTGCCAGGAGAGCGACAAGGAACCACATGTCCCTGAGTGTACCTTGACGGGGCGGCTATCGGCTCCCGCGATGCAGAACGCCTTCCACTCCGCATTCATCTCGAAGGTGGAATCGGTTGGCCGGAGTTGATATCGCTTCGCGCCCGCCATCGGCCATGGTGCTATGGTGTCGCGAACCACGGCCGAGTTCAAACCGGTCAATTTCAAGGAGGCGCCGAGTTGGCCGCGGGGATCAAGCTAACTCGAGCGGGTGCGGCGGCGGCACAGTGCTGCCAGGCCTGCCAGTCCGGTTCCCAGAATCCACATCGTGGCGGGCTCGGGGGCTTCGGCGGAGAAAGCCGATTCCTCCCAGACATAGTTGGTGAAGGCCGGGCCTACCGCGACGTCGTTGATGTACGCTGAAATGGCCGTAGCCTCGCCGCCCGGATCGTTGTAGTTGGTGCCGGTCTGCAACTTGAAGTCCTGCGCGTATTCCGTACCACCCTGGTCGCCCCTGACGGCGTACCATCCGGTGAATGTGATGGTGCCCGGATCGACCGTGTTCGGGTTGGTTGAGATCTGATAGTCCGTGAACACGCCCCCAAACACAAGGGCGGCCGCCTCGCGCGCCGAATACACTTGCGGATCCGTGAACTAGTGCGGACCTTGATCGACCTGGAACGATCCTACGAACACCAGCGGGTGGGCAAACACCGGCATGCCGAGGGCCAGCACGCAGCAAAAGAACAGTAGTCGTTTACTCAAGAGATCCTCCGTAATGGCGAATTTCGCCGAATTGAACAACTCCAGGAGTGTGGCTGATGAGCGCGGCGACATATAGGTCTAAAGTACTAGTACTATCTAGCAAGGGGAGGTAAGAGGAAGTGCGCTGACCGTGGGACATGCTACCTGTTTTCAGATGTTTACCGTCGTATCAACGGCCGACCCGCGCCAGCACCTGCCGCACCGCCGCGCGGATGGCAGGATCGGCAGGCATGGCCGCGTTGCCGTTGGCGTGCGCGATCGCGATCAGTCCGCCGGCGGCGAACTCCGCCACCGGCGCATCGCCGCCGAGGGCGAGAATGGCCGCATCCTTTCCCAGCCCGACGGCCTTCACGGGGTAGGCGAGCGGGGTCTCCCCGCGCTGCAACAAGCCGTGCGCCGGCTCGACCATCTGGAATGCGGCGCGGATGAAGCCGCGCACTTCCGCACCCGGCGCGCAGCCGGCGAAGGCGATGGGGAACAGGGTGGCCACGCAGCGCGCGGCGGAGATCGAGAGTCCCGCGGCAGTGCGGCGGATGTGCGCGGGCTGTTTGCTGCCGAGCGCTTCGGTGACGGCGACAATCAGGTCCTGGGGATGGGCCGTCAAGTCGCCGGTTCCACGGAAGACTAGAGAGGGCCGGTCCAGGCCGTAGGCTTTCGCCAACTGCACAGCGGCCAGGTCGGCGATCTGGTGGGTGATCGCGAAATCGGCTTCGACGAAGACCACGCGCTCGCCGTGGCGGTCTTCGATGGCGACGGCTTTGACATGATCCGTATAGCCGGTGCCCGCGCGGTAGTCGGGATCGACCGGCCAGGCGGGTACTGCGCCGGCGAGCGCCAGCAACAGCTCAATACCGATACAGCCAGCGAGCCTTCTCAATGACCTTCTCGGCATTCGGCAGGAACGCATCCTCGAGCGAGGGGCTGAAAGGCACAGGCGTATCGGGAGCGGTCACTCGCACGATGGGACCGTCCAGGTACTCGAACACGCTCTCCGTGATGGTCGCGGCCAGCTCGCCCGCCATGCCGCCGGTGCGCGTGTCTTCGTGCAACAGCAGCGCCTTCGATGTCTTCTTCACACTCGCGCACACCGTCTCACGATCCAGCGGCACCAGCGTCCGCAGGTCCACCACTTCCACCGATGCGCCCTCCTCCGCCAGTTTGTCGGCTGCTTCGAGCGCCATCCAAACGCCCGAGCCATAGGTGATGATGCTCAGGTCCGTGCCCACGCGCACTACCTTGGCCTTGCCGATGGGCACGGTGAACTCGCCTTCCGGCAGGTCTTCCTTGATGCGGCGGTAGAGGCCTTTGTGCTCGAAAAAGATGACGGGGTCATTGTCGCGCACGGCGGATTTGATCAGTCCCTTGGCGTCGTAGGCGGTGGCTGGGCACACCACCTTCAGGCCCGGCGTACGCACGAACCACATCTCGGGATTCTGCGAATGGAACGGGCCGCCGTGAATGCCGCCGCCCGAAGGCGCGCGGATCACCATGGGCACCGGCGCGTTCCAGCGGTAGCGGCACTTGGCGGCGAAGTTCACGATCTGGTCGAAGCCGCAGGTGATGAAATCCGCGAACTGCATTTCCGCCACCGGCCGCAGCCCCATCAGGCCGGCGCCGATCGACGCGCCTACGATGGCCGCTTCCGAGATCGGCGTATCCACCACGCGCTGTGCGCCAAAGCGTTCCAGAAACCCCGCCGTGACTTTGAACGCGCCGCCATAGACTCCGATGTCCTCGCCGATGAGGAACACATTGGGGTCGCGCTCCATCTCCTCCCATAGTCCTTGCCGGATGGCTTCGAGGTAAGTGGTCGACATGGTCACTCGCTCTCGTAGACGCCGTCTAGCAGCGTGGACGCGTCGGGGAACGGGCTGCGCTCGGCCCACGCGATGGCATCGTCCACTTCCTGCCGGATGGCGGCGTGCACGCTGTCGAGCTCGCGGCGCTCGGCCCAGCCTTCGGCCAGCATGCGGGTCTCGAGGCGCGTGATGGGATCGAGCTTGCTCCACTTCTCGAACTGCTCCGGCGGCACGTAATGCGCGGCATCATGCGCCGAGTGGCCGGTCATGCGGAACGTCTTGCACTCGAGGAGGTACGGGCCGTTGCCCGAACGCGCGTACGCCGCGGCGCGTTTAGTGGCATCGTAGACGGCGTGCACGTCGTTGCCGTCCACGATCTCGGCGGGGATGCCGTACGCCGGGCCGCGGTCGGCCACGTTGGCGCAAGCCATCTGGAGTTCGAGGGGCGTCGAGTAGGCGTACTGGTTGTTGTTGCAGATGAAGACTACGGGCAGTTTCTGGACGGCGGCGAAGTTTACGCCTTCATGCCAGTCGCCGCGGCTGGTGGCGCCGTCGCCGAAATAGCTGAATACCACGCCCTTCGTCCCCATGTACTTCATGGCGAGCGCGGCGCCCGCTGCCACTGGAACCGTCGCCGCCAGCGCGGAGATGATCGACATGATGCCGGCCTTCTGATCCCCCATGTGCATGTTGCCGTCGCGGCCGCGGGTCAGGCCGTCCACGCGCCCCATGTACTGGGCGAAAATGCGGCCCAGCGGCACGCCGCGCACGAAGAAGATGGCGATGTCGCGGTGCGAAGGAAAGAAGACGTCGTCGGCTTCGGCGACGAGCGCACTTCCCACCGGGATAGCCTCCTGGCCGCGCCCCACATACACTCCGCCGAGGATCTTGCCTTGCCGGTAGAGCTTGCGTTCGATGCGGTCTTCCACCTCTCGCATCAGCGCCATGTAGTAGAGGAACTTGTACGCCTGCTCGGCCTGCGGATGGGCGTGCTCGTACGGAGTGGTCACCTGTGCCGCGCTCATGGGAAGGCCTCGTCAGTCGAAGTGTACAGAAGCAGTATAACGCCATTCGGGCGGCACTCCGGTCCTGTCGGAACGCGAGCGAAAGAACAGTTTGGCCCACCGTAAGTACTAGAACTAAAACGGGTATTTCTGTTGAAAACCAGTGGAAATCCAGTTGACAACCATTGTACCCGAGCGTACTCTTCGACTGAGATAGGACCCGTCATCGCGCGCAGGAGTGTCTACTCCTCCGTGGCTCGTTCCTTTCAAGGAGACGGAAAATGAAGTTTAGCCAATGTTTTCGCGGCGCCGTCCTGAGCGCGCTGCTGCTCGCCGGCTCGCAACTGAGCTTCGGAGCCAACCTTTTCGTGATTGGCGGCTCCGATTTTCTCGCCACCCTTCCTGGTACTACGTTCGGGGGAGCGGCGTTTCAAGGAGTGCCTGTCGGACCGGGTAACACCGATACGATTGTCCGCAGGAATTCGGACGTCAACATCACCAGCGGCCCGGGGACAACGCCGGTCGAAATGATTGCGCTGCAGTTGATGAGCGTGGCTCCGGTCGACTTCGGTCTGGGCGTAGACTTCTACTTCATCACGCTGCAGTCAGTACGCGGCGGCCCGGCCAGCACCGGGAGTATGACCATCACGCCCGGTGCGCCCGACGATCATCTGCCGGGGACCCCGGAGGGCACTTTCTCGTCGTTCTTCGACGTGTTCTTCGACGTCCGGAAGGGAGCGCTGAACGGACCGATCGCCCTGAGCGAGGATCTGGTGCTGTCGAACCAGGGGGCCTTTTGGGACGCCACGCCCGCTCCGTTGGAAGTCATCGTACCCGGTCTGGCCGGGGATCTGAACGCAAACCTGCACACCAATAAGATCCAGAACACGGACACGTACCAGATGGACTTTTTTCCGATTGGTCCCTTCAGCGAGACCCATCCATCGGGTGCGGTGCACACCGTTACCGGGGCAACCATCCCGGAACCCGAGACCTTGCTGCTGATCGGCGCCGCGCTGCTGTTACTATCGCGCCTGAGTCGCCGCAAATAGGCTGCTAAAATTCCAGTAGGTGGTGTAAGCGTCATGTGTAAGTGCGCAGCCCTCCTTCTGGTAACTGCCTGTGCCCTGGGTCAGTCACGCCGGTTCACGCCTCGGCAAGACTTGGCCGAAATCATAATCGAGCGCTTTGTCGACGTGGTGCAGATCGCACCTAAGCTATACGTCGTGGATCGGGAAAACGAGAAGGTGCGGATTTTACGCGCCAAGCTTCCCGGGGAAGCCAACGTTTCGCTGCACGATCACCGCTCGGGAATACTGGTGGCGGTTACAGATGTCCACCTGCGCCTGCGCACTCCCGACAAGAAGAGCTTCGATCTGCATGTGCCTGCCGGCGAAACTCGCTGGCTGGATGGCGACAACCACACCGAGCAGAACCTGAACAACCGCCCTTGTGAGTTCCTGTTCATCGAGATGAAACTCCCGGCCGAACGCACGAGGGAGTGAGTCACCGCTTCGGCATGTTGTATGCGAAGTTGAACTGCAGCACGATGCGCTCGCCCTTGAACTCGGATGGCAGCGGCGGGAACGGGTTCGACATGCTGATGGCTGAAATTGCCGCCTGGTCGAGCGCCTTCGCGCCCGATTGCTCGGCATAGTTCACCTTCACCACGACTCCGGTCTTGTCAATCGAAAACAGCAGCGCCACTTTGCCGCGCTGGCCCAGACCCACGCTCTGCGGCATCACCGCCATCCAGTTGCGGCGCACGGTCGCCAGGATCTGGATCAGATACGGGCGGAAATCCACGCCCATCGGGTCGCTCTTCAACTCGAGCGCGCTGCCCTGGACTCCCGGCGAAGGCGGTTGATTGATGCCGGGGCCGTAGCCTCCCAAGCCGGCGGCGCCCGGGTCTCCCACCATCAGTCCGCCGCCCGCGGAACCCTGGTGGATGGTTTGCCGGATGGCGTTTGAAACTGAGGCGTCCGGCATCGCCAGGCTGCGCTGGCCCGGCGCCACTGTCGATTGCGAACCCGGCGATTCGAATGGCAGTTTGGGTTTCTCTTCTACTTGGATCTGGGGCGGTGGAGCGACCGGCGGCGCCTGTGCCAGTGCGTTCGGCAGTTCCTTGGCGGCTTCCATCTTGGGCGGCTCGGGCATGGCGACTGGCGCGGGTACCGGCGGCGTGGGGATCGGCGCCGGCCGCAGCGCTTTCGGGCGCGTGGTCGAGATGGTCGACTGCGGAATCTGCATACGCTCGCGCGGCGTCTGCTCGGCGGCGTTGAACTCCTTGGCGATCTTGCCCTTGTTCGGCGCCTTCTGGGTCATCTCGGTGACCGGCTCGATCAGCGGCGTGATGTGGCGCACCTCAGCCTTGGGAGGCGGCGGAGATTCCAGCCAACTCTCGGGAACACTGAGCAGAAACACGATGCCGAAGACGTGCACCAGAACGGAAGCGATGGCAGCATCGCGGGTGCGCGACCGCCGGTTTGAGTCTCCCCAATCGGTGAGCAGGTTTAATTCAGCGTCAACCGGAGGTGGGGCTACGGATTCCATCCAGCTACCAAAGTTTGCGAGACAACTTCCGAATGCTCCTTGATTTTATCAAGAATCGCCAAAGCCGCCCCCAGGGTTTGACGCGCCGCAACGCCGGAGCATTTCGGGGAATCTCGGGTTTCGATGGCGTCCAGGAACGCGTCCAGTTGCAGTTTCAGCGGCTCCGCCTTCTCGATCCGGCCCTGCTCGAAGCCGATCTGCCGGTTCTCCCCCACGGAAAACACCGCCAGGTCCTGCCGGGTGTAGTCGAGCGAAATGTACTGGTGCGGCTGGAAGAGGCGAAGCTTGCGGACGCGCTCGGTGGAGACGCGGCTGGCCGTGAGGTTGGCGACGCAGCCGTTAGGAAACTGGAGGCGCACGTTGGCGATATCCACCTTCTCCGAGAGGATGCGGATGCCGGCGGCGCGGATCTCGACCGGTTCCGCCCGCGCGAGGGCGAGCACGATGTCCACGTCGTGAATCATGAGGTCGAGCACTACGTCTACGTCGAGCGAGCGGGGGCTGAAGACGTTCATCCGGTGGATCTCGAAGAACAGCGGCAGGGTGGTGCGGCGTTCCAACTCGACCACCGCCGGATTGAATCGCTCCAGGTGGCCCACCTGCAGGATGCGGCCGCGGCGCTCGGCGGCCTGGATGAGGCGCGTGGCGGAATCGAGGTCGGGGGCGATGGGCTTCTCGACCAGCACGTCGAGGCCGATTTCTGTGCACAGGCGGCCCATATCCTCGTGGGCGGAGGTGGGGACGGCGACGATGGCGGCGTCGGCTTTGCCGGCCAGCGCGCGGACGTCGGCGAGCGGCTCGGCATCGTAAAGGCCGGCGACCTCGGCCGCGCGCGCTATGTCGATATCGACAACTGCCGCAAGCTGCGCGCGCTCCGATTCGTGGATGACGCGGCAATGGTTGCGGCCGAACTGACCGGCGCCGATCACGGCTAATCGTTTTCTAGACATTCTAATTCGGGGACAGGCTACACAACCTCGAAACTAGTTTCGAGGTTGTGTAGCCTGTCCCCGAAACTCCTCCAGCCCCAGTATCGCGATCCCCGCGTCGTTGGCGGCTTCGATCATCTTCTCCCGGTCCAGCATCAACGTTCGTCCCGCTTCCACTGCCAGCGCGGTGGTTCCCGTCTCCCGCATCACGGGGATGGTGGCGGACCCTACCACGGGTACATCGAACAACAGATGCTCGCGGCGCCGCGCCACTTTCACCAGCGTCAACCGGCGCCCGTTGACCAGGGTCGCGGCGCGCCGCAGCATGGCGTCCGTGCCCTCCATCGCTTCGACGGCCACGCAGGCCCGCTCGCAGATGGCGACGCTCTGGCCCACGTCGAAACCAGCCAGCGCATTCGCCACGCGGCGGCCGTATTCGATGTCGACGGTCTCATCTTTATCCGGCTTGCGGCGCGTCATGGCGCCCGGGCTCGCGAGCAAGGGCTTCAACAGGAATGTGGAGTCGCGCAGGTGGATGCCCTCGGCTTCCAGAATCTTGATGACGCCGCCGATCAGGCCGTCGGTATTCTTCGACGGGAGCGTGGCCAGCAGCTTCACCAGGCGCCAGTCGGGAACGATCGACGAGAAGATCTTGGCGTGCTTCACCTGGCCGCACATCACCACCTCGGTGATGCCTTCCTGCCGGCAGATATCGATCAGTTTGCTGAGCTGCCCCAGTGAAATCCAGTGGCAGCGCGGCGCCAGCGATTCCACGTCGCGCGAGGCCTCCTCCTGGATCGCGATGACGGTGACGTCGTGCCCCAGCCGCTGTGCCGTCTCGAGCGCCAGCACCGGAAACCGCCCATTGCCCGCGATCAGTCCGTAGCGCATGTTACTTGATCACGCCGCGGGTGGAGGCGCGGATGAACTCGATCAGCTCGTCCACTTCCGTGCATGGCGGCACCTCGGCGCGAATGCGCTCGATGGCTTGCGCGGTGTTGAGCTGCGAACGGGTCAGCAGCCGGAACGCCGTCTGCAGCGCCTCGATCGAGCCCTTCTCGAACCCGCGGCGTTCGAGCCCAATGCTGTTGGCGCCGAAGACCCCGACCTCCGGTTTGTTGCTGGTCAGCGAGTACGGCAGCACGTCCTGCTTGATGATGCTGTACGGGCCGATGAAGGCGTGGCGCCCGATGCGGCAGAACTGGTGCACGCCGCTGTACGGGCTGAGGTCCGCCCAGTCTTCGATCGTCACGTGGCCGGCGAGACCGACGCTGTTGCCCAGAATCACATGGTCCCCGATGCTGACGTCGTGCGCCACGTGGGAATAGACCATGAGGAGGTTGTCGCTGCCGATGCGCGTCACGCGGCCTCCGCCCTCGGTGCCGCGGTGGATGGTGACAAACTCGCGGATGCGGTTGCGGTCGCCGATGCGCGTCTCGGCGCGCTCGCCGCGATACTTCAGATCCTGCGAGGCCGCGCCGACCGAACAGTAAGGGTAGAACAGGTTGTCCGCGCCGATCCACGCCGGACCTTCGAGGTAGACGTGGGCCATCAGGCGCGTGCCGGCGCCGATTTCGACTTCCGCGCCCACGATCGAGTAGGGACCGATCTCGGCGCTCGCGGCGATCCGCGCCTGCGGGTCCACGATAGCGGTGGGGTGAATCGGCATCGCTAGGCGCTGGTGGTGGCGGGCGGCTTCTCTTCCTTATCGGCGAGCTTGCACATCATTTCGGCCTCGGCCACCACCACTCCGTCGACCGTGGCCTGCCCTGCCATTTTTGCCACGCTGGCCTTGCGCTTGAGCAGCCGCATCTCGATCCGCAGCGTGTCGCCCGGCACCACGGGGCGGCGGAAGCGCGCGTTTTCGATCGCCACCAGCAGCACCAGTTTCTGCTCGCGATCCGGAATAGTGCTCAGCACCAGCACGCCCGCGGTCTGGGCCATGGCTTCCACAATCAGCACGCCCGGCATCACGGGAAAATCGGGGAAATGACCGGTGAAGAACGGCTCGTTCAGCGTGACGTTCTTGATCCCGACGATGCGCTCGGGTTCCATTTCGACGATGCGGTCCACTAGCAGAAAGGGGTAGCGATGCGGCAGAATCGCACGTATTTCGTTGATATCCAAAGTCGGCATGGAAGCCGCTATTATAGCTCGGCTCCCATGCGACCTCGGTCACCACCGCCCAGGCGGTCAAACTCCATCACCGCTGATCACCTTGCCCGGGAGAGAAGCGGCGCCGGAGCGCAACAAAGGCGGTGTTGCAGTTCTTATTCTGCCACACCACCCGAATCGCCAGCAACGACGAAAGGTGCAGCATGGGAACGCAACGCACGGCCCCCGCAGGCTACTCCTCAAACTTTACAGCCATCCTCGACGTCATCCGGTACGGACCAGGCATCTGGGGACCCATCAAAACCACAGTGCTGCTATGGCACATCGAACGTTCCACCGCCTACGGCTGGCAGAGTGACCAGCACAGCGAGAGCCAGGCAACCGCTGGCATCTACTCCACGGAACTCCGCAAGTGGATACGCGGACCCGCCGGCGTCGGCGCTGGCACCTACCACCGATCGAACGCCACGCTGCTCAGCGCCGGACTCATCACGAAGCAGCAGCGCACCACCATGAAGGGCGGCCACGCTGCCACCGAATATGCGCCGGACTGGCTTGCGATCCGCGCCGCCATCACCGATTGGCAGGAGCAAACACCAGTACCGCGGCACAGCCGCGACCGCCAAACTCAGGGATTCCCCTTCTCCCAGAATGGGAGAAGGGCTTCTCCCACAGCGGAAGAAGCCTTCTCCCAGAGTGGGAGAAGGGCTTCTCCCAGAGTGGGAGATACAGTAGTGAGTAGTAGCTCCTTTACAGTAGTGAGTGAGTCGCGCGCGCCCGAGGCCGCCGAGCCGCCGTCGGCCGCCGTGGCCGCCGCGAGCCCAGACCCACCCACTTTTCCATCTAAGCAAAACGACAGAACCACGGCCGGCGAAGTCGCGGCCGCCATCGAAGCCGCCTACGGCCGGCCGCTCAAACCAGCCGACGCCATCCCGGGCCGGCTCCTTGCGATCGCCAAGCGCCTCGGCCTCGGTTTGGAACCACTCTGCTGGTGGATCGCCGAGTGGTTCGCCGCCAAGCGCGCCGCCAACTATCCGATCACCAGCCCGCAGCTGCTCGTCAAAGCCGCCGCTGAAGACCTCATCCCCTGGATGCGCAACAACCACCGGACGCTAGCCATCCACGCAAGCGAGCAGGAGCGCCGCCGCTATCGCGAAGACAGCCAGCGCGCCGAAGCTCAACCAGCGATGCTGCCGCCGCCCCAGGCTGAGCCACAATTTTCCCAGTGCCCAATCTGCAACCAGGAGACCGTCTATGAAGGGACCTGTACGAGCCCCCAATGCGTGGAGCGCCGCCTCTCCGCTCGAGTTCAAACTATCACCAACCGGTGAAGTCGAAATATGGAACGGCGCCGAACAAATCGGCTTCATCCACTCGACACCGGAAGGCCTGCGCCTGGTCCTCGGCGATGCCGACCCGGGCGGCGGCATCATGCTCACGTGGATGGGCGAGCCCTTCTCCCTGCGCCTCAATCTACATGGGGACCCGCAATGAAAAGCCTGAGTAGCCTACACCGCTGCCGCTCGCTCTACCGGATTCGCGCGGGTTGCATATGCATGGGAGACGGTCTATTCGGGATGAAGTGTGAAGCAAAGGAGCACGCCGTCATGACCAGCCTGAGTAGCCTACACACCGGCCAAGCGGTGATCGTATCCGGCGCCGCCGGCGAAGTCCGCGGCCGGGTGCTGCACGTCGCCGCGCCGCGCGAGCTGCCGCCGATCGACAGCTTCGACGCCGGCCAGGTCCGCGAGATCCTGCAGGTATGGGGCGTGCAACAAATCGCCCTCATCGAGCACCCGTACGCCGGCGACACACTTTCGTTTTTCGCGCTCGGCAACGGCCGCGGCGGCTGGCGCGACCTGCACGCCAACGAGCTCACCATCACCACCGACCTGCAAGGCACCTTCGAGGTCCGCCCGTGATCGATCCATTCACCGCCCTCCTCGCCGCGTCCACTGTCGCCATCGTCCTCGCCGCCCTGGTAGCCGCCATCGGCCGCGAATTCCGAAAGGAAGAGGAGCACCGCATGTATTTCAAGCCGCCGTCCGCATCGACCATCCAAGGCCGCACCGCCATCGAAGTGTGGGACGCCGAACGGCACGTCGCCACCATCTACGGCCAGCGTGGCGGCCTGCACCTCGTCTGCGAGCCAGGCTTCGAGCCCGTGGATCTGGCAATCGAACCGCAGCAGCCCTACGGCGTGCAGATCGGACTACACCGCCAATGAAACCGCGGCGCCTCAAACCCCAGGACCTCCTCGCGCAGCCAGGCCGGCCGATCCGCGTCCTCGACGGCGACGACCGCCTGGCCGCGGTGATCACCATAGACAACGCGCAGCAGCTCACGTTCCGCTGCGAACCCGGCTACGAGCTCGCCGGCGCCACACTGAACGTCACCCTTCGCCCGGCGCGTCCGAAGCCCAAGCTGTAGGCCACTCACGCCGCTGGCGACACTTCCACCTCGAGGAACACCGCCACGCGATCCAGCGCCGCCGCGCTCAGGCCCCGCACGCCGCGCAGCCAGTTACTCAGTTGCGGCTGGCTCAGCCCACCGACGCGGCCAACCGCGCCTGCGTCCAGCCCGACGCCAGGCGCACGCGGACCGCCGCCCGCAGGCGCGACACCAGCGCCGCCACCGGCCGCGATCGCCGCGCCGCCATCACCCGCCCAAACCGCTCCGCCCGCCCTTCTACCATCCCCCACATTGCAGCACGCTACAGTTGGAGCCGTGATACAAACCAACATCACCACCGGCGCACAGACTGTGACAGCCGTTGGCGCCGTGACGCCCACCACGGGTCTCGACATCTCACCCGCGCTCCTTGACTACGGTTTCCTGATCGACATCATCGAGCTCAAGGCCGCCGCCCTCATCCCCGCCGCCCGCATCGTCCTCGAGGACAGCGTCGACGCCTTCGCCGCCGCCATTCCGGTCGTAGAAATCACCATCGGCGGCACCGTGGTACCGGCCGCGCGGATCACCCTGCAGTGGCGCGCATACCAGACCCCCGCACGCGTCGGCATCGCCTCAGCGAAAATCCGCGCCAACGTGGTGAAGCTCGAAGGCACCACACCATCGCTCACGCTACGCGCCGCGCTGCTTTCCTGATGCCACTCACCAAGCCCGAGTACTGCGGCTGCAGCGCCGCCGTGTACGGCCCGGCCGGCCGCTGCCCGAAGTGCGGCTGTCCCATCTGCCAGGCGTGCGCCGCCAAGCGCGGCTCCGATAACCGCTGCTGGACCTGCCGCACGCAGGCGCCGCCCAACATGCCAGTAGACCCGCGCCGGCCCGGCTGATGAAACGGCCGCGCAGCCAGGCCGCGGCAGCGCTAAGCTGAACCCATGCCAGCCGTCGCCGTTACCAACTCCGCCACCGCCACCGTGGGCGCCGCGCCGCACGCCACGGCCGCGCGAATCACCACCCTCTTCGCCAAGCCCGTCGAGACGCTCACGCTCGCCGAGCTCAAGCAACTTCTTGACGCCGCCCGCCGCACCGGCAAGGGCTCCCGCCCCGGCGCCACGCTGCTCAGCATCTTCACGGCGTAAGGCGGATCCACCCCGCAGCCAGGCCGGCGACGGACAGCACGCCACGCAGCGGCAGCACCGCGCCGGCCGCCAAACGCATCCGGTGGAGAAGCATTCACTCAGGCCCCGCCGCCCCCGCGCAACTCACACAGCCAGCCGCCGCCTCCGGTCCCGTCTGCCCCGCGCCTTCGGCTGGGGCGCCCCCGCCCCTGGCGCTTCGCGCCAGGGCGGCAACACGCGGGACCTTGTAGGCCACTCACGCGCAGCCCTACAATCAAACCATGCCAACCACCGAACGCCAACGTGCCGCCAAAGTCGCCGCCGCAGGCGCCGCCGCCATCCAAGCCACCTACGCAGACAACGTGCGCCACACGCCCACGCCGCAACTCCTCGTAGACCACCGCACCCACACCCACACCCACGCCAACGCTCCGGAGCTAGCCGCCATCACCGCCGCCGAGCTTAAGCGCCGCGGCGTCACACCGGCACCGTAGGCCACTCAACCATCGCAGTTGTTTCACGTGGCACAACGCAACCTCAGCAGCCTACACCACGCCCGCCGACAGCCGCCAGCTATAGGCCGCTACCGCCCCCGAACCAGTCAATGCGGTGCAGCGCGGCCGAGCAGCGACGGGGGAAGGCTGTAGGAAGTTTGGGTCCCCACCGTCGCTGCCCCGGCCTGCTGGATCCAGAATCGCGCCTCTTCTTCGGCTTCGCAAAGCTCACCTCAGCGGCGCTCTGGATTACAACCAACAGCAGCGCCGCCGGCCCGCTCGCGAGCTCGCAGGCGTCAGCGCCGCGGGCCGCTCCGGTTGTCGGATTCCGGCCTCCACAACGGCCGGTAAGGTGACAATCTCGATAACGTGACGCCCGCAGCGCCGCCCCCCGCCGCAGGTTTCCCCCTCTGGACACCCCCATCCTTGGCACCCCCCAATTAAGGAATCCCCAAAGGGGGAAACCAGCTCTACTGCGGCCGCATGCGCTCGCGGTGCTCGCACCTGGTCGCGGCCTCCGTCGAGGGGGGCCGGCGCCTCGCCACGGACCCCGGCTCGCAAGTGCGGGCGCAAATCTTATCGCTACGCTGCTTTGTGTTCGGGGCTCCGGCCGCCCCGGACCTCGCCCGCCGACTTACGCGGCCCGTAATATACGCCACGCTCGCCGCCGCCGCCGTGCAGCTTATCGGCGCGCGGGATCTGGCGTGGTGTCAGAGGTACCCACCCGCGCGCCTGACGCACGCCGGCAGCCACTCGCAGCGCGCGCAATGCCTTGATGCCGCGCTGCGCGCGGGAAGGTGCAGCCGCCGGCGCAAGGTGGCCACGGCTCGCGGAACATCACCGCTCGCGCTCGTGTCTGAATTCTCAACCCCCCACCCCTTGCAGCCTGCGCGATCACGCCAAGCGGCGACCCGGCAGGCTCGCGCGGCCAGGCCGCAAGGGTGAAATGCACGCGGGAAAACCACCCGCGCCCTTGCCCGCCAGGGCCGCGCAGAGCGGCGGTCGCAGCCGCAGGCTTGATCGCTACGGCTGCCGGGGTCTGCCCCCCTGGGGGAAACCAGGGGGGTTGAGATCCGGAGTGTAGGCCGCTCAGAGCAGCGGCCAAGAAAGGCAACACCAACGATGAAGGCCCACACCAGCATCACCCTCGACCGCATCATGGCCGCCCGCCGAAGCGGGCCGCCGGTGAGACGCCTACTCCGCGCGATCGCCGCCGCCCTGCGAGCCCGCCGCGCTCACATCGCCGCCGTGTTCGCCCTGGCCGCCGCCGAAATCCGCCAGATCCGCGCCGACGCCAAGCGGCGCCGGTGACAGCCCGCCATTTTGAGTGGCCTACACAACTGTAGGCCACTGAAGTACGATGAAGACAGCCACACCAAAGGACCAACGCAAAATGACGCCAGACGATCTAGCAGCACTACACGCCATCGAGCAGCGCCTCACCGCCGCCAGCGCCGCCGTCGAGCAGCGCCTCACCGAACGCCAGGACCGCGCCGTCGAGACCATCCTGACGGAGATCCGCGCCGCCGAGGACCGCGCCCAGGAATTCGCGCGCGCCATCGAAACCAATCTCCTCACAGCTTTCCATGGACACGCCAAAGGCCAGGCCGCCCGCCTCCACACCACTGAAGTCACCGCCACCGACCTCTCCACGCGCATCGCCGCTCTCGAAGAGCGCATCCTCAACCTGGAGACCCGGAGGCCGCCCCAGTGACAATAGACGAGAGGCTCGAAGCCCTCCGCCAAGAGCTTTCCGCCCGCCTGGAGCGCACCGAAAACCAACGGCCCCCTCACATGCCGACACCCGACGACCTCGACACCTTCCGCACCATCCTGCGGGAGGAACTCCGCGCCGAGCTTGCCGCCGCCGAGCAACGCATCTGCGCAGCCTTCGCCGCCGCCTGCGAAGAGTTCAAGGCCATGCTCCGCTCCGATCTGCCACCAGCGCCGCCCGCCGGGCTGTAGGCCGGTGACGTGCTATCCTGTTTTTCGCCCGCGCTATGACGCCGCCGAACCGCCAAGAGCTTGACCGCCGCGCCAAGCGGCTCGCCGCCGCAGCACGCGCCACGCTCGCCAGCATCTCCCGCCTGGAGCTCGCAGCCCGCGCCGCCCTCGACAGCAGTAACATCGACCCGGCCGGCCGGCCCGAGCGGGCCCCACCCGCGCCGCGGCCGCACCGCCGATTGACGCGCGGATAAGGCGGCCTGCGGCGGCTCATTGACCGGGGCGCCGCCCCGCACCCCGCATTCGGTAGCGGCGCGCGCAGCATTGCCGGCCGCCTGCAGCTCCTCATCTGGCCAGCGGCTGCTACCCGCGTGCGGCCAGCCACGATGAAGCCGCCGCGGCCCGCCGCTGGCGCGAAGGATGGCGATACCGCATCCATCAAATCCGCCTCGAGCAGCGCGGCCGGCTCGCCCGCTCGCTCACCGCCGCCGAGCGCCGCATCGTCTACCTGGTGAACGCCGAACGCTGGGACCAGCTCCGCGCCGTGTTCGACGCGCCGGGATCCCCGGCGCCCGGCGCTACACTGTAGGCGCATGCGCACCGCTCTGTGCGCGCTTGCGCTCGCCGCAGTCGCATTCGCCGCCCCCTGCCACGTCACTGGCACCCTCCGCAACGCCGCCCAGACGCCGGCCTCCGGCTTCGTCGTCCTCACCTGGCTTACCTTCACCGGCGCCGACAACGTAGTTCACCCCGCCGGCGCCGCCCAGATTCAGATCGCCGCCGGCCGCTTCGACGCGCTCCTCGAGCCCGGTCAATACTCGATCGGATGGGGCAGTATCGGCAAAACCGATACCGCCACGCTGGTTGTGCCCGCCACGTCGACGGCCACGCTCGCCAGCTGCTTACGCACCACTTCGCCGCCGCCGATCCTGCAACTCGCCCTATCGCAGCTTTCGCCCTCCGGAGCCACCACCGGCCAGGCCGTCGTCTTCGACGGCGCCCAGTGGGCACCGGCCAACGTTGCCGCCGGCGCGATCCCCATCAGCGGCGTGACCGGGCTTCAGGCCGCGCTAGACGCCAAGGCGACCGCCACCGCGCTAACCAGCGAGGCCACGACGCGCGCCGCGGCCGACACGACGAACGCCGCGGCGATCGCCAGCGAAGCGACAACCCGCGCCGGGGCCGATTCTTCCGAGGCATCGGCGCGCGCCGCCGCCGTGTCGGCCGAAGCCAGCTCCCGCACTTCGGCCGACACCGCCGAGGCCGACACCCGATCGGCTGCGATCACGTCGGAGGCCACCACTCGCGGCGCCGCTGACACAGCCAACGCCGCCGCCACCGCCGCGCACTCCGCACGGACTGACAACCCCCACGTTGTCACACGGGCTCAGGTCGCGGCCGCGCCGGCGCCCTACCGAACGGCGTTCAGCGGCCAAACTCAGCTCACCATCGCGGCCGGCACCCACGGCCTGGCCAGCGCCGCCATTGCCGTCACGTGCTACGACACCGCCGGCCCGCCCGGCCAGGTCGAACCAGACCACGTAACCGTGGACCCGTCGACCTTCGAGGTGAATGTGTATTTCGCAGTCGCGCAGGACGGCGCCTGCGTTCTGAGGTAACCAATGCCCGACCCAACAGCCACGCCCGACTACATGCAGCCCGCGACCAAGCAGGATTTGACGAACGCAGTCACCATCCTTCTCGCACGCGTCGAAGAAATGGAGATCCGCATCGAGGATCTTCTCCCCACGTCGCTGGAGTTACTCCGCCGGCGCACCGTAGTCATGCTCACGCAAATCGCCGAACTGCAGCGCAGCGTCTTCGCGCCGCCGGATCCGGACGCACCGCCCGCCGGCAGCGAGGTTGTAGGCCAGTGAAGGCGCCAACGGAGAGACTGAAGTTCCGCACAGCGGCGACGTTGACCATCAAGGACGCCGGCACGCTAACCCCACAGCAGCGCCGGCCCATCGCCGCCTGGCTTCGGCGCCAGGCTCAAGAATTCCTGCATGGCGGTAACACGTACACCGATAAAACTTTCCACGCGCGATATCAGCACAAGGCCGGTGTAGGCCAGTGAAGCAATCGGCCAGCGCCGCCGCGCTCGCACGCGAGCTACTCAAGCTCGACACGCTCCGCGCCCGCATCGCCGCGCTGCCGCGGCGCGCCCGCGACGGTAAATTTACCGCCAAGGAGGTCAGGCCGCCGGCGGCAAAGGCGGCGCCGCCACCGGACCCGACACCACCGGCTTCCAGATGACCAGCGAGCCGTCGAGCTCAGTCACCCGCCCGATCACCTCACCGGTCGCCCCGTAGACGTTCCCCAGGTCATTCGAGTCCCGCGTAACCCGCTCCGTCACCGACACGAACTCGCCGCACAACGGCCGTGCCGGCTCACCCGCCTCCGGAGGCGAATCCAGATACCGCATATCGGCCGCGATGTATTCGCCAGCCGCCAGGCCGCTCGCGTCGATCCGCGCCTCATGCGCAGACCAGACAACTCCCACCTCCCGCACTTCGGCCGAGCGCGCACGCGCCGCCCCGCCCGCCGCCACTTCCACCGCAGCCAATCGCCGAGTCAGTCGCACTTTACTCCTCCTCTAACCGGCGCATCCGCGCCTTTGTATCGAACCCAATCTCCCGCTCCTGTGCCTTGCCCACCTGACGCGCCTCGAGCACATCCAGCCGCAAGGCCAGGTCAGCCGTCTCCACTAATTTCCTTTGCGCCTCCAGCAGCGACATGAACTCCTTCGCTTCGCTCAGTGTGATCGCGCCAGACGCCGCGTGGCGAATCACCGCCGCCGAGGCCTCCACCAAATCGCCGACCGCCGCAATGTCCGGAAGCTGGACGTCCACCGCGCGATCGCGGCTCGCCCTGACTGGCAGCAGCCGCTCTACACACAACCGCAACGCCACACCATCGCCCGTCTTCGCCAGCTCGATCACCTTGGCCATGATGTCGCCGGCATCGCCGCCCAACAGCGACGCGCAAAACGCCGTCGTCTTGTTGCGGCTCCCCGCCGGCCGGCCCTTCGGATTCCCCGACTTCCCCGGCCTGAACTGCGTCGCAGCCGACCCGGCCAGGGGCGGCGGCGCCGGCCCTGGCCGCTGGCCGGCGAACCCCCGGCGCTTGGCGGCAGGCGGTTCGACCACTGCCTGATCCGGCCCTGCTACTTTATCGGCCACAGCTCACCGTAGCGCCTTTTTCGGGGGTTTCGGCACCGCCGCCGCCACGCGCCGCCTGTATTTCGCCTGTACTTTCAGGGCGGCAGGGGCAATTTTCGCCTGTAGGCCACTCAGAAAACTGGTAGGCCCCTGAGCAAAACGCGCTCGCCCGGTGGACCGCCGGAGAGACACCCCCCTCCAAATTCTCGCGAGGGTTGTCACTGGTCTACACACTGCCGGCCACTCAGCACAGCGTTTAAACGCTCCGTCCCCTCACGACGCCCGCGGGCAGCGGACCGCAGGGCGAGGCGGCATCCGGATCCCCCGCGGCGGCCACCATCGCGGCAGCGGTGCGGACTGCCGGCGTGCAGCGCACCACCCTGCAGACTCCGAGGCAGCAGGCCGCGCGCACGCCGGCCGCCGCCAGGCGCGCGCCGTCCACCGGGCTCGCCGCGGCTCGAGCGCGCGCGCCGCCAAAGGCATCCGGTAGCGCTGCATTGCTTACGCCCCGCCGCCCCCCACCATCCCGCACAAGACGCCGCCCCTTCCCGCGCCCGTCTGCCCCGCGCTGCGCTGGGGCTCCCCCGCCCCGCTCGCTCCGCTCGCCGGCGGCAAGCCACGCCAAACGGGAAAAAATATGTAGGCCACTGAGCGCAGATCGGATCCCGCGCCGGATGACATCTCTCAAACTGTGGGGGTGTCGAATTTTGTAGGCCACTCAGCGCGTATCGGGGTTACCATGGGCAGCATGACGATGACCGACCTATACCGCGAAGTGACCGGCGACCAGAAGGCCCACCAACGCGCCATCGATGCCAGAGTCAAGAAGCTCGACAAGCGCCGGCAGCAGATTCTCAAGCGCCGCGTTGCCGGCGACACCCTGACGAAGCTCGCCGGCCACTACCAAGTGACCCGGGCATCCATCGCGAGTGTGATCCGGAAGGCGCTGCTGAGTGTGCGGAAAGACATCGCGGGCGAGCCACGCTACAACCGCATCGGCCGAGGAGGGAAGTTGCTGCCGCAAAAGTGAAGGGCCGGCCACCCGCCGAATGTTGCCACGGGCACCGCCACCAACGCGGAAACGGCACCCGACCATCCAGCCTGCGACCGGCCCTAACCCATGCGGACCCCCTCAGCGTAACACGAAGTAGGCCACTCACGC